>JBCDLC010000056.1:0-3660 GCA_038745855.1 Pseudomonadota bacterium | reverse complement strand
GGTCAGTCGAAATATCCCCCTCGGCAGCGATATAGGTGACGACCTTCACCTCTTCGTCGATCTCAGGCAGCCGAGTGAAGAACTCTGCCTCCGAGTAGCTTTCAAGGATTTCCTTCGCGATAGGGTTGCCGCTTTCGAAGGCCGCCTTCAGCCGGTCGGTATCGGCCTCGTATAGGAAGACCTGCGTCTTCAGGACCTCTGCAGCGTCCTTAGCGATGGCTTCGTCGGAGCCGAGCGCCAGATCCAGAAGCACCTCGACCGACGGACCGCCCTTCATGTGTGACAGTTGTTCGAAAGCGAAGGCGGGAGAGATCTCTTCGACCACTGACGCGCCAAGGATGATGTCCTTCAGGAAGTCGGCCTTTTCACGGGCCGCGCTCGTCGTCCCGGGCAAAGTGTTGTAAATGAAAAACTTCAGTGACTCAGCCCGGTGTTCGTGGTCGCTTTCCTTGATCTGGTCAATGATCTCTTTGGTCAGTGCACCATCGTCGATCGGCTTGGGGTGAAGCCCCTGCTCTTCGCGGGCTTTGATTTCAGCGAGATAGTCGGCGTACAGGCTCATGGCGGGCTAATCCTCCCTTGAAGCGTTAGACTGGCTGCGGGTATCGGACCGGGATCGCAGGCGGTGATGGCGTGTTTCTTATGTATACCATTGTATGCAGTGCGGGGCTTGCCCACAAGAGGCAGGGGAGTGTCATGTGGTCTCACCAAGACGCCAACCGGAGAAAAGGGACCAAGACGGCAGGAAAGCGGCGCGTTCTCACGGGATCCTGAAACTCTAGGCATGCCAGATTTCGCTCCTGCGACGCTCGAATACTGTGCGGGTGATGTCGTCTTCGTTCTCACAATGTTGGGTTAGATGCGCGGGTTGAACGGGAACCAGCGATGATTCCGGACGTTCCGCACGGCCATCAAACCGGCTTTCTGCTTGAGCCGAAAGCGTGCATTCAATGCCGCTGTGAATTCCGGCGTATGGCGCGAACTGTCTGAAACTTAACTGCAAAATTTCTGGTGTTCGAATAATGGCGTATCCTAACCAAGCAAGCACTATGTCACCTGCTCCACGGGTTCTTCTTGTCTCGCTTTGGATTGACCAGCTTTGAGGCATGGCAAGAGAAAGCGTTTCTTTCCCCAAAAGGTCATTGTTAGCGACGCATGCCATGCGAAGTTCCTGCGTCCATAACTTCGGTTTTGGATAAATCCAGTGGCCCAACGTCTAGCGTTATTGTTTCAAGCTGCCCCGTCGATGTGTAAATTGTCACACGCGGCCCCGAGAACAGCGGACTGGTCAAGGTTACCGTGTTCGACCGCGCATGTCCCGACTGTTCGCGGCAGTTTTCCGGCCCCTTATGCTTCAGCAGCCAAAATCAGCGCGTTTTCCAGAACAAGTCCCTTGGCATTCTTCGCGTCGACGGTCCTTTAGGTTCTTCTACCCAATGCTGGCGCCGTTCCCGACCGACCCGGTTCGCACCACCGAGGAGGTACCGAAACTAATTCCCGGGTCTCGTTGGGGTGCCCCTGGTCGGTCAACAAGGCACTCGGTTTGCCAATTCAGTTCGCCGGTTTCGGGGTCGGCTGAGGTGGCAGGCCCGAGGGAACTTCGTCCGGTATCTGCGCAGCTCGCTTGATTGCCGCGGGATCCGTCAGCGTCTCGAGAAAGGAGAGGATCTGGCCCACTTCGGCATCCGTCAGGCTGACAGGTTCAAGCGTGCTAGCGGCGGCGATGCGCCCCCTCAGCGACGGAGATGCCTGGACCCAACCGTCCCGGTTCTCGAAAGCCGCCTGGGTCTCGTGATCCAGTGCCGAGTAACCCGTTGGCGTGTCTTCGCCGAGCTGGTCCATGACGGCGTCCAGCGGCGGCAGGGTAGTCTCTTCCGGGCGATAGGACGCCAGAGAGGATATTGCGTCGAGGTGGTGGCGCACCATGCGCTCAAGGCTGTCGAATGCACCGCTATGGCCCCAGGGTCCGGTCACCGCGACATTCCGGAGCGACGGCGTGCGGAAGGCAAAGAGATCTGCCGCGTCGCCTGTCACCCGGTACCGGCCCTCGTCTTCCAGAAAAGCCATCAGCCCGGTCGCCTTCCAATAGCCGTCGGCGCCGCCATGGCCCTTGCCGGGGCCGATCTGCGGGACGGCGATGGCGTGGAAATCCTGATCCGTCAGAAGCGGCCCGGAATGGCAGCTCGCGCAGCGGGCCTTGCCATAGAAGATGGCGGCGCCCGCCTGTGCCTCTTGCGACAAGTGGCCGGGATCGCCTCCGCGAAGTGCCTTGTCGAAAGGACTGGTGTCGGAGCGGAAGGCGGATGTCTGGAAAGCGGCCAGGGCCTCCGCGATGTGGCGATAGGCAATCTGATCCGGTGTTCCGATCTCTTGGAAACTCTTGGGGAACTTCTCCGCGTAACCCTCGACCGAGGCGACCCGTCGGGCGATCACGTCCCAGGCGGCGGTGAACCCGGCGGTGACCAGCGCGTCGGCAACCTCGTTCTCGCCGCGCTGGCCGGCCATCTCAATCGATGAAGTGACCGGAAAGAACGCCTGGGCCGCCAGCAGACTGTCGAGCCCCTCAGGTAGCGGCGCGCCAGACGGGATGCGGAAATGCAAGCGCTCCCCCTCGAAGGCTTCGAGCCGCCCGTCGTGGAACATCGCCCGCTGCGCGCGCGCGCCGACATTCCAGAGCGCCGGCGCGTTGCGGGGCACCCGTCCCGTGACAGGTTCGGCGGTCCGGCGCTGAGGTCCTGCGCCATCGCCACCTTCGCCGATGCCAAGGGCGAGGCCGTCGCTCGTTCCAAAGCTCGGGTCATGGCAGGTTCCACAACTGATATTGCGGTTACCCGACAGGATCGGATCGAAGAAAAGATCGCGGCCCAAATCGACCAGCGCTTCGGGAGGACGACCGTCATGGAGAAAATCGGTGTCCGTCAGCGGCCGGGGCAGGGCGATGCCCGTTCGCTCTGCAGCAAGCGACGCTATCGGGAGCGATGTGAGTGCTAGCACCAAAGCGACACATGCTGGCATTTGGCGAATTGGTCGGGACCCTAGGAAACCTGACATGGCAATACCTCCGGAGTAGCGGGATTGGTGAGGCGTGGGAGTGAAATTGTCTCCCACGCTCCCAGCGTTTTCAGCTGTCCACTTTCGAGACCTTGAACGCCGCAGTTTGCATCAGGCGGCAAACGTTCGGACCGGCATCGCCATCGGCGCGGGCCGCGGCTGGCATGGGGCCGGGGATGCTGTCATCCTTGCAACCGTCGCGATAGGTCGACAGCATCTCGCGTTCGCGTCCCGGGATCAGTGGGCCGTGGTCATTTACGACAAGATGAATTTCAGCGGTATCCGACTGCTCGAGGCCATTGCCGAACCAGCCGCCTGCAATTGCGCCCTCGGGCTGGTGGAACGTGTAACTGGCGCTGCCATCCGGGCCGACGATAACGCCGCCAGCGTATCCGACATCGGAGCGGACTTCTTCCGAGCGGAGCAGCACATCGCGGCTGCTGCAATCCTCGGCGGCGTCTTTCTGGCCCGCTGTTACGGCTTCGGCATCATAGCAGGCGGCGGGATTGTTGATCACAACGAGCCAAAGCGTGTGCACATGGCCGGGCTTCAGACCGCCGGTTTCAAGCGTCACGAAGAAGCCCTCGTCATGGGTCATCAGACCGGCGG
>JBCDLC010000055.1:0-5604 GCA_038745855.1 Pseudomonadota bacterium | reverse complement strand
CGGTCGGATCGTCGAGCACGGCTTGCAGTGCAGCCATCCGGGCTTTCAGTCCCGTGGCAGGGCGTTCCGCGCCTGTGGACACGATGGGGGACTGGGGGCCTTCGCCGCCTTTGAGCCCCGCGAGGACGAGCGGATCCGGCATCGGGTCCGACAGGACGAAAGCCAGGGGGGCGGCGTGCGGTTTGTGGGGGTCTGCGGGCGTTTGTGCCGTCGCGCCCAAGGGTCTTGGTTCGGGCAGGTGCGTCGGTGTTTTGTGCCGCGCTTCAGGCACCTCCTGGGCCAATACGGCAATGGCGCGGCGCGCGGCGGACTCGCCTTGGCGTAGTTCGCGAAAGGCGCGCGCAAGGACCGGGCCGGGCAGCCAACCACGGACAAATCCGGGCAGGGCCGCCAAGCCGCCCAGCACCGACGCGACAAGCGTCCAAACCCTTTGCAGAGTGTTTTGTGTGGCCTGGTCCATGCCACGCAGTATGCGGCAACGGATAAGGGGGAGGACACATTGGTGGTCTGGCGCGCCTATTGTGCTCCCTCATCGGCACCCAGGTGGACGACGATTTTCTCAAGCAGGCGCATGACTTCAGCTTGTTCCTTGTCAGAAAGCGCGTCCAGCATCGCCCGCATATTAGCGAGGTGCTGGCGATGGATAGCCTGGCGGATATCCTCACCGACAGGGGTCAGGTCCATCGTGTTCGTCCAGAGGTTTGTCGAGAATGATATGCGCCCGCTGATGGATAATGCGCTTGATGGGGTCAAAGTGCAGGCCGACACAGCCTTTGCAGACGGCGCTTCATGAGGGGCGCGAAACGGGACACTTGAAGCGGGGTGCGACGGGCTCGGACCGCTCTGCGCTACCGTGTCGCTTTCCGCAGTGAGGCGTGGGGTCCACCTCTCGCTTATGGCCAAGCGTACCTCAAAGTCCGATGCACGGCGGGTCTTCGATGCAGAAGACCTGGAGGATGTCGTGCGCGATAAAAGGGAAGGCTGGCGCGCCTCGGGGGCCAAGGCGCGCCGTCGCCAGAGACGCTACAAGAAATTCGTGCTCTCCCAGATCAATGGGGATGATCTGGACGGTCTCGATAACGCCTAGGCCGCGCCGCGCACCCAGCGCAGGGTGGCTTCAGCGACGCGCTTGCCAAACAGTTCCGCTGTCTCCAGTTCGGCGGCGTCCGGCGTATCGTCTGCTGAAAGATCCGTCAGGGATTGGGTGCCGAGGCCGAGATAGTGGCCCGCCCGGTTCCTGGCGGTCGCGAAGTCCGAATTCGACGCGCTGTAGCCCGCCTTCAAGCCGAAATTCACCCAGATCATGCCCTGCTGAGCGGCGAGTGTGGCAAAGCGCTGGAGCGTTTCATTCTTGTCGCCGGCGAGCGAGCCGGAATTGGTGAAGCCGGCCGCGATCTTGTCTTTCCAGCTGTCGGTGAACCAGACCTTGGACGTCGCCTCGAGGAACTTCGCCATGACCGCGCTGACTGAACCCATGTAGGTCGGGGCGCCGAAGATGATCGCATGGGATGCCAACAGCGCGTCCCAGGGGCCCTCATCACCGCTCTGGAGGTCATCAGCCTTGTAGAGCGTGACCTCCGCTCCGGTCTCGGCTGCGCCCTTGCGCACATGTTCGGCCACCTTGGCGGTGTGTCCATACCCCGAATGATAAACGATCGCGATCTTCGCCATGCTGGTCTCTCCTTCACTGGCGTTTCACAGAACCGTGATGTGGGGACAGTGTCTCTCCCGGGCAGGCCGACGTGTGGAATAGCATCTATGCAGGATGCAGGTGTCCCCGACAGTGGCCCTAATCGGTTTTCATGGCATAGCCCGCGCTGCGCACAGTCCGGATCGGATCCTTGCCACCATTCTGGCGCAGGGCCTTGCGCAGGCGCCCGACGTGAACGTCAACGGTGCGCGCTTCGACATAGACGTCAGAGCCCCAGACACTGTCGAGCAATTGTTCACGGGAGAACACGCGTGCCGGATGCTGCATGAAATGGTCAAGCAAACGAAACTCGGTTGGGCCCAGATGGATGCTCTTGCCGTTCCGCTCCACCGTATGGGCTGAGCGGTCGACGGTAATGTCGCCGACGGTCAGGCGATCCTCCATGAGGCCAGGACGGATGCGGCGCATGACGGCGCGGACGCGCGCCATCAGTTCCGTCGTCGAGAAGGGCTTCGTGACATAGTCGTCCGCGCCCGTGTCCAGGCCGCGTATACGGTCGGTTTCCTCGCTGCGGGCGGTCAGCATGATGATCGGCATGTTCGCCGTCTCAACCCGGGCGCGCAGGCGACGACACACCTCAATGCCGGGGACACGGGGCAACATCCAGTCGAGCAGGAGGAGATCCGGCGCACGTTCCTCGATCATCATCAAGGTCTCTTCGCCATCCATGGCGATGCCCGCCTCATAGTCCTCGTTGAGGAGATTGTACTTGAGCAGTTCGACGACGCCGTCATCGTCCTCGGCAATCAGCACGTAGGGTCTCATCGTGTCACGCCCCCGTTTCTCGTTGGGTTGACCACTCATCCTTCCAACAGCGGAGCTTTCGGCCGCGCACTCGATGTCAGGTAGGTGCCTGTTACCTGATAATGGACGATCTCAGCAATATTGGTGCAGTGGTCGCCGATCCGTTCCAGGTTTTTTGCGATGAACATGAGGTGCGTGCCGGCGCCGATCAGGCCGGGGTCCTGCATCATGTAGGTGAGCACTTCGCGGAACATCGAGTTGTAATGCTGGTCGATGTCTTCGTCGCCGGTCCAGACCTTCAGGGACAGGTCGGAATCGGCTTCGGAGTAGGAGTTGAGCACGCTATTGAGCTGTTGTTTGACGCCCGTGCCCATGCGCTCAATGCCCTTGATCGCACTTGAAACATCAGCGCCCGACAGTGGCCCGACGCGTTTGGCAATATTCTTCGACAAGTCACCCACCCGCTCCAGTTCCGAGGCGACTTTCAGGGCAGCGATTACAGCGCGAAGGTCTGTCGCCATGGGGTTGCGCAGGGCCAGAAGCCGCGTGATCCGGCGTTCCACGTCGACCTCTATGGAATCAACAACGTCGTCCATCTCCGAGGTCTCTTCAGCTAGCTTGAGATCACCTCTCACCAGGGCCTGGCACGCCTGGTCGATCATGGTCTCGGCCACGCCGCCCATGCGAAGGATGTCAGCGGAGAGCTGTTCGAGCTCTTCTGAAAAGGCGGAAACAATATGCGAAGTCATGGGTCTCATTTACCGCGAAATGCTGCTGTGGGCCATGTGCCGCGCTCACTTGTGAAGCCGGACATCAGCCAAACCGGCCTGTGATGTAGTCGGACGTGCGTTCGTTCGTGGGGTTTGTGAACACGGTTTCCGTATCGCCAAATTCCACCAGTCTCCCGAGGTGGAAAAAGGCGGTGCGCTGGGAGACCCGGGCGGCCTGTTGCATCGAGTGTGTGACGATCACGATGCAGAAGCGCTGGCGCAATTCGTCGATCAATTCCTCGATCCGCGCCGTCGCAATGGGGTCCAGCGCTGAACACGGCTCATCCATGAGGATGACTTCCGGGCTGACGGCAATGGCCCGCGCGATACAGAGGCGCTGCTGCTGTCCACCCGAGAGCCCCGTGCCGGGCTGGGCCAGGCGATCCTTGACCTCGTTCCATAGCCCAGCGCGGGTCAGGCTGGTTTCCACCATTTCATCGAGGTCTTTGCGCGAGCTGGCAAGACCATGGAGGCGCGGCCCGTAGGCAATATTGTCATAGATCGACTTTGGGAATGGATTGGGCTTCTGGAAAACCATCCCGACCCGCGAGCGGAGCAGGACGGGGTCGACCCGGTCTGAGTTCACATCCTGGCCATCGATGAAGATCTTCCCGTCAACGCGTGCCGACTCGATCGTGTCATTCATCCGATTGATGCATCGCAGGAATGTGGACTTGCCGCAGCCAGACGGGCCGATGAAAGACGTCACCGATCGCTCCGGGATCGCCATCGAAATATCGAAGATAGCCTGCTTGTCACCGTAAAAGACATCGATGCCCTGGCAGTCTACCTTTGTGGCATGGTCGGACAGGTCCGTGACCGGGCTGACAGTGACCGAGCTGAGGGGTGTTCCGGCGGTTTGCATGCCTGTATCTGCCATATCTACCATCTCCGTTCAAAGCGCCGGCGCAACAAGACGGCCAGTGCGTTCATCAGGACCATAAAGGTCAGAAGCACAACGATTGCTGCGGCTGTGTTCGGTTCCCAGGCGCGCTCCGCCCCGGTCGACCATTTGAAGATCAGCACCGGCAGTGCCGTCGCCTCGTCGGTCGGGCCTGCAGGCACTTCAGCGACGAAGGCAACCATGCCGATCAACAGCAGCGGCGCCGTTTCACCGAGGGCGCGGGCCATGCCGATGATCGCGCCGGTCATGATGCCGGGCGCAGCCGGCGGAAGGACATGATGCAACACGGTCTGGGTGCGCGATGCGCCCACGCCGAGGGCGGCGTTGCGGATCGACAGGGGTACAGAGCGCAGGGCAGCGCGCGACGCGATAATCACCGTTGGCAGCGTCAGCAGGCCGAGCACAAGTCCGCCGACCACGGGCGCGGACCGGGGCAGCGCCAGGAAATTCAGGAAGACCGCTGCCCCCAGAAGTCCGAAGACAATTGAAGGCACAGCGGCGAGATTGTTGATGTTGACCTCGATCATATCCGTCAGTCGGTTTTTCGGGGCATATTCTTCAAGGTAGAGTGCTGCGCTGATCCCGATGGGGACCGCGATCATGGACGTGACCAGCATGGTGAACAGGGAGCCGATGAGCGCTGCGAGCACGCCGGCAATCTCAGGATAGGTTGAGTCCGCATTGGTCAGCAGCGCCGTGTTCAGCGTGCGCGTGATCCGCCCGTCGGCCTTCAGCGCGAGTGTCCAGGCGATCTGGTGGTCGGTCACGTTGCGCGCATCCTCTGCCAAGGAAATGATACGCACCTCGGCACGTGCACCTTCAAATGCCTCGGGTTTCCCGGTGAGTGTCTCTACGGTTGCGGAGTCGGTACTCGAGCCGACGAGGCGCGCAACCGTGGCACCAGACTGGATGAGCACCGTTCCCATCGGCCCGCTTTCGCCGGTCAGTCTGCTGAAGGCGTCTTCCCCGACCAGGACTGTCCGACCGCCTGATCCGGCTCGGCTGAGCATCACCTCCGTGATCAGGCCGGTCTCGAAGCGGGTCTCCGGCGCTACTGCGCCTTTCAGGTAAAGGTCGAGGTCATCGGACAGGGCGGCGGTGTAGCGGACGGTTTGCCCGATGCGGCCCGGATTTTCCGCTGTGGCCCGCGCCATGGGCAGCACGGCGAGGCGGGTGACGAGGTCGTTCAGTTCGCGTGCACGGCCCTGAACGGCGGCTTCGGGGAAGCGGAGGGCAAGGTCTTTGCGCACAAGCTGATAAAAGCCGGTCACGTTCTCCGAGATCGCCTGGGTATCGCCAACCCCGCCAGGCGCGACCACGTCTGCCGACAGCGGCAGGTCGAACTGTATCTTGTGATGGGAGAACGCTGACAGGGCCTGGCTGCCAATCGAGAAGACGAACAAGACGAGGAAGCCTAGCGCGACACCGATCGCAGCCATGCCGTAGGCCTTGAAGCGCCGCTCTGCGGCATGGCG
>JBCDLC010000054.1:0-7098 GCA_038745855.1 Pseudomonadota bacterium | reverse complement strand
TACGAACACCCGCCCCTGTCAACTGTTCAGGGCAAACTCAAACTGACAGGCGGGCCATTCGCTACGAAACGGTTCTCAAAAACCAAGGGTGCATCCAGGCCCCGCCTGTCAGTCCCACCATAGCGCAAACCCACAATACAAAGGTGCATGGAGCGAAGCGATACGCACCAGCGGTGTCCATCCCGAGAGACGACCCATCTCCAACACCTCCAAATCAAAACTTATCCCCCAAAAAATCCGCCCAACCCATTGTAATCCTTGAAATCCCGGAAAACTTATCCTCCCCCTCTGGGGCGGTGGTATACTCCGGGTCAAATGATCAATGATCCCATGTTTCTCCGGCACAAGGATGTCGTGTGGCCCGTGTTCTGGCCGTTCTTCCTGTGGGCCTGCGGGCGCTTTCACCGCGTCGCCGAAGCGCTCAATGCGCGCGGCGTCTACATCATGGAAATCACCATCAACCCATGGGGCACCATCAAGATCACGCGGACCACGTGGGCCCACGACTGGCGCCACGGCCTCTACGCCCGCGCCGGCGCCTACGACCAGCTCGCACCGCTGGTACCCCCACGGATCCACGACCAAAACCCCACCCCCGACATCGCTGCGCTCAACATCATCTACTGGCGCGCAAACACCATGCGCACGGCCCTAAAGGCCTGGACCCAGACCTACTGCGACGCGCCTCAACGTCTCGCAACTTATCTCAGCGCAGGCCTCCCCCTCCCCCACACCTGACCAGCCCCATCCAAAATCCGGAAAACCCAACCCGATAACCGACGCGGCTTCGCCCCGGCGGCCAAACCCGCTGGCATAAACCAAAGAAAGCCCCCACCCCACTCCAAAACCAGCGCCCAGCCCCGACGCAACGCGTCGCAAGGCCAAAACCCGATCCATCGCGTAGCGAAGCGCGCCAGCGCGCAGCCCAGCGGGGGATCCGAGCGTAAACCCCTCACCCGGTTCGCTTGCGGATCACTTCAAGGCTCCAGTCCACAAGGGCAGGCGCCGAGCGCGGATCTTGTCCGACGGCCATCGCCGCAGAGACTGGTCGGCCCGCCTTCAGCCCTTCGGCCACCCGCTCTATGAGACGCATCTTGCGGATCCATTTCTCCCGGCGCTTCGAGGCTGCCCAGGCGGTTTCGTCAAAGCTGGGGCCGTGGCGTTCCACAAAGGCCAGCTCGGCGTCCAGGATCGCTTGGGCCCGCGTTGCACCGAGCCGGTGGGATTCCGATCCGACCTGGACCGTGTAGTGATAGCTCTCGTGGGGCACCAGCCGATAGCACGCCCCGCGCGCGAGCATCTCGGCGACGAGGTAATAGTCTTCGGAGTTTCTGAGGGCCGTATCGTAGGCAAGGTCCATCGCTTCCAGGGTTGCGCGCCTGAAGAGGGGTTTCAGATACCCCAATGGCTCACCAAACCGCGTGTCGCTCAGCGGGTCCATGAACGTGGCGAGGTCCAGCGTCACCCCATCCCCAATGGCACCAGGTTTCAAGAACGGACCGGCAGCTTCGGGATGAAACGGCACCGGCGCCTTCGCCATATTGTCGGCCACCAGGTCATAGCCGCCCGCATCGGCAACCTCGACAAGGTGTGCAAGCCGGCCAGGCGAGAAAGTATCGTCGGCGTCGAGCACGGCATAATATCGGCCCCGTGCGAGGCTGAGCCCGTGATTCCGCGCTGCCGACGGGCCGCCATTCTCGCTCAGTCGCGCGATGAAAAGCCGGGGTTCATCGGGGAAAGCGGCCCGAGCGGCCTCGGCTGTTCCATCGGGAGAGCAATCGTCGACCAGGATCACTTCGATCCCAACACCGTCCTGGGAAAGGGCGGACCCGATCGCGTGATGAACAAAGCCCTCAGCCTTGTAGCCCGCGATAATCACCGAAACATCGGGGCTATCCAGCGATGTCGGCACCTTATCGTTTGCAGGCTCACTCATGCGTCGTAGATGCCGTGGCCTGGCCGAATTGGCTGGTTCAGGATCACAGGCGAGACCAACTTGGGATCGATGCCCTCGGCATCCAACGCGTCCTCGATCTGCCGCGGAATGAAGGTGCTCGACACAGCAGCGATGAAGAACAGCGTCACATCAATATCGAACACGGTGTACATGAGCGACTCGGTGAAGGAATACACGAACACAATTGCGGACAGCAGCAGGAAAAAGCTCCGCGTGATGGTCTGCGATTTCGTCCACGCCAAGGCACTGCGGAAGATGCACCAGATCATCATGGCCCAAAGGAACGCGAGCCCGACAAAGCCCAGATGGACCTGAATCTCGTAGTAGGAGTTGTGGAAGTTGAACCGCGTTCCGGCATCCTTGTAGCTCGCCTCCAACAGGGTGAACGCCTCTCCACTGTTCCACATCCAGAACCCTTCCGCACCGACCCCGAACCATGGCCGCTCCTTCACCACGGAGTCTGCAGCCTCCCACAACATGGTCCGGCCTGTCAGTGTTGCGTCCTTACCGAGAGACGCGAGGAAATCGGTATAGAGCCGGTTGATGTCGACCGATGTGAGGAAGAAACCGATGCCAACCAGGATCGCCATCATCACGAGGACCAAAGATCCGCGCATGAACTGGACCTTGGACGCGCCCATCCAGACCATCCAGACGAGGGTAAGCGTGGTCATCGATGCAACGAGAAAGACCATGGATGTGGCCGAATCCGCCTGCGTCACGATAAACGCCGTAACGGCTGCAACAGCGAACCCGAACAGCCTGAGTGGTACGGCTTCACGAACGTTATAAGCGATCGCAAGCCCCGCCATCGTGGTGACCATCATCCGCTTGGCGAGAATGTTCTTGTGCGCAAATGGCCCGCCCTGATCGAACGGAACCGGCGACGTGAGCGTCCATATCAGCGCGCCAAAACCGGCCAGGAACAGACATCGGATCACCTGGGTCAGCGTGAATTGCGTGGCGACATAAACCGCAATTCCGCTCGTCAGGAACATGAAGAGCCCAAACCGAAGCACCTGGGACATACCCGCCAGCGACCAGGCCATGGATACCGTAACCAGGAATGGAATTGTAAAGATGAGCCAGGACCGGCGAACAATCGGCAAGATCACCTGGCGCTTCAGCACGAGCATCCCAGCCCAATAGAGCGCCAGCGGATAGAGCAGGAACTGGTCGCCCTCGAACTCGGCAATCGTGATGTAGATCCAGAGGACCAACAAAGCCTGTTCCCAGACCGGCGCGCCTTTGCCGACTTCGACAGCGCTGGCCTCTTCGGGCTGGGCTTCATAGGGATGCAGGAAGCGGTCGGAAACGACAGTCATGCGGGTACTCCAACGGGGGTGTCGTCGAAAATGGCCGCCATCAACCGCGCCATCTCACCCTTTGGCTGGATAAAAACACTGTCGGGCAATCCAAGCAATTGGCGCTCCGCATCCTCAAGCGGCTTCCGATCGCTGATCAGCTTGGAAACACACTCCGCAAGTGTGCTTTCAAGGGGTTCAGGAACCAGCAATCCCGTATCCTGCGCGCGGATCCAGGTCGCTGTTTCCGTACCCGCTGGAGCGATGGGCGGGGTGGCATAATAGCCGCCCTCGTAGATCCGGTTGGGCAGGAGCCAAACGGAATTATAGCCCGCCTCCATGAAATCGCCGGCCCACACCACATCGATGCTGTCATAGATCCCGGAAAGATCTTCGGGCGCTTTGTATGGACCGTGATAGGTGAGATTTGGCCGCTGGGCGACATGGCTATCGAAGGCCTCTATCTCGTTATGGGCGGGCTTGCCGTGAAGGTGGATCTCCAGCTCCGAGGGGAAAGCATCAGCAAGGGCGCACAGCAGCTTGAAACTTCGCCCACACCGTAAAATCCCGACCCAGCCGAGCTTCAGCGGCTGGCCCGGATCAACGGTTCGAGGCTCCGGGCGTGGTCCATAGTCCATTCCCTCGGCCAGGCGGTTCTCAATCAGATGGGCATGGAAATGTCCTCTATGGCGCGGCTCGAAATAGTTTCTGACGAAACCGGGAGAGCTGACCACCAAGCCTTTGCAGCGTTTCAAGAGGGCCCGCTCAATCGCCCGCAATCCAGCGCCGATCGGGTCGCCCCGAACCATCAACCGGTGCACATCGAGGCATTCATAGATCACCGGGGTGTCCAATCCTCGCTTGCGCTTGGCGAGAAACGCCGTCGCCAGCATGTCGAGATTGCGCGCATAGATGACTTCAGCATCAGCGAGGGCAGGATCTTCAGCAGCCCGATCTGCGCCGGAAAAAACCGAGCGAATACGATGGACAAAAGCGCCATCCCGCGTCTCGCCGAGATCAACGGTTTCCCAGCCTGGATCGATCATCGGTCCACGCCGAGCCATGAAGCCGCGAACGGAGAATCCATCGGCTTCGAACGCTGCCACCCGCCGCCTTATGGCCGCGTCTGCAACATTGTGCCCGAAAAACGCAATCCTCATCATCGCCGTTTGCTGAGTCCTGTCTCCTGACCGCTTGGCCGTCATGGCGTTTATGCCAGCAAAATGTGAGCCACTCCTTTTCGAAAGCGCAAGGACAGCCGGGCCGAACCCACCATGCGCGCCTTGAACTCAGTGCTTCGCATCTGCTTTCTCAGCTTCTCCTAAACGCGGCACCGAGGCCTCGAACCAATCGCTGCACTGGGACGAGCCATTATCTCCAGGGGCCTGGTAGGATACGCAGCGATAAGAGGCTGTGGCGCCGCTTTCGAACGTGGGCTTACCATGCCAGTTATACTGACGCTCAGACCCGCTCCAGAGGTTCATCATGAGACGCGAGGGCCGATCGGGGATCTTCAATCCCGTGCTGGCTTGGGTCGCGCGGAAAACATGCTGATCGCCGATGAACCAGTCGATCCTGTCTGGCATCCAGTCAAATGTGTAGAGCTGGTAGTCCTTTGCCGCATCGTAGGGCAGATCAACGAGATGGCCCTGCATATTGCCGTTCCCGGAATAGAAATTGAGCTGCACCATCGCGGTATCATAGCCCAGGAACTCGAAATCGATCTCGTTGTGGGGATCGCCGAAATAGTCGTCCGTATGGGTGAAGAAGGACGAAACGAGCCCCGAGCCCGGTGCTGCGCGCATCACAACCTGGTAGCGGCCATAGTGGTAGCGCTTGGTGCGATTGATCTCCGCGCCCGTATAAGGCTGAAATTCCTTCGGTTCCCGCGTGATCTTGAGGACCAGTTCATCGCCGGTCTCGATCACATGCTCTTTCGACCATCCTGCCCGCTGGGTCTGGGACTCGTAGACGAAATCGGCCTTGTACCAGCCGCCGTTTTCGAGCGGCTCGTCAAACCGCTGCATGAACGATGGCCCGCCCGCCACGGGGATCTTTGGCAGTGGCGCCATCGTGATTGCTGGTACAATCGCCTCTACCCCTAGGCCAATGTCACCCGCTGCCAGGCCCACCATCGCGGCGCTGTTGCCGCTTTCGGCTGCAGAAGCATCGGCCATCGCGGTTCTTGGCACGCCCTGGACAAACGTCGAGGCGAGGAAAACACCGGCCACGACACCCACAGCAACCACTCCAGCGATCCACTTCATCGGCATACCCACTTTTGTTCAACGCAGTTTAGCCGAGACGCACCGGCCGGGGAACCGGCTACATCGGTGATGGGAGATGGTTGCTGTTTTTCCCATTTATGGTGCATAGAAAAGGGCAGCTGAGGGGACCTTTGACGGAGACCTTCTCGCGAGAGACACATCCATGACGCACCGGATGACAAAACCAAGGCCCGACTTCGCCGTCATCGGCGCCATGCGCGCGGGAACCACCCAGCTCTACGAACTGCTGCGGCAGCATCCTGGCATCTGCGTTCCGCAAATGAAGGAAACAGATTTCTTCTGCTCCCACAAATCGGTTGCCCGCGGCCTAGACTGGTATTGGCGGCAATTCAGCGATGAGGGCGCACTGTGGGGCGATATCTCACCGAATTACGCCAAGACCGACGTGAACCCCGACGCGGCCGCCCTGCTCCATGACGCCAATCCCGACATGAAGCTGTTCTTCATCGCGAGGGATCCTGTCGACCGGGCCGTGTCGCATTACAACATGGCCCAGCTTGTCGGCGATACGCCTGGGGATCCCCACCGCTTGCTGTCATCCTGGTCTGGCAAGCATATCCTGCACGCCAGCCAGTATTACACCTGCCTCCTGCCCTTCTGGGAACGGTTCGGCGAACAGATCACCATTCTTGACTTCGACACCCTCGTGCGCGCGCCCGATACGGTGATCGCGAAGATGTGCGAGGCCCTTGGCATCGAGCATATTCCGACCAAGACCAAGCCGGCGTCGGAAAACTCCCTGGACGATGTGGCCCGCCGACCGGTGTGGTGGCACAAATTACGCCGTACCCCCCTTGGCACGGAGCTTCGCGGGCGCGTGCCACGGCCACTCCTGAACATGGCGAAACGGCACGTGGCCCGCAGATACACAGCCGCGAAGACACAGGCACTGCCAGAGGCAATCCGCGACGCCATGGCTGAACGGCTCAGCGGAGATGCCAGCCGGTTCCGGCAGGAAACCGGCCTCTCCTTCGACCGCTGGTCCGTTTAGACGGGTTTTTCTGCGCGCGGGGAAGCGGGCTGTGGGTTGTGGGGCTCTCTGAATTTCACCTTCTCCGCACGTAGCCTGTTGATATCGCTCACGCCAGATCCGCTTCGCGGATGGCTCCGCGGGGGCGGCGCAGTCGCGCCGACGGCCGGTCGGCCTTGCGACGCTTTGCGTCGGGGCGGGGCGCTGATCTTGGGCTGTGCTCTTGTTTCGCGCGGAAGCGGGCGCCGGGCATTATGTTTGGATCCCCCGCTGGGCTTCGCGCTGCGCGCTTCGCTACGCGATGGATCGAGCTGAAGGCTCTGGGTTTTGTTCCGTTTTGTAGGGGGGCTCGTTGCTTCGAGCGTTTGGCAGCCGTCCGCGTTTCCGCGCGAGCGTTAGAGCTGGCGGATTCTGGGGCTGTTGTTGGGGGCTCGGCCCAGGGGGGGGGGTCTCGCTCGGCTTTGTTCGAGGATTGCTACGGCGAAACTATCATGAAGCGCGCCGGGTTCGGTGCCGAATTGTTGGCCGCTGTGGGGGCCTCTGTAGGGCGGTGCTCTGAGGAGGCCGGGGCGGCGGCGG
>JBCDLC010000053.1:0-11790 GCA_038745855.1 Pseudomonadota bacterium | reverse complement strand
CTGGCCACACGGCATCCTTGTGCCGGAGGACCATCGGTTCAGTGATCATTTGACCGGGAGTATACCACCGCGCTGAAGGGGGAGGATAAGTTTTCCGGGTGTTCAATGATTACAACGGGTTGGGCGAGAATTTTGGGGGATAAGTTATGGTGCAGGGCCGACGGTTGCAACGAAGCCTTGGGGGCGCCCATCCCGGGCCCGGAGGACGCGCATATAGCATCGGCGCGCAAAACCGCGGCCAGTGTGGGCGCGGGTGCGGGCGTTGGCTTGGTCGTTGAAGTCGATGACGCAGGATGTTCCCCGCGACAGGGCCGAGTCCATGACGTGCCATGCATCCATTTCCGGGGACCCCGACAGGATCGATGTTAGGCGGTCCCCGATCCTCAGGGAAAAGCCGATGGTGCGACGGGCGCTTTCGCTGCCGCTTATGGAAACGATCCGCCCCTTGGGATCGGCCACAAGGGTCAAGGCGTCACTGGCCGTGGGAACGGGTGTTCCAGACGGCTTCAGTGGCGGTTCAAGCAGGAGCGTCGATGCAGTCACAGTCCATCAGCCCTTTCGTTATCCCCGCGGACACGTAATAATTAAACTCCAAGTTGCAATACGTTTCGGAACACTATCCTGTTAACGCTCCGATTGATTTTTCCGTGCCGCTTATTTCCGCAACGGTGTGGCGCTGGCGTGAGATCATACGGTCATCGGCATTCCATGCCCTGTTTGGGGCAGAGCTGGTCTGCGCGCCTGGGTTGTTTTTTAAGGTTGCGCCTTGGGGGTGTTTCCGCCATTGCTTCACCGAAATTCCTGGGCACGCCTTGCAATGATTGAACTAAATCAATCTCGGCCTGCCTGAGGCGGGGGAACGAGGAGCACGGCACGTGGCAGGTTCAGAGGGCAAGGTCGCGGACCCTGTTTACCGATATGTGGGCAATCGGCTGCGCCACTACAGGCGGGAAAGAGGCCTGAAGCAGGCGGCCCTTGCTGAGGTCATCAATGTGAGCCCGCAGCAGTATCAGAAGTACGAGGACGCGCAGAGCAAGTGCTCTTTGACGAACCTGTTCAAGCTGGCGGAATTCCTGGGTGTCGACATCCACGCCATCATGCCGGTGGGAGTCGATTCCTATGGTGAACCCGCGCGATCGCCGCGCACGTATTCTGTCCAGGAAACCCCGGACGACGCTGATGGCGTTGGTCTTGCGGCCGATGGCGATCTCATCGCGCGGCTCGTGTCATCGTTCCTCTTGATCGAGAGCGTCGAGGCGCGTGAGCATCTGGTCCGGTTTATTGAAGCGATGGCCAAGTCTAAGGGTGCGGGCCGGGACTACTGATCGGGCGTGTACAGCCGCTCTTGGGGAGTGGTCGCTTTTGCGAAGGCGACCAGGAGATCGGCGGCCAGTTTGCCTGAAATTGCGCTCATGTGGATGCAGTCGACCGTGAGCGTGTGACCGGTTGCAGAGGCCAGTGCGTCGTAGTCCACGGTTGCGCCGCGTTGGCGGGCGACCTTGAGCACGTCTTTCATGTATGTGCGCCCCTGCTCCAGCGTATCGCAAGGGACGCGGTTGGGGTTGGCGGCCTTGGCCAGCTGCTCTGATTGACGCGCGCGTAGGGGCAAGACGGTGATCCCTGCGCTGGCGGCGTCGGCGGTGAGGACATCAGAGAGGGCTGAGACGCGCTGGTTCAAGCCGCCCGTTGCCCCATCGCCGGCATGGGGGAGTGAGAAGACCGCGATCTCGGCGAGTGTTTCGGCCTTCAGACGGCCAATCATGGCGCCGAAGGCTTGCCGCGTTTCGGGCCATGCTTCGGCCTTCGCTATGGGCGCGGGGTCAGCGTATAAAGCATCGTTGGTGCCGATCATCAAGGTGATGAGATCGGGCTGGCACGCGATCACGCCGCCCAAGTCATCGGCGAGGTCGCTGGCGGTGATCCCGTTCGTGGCGTGGCGGAGAACGAGATAGTTCTCCCCAAGCTGGGCGGCGGCGGTGCCGACATAGTCGAAACTCATGTTGGCCCGGGTGAGACTGTCACCCAGGGCGATCAGCACGGTCTTGCCGTCGCGCAGCGTTTCATCGGAGCAAAGGGCGATGCCATCTTCGGGGAGCGCGCTGAGGTTCACATAGGTGAGCCGGATATGGAGGGCGTAGGCGCCATAGGCGGCGATCGGTGCGAGGGCGAGCAGCGCTGCCACCAATATCCAGCGCGCCATGGCCCGATCTCCACCCTAGAACTGAAAGTAGACGAAAGGTCTATACCCCGTCGGCAGGAACGCAATGGCGAGGGCTGCAACGGCGCCGTAGAGCGCTGCGAAGGGCTCCAGCGGGGCCCGCTCTGCCCGTTCGAGGACGTTATAGCGGTGGCCGAGGAAGTGGATGCCGGCAAAGCCGATCAGGAACGGCCAGGCGGCAAACGCCATGTCATCGGTTCCGGGGGAGTGCAACGTGAGCCACGTGACGGCGATCTGCCAGGCTTCGGGCAAGGTTTCGGCGCGGAAGAAGATCCAGGCGAGGAAGACCCAGTAGATCGTCGCGAGCGTGCCCCAGAGATCGGCGAGCGGGATCTTGCCTTTGAGGAACGCGAACCGCCTGGCCCATTCCCGGTTCACGATCAGCGCAAGACCGTGCAGGAAGCCCCAGATCAGGAAGTTGTAGCTGGCCCCATGCCACAGCCCGCCGAGCACCATCGTTGTCATCAGGTTGCGGTCCCGCTTGGCGGCGCTCAATCGGTTCCCGCCCAGGGGGATGTAGAGATAGTCGCGCAGCCAGGAGGACAGGGAGATGTGCCACCGGCGCCAGAAGATCGTTATGGATGACGACAGGTAGGGCGCGTCGAAATTCTTCGGGAACTGGTAGCCCAGCAGCATCGCCGTCGCGATCGCCATATCCGAATAGCCGGAGAAATCGCAGTAGATCTGAACGCCGTAGAGCAACACACCTGAGATGACAGCCTCGGTGGTGTAGGCCGCAGGGTTGGCGAAGATCTCGTCCACGAACGGCGCGATATTGTCGGATATGCAGGCCTTCTTGATGAAGCCGAGCATGAACAGGATGAGGGCCGGCTGTATGGCGACATCGGCCCGGATCCGCGCCCGTTTGAGCTGGGGCAGGAAGTCGGCCGCGCGGACGATGGGACCTGCCACAAGCTGTGGGAAGAACGCGATGTAGAGCGCCACATTGGTGAAGCTGGTCTCCGCCTGGATGTCCTTGCGCCGGACATCGATGAGGTAGCTCATGGCCTGGAAGGTGTAGAAGGAAATCCCCACCGGCAGGACGATGTTCAGCGTCGAATGGGTGAGCGTGACGCCGCCGAGGGAGGCGAGGTCGACGAGGCTATCGGCGAAGAAGTTGAAATACTTGAAGAGCGCCAGAACCGCGAGATTGCCCCAGATCGCGATCCAGAAGGCCAGCTTCGCCCGAGGGTGGCCGGGGGCCACATAGTACCGGGCGACGACGTAATTGAGCGCTGTACAGAAAAGGATGAGCGACAGGAAGCGCACGTCCCAGACTGCGTAGAAACCGTAGCTCGCCGCCAGCAGAAGATACTTGCGCGGGGCATTGGTCCGGATCGCCCAGTAGAGCGCGGCCACGACGGCGAAGAAGACGAAAAAGCGGGGTTCGACGAAAAGCATGCTCGGCCTCCGCCTACCGGTCCAACACGGTGCAAAGCTGAGCGCCCACCGCCTGGCTGAGCCTGTCGGCCCCCTCGCCGGTCATGTGCGCCGCGTCATACCAGAGCGAACGCTGGAAATAGGTCTCAGCCGCCTCAGCCGAATTGAAGTCGAGCACAGCCATGTCCGGGTTGGCCGCCGCGACGGCGTCGGTGATGACTGCGTCATGGGCAATATCCAGCGGTGCGGGGGAGACAAGGTAGGCCACACCCAATCCCGCCCCGCGGAACCGATCAAAGAGGTCGGTGAGTTGACGCGCCCGGCAGGCTGCAACGCTGGTAGAGGGCATATACCCCTCGCCTGCCAGGCCCGCTGCGATGATCCCATCGGTCATCGGCGAGAAAGCGAGCCGATCCACAATGTGACCATTGCCGTCATGTTCGACCGGGAAGAAGCCAGCATTCGAGCGGTAGGCCTCGTTATAGGCCGGCGGCGGCGCAGGATCGGTGGGAACTGTCACGCTCGCCAGGCGGCCAAGCCCCAGGAATTCGGCAGCCATGGCCCTGAGCGTGTTGAGAAAGCTTCGCGCTTGTCCCATCCGCGTGCCGGTGTAACAGCGCACATCTTCCAGGGCGGCATCGGTAAAGGCGCCGCCGCGAAAATGCCGTCCCCGCTCACTCATCATGTTGGAGAAGACCGTCTCGGCGCGGATCGGATTCTGGACCACAACCAGACGCGGACGCTCGGCCGCCGTAAGAACCTGTCCTGCGATGTATTCGAGTTCTGGATGCCGCAGTGCGGGAACGCCGAAATTGTAGCTTTCGGCGACGATCCCACAGGCGGCGAGCGTCTGGTCGACAATGGCCGGGTTGATGTGCCGAAAGGTTTGGCTTGAGCCCAGAAAGACGATGTCTGGTGTGGTGTCGCGCTGGGCGTAGTCTTCCACCTTTTCACTCAGCACCGCGATTTCAGGCATGGGCGTGTTGGCCCGGTAGAGCGTTGATACGCCCACGCCGACCAGCACGAAACAGAAGATCCCCAGAACCGCCGCGCGCAGGGATGCCTTCGTGATCACTGGGGTGTCCTTCACTGGGGTATCCCCGGAGAAACTACCCATGTTGCCGTCCGCCATGGCAATCGTCGAACCCCGCATGTCCTGTTCCGCGCCGGCAGACACCATCCTTGCGGACGGGACCTGCGACCCGGGCGGATATGCAAACTGCGCGCCTTTTCGTGTGCCACGTGTTCGCGCGCGGCTTTCTTCGCGCTAGCCATCTTCACGGTAGGCAATCACGGTCAGCGCACCGAACAGCGCAAAAAGGGCCGGTGACCAGGCCGCGACCAATGGGGGGGCGGCCCCCGTTGATCCGAGGCTTGCCGCCAGTTGCGTCACGAAGAACAGGCCAATGGCCGACGCCGCCCCAATGGCGAGAAGCTGTGACGTGCCCCCAAGCCGGGACAAGCGCAGGCACACCAGCGCACCGATGAGCGCCATGGCGGTGTAGAGAACGGGCGTTGCCGTGAGGCCCCAATAGCGCATGCGGTAGCGCCCGGACTCCAGCCCGGCGGCGCTTGTCTGGCCAATAAACGAAGGCAGATCCCAGAAGCCGATCGTGTTCGGCGACGCGAATTTGTCGAGCAATTGGCCGCCATCGAGATTGGTCGGGATGGTCAAGAAATCCCGTTGCACCTGCACCTGCCCCGGCACGTTTTCGACAAGGTCCTCAAGCTGGAGGAAGCCATCGGTGATCCGGACCCGCTTGGCATCGATGCGCCGCACGAACCGGTAATCGTCGGTGGGCGAGCCATTGCGGTAGATCCGCTCTTCCTCAAGCAGCTTCACGTCAGCCAGCACCGCTCCATTGTCCTCGAGGCGTTCCGCGTGGATCACGATTTGGCTCAATCCGTCCCCCTGGCGCAGCCAGATGTCGGTCGTGATTGGCGCGGCGGCCGCACCACCCTCGCGCAGAAGCTGTGCGCGAGTGTCCTCAAAGCGGCTCGTCAGGTGGGCGCCCAGCGGGTTGAGAAGGGTCACGCTGAAAAGGCTGATCACGAGGGCCAGCCCGATGAGCGGTGTCAGGAATCGCCAGGCCGACATGCCACTGGCGCGGATGATCGAAAGCTCTGCCCGCCGGTTGAGACGCGTGAAGGCGATCATTGCTGCGATGAGAAGCGCAAACGGGATCGTCTGCTCGATCAGCATGGGCATCTTCATGAGCGACAGTTGCACAGCCTGCGCGGCCGAAAGGTCCACATCGCCGCCCACCGTCCGGAGCTGTTCGACCACATCGACCAGCAGGATGGCCATCATCAGGACGACGATCACGAGCAGGAATCCCGAAAGGCACTGCCAGAGGATATAGCGGGAGATGCGCGGGAACATGATCATTCCGCCATCACTCTTGCCGGCGGCGCATCTGCCGTGCCAGCCAGCGGCGGCGCCCCTAGTCGCTCGCGCAGCAGGAACCGGCGCGTGCGCGCATCGAGCCGCCGCGTGCCCCTGAAGAAGCTGAGATACGAGAAGACCCCGATCACCCCGAGCGGGACCACATATTGCACCGCGATCAGCCCGTTATCATCCGCGCTCGCCGACTGCACTGCGAGCTGCACCACCACCAAAAGCGTTGCTCCGACCGTTGCGATGGTGATCCGTCGGGCATAGCCGTGGCGGGAAAAGTCCCCGCCCACCACGGCAAGGGCTGCGATCAGGGCCATGGCGATATTGAGCAGCGGCGTCGTTAACCGCGCATGCCCTTCGGCCATGAACCCTTCGGCATTGCGCATCTCCAGGTAGCTCGTCTGGTCGATGAAAAAGAGCTCGTGGAGGTATCTGTCCGAGGATTTCAGATTGACCACGCCCTGCTCGTTCAGGAACGGCGACAGATCGAAAGTGTATTGCTCAAAGTCGAGGATCGAGAGGGACTGGTTCTCATCGAGCCGGTGGATCTGTCCATTGCGCATCACGATCGCCGGTCGGCTGTCGACCTGGATGATCGCCCCGTTCTGGGCGAGGTAGTCGACGCGCGTGGTCGGATCGCTCGCATCGGAAATCAGAATGCCGCGCAGGTCGCCGCCTGTACTTTCGCGCGCATAGAAGGTGAGCTCTGGCCCGGCCTGGGAGAACTGCCCCGGCCGGATCAGGGCGGCGGCGAGGTCTGCTCGGGCCTCCGATACGGTCTCTCTCAATTGCCGCTGGGCCGTCGGCTGGACCCAGAGGTTCACGGTCAGGTGTGCGATCGCCGCAATGGTCGCCAGACGCATGATGGGCGAGACGATCTGCCAGCGGGTCATGCCGGCGGCCTGGGCCACGACGATCTCATTGTCCCGGTGGATCCGGTTGAGCGCCCAAACCGCTGCAATGAAGATCGCCAAGGGGGTCAGCAGCGCGATCACCTGCGGCGCACCGAGCAGCACCACGTAGAAGTAGGTGAGGGCCGACTGGCGGTTCTCGATGATCAGCTCGGTTTGCGACAAGCCTTGGGCGAGTAATGCCAGAATCGCCAGCCCGCCGACGATGAGAACCACCGTCCTTAAGACTTCCCTGAACAGATAGGTCTGGATGCGGTTCATGGGGCCGGGTCTGTCTGTCCTGTCGGCAGGCGGTTCAAATTCCCCAACTAGCGAGTTGCACGCCCCGCGTCGATGTCTAGGGTGCGGCGCTAAAGGAGAATTCAGCAGATGAAGTTCAGCTTCCAGACCGCCGCCGAGGCCGATATCCAGGCATTCATTGTCGACGAGGATGGCGGCCTGCCAGACGCTGCAACAGGGCTCGATCGTGAAAGCGGGGGGCTCCTGACCGAAGCCCTCGCGGCCGAGCGGTTCACGGGGAAACCGGGGCAGAGCGTACTTGTGGTGATGCCGAAAAGCGCTTCTGCGCGCCGGGTCGCATTGGTCGGTGGCGGCAAGCCCAAGGGCAGGACGCGCAAGGCGCTGGAAGCGATTGGCGCAGGGCTCGTGAAAGCCCACGCCGGAAGCGGTTTCAAATCCCTGGCGCTCACGGCCGAGGATGCCGACGATGCGGTTTCCGTGGCGGTCGGCGCCAAGCTCGCTGCCTACCGGTTCGACACCTATTTCACCAAATTGAAGCCCGCGCAGAAGCCGAGCCTCAAATCCATCGCGCTCATCACAGGCGACGAGAAGACCGCCAAGAAGCTGTTCAAGGACGAGGACGCTATCGTCGACGGCACCTATCTGGCGCGCGATCTGGTGAACGCGCCACCAAACGTGCTGCATCCCGAGAGTTTTGCAGACCGTATCCGCGAACTTGAAAGCCACGGGCTGGAAATCCAGGTGCTTGGCGAAAAAGAAATGAAGAAACTCGGCATGGGCTCCCTGCTTGGGGTCGGCCAAGGTTCGGTGAAGGAAAGCCAGCTTGCCATCATGCGCTGGCATGGCGGGAAGAAATCCGAGAAGCCCGTTGCCCTTGTCGGCAAGGGCGTTTGCTTCGACACGGGCGGCATTTCCCTCAAGCCCGGCGGCGGCATGGAGGACATGCGCGGCGACATGGGCGGCGCTGCGGCGGTTACGGGCGCGATGCTCGCCGTTGCCAAGCGCAAGGCCAAAGCCAACGTGGTCGGTCTCGTTGGCCTCGTCGAGAACATGCCCGATGGTGACGCGATCCGCCCAGGCGATATTCTCACGAGCGCGTCGGGCCAGACCATCGAGGTTCAGAACACCGACGCCGAGGGCCGCCTCGTTCTGGCCGATGTGCTCTGGTACGCCCAGGAATTCGAAAAGCCCCAGGCCATGGTCGACCTCGCCACCCTGACTGGCGCGATCGTGATCTCCCTTGCCCATGAGCATGGGGGCCTTTTCACGCCGGACGATACGTTGGCCAACCAACTCCTCGCCGCGGGAACAGCGAGCGGAGAAACCCTCTGGCGCATGCCGATGGGCGACTATTACGATAACATGCTCAAGTCGAAATTCGCCGACATGCGGAACATCGGTGGTCGGGCCGGCGGCTCGATCACCGCGGCACAGTTTCTCAAGCGCTTTGTCGCCGATGACATGGCCTGGGCCCATCTCGATATTGCCGGTGTGGCCTGGCGGGAAGGGGAAAAGCCTGCGACCGATACCAGCTGGGCCTCGGGTTTCGGCCCCAGGCTGCTCAACCGCTGGATCGCCGACAATTACGAGGACTGACCGGCCATGGCCGCTCCATCTCCGGAATGGTGGTTCTACCATCTGGAACGATCGCAGCCGGAAATCGCGGCCGGTCCGCTGCTCGCCAAGTGCCTCGAAAAAGGCTGGCGTGTCCTCGCCGTCAGCCCCAGCGCCGAACGGCGAGCAGCGCTCGATACCGCTCTCTGGACCCATGACGATCAGTCTTTCCTGCCCCACGGCTGCGACGATGATCCCGGCCTTGAACCAGCGCGCCAGCCCATTCTGATCAGCGCTAACCTCGACAATGCAAACAGCGCCGATGCCCTTTTCCTGCTGGATGGTGTCGAAGCGCCCGCCGATGTCGCCTTTGCCCGCTGCATGGTGATGTTCGACGGAAGCGACGATCCCATTCGAGCTGTGGCCCGGGGCCAGTTCAAGACCGCGAAGGCGGCTGGACTGACCTGCCGATACTTCCAGCAAACCCCGCGCGGCGGCTGGAAGGAAGCAGGCCGCTGAACGGTCGCGGCGAAGCCAGGTTGCAGTGCATGGACACCGCCGCTATAGGCCCCGGAACTCAATTCCCATCCCGCAGAAAAACAGGTCCCACAATGGCTCTCCAGCGCACATTCTCGATCATCAAACCCGACGCGACAGAGCGAAACCTGACCGGCGCGATCAACCAGGTCATCGAGTCCGCTGGCCTTCGCATCATCGCCCAGCGGCGCATTCACATGACCGAAACCCAGGCCAAACGCTTCTATGAGGTTCACGCCGAGCGTCCCTTCTACGGGGAATTGGTCGCGTTCATGACCTCTGCCCCGGTCGTGGTGCAAGTTCTCGAAGGCGAGAACGCCGTGAAAGCTTACCGGGACGTCATGGGCGCAACCAATCCGGCTGAAGCCGCTGACGGGACGATCCGGAAACTTTTCGCCCAATCCATCGGCGAAAATTCCGTCCACGGTTCGGACAGCGAGGAAAATGCAGCGATCGAAATCGCGCAATTCTTCTCGGCGGCCGATATTCCTGGCTAAAGGCGCCGGAGCCTCAAACCGGTGCTTGGCGCATCGGTTCAAGCGAGGTCGGGGGCGGCTTCCACGCGGCCAGTAATCGCTGAACCCTCCCCGGCCAGGGACACCACCATGATCCGGCTGGCGTCCTGGGGTCCGGGGAAGACCAATTGCCCCGCCGCCACCGGCTTGAAGCCGATCCGCCCAAAGTAATCAGGCGCCCCGATCAGCACCGCCGCTTCCCAACCGGCCGACTGACCAGCTTCGAGAGCAGCTTGTGTGATCACCAAACCAAGCCCATCACCCTGGTATGCCGGATCGACGGCGACCGGACCGTAAAACAGCGCCCGGTGCGCTTGGGCAACGTTCCCGATCCCGGTCGGCACAACCCTGATGGGCCACACTCGGCACACCCCGATCACTGCATCTCCATGTCGGGCCACGCGGGACAGCGACGGCAGCGAGCGCGACGTTTCGCGCACCCGCTCTGCTGTCTTGGCAAAATGGCCAGGCCCGAACGTGCGATCGTACAGCGCTTCGATCGCCTCGGCGTCGCGGGCGGGCATTTCCGGTTGGATCTCGATCACGGCCGGGCTCTATCCTATACCGCCCACAAGGCAAGAGCGCGGGGGCGCCTTCCGGGCATTCGTTCGGGTGGTTCATTCGGATCTGGTCTTTCGATTGGGGGCCGAGCGTCCTAGAAACGCGGGAGTGATAAGGGAGGAAGATCATGGGCGTTCTGGATGGCAAGGTGGTTCTGGTCACCGGCGGCGGAAACGGCATCGGGAAGGAGTGTGCGCTCCTGGCGGCTCGGGAAGGCGCAAAGGTCGTGGTCAACGATCTCGGCGGCAGTCTCACGGGAGGCGACGCTGGCGATGCCGGCCCCGCAGAGCAGGTTGCCCAGCAAATCCGCGATGCGGGCGGCGCGGCCGTCTCCAATTCCGATAGCGTCACCGACTACGCCGCCGTCGAAGCGATGGTTGCCCAGGCCAAGGACGAATTTGGCGGTCTCCACGCCATCATGAACCCGGCCGGCATCCTCCGCGACGGCATGTTCCACAAGATGAGCGAAGATGATTGGGCCACCGTGATCGATGTGCACCTCCATGGCAGCTTCAACGTCACCCGCGCCGCAATCAACCACTTCCGTGACCAAGAAGACGGCGCTTTCGTCCTGTTCACCTCCACCTCGGGCCTGATCGGCAATATCGGCCAGGCCAATTATGCGGCCGCAAAGCTCGGCATCATGGGCCTTTCGCGCATCGTGGCGATGGAAGGGGAACGCAAGAATGTCCGCTCCAATATCATCGCCCCTTTCGCCTGGACCCGGATGATCGCCTCCATTCCGGTCAAGGACGAGGCCGGTGCAGAGCGCGTCGAGCGTATGCGCCAGGGCATGCGCGCAGACCAGGTGGCGCAGCTCGCGGTCGCCCTCTGCGCCAAGGGCGAGACCCCGGTCAGCGGCCAGGTCTTCGCCGTGCGCGGAAACGAGGTGGTGCTGTTCGACCAGCCCCGGCCGGTCAGATCGGTCGCCCGGCTCGAGGGCTGGGACCCGGCCAGCCTGCTGGGCCAGGCCCTGCCCGCGATGGCCGCCGACTTCACCGACATGGGCGCCACCACCTCCGTCTTCCCCTACGAGCCGATCTGAGGTTCAGGACTGGGGGGGGCTTTTTCGGTCGCTCCTTCTCGGCTTGGGGCAGTTCATATCGCTCGCGGCAGGTTTGGCTGGCGCCAAACACCTCCGCGGGGGCGGCGCAGTTGCGCCGGCAGGCTTTATGCCTGGATCGCCCGCTGGGCTCCGGGCTCTCGCCCTTCGCTACGCGATGGATCGCGTTCAGGACTGGGGGACTTTCTCGGTCGCTCCTTCTCGGCGCGTAGCTTGTTTATGTCGCTCGCGGCAGTTTGGCTTGCGCCAAACGCCTCCGCGGGGGCGGCGCAGGGGCGCCGGCGGCCGGTCGGCCTTGCGACGCTTTGCGTCGATACGGAGCGCTGGTTTGGAGTTGTGTTCCTTTTCCGCGCGGAAGTGGATTTAGGACTGTTAGTTTTACTCCATTTCGTTGGGAGTTTCTCCCTCCGCTG
>JBCDLC010000052.1:0-11987 GCA_038745855.1 Pseudomonadota bacterium | reverse complement strand
CAAACGCCTCCAGGACGCCGGAAAGCCACTCAAGGTCGCCATCATCGCCGTCGCCCGGGTCTTCCTAACACAGCTCAACGCCATCATCCGGGAAGGCCGGAACTACGTCCCAGGCTGACGCCTAGAACAACAGTTGCTTCCGGGCTACGGCGCTGCATTTGATCACCTCCTCCCCTCAGGCGGGGCCGTCTTCTTTTCGGAAGGGGGTGCGATCCTTGAGATAGTCCATATCGGCGGCCACGGCAGCGCGCTCTCGGCGAAGATAGTCGCCCACCGCTTCTCGGAAGCCGGCATGGCCAATCCAGTGGGCGGAGTAGGTCGTCATCGGCACATAGCCCCGCGCTAGCTTGTGACTGCCCTGGGCACCGGCCTCGACCGAGCGCAGGCCCCGTTCAAGCGCGAAGTCGATGGCCTGGTAATAGCACACCTCGAAATGCAGCATGGAGCGTGACGACAGACAGCCCCAATACCGCCCATAAAGCGTGTCGGACCCGATGAAATTCAGGGCTCCGGCGATCGGCCGTCCCGCCTCGTAGGCCATGACCAGAAGGATGTCGTCTGCCATGCGCTCACCGAGGATCGAGAACGTCTCCCGGTTCAGGTAGGGCGTTCCCCATTTGCGGGCGCCGGTGTCGAGGTAGAAGGCGTAGAACGCATCCCAATCATCGTCTGTAAGGGCGTCGCCGGTGATCTTGCGGAAGGTGAGACCCTCCTGGGCCTTCTTCCGCTCCTTGCGGAGGTTTTTCCGCTTTGAGGACGACAGGGCGGCCAGGAAGTCATCGAAGGTGGCATAGCCCTCGTTGACGAAGTGGAATTGCTGGTCGGTCCGCTGCAGCAGGCCCGCTTCACCGATCAGATCAAACTCGGCATCGGTGACGAAATTGATATGTAGACTGGAGAGATCATTATCGTCAGCGATCTTCACGGCACCCGCGAGCAGCGCATGGCGCAGGGCCGGCGCGTCAGGGCCATCGGGCACCAGAAGGCGCCGCCCGGTTACCGGGGTGAACGGCACCGCAGCGACCAGTTTGGGGTAGTACTGTCCCCCTGCCCGCTCAAAGGCGTCTGCCCAGCCATGGTCGAAGACAAACTCGCCGTAGGAATGGGTCTTGGCATAGAGCGGCATCGCCCCGCAGATCCGGTCGCCTGGTCCTTTCACGAGAAGATGATGGGGCGCCCAACCGGTTTCACGGCTGGCCGCGCCGGAGGCTTCCAGGGCTTCGAGGAAGTCCCAGCTCAGGAACGGATCATACCGGCTTCCGGGCGGATTTGCGACCGCGTCCCACGCGGCCCGGTCCACGTCGGAAAGGCTGCGGACGAGGGAAATCTGGAACGCGGTATCATCCATGCCCGACACATAGGACGCTGCTCATCCCGTGACGAGGGCCGGGTCGATATGTTCGAAGATGATCCCTGCGGCCTTGCCGCGGACCGCGTGGAGCGCCGCGTCCGTGTCCACGGTCCAGACATGGATCGGGAGGGGATCGGCCACGCCTTCGGGCGCTGCGAACCGGTCGACGTCTTCATGGCGGACAGCGAGAAACCGGCAGCCGAGGGCTTTTGCTTTCTGATGGGCTTTATGGTGGGCGGCAGGCGCGTCGGTCTCGCTGGGCGCCACGAGCAGGCCCCGCTGCCGGTGGGGCATCAGGGTCTGGGCGGCGATGTTGAGACTGTCTGTAAACGACATCACGGCGGCGTCGATCGGGGCGCCGAAGAGGGCGAGGTCGACGGCCCGCAGATAGTCCAGCGGGTCGCCGGGGCTTGCCTTGAGTTCCACCAGCACGGGCAAGCCTCTGGGCAAAGCCTGGGCAACGGCGCCGAGTGTGGGGATGGTTTCGGAGCTTCCGGCGAGGGTGAGGCCAGAGAGGGTTTCGAGGGGCTGGCTCCAGATCGGTCCCAACGCATCGGTCATCCGCTCCAGCATGGGGTCGTGGAAGACAACGGGGACCCCGTCTTCGGAGAGTTGCACGTCCAGTTCGATGCCGACGCCCGCTTCGGCGGCCGCGCGGAAGGCCGCCATGGAGTTTTCCGGCGGTCCATCGGCGCGCCACAAACCGCGATGGGCAAAAGCCCCGGCCAGGGTCCCGTCAGGCATCGATCTCGAAGATACCGTCCACCTCGACGGCGACGCCGCGCGGCAGGGTCGGGCAGGCCACGGCCGATCGGGCATGGCGACCAGCCTCGCCGAAGACCTCCACCATCAGATCAGAGCAGCCATTGACGACGAGGGGTATATCCACGAAGTCCGGCGCGGCATTGACGAAACCGCCGAGCTTCACGACGCGCCGCACCCGGCTGAGTTCACCCAGGGCCGATTTGCACTGGGCAATGAGATTGATGCCGCAGGCGCGGGCGGCCTGTTGGGCGGCTGGAAGCGCCATGGTTTCACCGACGCGGCCCGTTATCATGGCTCCGTCGAGCAGGCTGACCTGGCCGGACACGAAGAGCTGCGATCCGCTGATGACGAAGGGTACGTAATTGGCCACGGGCGCCATTGGTTCTGGCAAGGCGATGCCGAGGGCTTCGAGCCGCGCTTCGGGGGTAGACATGGGCCGGTCTCCTGTTCACGAGCGGATAAGTCTGGCCTGATGGCGGCTCACCGGCAAGCGCCTGTCGAAGATCGCCCGCCGCCCTTGTTGGGTGGGGGGCAAGACCGCCGCGTCAGGCGCTGGCGCTGAGGGCCTCAGGAGGGGTCTGCGGCAGGGCCTGTGCCCGAGCGGCCCCGGTTTTGGCTTCGTGCGCCATGATCAGGTCGGCGAGCGCCATGGCCGCGTCGTTGGGCCGGATCGGCTTGGTCCAGATCGTGTCGAAACCTGCGGCCGTGCAGGCCTCGATCCGGGCCTCGCTCCGGTCGGCCGTGACCGCGACGACCGGGGTCGACGGGTTGATCCCATCACCGGCGCGAACCTTCTTGAGTAGATCCGTGCCATCGCCATCGGGCAGGTGCAGATCACAGAGGATCGCCTGGTAGGGCTTGTGGGTCACCCGGCGGAGGGCTTGGGCGAGTGTGTGGACACCGTCGACCTGCCAGCCCGCTGCCGTGAGCGCCTTGGCCATGACCAGCCGGCTGGGCTCATGGTCCTCGATCAGGAGGACGTCGCCCACCTTGAACCGGCCGATCGCAGCGGTTCGGCGATTGTCCGTGATCACCCGGGGGCCAGCCTTGCGAACCGGCAAGCGGATGGCAAACACACTGCCGCCGAAATCCGCATCCCGATAGGAGAGCGATCCGCCAAGGCTTTCCATGACGGCCTTGGCCACCGTCAGCCCCAGGCCCGTGCCTTCGAGGTCTTCCGTTTTCGAGGCGCGGGCGAATGGCAGGAACACCGTCGCCTGCTCGTCGTTCGCAAGTCCCGGCCCCGTGTCACGGACCTCTATGCTGAGATCGAGGCCGTCCGGACCGTTCGTTGTGTCAACGGTGACATCGATCCGGCCGGCTTCGGTATATTTGATAGCATTGGAGACCAGATTGTTGGTGACCTGGGTGAGCCGTGTGGGATCGATCTCGATCCGGTCTGCCGCCAGCTTTCCGATGCGGACATCAAACCCGAGCCCCTTGGCGCTGCATTGGGGCGACCACAGGACCTCGATGTCGGCGACCAACCTTTTGAGCGAGATCGGTTCTGGCTTCACGGGCAGCTGATCGAGACCGGACTGGGAAATCACCATCATGTCGTCCAGGAGCCGGTCCAGCCCGTCGCAGGCCGATGCCACCGTACGAGCCAGCACTTTGCCATCTGAGGATTGGGCGTGATGAAGCAGCATATCAGCGCTTGCGAGGGCCGCGTTCAGGGGCGTGCGCAATTCATGGGCCAGCAGGGCTTGCATCTTTGCCTGGTTTTCCTGCTCGGCGGCCTGGTCAGCCCGCAGGGCGCGCATGTCTTCAACGAGGGCCTTTTGCGACTTCGCGCGACGGGCGTTTTCCTCGGCCAGGGCTCTCGCCAGGGTTCGCGGCCGCACGACGCCCGCATATGCGCCCTTCTCGAGCACCACGACGCCGCTTGCGAGGGCCTTGCCATCGCCCTTTGCAGACCGTGCGCAGAAGCCGCCAACGCGCGCCTCACAGTCGGCCGTGACCGGGCTCTCATCGAGCAGCGGTGTGATCCGCGCATCGTTGAGATGCTCTCGCGGGATGTCGCTGCCCGCCAGTTCGAAGACCGTCCGCCGATAGAGGCACCCGACCAGGGTCCGGCCGAACACCACGGGAAGCACCTCGAGGGATTTCTCGGACGCAAACCGCGCAAGCACCGCCCCGAACCGGATCGACGGCTGAACAGGATCAACCTGCTCCACGAGCTGTTTGAAAGTCGCCACCACAGAACCTCGGAAACTCTACGTTTCCCAAGGCTATGCCCCAAGATTGGTTACTGACTTGAAAACAGGCGTGTTGTGCCGTTAAGCAATTTCGCTCTTATGGCGTATGATCTTGCTGACCAAGCCGTACTCGACCGCTTCTTCGGCACTCATCCAGAAGTCTCGGTCGGTGTCTTCCTTGATCTTTTCAAGCGGTTGACCGGTGGCCTCGGCGAAAATCCGGTTCAAGCGCTCGCGCATCTTGATGATCTCGCGGGCTTGGATCTCCACGTCGGTGGCCTGTCCGCCCACACCGCCGCGGGGCTCATGGAGCAGGAACCGCGTATTCGGCAGGGCGTAGCGATTTTCTTTCTTCGCCGCCGAGTAGATCAGCGCGCCCGCACTGGCGACCCAGCCAGAGCCCAGCACTTTCACGGGCGCTTCGACGAACTTGATCATGTCATGGATCATATCGCCGGATTCCACATGGCCACCGGGGGATGAAATCACCACAAGGATGGGATCGTGGCTGTCGGAAGAGAGCGCCATCAGCCGCTCGCATACCCGCCGGGCCTGCTTGTCGTCTATGCCGCCCGTCAACATGATCGTCCGGGCGTTGAACAGCGCCTGCTCCAGGAAGCTGTTCGGTTCATTCATCGGGGTTTCGGGCGTGTCGTCGTCGAGCCGGGTCATGGTGTCTCCAGGGCACTTTCTGGCTAAGTGAGGGGCGCCGGGCAGCGGGTCAAGAGCCACCCAGCGGCGGTGCGCATACGGCTGGCCTTCAGCCGAGGAAGTCCTTGAACACGTCATCGGCAGAAAGTTCGCCATCGCCAGATGCTGGCGGAGGCGGCGCCTCGGGGGCTGTCTCGTCAATCGATTTCAGCCCAGGACCCGCATCGGCCTCGGCCTTCTTGGCATCCATGGCCCGGCGCTTGGCCGCGGCCTTGCCGATCACCTCATCCAGTTCGGTCTGGGAGCAGAGGCCCAAGGTCACAGGGTCGACCGGCCGGATATTCTGGCTGTTCCAGTGCGACTTGTCGCGCACCGCGTTGATCGTCGTCTTGGTTGTGCCGATCAGTTTGCCGAGTTGGGCATCACTGACCTCAGGGTGGAAGCGAATGAACCAGGCAATGGCGTTCGGCTTGTCGGCCCGCCGGATCACCGGGGTGTACCGCGCGCCCTTCCGCTTGGGTTGGGGAATATCGTCGACCGAAGATTTCTGCACCTTCAAGCGATAGTCGGGATCTGCCTCGCCCTTGCGGATCTCGTCCCGGGTCAGGATCCCCCCGGCAATGGGGTCGATGCCGCGCATGTTTTCGGCGACATCTCCGTCAGCGATGCCTTTGACCTCGAGGTGATGCAGACCGCAGAAGCCGGCGATCTGGTCGAAACTCAACGTGGTGTTATCGATCAGCCAGACCGCTGTGGCTTTCGGCATGAGGATATCGGACATGGCTCTCTTTCCTTCTTGTCGCCCCCACCCGGACGTTTGCTCTCGCCAAGCTGCACTGGACTGTACCGGCTCCTGGACCCTTGGCCCTCAAAGCAACATCCCGAACGGAACCCGCCCGGCACGGGGGTGCCGGGCGGTTGGGCGTCCCAATTGACGCGTTGACGCCAGATATACCGGTGACGATGGAGATGAAAAGGGCCCAGCGACGGTTTCCGTTGCCTGAGGCCAAAAACGTCCCGTTGTCACGGGCGTGCGCACCCGATTATGCAACCTTCCGTACGACGCGGCGTAGGCTATTGGTGAACCAAATCAGCACCATAGGAGACATTGACCATGCCGAGCGGAGAAGAGATCTGGAACCAGTACGGCGATCTGATCGTGTCCGGCGCGATCCGGATCGCCGGCGCAATCGCCCTGATTGTCATCGGACTTCGGGTGGCGGCCTGGCTGGGGACACTGGTTCAGAACCAGGCCCTCAAGCGCCCAACGATCGACAACACGCTGGGTAATTTCTTCGGATCGATCGTGCGGTGGGCCGTCACGGCGGCGGTCCTGATTGCGGCGCTGCAGGTCTTTGGGGTGCAGGCGACCAGCTTCGTGGCCATACTGGGTGCGCTGACGCTGGCAATTGGTCTCTCCATGCAGGGCGCGTTGGGAAATATCGCGGCTGGGGTCATGATCATGGTGTTCAGGCCCTACAAGCTCGGCGACTATGTGGAGACCGCCGGCGTTGCCGGATCGGTGAAGGACATCAACCTGTTCCAGACCGTCCTCGCCACGGTCGATAATGTGAAGATCATGGTTCCGAACAGCCAAGCCATTGATGGCGTCATCCAGAACTTCTCAGGCTATGCCCAGCGCCGCGTCGATACGGTTTTCGGGATCGACTATGGCGACGACATGGACCAGGCGCTGGCCATCGTCGAACAGATCTTGAAGGCGGACGACCGTGTTCTTCGGGATCCGGAGCCGTTTGTGCGCGTGACGGAGCTGAATTCGAGTTCGGTCGATATAACGACACGCGCTTGGGTCAAAGCGAGCGACTACTGGGACGTGAAGTTCGACACGATCAAGGCCGTGAAAGAGGCGTTTGACCGTGAAGGCATTTCCATTCCCTACCCCCATCGGGTCATGGTGCAGAAAGAGGGCGGCTAGCCCTTTACCATTCAGTCAGGGAACGCCCCGCGATGTTGAAGCGCCTGGTCTCTGCCGCTAGATCCCGGCTTCCTTGGCGAGACGGAAAGGGGAGCGGCGTGGCACAAGCCCAGCGTATCGAAGTGGCGAACGACGAAGTCGACACAGCCGGCGCCGCCCCAGGGGCCGCCCCAGGGAAGGCCGCGAACGATCGGCAGGTGCGGGCCCGTGGGGCCCAACGTCGTGACCGGGCGCCCGATATGTCTCCGCCAACCACGCTGGAACCGAAGAAACGGCGGCGTCGGCGCAGGCCCGTGCTTTTGCGCCTTTTCGGGATCAGCGTTTTCGGCTGGATCCGCCTGACGATACTCTGCGTCATGGTGGGTTTCGTCGTGATGGCGATCAATTTCGACCCGAGAACCGTTGAGGTCGACCTGGCCAGCACGGTGGAGACGCTGGTCGCCAACACCGTGACCGTCGGCACGTTCCTGATCCAGAATTTCTGGCGGCCCGCCCTCGCCGGTGCTGCGGTCGTGCTGCCCCTCTGGATCCTGTGGCGCCTCGTCAGCCTCCCGTTCCGGCGTTGAGTTTTGGGACCCGTTCCGCCGAACGCGGAAACGCTTCAGGGAGACGGTTCGAGCGGAGGTGTCTCCTCCCCTGATCCCACAGTGGGCTTTCGGAACTTCAAGGTCATGCGGTCGCTTTCGCCGATGGACTGGTAGAGACCCGGATCAAACCCTTCAGGCATGGTGCCCGTCCGGTCCTGGCTGCGACTGTTGGGGGGCAAGGTCCATACGCCGAATGGATGATCCGCTGTGTCCTTTGGATTGGCGTTGATTTCCGAGCTTTCGACGAAGACAAACCCTGCGCGTTTGGCCGCAGCCTTGACGTAATCTTCGTGGACATAGCCCGTCATGGCCATCGGGTCCTGCGTCTCCGAAGAGGGCAAGCGGTGCTCGACCACACCGAGAATACCGCCCGGTTTCAGGACGTCGAACGCATCCCTGAACGCCTTTTCCGCATAGCCGGCCGCCATCCAATTGTGCAGGTTGCGGAATGTCAGCACCGCATCGGCACTGCCAGGCGCGGCGAGCGCGGGCGAGTCCCCCGAAAACCGCGCCAGGGTGATGGCTCCGAAAATGTCAGGACGGCTCGCAAAGCGGTTTTCGTATTCGCCAATTCGGTTTTCGATCCGGTCTCTCCTCTCGCCCCCATAGGCATCGGGGTCGAACCCGGCGGCGATCAACCGGCCGCCGCCTGCGTTGAGATAGGGCGCGAGGATAGCTGAGTACCAACCGCCGCCGGGCCAGAGTTCGACAACGACATCGCCGGCTTCGACTTCGAAGAATGTCAGGGTTTCGGCAGGGTTGCGGTCGCCATCGCGCGATTTCTCCTGGTCTGGTCGCCAATCGCCAGCGATCGCCCATGCCAACGGATCGGCTATGCGGTCCGGTCCGGTGTCGATTGCGCCCGCGTCTGCCGGATCTGCCGAGGAGGCTTCGTCGAGCCTTCCCGCGGTGTCCGATGCCGGACCGTCGGACGCGGGCGGCGCACCGCAGGATGACATTGCGAGCGCGGCCAGAACAACCAAGGCCTCGTGAGCGGCCCGATTTTCACAGCCGCTTTGTTTGGAGCAACAAGAACGGGTCATCAGCGCGCGCCTCCTGCAAGTTCCGGTCGGCTTGAACACCGGTTCTGCCCTTCCCACATACGAGGTGTCGCGGCGCCGCCAAGCGGGTTTCGACGGAAAAGTGCTTCAAGGTGCCGTGAGGGCCAGGGAGCGCAAACGAAAACTGGACAGTTGCTTAGGAAAGGACTGACACCCATGAATACCATCGATCTGACACCCCTCTATCGCACCATGGTCGGCTTCGACAGGCTGGCCTCCATGATCGACACGGCAAACCGCCTCGATGGCGCCCAGACATTCCCGCCTTACAACATCGAACGGGTCGGAGATGACCGGTTCGCAATCGAGCTCGCGGTTGCAGGCTTCAGCGAGGGCGACCTCGACATCGAGATCAAGGAAGGATTGCTGACCGTTGCCGGCAAGCGGCGCCAATCCGAAGACGCGCCCGAGCGCGAGTTCCTCCATCGCGGGATTGCTGAACGCAGCTTCCTGCGCCGGTTCCAATTGGCGGACCACGTGATCGTCACGGGCGCCGAACTCCAGAACGGTCTGCTCCGGATCGAGTTGGTGCGCGAGCTGCCCGAGGCCCTGAAGCCGAGGAAAATCCAGATCGGCCATGAAACGGCTTCCAAGCCCAAGCTGATCGATAGCTCCAAATCATCGGCCGCATAAGCCACGCCGACGCCGTAACAGGAACGCTCCAGCCCAGGCTGGAGCGTTCTTTGCGGCAGCCTGGCGACCGTTGATGGTCAAGCCATCAGCGGTTTCAGCGGTTCTGGCCATACCCGCGCAGCTGTTCACACGCGTACTCGAAATCCTGCCGGCATGCCCGGCGAAGGTTCTCCGCGCCTTTGAAGCGCTCCCTGAGACCACCCAGTCCGATGTACTGCATGTTGCCCAAACCCGCACAGCCCCGGGGGTCGCTCAACGCGCATGCGGCCGAGTAAGCCTCCCGCGCAGCCTCATAATCGGGCGTGCCCGTCGCGCGGCCTTCGAAGTGGATAGTCGCCGAAACCGTGCACCCATCCGCGTCGCCGTTCCGGCACGCGATGCCCGCAAAGCGGATGGCCTCATCATAGTCCTGCGGCCCGCCCCGACCGACCCGGTAATCGTCCGCCGCACGGAGACAGCTTTTGATGTTTCCCGACGTGCACTCGGACGCAAACAGCGCCCGCGACGCTTCAAAATCCCCCAATGCGAAAGCATAGGCGCCATCCGGGTAAGCATCCCGCTCGGCAGAGGCAGTCTGCGCGTTGGCGACACCGAAGTGACAGCCCAGTAGGCTCACTGCAACCAGAGCGGCTATTCTGAAGTGATTTCTAGTCAGGACACGTCTCCAATCTCGAAAGGTTCACGACCGCAGCACCTCAATACCGCGCATTATCGCAAGAATACTCCACTCGACTTGCGCCAGCCGGGGCGGGCTGACACACTAACACCGAGCGGGAGGAACATTATGGCAAGTGCTGATCAAACACCTATCGGATCCGGTTTTCACGCGAAATCCACTGCAAGAGAGGTCGTATCCGGCACCGATCTGACCGGCAAGCGAGCGGTCGTGACGGGCGGGTATTCCGGGATCGGACTGGAAACCGTGCGCGCCCTTGCAGAGGCCGGCGCAACCGTGACAGTCCCGGCCAGGCGCCCCGAAATTGCCCGGGAAGCGCTCTCTGCCTTACCCGGGAACGTCACTGTGGCCGCAATGGATCTCGGCGATCTCGACAGCGTCCGTTCGTTTGCCAACGATTATCTTTCCCGTGCGCCTTCCCTCGATATGCTGATCAACAATGCCGGGATCATGGCCAACCCCATCGCCCGCTTGGGGCCCGGTTGGGAAAGCCAGTTCGGCACCAACCACCTGGGCCATTTCGAGCTCGCCCGTTGCCTTGCCCCCGCCCTGAAGGCCGCCGATGGCGCCCGGGTCATTGCGCTCTCGTCCACCGCCCATCACCTGACCGACATCCACTGGGACGATCCCCACTTCCGCAACCACGACTACGACAAATGGCAAGCCTATGGACAGGCCAAGACCGCCAACAGCCTCTTCGCCGTTGGGCTCGACCAGGCCTGGCAGGGCGATGGCGTTCGCGGCTTCGCTGTCCATCCCGGCGGTATCTTCACCCCGCTCCAGCGCCACCTTCCCCTTGAGGAAATGGTCGCCCTTGGCTGGAAGAATGCCGATGGCAGCATCCCCGAACAGGTCAAAGCGATCTTCAAGACACCCGAGCAGGGCGCCTCGACCAGCGTGTGGGCCGCGACCAGTCCAACCCTCGATGGCAAGGGGGGTGTCTACTGCGAAGATGCCGACATTGCCGCCCTGGCAACTGACCCCGATGCCCGCTACAGTGGCGTCCGGGCCTATGCTGTTGACCTTGAAGCTGCGCAGCGGCTGTGGCGGATGAGCGAGGCCATGATCGATCGGGCCTAGCCGGATCGCCGCGAGCAGGAGCATGATATGGTCTCACGGGTGAATACGGTCTCCATGGCCATGTGCGCGGTCCTTGGGACGGGTGGTTGCACGGCACTGAGCGGCATCGGCTCCGACGCGCTGCCCGATGCGACATTGCCCCCACCGCTGGCCGATGGTGTTGGCGCGTCCGACCAGGACGCCATCAGGGATCCGCTGCGCACCATCGTGATCCCGGAGGCCGATCGGGAAGAGACGCCGGAAGAAACCTCCGACGACACCGCGGAGGAGGCGCCAGAAGGAACAGGGGAATGAGCCCCACCCCAGCGCGCCCCACAGCGCCAACACCCACGCTCCGCACGCCACAGTTGCCCGCGCTCCGCGCACCCAAGGTGGAAGAATGCGCGGCTCTGACGGCATTGGTCCTGCTGTCAAAGGCGTCCCATGGATACAGCGCAGACTTCATGGCCAACTGCGAGGATGAGCTGCGGGTCGACGCGGCAAGACTCGCGGAAGGGGTGTCCCAGGTCGCAACCGGCGCCGGAGGCAAACCCATCGGCTACGCACACATCGTTCAGGACAGCGAGGACTGCTGGCTGGAGGCGCTGTTTGTCCATCCAGACGCCATGGGCCAAGGGGTCGGCCGCGCCCTGTTCGATTGGGCCGCCGAGACCGCAAAGGCCCTCGAGGCCGAGACACTGGTGATCGCATCGGACCCGGGCGCTGCCGATTTCTACAAGGCTATGGGCGCCCTGCCAGACGGCGAAATCCCCTCGGAGTCCATCCCCGGACGGGCACTGCCACGCTTCATTCTCTGTCTATAATTCTCTTTATGTTTTGATCCCGCTTTACACTTTGATCCCCCGCTGGGGTCGCTTCGCTCTCTACGCGATGGATCCGGCTGAGGGCTCTGGGCCTTTCCCAGCCCTGGAAGCAACTGTTGTTCTAGGCGTCAGCCTGGGACGTAGTTCCGGCCTTCCCGGATGATGGCGTTGAGCTGTGTTAGGAAGACCCGGGCGACGGCGATGATGGCGACCTTGAGTGGCTTTCCGGCGTCCTGGAGGCGTTTG
>JBCDLC010000051.1:0-16424 GCA_038745855.1 Pseudomonadota bacterium | reverse complement strand
CTTCGATGCGGGTGCGGTCGAAAGGGCCGCCGTTTGGGAAGATGCGGAGGGACTGCGTCGGTGGACTGAGTTTGCGCTCTCGGGCGTAGCGGATGTGGGGGTGGTCATCGTTTGAGAGGGTGGGCTCGATTTCCAGGGCGAGCAGGATCAGCACGCGTCTGATCCAGGATTCGAGCATCGCAATGCTGGCCTTAAGGCGTGCGGCAGCGGCCCGCGTGAGAAAGTCAGGCGCGAGATGGAGGTCATCTCGGCCGATCACGCGGGTATAAAGCTGCTCGCCAAAGGGGCGGAGCGCTTCGATGGTGTCGGTGATGTTCGACATTTGGTGGGAGCGTATCATGGGCGTGAACCCGTCGGATAAGCTGCCAGTTTTTGCAATGATTACAGGACGCGGGGCGTGGATAGGGAAGAAGTTATCCTACACCTGTGGGCGTTAAACAGTCTGCTGTCCAGCGCGCTGGAAGAGATCGGGAAGGACGTAGAGCCCTCAGCTCGATCCATCGCGTAGCGAAGCGCGCCAGCGCGAAGCCCAGCGGGGGATCAAAGTATAAAGCGGGATCCAGGCATAAAGCCTCCGCTCAGCCCTGAAGGGCCACCAGCCGGGAATACACACCCTTTCGCGCCCGGAGTTCGGCATGGCTGCCCTCTTCTGCGATGACGCCGCCGTCCATCACCAGGATACGGTCGGCGGCACGGACGGTGGAGAGGCGGTGGGCGACGACAATGACGGTGCGGTCCTTTGCATGGGCGGCGAGGGCGGCCTGGACCTTGGCTTCGCTCTCGGCATCGAGCGCACTGGTTGCTTCGTCCAAAAGGAGGATCGGCGCATCCCGCAGGATGGCGCGGGCAAGGGCGATACGCTGGCGTTGGCCGCCGGAGAGGTTGCGTCCCCCCTCCCCCACGGGCGCATCGTAGCCGCCCTCGAGACGCGCGATAAAGTCGTCAGCATGGGCGGCGCGGGCCGCCGCTTCGATCGCCTCGCGGCCGGGCGCCATGTCGGCACGGCCCAAGGCGATGTTCTCCGCGACGGTCCCATCGAAGAGGGCCGCATCCTGGGCGACCAGCGCAATATTCGCCCTGAGACTATGGCCCGTCACCGTCCTGATATCGGTGCCGTCCACGGTGATCTGCCCGGCCTCGGGATCATAGAGCCGCAACAGGAGATCGATGACCGTCGACTTCCCCGCCCCGGAGGGCCCCACAAGCGCCAGCATCTCCCCGGGCGCCACGGCGAAGGACACGCCGTCCAATACGGGCCCGCCCGTGCCATAGCCAAATCGGACGTCTTCGAACCGCACCGCCCCATGCACCTCTCTGTGCACTTGGCCGTGGACTTTTCCGCGCTCCTGGCCGAGAGCCGCCGCGCCGGGCCGGTCCGCGATCATGGTCTCGGAATCGAGGATGTCGAGCACCCGGTCAGCCGCCGCGCCGCCCTCCTGGGCGACCGCGTTTAGCGTTCCGAGGGCGCGGATCTCTGGCGCTGCAATCCCGATGGCGCCAATGATGCCGAGCAGCGCCCCCAGGGAGCCGTCCCCGGTCGCGATGCGCCAGGCCGAGAAGCCGATGATCAGCGCGAGCGCCACGCCGCCCGTGACCTCAAGGATTGGATCCACCGCAGCCTTGTCGCGAAGCACCTTGAGAAAGAGGCGCGAACGGTCCTCAAAGCCGCGCCGGGCCCGCTGGGACTGGCGCTGTTCCAGCGTGTAGGCCTTGACGCTGCGCGCGCCCTGGAACGCTTCGGACAAGAGCGCGGTGACCTCTCCGACTTGCTGCTGCGCGCGTTTCGCCCGCTTCCGCACCCGGTTGCCCAGGGACACGACCGGCCCGAAGGCAAGGGGATAGGCGGCCAGCAGGATCAGCGTCAATTGCCAGTCCATCACCAGCATTGCGATGAACATGCCGAGCACGGTCAGAACGCTCTTGGTGAAGTTGTTTGCGAACCGTAGGCCCGCGTCCCGGATCGCGTTCACATCATTGACAAAACGCGAGACAAAGCCGCCCGAAGCATCGCCAGCGAGCCGGGCGAAATCACCCCGCGTCAGCGCGTCGAACTGGGCCTGCTGCACTTCGACGAGGGCCCGCTGGACGCCGGTATTGTTCGCCAAGGTCATGAGATACAACGACAGGGCCCGGCCGCTGGAAAAGCCGACAATACCGATAATAGCCCACCAGACCCACGCCGTGGCCGCTTGCGGGTCAGCGCTTTCTGAACCCGATGCGGCGCGCTCGATCCCCTCACCGATCAGGCGGAGCACTTGGACATATCCCGCCGCGCAGGCTGCGGTGAGCGCCGCGAACAGCGTTCCAGCCAAGAACAGGCCGAGATGGGGCCTGAAGAAGCGTTGGAAGAGGGTCCAGAGGGCTCTACGGCGGCGTGGGCGGCTGGGTGGGTGGCGTGGTTGGTGCCGTGCGGGCCCGGAATATTGATCAGGCATGGGCGCGTCGCCGCCACCAGCGCCCTTTGGCGCTTTCCCGGTGTCAGACGCTATGGTGCGACCCCGTTTCCGGATCGAGGAGCTTGTGCGCGTGCAATATGAAATAGCGCATTTCGGCATGGTCCACCGTGCGCTGGGCCGCGGATTTCCAGGCGTCGTAGGCTTCCTTGTAGTTCGGGAACGCGCCGATGAAGTCGATCTTGGCGAGGTCTTCGAACTCGACGACGGACACGTCTTTCAATTCACCGCCGATCACCAGGTGGAGAAGCTGTTTGCTGGATGCGTCCGCCATGGGCGAGTCTCTCTTCAAGTCTGGGCCCGGGTTTGGGTCTTGCTCTGGATCTAGGCCCTTGGGTCTCTGGGGCCTCGGACGGTTAGCGCAGGTCCTGGGGATCTGGCAGCCGAACCGCCCGCGTGCGTTCGAGTAACAGAGGATGCAGCGCTTTTCCAGCCGCCACCAAGCTCTGTTGTGCAGGAACCGTTTGGTTGAATTCGAACGGCTTGCCCCGGTGATCGGTGACGATGCCGCCCGCTTCCTCGATGAGGATTGTACCAGCTGCAAGGTCCCAGTCGGACTTCCGCCACAGCGCCATGGTGGCGTCCTGCTGGCCGGCCGCAACGTGCGCCATTCTCAGGAGGGTTGCGTTCGGTCTCGGGGCGGCGAGCGCCATGTCCGGCCAGGGATCGGCCCAACCTGGATGGTCGACGAGCATCCGGCTGGCGATCATCTTGCACCCGCAGATGGCGCCGCAGTCGCTGACCGCGAGCGGTTGTCCGTTCCGGAACGCGCCGCCGCCGGCCCAGGCCTCGTAGGTTTCGCCAACGTCTGGAACATGCACCACGCCCGCGACCACCTGGCCGTGTTCGACCAGCGCGATGCCGACGCACCAATCCGCCCCGCCGCGCAGGAACGCCTTGGTGCCATCGATCGGATCGACGACCCACACCCGCTGTGCCGCCCGGTCGGAGGGATCATCGGCGGTCTCCTCCGATAGCCAGCCATAGCCGGGACGGGCCGCCCGCAGGTGCTCCAGGATCAGGGCATTGGCGGCCATATCTGCTTCGGACACGGGATGGCCGGCCGACTTCTCCCATACCTGGATCTCTTGCCGCGCGCGCTTTTCGGCGGCCAAACGGCCGGCCGCCTCAGCGGTTTGCCGCATGATCGCGATATCCTGCAGCACGCTGGCCGCATCAACTCCCGGCAATGGACATGTCCTCGACCAGGATGGAGGGGACGTTCCGGGATCCGCGAAATTCGAGATCATTTGCGGGAACGAGCCTGCCAAACATCTCGATCAGGTTTCCCGCGATCGTCACTTCGTGGACCGGGAAAGCGAGCGCGCCGCCCTCGAACCAGTGCCCGCCGACACCGACGGAGTAATCGCCCGTATTCGGATTGATCGACGGGCCGAACATGGTGGTCACCAGAAGACCCTTGCCGACCCGTGACATGAGCGCTTCAGGGCTCTCGCTTCCGGCTTCCATATGCAGGTTCGACACGGTTACGCCGGGCGGATCGCCAAAGCCCGAGGAGGCAAAGCCGTTGGGTTTGAGGCCGAGCTGCTTGGCCGATGGACCGTTCAGGAGCCACCCGGTCAGCATGCCCTGGTCCACGATCTGCGTTTCCCGGACGGGCCTGCCCTCGCCGTCAAACAGGCGGGAGGCCAAGCCCCGCTTGCGGAAAGGATCGTCTACGATTGTCACCGCTTCGGAAAATACTGGCTCGCCCAGCTTGTCCTTGAGGAAGGAAATCCCCCGCGCGATCTGCGGCCCCGAAATCGCACCCAGGAGCGCGCCGACCAGGCTGCCGGCCACATCCCGGTCGTAGATCACCGCCCCGGTTTGGGTCTCGAGCTTCCTGGCCCCGAGCCGCGCGATAGTCTTCTCCCCTGCTCGCTTTCCGATCTCGGCTGGGCCCGGACGATCCTCGATGTAGCGGCTCTGCCAGGCATCGTAGCTCCGCTCCATCTTGCCATCCTGCTCGGCGATGCAGACCACGCCGATGGAGCTTCCGGAGCCGGACCTGTGCCGGGCGAAACCGTTGCTGGCTGCCACCCAGGTTTGGCTGCGGCTCCATCCCGCTGAACAATCGGACACCTGCTGGATACCGGGCACAGCCAAGGCGGCCGCCTCTCCTTCGCGGGCCATGGTTTCGAGCGAGTCTCCAGCGATTTCACCGTCGCCTTCGAGGTCCAGATCACGGTCTTCAGAGGAGAGTTCGTCCGCTGGGGTCAACCCGCAATAGGGATCTTCAGGCGCCGTCTTTGCCATCGCAACGCAGCGCCGGGCCAGCATGTCGAGGCCCTCAGCGCTCAGGTCTGAGCCTGACACATGGGCCTGCCTCTGGCCCGAGAAACACCGCAGCGAGACGCCGGTGCTTTCGCTCCGCTCTATCCCTTCGAGCTTGCCTTCTCGAATGTCGACGCTCACGCCCTCGGACAGCCCCAAGCTCGCGTCTGCACCGTCGGCCCCTTCGGCGAGGCATGTTTCGATCAAACGGGCCAGCCGGTCGTGGTTTTCTTGTACCGTATCACTCATGGCAGAGACATGCGGGCGAGCGCCGGAGAGATCAACACAGTTTACGGCCTCAAACCGCACAAGTGGGACATTCCAACAGCCAAAGTCCGAGGTTCAACGCCAAATTCCCCACGCGGGCGGACGGTCCTCCGCGCTAGTCGTCCTGGCGCGCGTCCGGGAGCCGGTCGTTGATATCGTCGCGGATGTCCAACAGCGTGACAATCAGACCGCAGATCAAACTGGCGGCCAGCCATCCTGCAAAGGTGAAGACTGCAAAATCAGCAACCTGGGCAAGACCACCGCTCAAACCGATCATCTCGTTTGTGAACTCGCCCCGATTGTAGAGGCCCAGCCCGATCCCCGCGATAATGATGGCGATATACGCCACATAGATCATCGTTCGGAAGCTGTTGATAATAAAGAACTTCATGGGTTTCTCCCCTTACTCGCCCCCATTCGTGGGGGCCGACTCAAGCGAAGCTTCGCCTTCGCCGCACTCGATAATCCAACGCATTCGGCTCTGAAAATAGGCCGTTTCCTGCTCACGCGAAAGGTTGTCCCGCAAGAAACGCACCGCTTCGGCCCCATCGGGAATCTTCGCCGCCTCGACCATGACGCCAAAGGTGTAAGCGCTCAGCTCCTCCTGGGCCTTCTGAAACTCACACGAACAGATCTCAGTGCCGGAGCCTGCGGTACACGCCGCCATGAAAACCGCTTCGTCGTCCTGGCTGTTACAGCCAACCAGACCGGCTGCAACGGTCGGCAAAAGCAGAAGCGCCCAGTTGCGGTGCCCCATGGTTCGGATCCTCGTATCGCCCGTAGTACTTTTGGCTGTTCCATGAATCCCGAGCCGTGGCCAGCACCAAGCGCGGCAGCACTATTCGCGGCGCAAAATCCGATCCAAATTCATCCGCGATTGGAAGCTCGCCATAAAATCCGCCTTGATGGCAATCCGATCATAGTCCTCGGAGACCCAATCAAGGAATGGCTTTGGTGCCTCCTGGCGAAACCGGTCATAGGCCTTGAACACGGCATCCAGCATTCCAGTCTTGCCCGCCTCCACATGCAGGTAACGCAGCGAGAGCTGCTTGATCGCCGTGTCGAAATCATCGTCCTGGCGCAACAGCTTGTAGAGCACTGACATCAGACCCGCCCGGTCCGCGCCGGACTTGCAATGCATCAGCGCCGGATAGGTGATGGATCCGAATAGGTCGCGGGCCGCGAAAATTGTCTCAGGGGTCGGAGTGTCTCGCGAGAACACCTGGAAATCGACCAGTTCGACCCCCTCGGCCGCGCACGCTTCCTTTTCCAGCAGGTAGTAGCCCTTTGTGCTGACCCCGCGCAGATTGACGATCGTCCGGATGCCCCGCAACCGGACGTGTTCGGCGATCTGCTTGGGAGAGGGCTGGTTCGAGCGCCACATCTCATCGGAAATCTGGTGCAGGTTCTGGAAGCGCAGGCGGAGAAAGCCGTGATCGCCCCAGATCAATTCACGCCATGCTCGGCGCCGACCATCCGCCGTGGAGAGATCCGCCGCCACGTGGGGGGGCCGTTTCTTCTTACGCTTCGCCATGGCCTTTCGCGTACCGGGCGCGGCTGTGCCCGGCAAGGCCAGATGGCACCGGGGGGCCGCCTTCAGAAGCGAACCGCGAGGGACGCGACAACGCCGCTTTCGGAAAACCGTCCGCTGCGCTCTTCCCGGTACGACAGCGACCAGTCCAGGCGGCCTCGGCGGTAGAGGATGCCGGTCTCGATCTTGTCGGAGCGGGCGTCGTCGCTGCCACGTTCGGCAAAATACTGGCTGACGACGAAGACGTTCTTCACCACTTCCTGGCCGAAGCCCAGTTCCACGCGCTCGCGCTGGCACGCCCCGCCATGCTGGCGTACGGCCACGTCGACGTGCCCGAACCAGTCCGAACCGCGCCGGGTGCCGGAAACGCCCGCGCCAAGCCTTGCCTCGCCGCCGAGGTCTTCGCAGCCCGTATTCGCCCCGCCGATGGCCTCCCCGTAGACCGCTCCCGCCTCGGCCGACACGACGAGGGCCCCGCGCTTTATCAAGGATCGCCGGATGGTGGCCCTGTATCCTTCTGCATTGAAGTCGGTGTTATCCGGAAAGGTGACGATTTCCGCCTTGCCCGTCAGGGTCCAGTTTTCAGAGAGGCCGTATTCGCCATAGGCATCATAGCGTTGCGCATCGATGCCTTCGACGCGCTCATCCGCTGCGGCCAGACGCCCATATCCCTCGCCGCTGGCCCTGACCCAGGGCGCAGCCTCCGCAAGGGGACCTGTCGTGCACGCAGCAATCCCAACCCACAGCCGCTTCATCACCCAAGTTGTAAACAGGGTTTTCCACAGATACGAGGTATATTTTCGCTCTCAAGGCGAAATTCCGTATCTGAGAGCGCACCGCCGCCTGCTCCGCTGGGTCGGAACAGTCAGGCTCGGCCCGTTGCTACTGGCTTACCGGGCCTACTGGCCTTCTGGGCTCGCCTCGACCGCTTCAATGGCGATTGGCGTTGGGGAAACGTCGCTTGCTGTGTCAGCGTTGGCGGCTGCGGGCACGGGCACGGCCTCGACGATGCCGCCCTGGTGGGTCTGGTCCGCCTGATCGGGGACCGGCGCCGCCGCCGCGCGCTCGGGCAGGCCCACCACGTCCATCTCCGCGACCAGTGACTGCGCACCATCCACAAACTCCATGACCCAGAGCATGTAGCGGCTGTCGACATGGATGGTCCGCGTATTCACCGGGTCGAAATCCCAATCGGAATTTACGCTTTCCAGCGTTCCATCAAACAGGAGGCCGACCAGTTCCCCGCGGGCATTGAGGGTTGGCGATCCGGAGTTCCCGCCCGTCGAGTCGAGATCCGTCAGGAAGTTAACAGGCACCGAGCCGATTGCCTCGCTGCCATAGTTCCCGATCGTTCCAGCCCGGATTTGCGCCAGTAGCGCATCGGGCGACGCGAAGGGCTCTTGGCCCGTTTCCTTCTCCATCAAGCCGCGCAGGGACGTGAACGGTGCATAGAGCAGCCCATCGGCGGGGACCCCACCCATCACGGTGCCATAGGTCAGGCGCAGCGTTCCATTGGCGTCAGGATAGGCCTGCTGGCCCTGGGCCGCCTGGTAATCAACGATCGCGCGCATATAGTCTGGCCGCGCACTCAGCATCCGCCCTTCGAGCGCCTCGTTCACGTCCTCGCGGGCGAGATCGGTATCATAGATCGCGACGGCGAGTTGCATGAATGGATCTGGGCTCCGCTCCAAGGTTCCGCTGCTGGCATTGATCAGGCTGATCCGGGTTTCGAGCGCGTTGAGCGTCGTCTCATTGTAGAACCGGTCGAGGATCTGGTTGATCACGCCCTCGTCGTAGCGCTCGCCAAGCCCCATGGCTTCATCGAACGCAGCAACCCTGCTCGAAGCTGGCTGCGCCATGTAGCCCTTCAAGAACAGCTTCCATTCCTCCCGGTCGACGCCGGGATGGTAGCGCCGCTCGATCCGCTCCAGGGACTGTTGCAGCAGGGCAAGGTCCCGGTTCTGGTACCCGGGTTCGCGCTCGGCATTGGGTTTGGCCCGTTCCCTAGAGAGCCGGTAGAGCGTGCGCGCTGCGCTGAGGAGCTGCGGACGCCTCACCTGATCGTACCAGAAATCGCGCCGACCGGCGGCCGCCTTCTGGGCCGCGATAGTATCGACGGTGGCAATCGCGTTTTGGTAAGCGGCGGCATTGGGCTGGCCCGTCACCCAGTTGTCGAGCCCCGCCTCCCGTTGTTTACGGCGCGCAAGGAGACCGGTCTCGTTCGCGCCATCGATCTGGCCGCCCAGATTCTTCAGGTAGTTGTTGAGACTCTGCAGCCGGCTCTCATACCGGATCCGCGCTTCCGATCCCTCGGGCGCGTCCCGCTCGATCGTCGCGATCCACTGACCAATCAGGTTGGAGAATGTGGGATAATACCAGCCAAACGTATGCTGCACTTCACTGGCTCTGGCATAGCGCTGTGTGCGACCGGGGTAGCCAGCCGCCATCACGAAGTCGCCCTCACCGAGCCCGGACGCCGAGACCTTCAGATGGTGCGCCGGGCGAAAGGGCACATTCGATGCCGGGTTATAGTCCGCCGGCGTTCCAGCCGGGCTCACATAGGCGCGATAGAAGGCAAAATCGCCCGTATGACGCGGCCACTGCCAGTTATCGATATCGCCGCCGTAGGCGCCGACACTGTCGGCGGGCGCGTAGACCAACCGGATATCCCGGAGTTCCAGCCGGTCGATCAGCTTGTACTGCGCGCCGCCAAAGAACGCCGCCACCTCGCATCGGTGTCCTGGTTGGCGCTCGCATTCGGCCACCAGATCCTTCTTGCTCGCCTCGATGGCCTGATAGGTGTCACGGCCGGAAAGGGATGCATTCACAGAGCCGAGCACGATGTCGCTCACATCCAGCACGCTCACCGTTACAAAGACGCGCGTCCCCGGCGCAGCGGGCAACTCTGCCGACCGGTTGTCGGCGAGGAAGCCCTCGTCGAGCAGGTTCCGACCTGATGTCGAGCTGTACTGGATCGAGCCCCGCGCACAGTGGTGGTTTGTGACGACCAGCCCCTCGCCAGAGACAAACGCGCCAGTACAGCCGCCCAGCGACACCACAGCACCCATGGGAAAGTCTGTCAGGCTCGACAGCGCCTGCGGGTCAAGCTCAAGCCCGTTGTCGCGCAGGGTTTCTCCAAGCGCAGGGATTTGGTCAGGCGTCCACATCCCCTGCTCGGCGTGGGACGTCCCGGCAAATAGGAGGCCCAGCATGGCCAATCCGCTCAACGCTGCACGACAACCTTCAACCATGCGCTCCACCCTCCATGGCGAACCAAATGCCATGGAAGAGGCGTAGCCCGCCTACTCAACCAGCGCAACGCACCGCTCGCATGACAAGCGATGGAGGCGACGGGTGCCCGCATTCGCTCGCGTCAGGCCTCATCGGCCGTCCGCGGTGAGATGCCCCCTTACGTCCGCACGGGGCACCGATCGCTCCGCCGATGGCCATCATTCGGGCGAATCAGGCTCAAGGCGTCTTCCGTCGATATCGCCTTTTTGCCGGCTGGCCTGGGCACGGTCGGCCTGTTTCTGGACCTTGGTCCGTCCATGCTTGAGACGGTTCTCAGTCGCCTGCTGCTTCTCGGCAGCCCGCGCGCGCGCTTTTCGCGCCTTGTTCAGATTGATCGGCTCGACCACCGGCCACTAGCCCGGTTTCGGATTGGCAACGCGCCACTGTTCCATGGCGATAGAAATCGCGAAAGTTTCCCGATACTTCGGGCTACCGGCAGGACGCGGCGGCTTTTCCCGCGTCAGCTCCATGATCTCGGCGAGCTTGTTTTGTGCGGCGCCCGTTTGTCCCGCGCCAATATAGGCATGCAGCTCCACCAACGCGCTCGACAGGGGGTCATGGGCCGCCAGCGTGAAATAAGGCTCGTCGTCGGCCAACGGGCCGTAAGCGTCGAATTCTGACGGGTTTGCCTTCGATCCAACTGGGGCCGTGCTCATGGGGTCACTCCATCCATATGCCTTCAACGACGGCTCGTACCCGAGTCTCGCCCCCCGGTCAGTACCCGCCTATCAACCGGTCCAACGCGTTCTTGATCTCGTCGGCATACGCTAAAATCGAGCCGATCCTCCGCACAAGCGTGTCCGCCGGCAAAGCCGCCATCCTGTCGAGCTTGACGATCAATCGGTCACCATAAAAGGACACTTCAGGATTGATGATGTCGTATTTCAATCCGCTATCGAGCCGGTAGAGCGGCGCCACCAGAACTGTTGGCAGATCCAGGTAATAAGCGCCTTGCAACACAACGACGCCGACCGCTCCGCCCGGATCATCGATCTCGAAGGCATCAAACGGCTTCACCGATTCGGGAACACCCCATGCCGCTCGGCAAAGGTACCGTATTTCTCGACATGCCGCCGGTTGGCCTCAATCGCGTCCTTGTTCGCCTCGTAGAACGCCTTTCGGCCCGCCTCAGCGACCGCATCGATTCCCCCCTCAGCGAGCAGCGCGGGGACGTCCAGCCCATAATCCTCTGCAAGCCGAAGCAAATGCTCTGGCACCTTGACCGGAACGTCCGAGCCGGAATCGAAAGGCTTAGCATTTTCCCGGACCGCCGGCCCGCCGGAATTACCGAGGCCAAGCAAGCTGCTTGCGGCCACCATCCCCCGGGTTTCTTCCTCAATGCGGCGCGCGATCTCCGGCCTTGGCCGCCGGGTCCCCCTCTCGTAGCAGGAGATTGACTCCCCGGACGCTCCAACGCGCCTGCCAAATTCAGCAGCCGTCAGCCCTTCGGCCCGTCTCCAACGTCGCAAGTCCATGCCCGTTTGTACAGCCGGCTGTACAAATAGTAAACTCACCCTCGCGGTGTCGGCCCGATCATCTTCGCCGGATCGACAATGGTGTCGAAATCCTCCGCCGGGATACCGTCGGCGATCGCTTCTTCCCGCAGGGTAGTGCCGTTCTTGTGGGCCGTTTTCGCGATCTTCGCCGCCCGGTCATAGCCGTATTTCTCTTTCAGCGGCGTCACCAGCATCAGAGAGTTCTCCAGCCCCTGCTGGATATTCTCCAGCCGCGGTTCGATCCCAACCACGCAATTCTCGGTGAAGCTCACCGACGCATCGGCCAGGAGCCGCACCGATTGCAGGAAGTTGTACGCCATCATCGGGTTGAACACATTGAGCTCGAAATGGCCCTGGCTACCGGCAAAACCGATCGCAGCGTTGTTGCCATGGATATGCGCACAGACCTGGGTCATCGCCTCGCACTGGGTCGGGTTCACCTTGCCCGGCATGATCGAGCTTCCCGGCTCGTTCTCCGGCAGGGCCAACTCCCCCAATCCGGAACGCGGGCCCGATCCCAGGAAGCGGATATCGTTGGCGATCTTGAAACAGCTCATCGCCACGGTCGTGACCGCCCCATGGGCCATGACCATCGCATCGTGGGCGGCCAGCGCTTCGAACTTGTTCGGCGCGGTCTTGAAGGGCAGTCCGGTGATCTGCGCGATCTTGTCGGCCACCATCACGTCGAACCCCTCAGGACTCGCCAGGCCGGTCCCAACAGCGGTGCCGCCCTGGGCCAGTTCCATGACCGCGGGCAGTGTTTGCTCGATCCGCGCAATCCCGTTCTCGAGCTGTTTTGCATAGCCGGAGAACTCCTGGCCGAGCGTCACAGGCGTTGCATCCTGGGTATGGGTCCGCCCGATCTTGATGATCGTTTTCCACGCCTCCGCTTTGTCGTTCAGCGCATTGTGCAACACCCGCAGGGCCGGCAGCAGGCGGTGGGTCACTTCTTCTGCACACGCGATGTGCATCGCCGTCGGGAACGTGTCGTTCGAGGACTGGCTCATATTACAGTGATCATTGGGGTGGACTGGGCTTTTCGAACCGATCTCCCCGCCCAGGATCTCGATCGCCCGGTTCGCGATCACCTCGTTGGCATTCATGTTGGACTGGGTGCCGGACCCGGTCTGCCACACCACGAGCGGGAAATGATCGTCCAGCTTGCCTTCAATCACCTCATCGGCGGCCTTCAGGAGCGCTCCACCAATCTCGGCATCCATCTTACCGAGCGCCAGATTGGCCTCGCAGGCGGCTTTCTTGACAATTCCCAAGCCGCGAACGATCGGCTCTGGCTGGCGTTCCCATCCGATCTTGAAATTGCCCAACGACCGCTGGGCCTGGGCGCCCCAATAGCGGTCCGCCGGAACCTCAACCGGTCCCATCGTATCGGTCTCGGTTCGCGTTGTTTGATCAGCCATTCGGGTCTCCAGCACTCAGTCCGCGCCGGTGTACCATGGGCGGCGCCCCGCACAAGCGGCCCATCATTTTAGGTCTGGCCATCGCAGCCTCCACACCCTCGTCAGACCGCTCGCATCCAATGCCCCAATGTGACACCTACCGCCGCGCGCGCAATTGTTTATCATGCCAATCAAACAGACATGCTGCGGAGGAAACATGCACTACGCCGAGTTGGAGAAGGTTCGTGCGGCCCTGAGCGGGCCAGGCGGGGATTTTGAGGTTGTCGAGGCCGAAGTGATGGGCCAGACACTCCGCACCTTCAAGCAAGCCCCGAACAGCATTCGCGAGTTCTGGCTTTCCACCGCCGCCTTCGCAGACCGCACCTACATCGTCTACCAGGACGAGCGCATCACCTATGCCGAGGCCCACGCCCAGGTCGCTGCGATCGCATCCTGGCTGTTCGACCAAGGCGTCAAACCCGGCGACCGGGTGGCTGTTGCGATGCGGAACTATCCCGAATGGATGCTGATCTACTGGGCCTGCACTTCGGTCGGTGTCGCCGTGGTCGGCATGAACGCCTGGTGGACCCCGGAGGAGATGGCCTACGGGCTCAAGGATTCAGAGCCCAAGGTCCTTTTCATGGACCAGGAGCGCTTCGAGCGGGCACAGCAGATCTCGGACGTCATCTCTGACATCGGGATGATACAGGTCGGCGTCCGGCTGACCCAGGCTGGCGACGAAGTCTGGCCCTGGCCGAAGGTGCTGGAGAACGGCGGCGCGATGCCGGACGTTGCGGTCGATCCCGATGCCGACGCCTGTATCTTCTACACGTCCGGCACCACGGGCTTCCCAAAAGGCGCACAGCTCACCCATCGGGGATGTGTGTCCAACCTCATGAACATGATCTACGGCACCACCTCCATGGCCATGGCCTCGCTCATGGCAAAAGGCGAAGAGCCGCCAGCGGAACCGCCCATTCCCGTCGGTCTCGTGACAACGCCCCTCTTCCACGTCACCGCTAATAATTGCGGCGCCTACGCTGCGACGGCGGCGGGCGGAACCATCGTCCTCATGTATCGCTGGGACGCTGGAGAAGCGCTCCGCCTGATCGAGGCCGAGAAGGTCACCTCCATCGGCGGCGTCCCGGTCATGGGACGAGAGCTCATCAACCATCCCGATTTTGCAACCACCGACACCTCCAGCCTCACCGGCGTTTCCGGCGGCGGCGCCCAGGTGCCGCCCGATCTCGTCCAGAAGATCGAGGACAAGGTCGTCACTGCCCGCCCCTCCACCGGTTATGGCATGACAGAAACCTGCGGGATCATCACCGCGCTCTCGGGCGACTTCTTTGTCGACAGGCCCGAGAGTGTCGGCCCAGCCATGCCGAACTTCGAAGCCAAATGTGTCGACGATGACGGCAACACCGTCCCACAGGGCGCGCTTGGTGAGCTCTGGGTCCGGGGCTCCTGTGTCATCAAGGGCTACCTCAATCGCCCCGAAGCGACCGCCGAAACCATTACCGATGGCTGGCTCCACACGGGCGACATCGCCCGCATCGATGAGCAGGGCTTCATCTACATCGTCGACCGGAAGAAGGACATGGTCCTGCGCGGCGGCGAAAATGTCTATTGCGCCGAGGTCGAAGCCACCCTCTATCGCCACCCGGCCGTTGCCGAGTGCACTGTCTTCGGCGTCCCCGATGACCGCCTCGGTGAGGAAGTCGCCGCCGCTGTCGTCCTCAAACCCGGCGAAACCCTCGACACAGACACCCTCCAGGCCCACTGCATGGCCCATATGGCCAAGCACAAGATGCCCCGCCACATCTGGTTCCTGGACGATCCCCTTCCCCGCAACGCCAGCGGCAAGTTCCTCAAGAAGGACATCAAGAAACAGCTCGTGGGATAGGGCACCCGATTGCAGAGGCCGGGCCGAGGCCCTACCCCATTCCCATGTCCGGCACCTGGATTACCAAGGGCAAGGTTCGGGCGCGCCTCACCGATGATGGCGCGCTCGAAGTCCGCTGCCATGGGCTCACCACCCAGACCAAGTATTACAAGACCCTGCTGAAGGAGTTCTTCCGCAAGGATTTCACCCCCCTCCGCCCCGGCTGGGGCGATTACAGCGTCCACATCGTCATGGAATACACTGGCGATGCGCCCTGGATGGACCTCGACAATCTCGCCAAGGCCCTGCTCGACAGCCTCACCGGCAACGCCTTTGACGATGACCACCAGGTCGCCCGCCTGCTGGTCGAACGCCGGGTCGGTGAGCGCGAAGGCATCTGGATGCGCGTGACCGAGATGGACGCCCGGCCATGATATCCGCCGCACGTATCTTTCTCACCGGCGCCACCGGCACCATCGGCCGCGCCGTGCTGGAAGCGCTCCAGAACGCAGGGTATGAAACGGTCTGCTTCGGGCGAAGCCAGGGACCGCCCGCCGCCAGAACCACGTGGCACACCGGCGATGTTACCGATGCCGCCTCCATCGCAACCGACGGACTGCGCGGCGAGCGCTTTGACGCTGTCATCAGTTGCATCGCCTCCAGGACGGGCGTTCCGGATGAGGCCTGGGCCATCGACCATGGCGCCAACGCCGCCCTGCTCAAGGCCGCCACCGGTGCCAAAATCCCCCATTTCACGCTCCTTTCAGCCATCTGCGTGCAAAAGCCCAAACTCGCCTTCCAGCACGCCAAGCTGGCCTTCGAGACCGAACTCAAGGCCAGCGCCCTGGACTGGACCATCATTCGCCCGACCGCCTTCTTCAAATCCCTCACCGGACAGCTTGCCCGCGTCCAGTCCGGCAAGCCCTACCACGTCTTCGGCGATGGGCGGCTTACGGCCTGCAAACCGATCAGCGACCGGGACCTCGCCCGCTTCATCGTTTCGGGCCTCGGCAACCCGGCACACCGCAACCAGACCCTCGCCATCGGCGGACCGGGTCCGGCCCTCACGCCCCGCGACGTGGCAGAGCACATGTTCAAGCGCCTCGATCGGGCGCCCACGTTCCAGTCCGTGCCGGTCTGGGCCATGCGCGCCATTGCCGGCGGCCTCACTGCGGCGGGCGCCCTGGCCCCTCCCCTCAAGCGCAAGGCCGCGCTCGCCCGCATCGGGCTCTATTACGGCACCGAGTCCATGCTCCACTGGGACCCTGGCGCCGCCCGCTACGACGCGGACGCCACGCCCGAAACCGGCGCCGACACCCTGCCAGGCCACATCGACGCCCTCATCAGCGGCAGAGCCCAAGACACCCGCGGCGCCCACGCGGTCTTTATGCCTTGATCTGGTTTACGCCTGGATCCCTCTTTATGCTTTGATCGCCCGCTGGGCTTCGGGCTGCGACCTTCGCGACGCGATGGACTTAGGAGCCGGTCTGCGTGAGCAAAGGATTTGATCCGGTGGATCAAATCCAGGCGGACAAGGCCACGGCAGTGGCGTTCAGGACTGCGGGTTTGGCTCGGTCTCTCTCCGCGCGCCACGCTGCGCCGCCAGGCGCCCAGAGATGTAGGATAACTTCTCCCCTATCCACGCCCCACGCCCTGTAATCGTTGCAAAAACTCTGGACTTATCCGACCGGCCCGCGCCCGTGATACGCTCCCCACAAATGTCGAACATCACCGACACCATCGAAGCGCTCCGCCCCTTTGGCGAGCAGCTGTATACCCGCGTGATCGGCCGAGATGATCTCCATCTCGCGCCCGATTTCCTCACGCGGG
>JBCDLC010000050.1:0-16777 GCA_038745855.1 Pseudomonadota bacterium | reverse complement strand
CGCGACTGGTCAGGTGTGGGGGAGGGGGAGGCCGGCGCTGAGATAGGTGACGCGGCGGCGGGGGGCTGGACGGAAGGATTGGGTCCAGGCCTTGAGGGCCGTGCGCATGGTGTTTGCGCGCCAGTAGATGATGTTGAGCGACGCGATGTCGGGGGTGGGGTTTTGGTCTTGCTGGAGCGGGGCCAACGGTTCGAGCTGGTCGTAGGCGCCGGCGCGGGCGTAGAGGCCGTGGCGCCAGTCGTGGGCCCACGAGGTGCGTGTGATCTTGATGGTGCCCCAGGGGTTGATGGTGATTTCCATGATGTAGATCCCGCGCGCGTTCAGCGCTTTGGCGACGCGGTGAAAGCGCCCGACGGCCCATAGGAAGAGCGGCCAGAACACGGGCCACACGACATCCTTGTGCCGGAGAAACATGGGATCATTGATCATTTGACCGGGAGTATACCACCGCCGCCGACGGGGAGGATAAGTTTTCCGGGAGTCGAATGATTACAGGGGTTTGGGCGGATTTTTTGAGGGATAAGTTTTGATTTGGAGGTGTTGGAGGTGGGTCGTCTCTCGAGATGGAGACCGCTGGTGCATATCGCTTCGCTCCATTCACCCTACGGGCTACGGACCGGGGAAAGGATCGGGAAGGACCTAGAGCCCTCAGCTCGATGCATCGCGTCGCGGAGCACGCCAGTGCGAAGCCCAGCGGGGGATCGAACATAAAAACCAGACCAAGGCATGATGCCGCCTATTCGGCGGCGCGTTTCAGGGCCTCTTTCCTGGGGCCCATGAAGCCGAAGAGGTGGCCAGCGACCTTGCGCATCTGGATTTCCTCCGAGCCCTCGGTGATGCGGTAGCGGCGGTGGTGACGGTAGATATGCTCAAAGGGTTTGTGGCGGGAATAGCCGATGCCGCCATGGATCTGCATGGCCCGATCCGCCGCGTCACAGCAAAGCCGGTTCGCCCGGTAGTTGCACATGGAAACCTTATCAGAGAGGTGGATGGCGACTTCCGGCTTGGTCATCTGGTCCATCTCCCAGGCTGTCTTGAAGATCAGGAGGCGCAGGGCCTCTGCTTCTGACACGAGTTCGACAACGGGGAACTGGATCGCCTGGTTGACGGCCAGCGGCTTGCCAAAGGGCGCGCGCTGGCGGGCGTAATCGATGCTCTCGTCCATGCAATAGAGCGCGGCACCCACGGAACTCGCGGCCTGCCGGATACGGTTTTCATGGACAAAGTGCTGGGCCAGGGCGAGCCCACCTTCGGGCGGGCCGAAGAGCGCGCTTTCGGGCACCCAGACATTGTTGATGCTGACCCGGGGATGGTCGGTCGGCATGTTGAAGGTCCAGAGATATTCCTCGATGACGACACCTGGATCGTCGGCTGGAATGAGCAGACAGGAGATCCCCCGTGCGGCACCGTCATCGCCGGAGGTGCGGGCAAAGCACATCATGTGGGAGGCGACATGCATGCCCGTGGTCCACATTTTCTCGCCATTGATCAGCCAGCCATCGACCCCGTCCCGGCGTTCGCGGACCGCGCGGGTCTCCATATGGGTGGCGTCGGAACCATGGTCGGGTTCGGTGAGCCCGAAGGTGGCCCGGAAACGGCCCTCGAGCGCGTCGCTGATAAGGTGCTTCTGGTCATCGCGCGCAAAGTCCCGGAGCATCAGGATCTGGGGCATGTTGCCCACAATGGAGTGCTCGTTCTGGAGGTCATTGTGCAGGCCAAGCCCCATCCGGGCGAGGTGTTCGCGGATCACGGCCATGCCGAGATTGGTGCCGTCCTGGCCGCCATATTCCCGGGGCAGCGCATAGCGGAGGTGACCGGCCTTATCGGCGCGGGAACGGGCTTCGGCGAGGATGGCCTCCCATTCGGGCCTGGGTAGGCCGCCATTATCGAAATCGGTACGGGCCCATTCCCGGCGGTGGTCGAAGAAGCGGATATTGTCGTCCTGTTCCTCGAGGGGGCGGATCTCCCGGTCGATAAAATTATCGAGCTCGGCCAGGTAGTCTTTCAGGTCCTGGGGAATGTCGAAGTCCATGGTTTGCCTCCCGCTATGGCGCCTGGGGCGCTTGTGGTTGTCTTCCCTGATCCGATGCTATCACTGGTTTGCCCCAACGCAACGGCTCGATCGGTCGCGCTGTCCCCCTATCGCCCATCACAAACGCCCCGATCGAGGGGTCAGGTTTCCGTCGGTTATTGGCAACCGCTTGCCCGTGGCCCAAGGTCAGCATGCCATTGAACGGGAGGATATCGGCCATGACTGAAGCGTTGAGGACACCGGACGCGGCCTTCGAAGACCTGCCGGATTTTCCGTTTGCGCCGCATTATGTAGAGGATTTGCCAAGCTATGGCGGACTTCGCGTCCATTATATCGACGAAGGCCCCAAGGACGCCGAGCACGTGTTTCTCTGCCTGCATGGGCAGCCGACCTGGTCTTATCTTTACCGCAAGATGATCCCTGTTTTCACAGGAGCGGGCGGACGGGTGATCGCGCCGGACTGGCTGGGTTTTGGCCGGTCCGACAAGCCGGTCGACGACGCGGTCTACACCTACAGCTTCCACCGCCAGATGCTGGTTGAGCTGATCAACCGCTTGGGCCTCAAACGGATCACGCTGGTCTGCCAGGACTGGGGCGGTCTTCTGGGGCTCACGGTGCCGCAGGACATGCAAGACCGGTTCCAGCGCTTGATCGTCATGAATACGGCGATTGCGACCGGAGAAACCCCGGGGCCGGGCTTCGAGGCGTGGAAAGCCTTCAACCGGTCCCAGCCGGACCTTGATGTTGCGGGCCTCATGCAACGGGGCACACCGGTCCTGAGCGGCGCGGAAGCGGCCGCCTATGGGGCGCCCTTCCCTGACCAGCGCTTCAAGGCTGGCGTCCGGCGGTTTCCGGAACTGGTCATGGTGACGCCCGAAATGGAGGGGGTCGAACTTTCGAAGAGGGCGCTGAATTGGTGGTCAAACGATTGGGCCGGTCAAAGCTTCATGGCCATCGGGATGCAGGATCCCGTGCTCGGTCCGCCGGCGATGCGGCAATTGCACGGTGCCATCAAGGGGTGTCCCGCTCCGATGGAAATCGCGGACGCCGGACACTTCGTCCAGGAATGGGGGGACGCGGTCGCCAAGGCCGCCCTCGCTTCGTTTGCCGGGCAATGAACCGGCCGGAAACAGGAACGGCCCCGGCTGCACATGCAACCGGGGCCGACTGTCAGGAACCCGGGGAACCGGCCGTGAGAGATTGAGGACCCTAGTCGAACAGCATCACATCGCCGACCGACGCCGCAGCCGACTGGAAGGCCTCTGTGAGGCCCGCAAGATCGGTCACAGCCGAGTAATGCGTAAACGTGGTTGCGCAGTTCTGAAGCATTGTCGTGGTCGAAGGATCGGTCACGTTGAAGGCAATGACGAAGAGGTCGACACCAGCCGCCTTGATCTCATCGCAGGCCAGCAAAGTCTGCGCGTTGGCCGCCGCAACATCGGAACCCGAGTGTTTCCCGTCCGCCGCAAGAGACCGCGTGTTCGCACCATCGGACATGAGGACGACGAGCCGCCGGCCATTCTCGGCCTCGAAATCGGCGTCGGACATGGATCCGATGAACGGCTCCGTCGGGCTGACCACCCTGAGCCCCCAGGCAAGGCCGGCGGGGATGTACGTCATATCCTGTGCGGTGAGGCCATCGATTGCAGCGTTCAGGGCCGTCGGTGAATTGGTCATCGGGAGCACTTCGCTGGTCGGGCAGTCGTCGCGACCCCGGGTGAGGAACCCTTCGGCATCGATGTCCCAGCGCGTGTCCTGATTGTTGTAAGGCTCTGCCCGCGATTTTACGCATCCGAACCACTCGTACGTGCGCGTCCGGTCCTCACAAACCTCTGTTGCGCTTGAGCAATCCCAGCTGGCGCAGCTTGTGGATGAATGGGTCGCGCCCGTTTCAGGGTCCGTCCACGTATTGGTCTCTTCACCCGTGCAGGTGCAACCGTCCATGTAGCAGTGTTCTTCGGTGGTGCTGTAGTCGGCTGGCACGTCGATCCAGTCGGCCGAACGATTGCTGAGGCCCACATTCACGTGCTCTGCGAACGGGACGATCCCGACTTTCACGTCGGGACGCTCAGGATCGAGGAGATCTGAGACGAACTGGTTTGCGGCTGTTTTCAGATCCGCCAGGGGCGTACCGCTCATGGAGTTCGTTGTATCCAGGACAAGGACAGCTTCGACAACTGAAGGCGCTGCAAACCGCGCCCCGGAGCTCGCAGCGATTTGAAGGGTCTGAACGCCCAGCAGCGAAGACGCCGTTGTCGGGATCTGCCCCTGGACGCTGATGTGGATTGCACCTGCTTCGGGGAAGGTTACGACCGGCGTTTCGAGGGTGGCGTCACCGATGTTGAAGTTGGTGCGCAGGAAACTGGAGGCCGCGGCCGTGCGATCTGCATCCGTGAGCGTGTCGTCGATTGTCAGCCGGGCTGCTGAGAGCACCGCCGCATCGACCGCAGACTGCAGGCTTTTTGCAGCCGAATGCTGGCGTGTTGCATCAAGGCCAAATCCGACCACGCCGAGGATCGGCACAATGGACAGCGCCATGATCATGGCCATGTTGCCTTTGGCATTGTTCCAGAAACGCATCACCATCCCCTGGTTTTGTTTGTTGCCCAAGGGAAATGCCAAAAATAGGTTACGATCTGAATACCAAAGACCGCTGAATTAAATACAGATTTTGATTAAATTACGGGCTGACAACCCAGCGCCATTCTTAGCGGTGGCGCTCATGAGGAAAAACCTATCGCACGATCGCCGCACCTCGGCACAATACGATTGACAATTATTCTCACTGTCAGGACTATTGCGGCGATGATCATCTGTATCTGCCGCCGCATCAACGAAACGGCCGTCCGGGAAGCCGTGCGCGCCGGCGCCGCGTGCCCCGAAAGCGTACAGGCTCACAACGGGACCACGTTCAACTGCGGCAAATGCCGGACGACGCTGGCCAAGATCATTGAAGGCGAGAAGAAAGCCGAGCGTTTGGAACCCGCGCTAGTGCCCGCCGGATCGTTCTGAAAACGACTTTCATAGTCATATACAACGTTGTTTTTTATGATTATTTCTATTGAAAGCCGTAGGAGCGCACACTAGCTCTGCTCCCGTACGAAAACGGGAGTTGGTCCTATGAAGGGCGACGTGAAAGTCATTGAATTTCTGAACAAGGCGCTGCGCAACGAGCTGACGGCGATCAACCAGTACTTTCTGCACTCGCGGATCCTGCACGATTGGGGCGTCTCGATTCTCGGCGATTATGAGTACAAGGAATCTATCGAGGAGATGGAGCACGCCGACTGGCTCATACAGCGCATCCTGTTCCTGGGCGGGCTGCCGAATCTTCAGGATTTGGGCGCGTTGCGGATTGGCGAGTCGGTGAAGGAAATTCTCGAATGCGACCTGGCACTCGAAAATGATGCCATCCCCCTCCTCCGCTTGGCCATGAAGCAGTGCGAAAAGGTCAACGACTATGTGAGCCGAGACTTGTTCTGCCGCATTCTTGCAAGTGAGGAGGAACATCTCGATTATCTCGAAACGCAATTCGAGCTGATCGAACGGATCGGCGTAGAGAATTACACGCTTCTCCAATCCGCGCCCAACGCGGCACAGGCGGCCGCAAAGTCCGCCTAGTCAATAAAGCGAAAGGCGCAAGACCCGACAGCGGCGGGCTGCCTTTCGGACGGAATTCCTCCCCTTTACGTTAACGTCACCCTGGCAAGGCACCCATCCGCCTTGTAGGGTGGCGGCGTCAAAAACGAAACGGGAGGAGTTTCCAATGCGCGAAGCGGTAATCGTGTCCACGGCGAGAACAGGGCTGGCGAAGGCCGGCCGCGGGTCACTGAATGACACCCATGGGATCACCATGGCCGGGCATGCCATCAAAGGCGCGCTCGATCGGGCCGGTGTCGAACCCGAAGCCGTGGAGGACGTGTTCCTCGGCAGTGCCCAGCCAGAAGGGGCGACGGGCCACAACATCGCGCGAAACGCTGCGCTTTGGGCCGGCTGCCCGTCAACCACGTCAGGCGCCACCATCAACCGCTTCTGCTCTTCGGGCCTGCAGGCCATCGCCAATGCGTCACAGACCGTCGTGAGCGAGGGCGCGCCAATTGCGATTGGCGGCGGTGTCGAGAGCCTTTCCCTCGTTTCCCAGTCGGGGAACATGAACACCCATCGCTACACCGAAGAAAAGTTGATGGCGAAATGGCCCGCCATCTGGATGACGATGATCGAAACCGCAGAAATCGTGGCCGAGCGCTATGGGGTGTCCCGGGACTACCAGGATGAGTATTCGGCGGAAAGCCAGCGCCGGACGGCTGCATTCCAGGAGAGCGGCAAGATGGCCGAGGAAATCGTGCCGTTGGCCACCCGGATGCGCCTTGTGAACAGGGAGACCGGTGAGGAGTCCTACCAGGATGTCGTCTGCGACCGCGACGAATGCAATCGCCCCGGCACGACCAAGGAAAGCCTCGCTGGGCTGAAACCCGTTTTCTCGGGCGGGCAACAGGTCAAGGAAGGCAAGCACATCACCGCTGGCAACGCGTCTCAATTGTCGGACGGTGCAGCCGCCGTTGTGGTCATGGAAGCCCAGGAAGCCGCCAAGCGGAACATCGAACCCCTTGGCCGGTTCGCAGGCTTCAATGTCGCCGGGTGCGACCCCGATGAAATGGGGATCGGACCGGTCTTCGCGGTGCCGCGCCTGCTTGAACGCCACGGGCTGACGGTCGACGATATCGATCTGTGGGAGCTCAACGAGGCGTTTGCGAGCCAGTGTCTCTACAGCCGCGACAAGCTGGGCATCGATCCGGAAAAGTACAACGTGAATGGCGGATCCATTTCCATCGGCCACCCGTTTGGAATGACAGGTGCCCGGTGCACGGGCTCCCTCCTGCTTGAAGGCAAACGCCGGGGCGCGAAATGGGGCGTCGTCACAATGTGCATCGGGGGCGGTATGGGCGCAGCCGGCCTGTTCGAGATCTACAGCTAAAGCGCGCTGGCAGACTGAAAATGGCAAACCCCGGTGTCTTTGGACGCCGGGGTTTCTTTGTCTTCAAACGCCATCCGTTCAGGGTTTTGCCCGCAATGTGCACCACCGCTCAGCAAGGGCCACGACCCGTTCCACGAACGCATTTTTCGCAGCCGTATAGCCTTCCCGGTCGGCAGTGTGCTCGGCTGCGAGCCTGCGCTTGAGAACGGCATATGCCGCAGCTTCTGTCGGATGCGCGCGCAGGTAGTCGCGAAAAAGAATATGCCGGTCGACCAACGGCCCGGGCTGGCAAACGTGGACATGGTGGGTGCGCCGCTCGCCATGGGGCGGCATGCCCTTCACGAAGAACAATCGGTCCTGGGTGGGATTATCTGCCCAGAAGACGTAGTCGATCCCGGCCATCGGTTCTGGAAGGTTCGTGCGCGCATACTCGAGATCCTCAACGATCGCGAGGATATCAATGATAGGTTTGGCAGCGAGCCCTGGAACCGCAGTGCTTCCGATATGCTCGAGGCCTACAAGCGGCAGCGCATTCAGGACCGGTGCGAGCGCTTCGGATTCGGCTTGAAACAGGCGGGGCCAGTCGGGGTCGTAATCCGCAATCTCGATCCCGTCCAACGCCACGGCACACCCCTCCAACACTTGCAGCCTAGCAGTCGCCGGTCCACTTCGCACGTGACGACCTTGTGAGACTTGGCGCGGGGCGGCGGGCAGAATAAGAGCGGCGAAGGTGGCGCCCGGGTTCGGGCCCACTACGTTCGGTGCAAGTCTTGCGACGGCGAGCATGAACGCGGGCGAGACCGCAGGCTGGGACGCAAACGGCCCCAATCCAGTAGAGGACTTCTTTTTCTTGGCGCAGGCGAAAGCGAAATTCCTCGAAGGTGACCTGATGGGTCACATCGCCGTGATGTCGATTTCGGCGAGCGTGGGTCTGGTATCGATCTTCCTCGTCGATTTCGTCGACCTTCTCTTCATCGCCATGCTGGGCGACCCGTCGCTGACGGCAGCGGTCGGATTTGCCTCGACGATCCTTTTCATCACGTTTTCAGTGACCTTGGGCCTGACAATCGCTGTCAGCGCGCTGTCTGCGCGGCTCATCGGTGCGGGTGACGCGGAGGGCGCGCGAAGCCTCGCAACGAGCGCGATCGCCTTTGGATTGGCGGTCAGCGTGGTCGTGTCAGGCGTGTTCTGGCTGGCAGCCCCGGCGATGCTCCGGCTGATTGGCGCCGATGGTGAGACACTGGACCATGCCACGGGGTATTTGCGCATCGTTGTCCTGGCGATGCCGATCTCGACATTCGGTCTGATGTCATCCGGCCTCTTGAGAGCGCATGGGGATGCCAGGAGGGCCATGGTGGTGACGCTCTCGGCGGGGGCGGTGAACGCGGTCCTCGATCCGATATTCATCTTCGCCCTGGGGCTCGGTCTCGAAGGGGCGGCCTACGCATCGGTCTGTGCGCGTGTTGCGACGGCGCTGACAGCCGGGCTGCCGATCCTCCGCCACTATGGCGGTTACGCGCCACTGGATCGGGCGCAGCTTCCGGCTGATCTCAAACCGATCCTGGGCCTCGCCCTTCCAGCGATCCTCACGAATATCGCAACCCCGATCGGCAATTCGGTCGTCACCCGCGCTGTGGCTCCCTTCGGTGATGAAGCAGTCGCCGGCTACGCGGTGGTCGGCCGATTGATCCCCCTGAGCTTTTGCGTGATCTTTGCCCTTTCCGGGGCCGTGGGGCCGATCATCGGACAGAATTTCGGGGCCGAAGCGTTCCACCGTGTAAAGGGCACGCTCACCCGCGCAGCGATCTTTGCTGGCGGCTATGTGGTGTTGATCTGGGCGGTGCTGGTGCTGCTGCAGGGCCCGATCTCGGCTCAATTCCAACTCAACGAGGACGGACAGGCGATCGTTTTCTGGTTCGCCCTCCTCGGTGCACCGCTGTTCGTCTTCAATGGGATCCTGTTCATTTCCAATGCGGCGTTCAACAACCTCAAGCGCCCGGTGTGGTCTGCTTGGCTGAATTGGGGGCGAAACACGATTGGCGTGGGCCCGTTCGTCATGGCTGGTGCCATGGTAGGCGGGGCGCCCGGTGTTCTGATCGGCCAAGGGATTGGCGGTATCGCTTTCGGTGTCATCGGACTCTGGCTCGCTTTCCGGCTGGTTGATGACTATGCTGATGGCCGGGCCGATCCGGATATGCCCGCCCGGTTTCCACTTCGCCCCAGGCAGAAACACGCGGCGCCAACGCCGCCGGGAGAATAAACCAGAATGCTGCTGACAGGACCTCAACGATGATCGCCAAGAACAACGCCAAATTTTCGCATGCACGCCCTTTGTCAGCGCTTTTGGCCGGGGCCATCCTCGCGTGTGCGGCTGGGTGTGGTGGTCCCGCTCCCGAAAGCAGCGAAACAGGCGCAACCGCAGATCCTTCCCACGGCGTGAGCACGGACCCATCGGCTGCCACGGGTTTCATCACGGTCAATGCACCGCCGCCTGAAACCGCTGTCGAGAAAAATGGCACCATGCGGGATGGCGATGGAAGACCCTACACATACGCGCTGCTCGGCCGCGAACTGCCAGCATTCTCTGGCACCCTGCTTTCTGGAGAGCCCTTCTCTTCGGAGACCATCGACCAATGGACCGTCATTGATATGTGGGGCGTTTGGTGTGGCGACTGCCGGGTCGATGGCCCCTATGCAGCGGCTCTCGCGGACGCCATTGCCGAAGATGACGAACTCGCCTTCGTGTCAATTCATACTCCTCTGAGCGCGGCACGCGCCAGCGAAGCCTTTGGCACCTATGGGTCGGTGGACGCTTACTTCGAAGAGCGCGGGTTTTCCTATCCAACCTTGATCGACCCTGACGCTTCCATCCGGGATGCCTTGGAGATCGCGTGGACCCCCAGCTATCTCCTCGTCTCTCCCGAGGGGATCGTGCGCGGCTTCAGGACGGATCTTTCCGTCTCAGGCAGCGCGGACCCCGTTGGCGCGTTCCTCGACGATATCGCCCAGGTCCGCGCCGATCTCTCCTGAGCTGTGCGCTTGGCGAGGATGCCGCCTACTTTGAACAAACGTCCGACAATGCTCGGACACGTGCGCTGGCCTCCTGCGCATTTAGGCGGTGCCCGCCGGTCAGATTGCTGAACAGTTCTTGGATTTCGCAGTCGCACGTCCTATCAAGTGCTGGTCAAGACGTATTAGCCGGGACACTTCCATGCTGCACCCCTCCACCTGCAAGCTGATCGACAAGTTGAGCGAGATGACCCGCGCCAGGAAAGTGGACTGGGAGGAAGACGCATCTGGCGCTGTCCGGTACGAAACCGAAGGATACCGGGTCGTGGTGGCGCAGGATCCACATGCTGTGACGCTGCTGACGGGTGATGGGAAGATCCTCGAGGAGGCGAGCCCGGAAGATTTGGCAGATACCCCGAAGGATGATGGCGATGGCTCCTACCGGACCCTTGTCGCCGAGCTCTTCCTCGAAGCAAGCCGTCAAGCCAAGGGAACAGAGGACGCCATCGAAAGCGTCTTGAAGGGGCTTGGGGTCGAAGGCGCGAAACCTCTGAAGGTGGATGCGGTCGTCAAAGATGAGCCCTCCAAGTCCAATGAGGCGAGTGTCGAGGACCCGGTCGAGGAAACCTCTGCTGCCGCCGAAACGATCGATCCGCCAAAGCCATCGTCCGCTGCCGATGCAAACGACACGGGTAGTCCCAAAAGCGTAGGTGGAGCGGTGCAAAAGGCCGATCCTGCACCACAACTAACTCTAGGAACCGAAGGTGCCCAAAAGACGCCTCCGTCGCCCACGCCGGATCGGTCCGCCGCATCGAATTCCAGCCCGTCAGCCACGGGACTTGAGCGTTCTGGCTCGTCGCCTTCAGGGTTGGGCGGGGCTGGTCTTTCGTCAGGCACTCTGGCGTCAGGCGGTATAGGAACGACCAGTTTCGGTATAACCGGGCTCGCAAATGCGTCGAGCGCGCCGAAAGATCCATCTAAAGATCAAAGCGCGAGCCAAGCCGCGCCGCCAGTTCCGTCTGCGACCTCCGACACAGCAAAGCCCCTGCCGCCGGTCGCTCCGCCAACCCCGACTTCGCCGCCGCCCCCGGCATCTGTGGACGTGAAGCCGAACGACATCCAGCCTTCTCTGCAGAATGCACCTAAGAGCGCTGAAGACGCAATCAACGCGGCGCCCAGTGCGCCCATTCCGACCAAAACGGCCGCACCCTCTCCGGCACCGACGGGTATAGCCGCCCAGCAAACGCCAAACCCGCCCCCGCCAGTCCAGATACAGCCAGTTCAAATACAGCCAGTCCAGACACCGCCAATCCCGTCACGACCAGCTGGGCAAACCGATACATCGGAGCGCCGAGCGGAACCCGTCCGTTCCCAGGGCGTCCCTACTCCGGTGTCCCCGCGCCCCGCCGAAGGCGCCGCACCCGCCGCCACACCGGCGCCTCTGTCCGAAACCGCGTCGGATAACCAAAAGGGCCAATCCACCGGGACCGACACGGAATCTCCAGCATCTCAAATTGGACCACGCCCGGCGACAACCCCGTCACAGGATGCTCAGCACCGGGCGACGACGGCGTCATCACCGGAACCGAAGCCCGGCAAAACGGGCCAACCGGGGCAAGCCAACACCGCCGGCGCTTCGCCCCAGCGCCAACCTTTCACCGGCACGGCTGGCCCGACGGGTCTTGGTCTCGGTGCCTTGCGCAATACCGGACTGCAGAGACCGGCGACCGGCTCCAATCCGGCTGGCACTCCCCAATCAGCCACCGCCTCTTCGGCCAATACGCAGCCCCTGCCCTCAACTGCGGAAAGCCCGCGGATAACACAGCCCACGCAGACGGTAACGGCTGTCCCATCCAGTGCGCCTAAGCAGCAAGATAAAGCGCCCAAGCCCGCAGCCACACCGGCACCCTCCCCCGGCATTCAAACGACCCCAGTGCAATCGGCGCCGATGAGCACAACGCCCGCCGATCCCGTTGGCGCGACGGCCATACCCGTCTCTCCAGCACCTCGGACTTCAAGCGAAAGTTCAACGCCGAACCCCCTTTCAATGACACCTTCGGTCATGACCCTTCCGGAAAGTCAGACATCGGCGGAGCCGAGCCCTGCCTCGGAAACCACCGCGGCACCAACACCCGAACAGCCCATCTTAAACGATGAGGCCGAGGACGAACCCATCAGCCCTAAGCCAAAACCCATCACGCGGTTCAATCCTTGGAACTGAGGCAAGCGTCAAGATCCTCGGCCTGTACTTTCGGGAGTGCCTTGGCCAGGTAATCGACCAGCGCGCGCGTCCTCGGCACCAGGTGGCGTCCAGATGGCCAGAGGAGCCAAACATCACGCGTTGGAACGGTCCACGTTTCAAGGATCGGCATGAGCCCATCGGGTTGTTCCCCTGCCAGGCAGAAATCGGGGATAAGTCCAACGCCCAGCCCGGCCCGTGTGGCCTGGAGCGCGGCTTCGGCGGAATCGGTCTCGAAGCGGCCATTCACCCGGACAGTCTCTTCAGCCCCCGCCTTCAGAAACGACCAGCGCCGCGGTTCAGCCAGGTTCAGATCTATGATGCAGGGACAGGACGCAAGATCTGCGGGTTCTTGCGGCATTTGATGCTGATCAAGCAAGGCCGCAGCGGCAAGGGGCTGGAGGTGGACCGACGACAGCTTCCGACCCATCAGGCTCGTGTCGGACAAGGTTCCAATCCGAAGCGCCAGGTCGAGACCGTCATTGATGAGATCGATCCGACGATCTGTAAGATTGAGACGCACATTGAGACCGGGATGGCGGGCCATGAAAACCGTCAACAGGGGCGATAGAATGCGCGCGCCATAGATGATCGGTGCGCTGATGCGGATCGTTCCGAGCATGGCTTCATCGGGCGTGGTCGGAGCGATCAGACGGCCCGCGGCCTCGACAAGATTGCGCGCAGGATCGAGGCGGCCTTCCCCTTCAAGGGTCAGCCGAACCGCACGTGTGGTTCGTTCGAAAAGGCGCACGCCGATCTGATCCTCCAACGCGGAAATCATCTTGGACGCCTGACCAGGGCTGATACCTGCCCGCCGGGCCGCTTCGGAAAAGCTACCAAACTCGGCAACTTTCAGGAACAGATCCCAGGCTTCGATTCGATCAGCCATATCCAACCTCTCCGACTTTCGCGGTGCCCCCGAAATAGGAACAGGCATGCGCTGAAACGACCATCAGATGGGCAGAACGTTGCGAAACAGTCACGTTCGGAGACGAAAGCCATCCCATAGCGCCCCAATTCACCCCTGCCCGGTTGACCCAAGGCGGGCGGTTAAGAAAAGCGGGAGCACGAGCGCCCAGTCCGATTCCGGCCTGGGTGCGTGACAGGCACCAGAATGGTTCAAACGCCCATGATCAACGTATTCTTCCGCCACCTTCTCACCAGCGCCGGCGCGACCGCTCTCCTGGCTGTGGGCAGCACGGCTTCTGCCCAAGAAGATGAGACCGAGGCCCGGCTCAGCACGATTACAGTCACTGCCCAGCGGGTCGAAGAGAACCTCCAGGACGTCCCGATTTCGGTGACCACACTCGCCGATGAGAAACTGAACAGCCTGAAAGCGGGCGGTGCCGACATCCGGTTCCTTTCGGCCCGTGTTCCGAGCGTTATTGCAGAAAGCTCGTTCGGACGTGCCTTCCCGCGCTTTTACATCCGCGGCATCGGCAACACGGATTTCGACCTGAACGCGACCCAGCCGGTTTCGCTGGTTTATGACGATGTTCCCTATGAAAATCCGATCCTCAAGGGCTACCCCGTTTTCGACCTGGCCGCGATCGAGGTCTTGAGAGGCCCGCAGGGTACGCTTTTCGGTCGGAACACACCCGGCGGCATTATCAAGTTCGATAGTGTGAAACCTGGTGATGATGCGCCCAATTACGCGCGGTTCGTTGCTGGTGAGCGCGGGTTGTTCGAAGCGGAAGCCGGTGTCGGCGGACGATGGAGCGACGCACTTGCCGTGCGGCTTTCCGGCTTGTTCCAGACCCGGGATGACTTTGTCGACAACGGCTTTACCGGCGAAGAGAACATCTATGAGGGGTTCGAGGAACAAGCCGGGCGCCTTCAGTTTCTCATCACACCTTTCGATAATGACTTTTCGGCCCTGTTGAACATTCACGCCCGTTCCAACGATTCCAGTGCGCGCCTTTTCCGCGCCAATATTATTGAGCAGGGCGAGCGCGGGTTGGCGCCTGATTTTGACTTCAACACGGTCTTCTTTGACGGCGCAGACGAGAATAACGGCCCTCTTCGCCAGGATGCTTTCGGGGTCACGCTGACACTGGAAAACTCGATCAATGACGTGCTGGATGTGACCTACATCTTCGGTCTCGAGGAAGCGGAAGTGTCCTCGCGCGGTGATATTGATGGCGGCTTTGGTGCAGCCTTTCTGGGCGAAGGCAATTTCGGCCCAGGCTTCATTCCTTTCCCATCCGAAAGCGGCGGCAATGTCGATGACCTGACACAGCTCACCCATGAGTTGCGGTTTGCATTCGATAATGGTGGACCGCTGCGGGGACAGTCTGGCGTCTTCTACTTTAACGAAGACATCACGATCACCTCGACCAGTTTCGACACCTTGGCGCCGACACAACCGATCAATGGCATCGCGACCCGCGGCAATGATACGGAAAGTTTCGGCATCTTCGGCTCGCTCTCCTATGACGTGACCGACCAGCTGACGGTTTCTGGCGGTGCCCGCTGGACCGATGATAGCAAGGACTTCGCGGTCGAGCGGATCCTTGGCCCATTCGGCGCTCCGCCCCTTGGCCCGATCACCGGGAATGCCAGCGACGACCAGGTCAGCTGGGACGTCTCGGCAACCTATGCTGCGACCGATGCGATCAATGTCTATGGCCGCATTGCCAAGGGTTTCCGCGGCCCGTCGATCCAAGGACGGCTGGTCTTTGGCGATAACGTCTCCATCGCCGATAGCGAGACCGTGCTGTCCTATGAGGCCGGCGTGAAAACCGAGCTCTTCGACAACCGGGTTCGCGCCAACGCCAATGTCTACTTCTATGAGCTGGAGGACCAGCAGCTCACCATTGTTGGCGGACTGGACAACACCGTTCAGCTCTTCAATGCCGATGAGGGCGAGGGAAAAGGCTTTGAGGCCGATGTCGAAGCCCTTCCGTTTGAAAACCTCCTGATTACGGCGGGCGTTTCGTTCAACGACACGGAGATCAAGGATGACCTCCTGATCGCGCCTGGATGCGGCGCCCCGTGCACCGTTCTCGATCCTTCGGTGTTCCAGAACCCGGACGGCTCGATCACCCAGGTCGATGCCGGGGATCTAGCCACGTTTGTTCCCGGGGACGGGGCCCAATTCCTGGGCTTTAACATCTCTGGAAACAGCTTTCCCAATGCGCCCGAATGGATCGGTAATATCACGGCCCGATACGGCATCCCGATTGGTGGCGGCGAGCTTTATGCGTTCACCGATTGGGCCTTCAAGGGCGAGACGAATTTCTTCCTCTATGAAAGCATCGAGTTCGGCGAAGATGGCTTCTGGGAAGGCGGCCTACGGGTTGGATATGCGTCTGATCTCGGTTTCGACCTTTCGGTATTCGGTCGCAACATCACCGAGCAGGAGCGCCTGACGGGGGGCATCGATTTCAACAACCTCACCGGGTTTGTGAATGAGCCCCGCGTCATAGGGGTCGAGCTGCGGATTGAACGTTAGGCGGCGCTGCCCGAAGCGCTAAAGCGGCGACTTTTCAACTGGACTCGTGGCGCCGCTTTAGAGTCTTGTTTTTTCGCGCTTCCCGGGCGGCGAACCTGCGTACACTTCGCCTGAAAGCGCTTTAGAGGAAAGGGATCAATCCGCGTTTCAGGCGGCGCTCGCAGCGTTCCAATTGGCGGTCATAGCAAGCGGCTGTGGCCGCTACACTGTCGGCGCGGCTGATCAGCCATGATTTGCTCCGGTAGCTGCCGCGCCGGTAGCCGCCCACGCCCTCGTGGTAGGCGAGATACTGGTTTCGCGCATCGGACCGGGCGAGGCCGGTCGACCGGGACGTGCGGTCCACATACCAGGCCACGAACTCCGTCGCATCGTCGATGTCATCGCGTTCGGCGTTCCGGTTGCCACTGGCTCGGCGGAACTCTGCCCACGTATCATCGACCGCCTGGGCATAGCCATAGGCCGATGACGGACGGCGCCCGGGCAGCAGCCCGAAGAAGGTGCGGCCGCGCTTGGGCCGGGCATCGGCATCAAAGCTGCTCTCTGCCTTGAGGATCGCCATCTGTAGCGCGATGGGTGCGCCCCATTGGTCCTCGGCCCGGGCGGCGGCCCGGTACCAGGCTTTCCGGTCGTCGAAGATATCGCAGATATCGGCCTGCTCGGCCGCGGTGGGCGGCGCGCTTTCGCACGCGGTCAAAAGAAGCGCTGCGGCCAGGGCTGCTGTGAAGGATCGCATGGGGTTTATTCCTCTTTGTGTTTTGATCCCCCGCTGGGCTTCGCGCTGCGCGCTTCGCTACGCGATGGATCGGGTTCAGGACTGTGGGTTTGTCTCCGTTTCGGCAGTTGTTTCATCTTTTCGTGGGTTTCGGGCAGCCGCTCGCGTTTCCGCGCGGCTTAGAGCTGGCGGATTCTGGGGCTGTTGTTGGGGGCTCGGCCCAGGGGTGGGGGTCTCGCTCGGCTTTGTTCGAGGATGGCAACGGCGAAGCTGTCGTGGAGCGCGCCGGGTTCGGTGCCGAACTGCTGGCCGCTGTGGGGGCCTCTGTAGGGGGGCGCGCGCAGGAGGCCGGGGCG
>JBCDLC010000049.1:0-16793 GCA_038745855.1 Pseudomonadota bacterium | reverse complement strand
GCGCGCACGGGTGAGCCGGTGCCGCTTCGGGGGTCGTAAATCCCCTGGATTGGACCTGTGCCTGGTGTCTTTTGTTCACCGGCTCGCAAATGCTGAGACAGTGGACAGCCCAAGAATCCCGAAAACCGCAGGCGGGCGGGCCAAACCGAAGCCCCGCAAAAGCTGAGAACAGCCCCGCTGCGGATAAAAAGAAGAACACCAGAAGATCCATGACCAGGACTATACCACGGCGGGGAAGGGGGAGGATTGGCGGCGGCCACTTTTTTATAGCGCGCTGATTACGCTCAGGATTTTTCGTGGCCGCTGTTGGATAAAGTCTGTTCGGGCGAACGCGCGCGCCTCAGATGGCCTCAAGGTTGCGGTCGAAGCTGCGCATCGTCCGTTGGAAATGGAGCAATCCGTAGATGCCGAATGTGATCAGGGCGATGAAGCCGAACACGACGATCGACCCGATGAGCGCGTAGAGGATATTCTCCCCCAGCCCCACCGTATTGTCGATGATGTGCGGGTGGATCCCGAAAATGAGGCCGAGGATCACGGCCAGCGTGCCGACACTGAACGCGTAGTACCGGGCCGCGCGTCCGACCCGGCGGCGCCTGAAATAATAGCGGAATGGGAACACGACCATCGCGATCACAAGTGCAGTCAGGAAGAACGTGCCGATGGCATCGAGGGTGAGTGTAAAGCCCGTGACAGCCATCTCGGGATCGAGCGGCGCCCCCGCTTCGTCGGGCATGGTGCCACCCGCCGCAGCCATGGCGCCAATGGCGAGCGCGATAAGCAGCTCATACCACTTGAACGGCAGGAAATCCTTGTACCAACGCTCGGCAATCGCAGCGCGTTTGCCCTGGCGGACAATCTTGCGCACCGTGTCGGCTTCAATGGGGACATCTTCCTCGTCGTAGGAGTAGCGCGGTTGGGGCTTCGGGGCTGGACGGGGGGTTGGGCGCGCGGCCGGTGCTGGCGAGGTGGGCGCTGCGTTGTCTTCGCCGACGGGCTCTGCCTGGAACACCGGAGCGACGGGGGCGGCGTCCAATTCCAGCTCGTCAATCAACCGGTCTGCGAGCCCATCGATCTTGCGTTCTGCGTCCGGGAAGATCTGCAGCCAGTTTAAGGCTGCGAGTTCGTAGAGATAGTGCCCCTTAGGCTTTGTATCCTCGATCAGGACGGGCACCACCACCTTGTCCAGCGTGTCTGCGACCGCGAGCTCTTTCTTCAACTGCTTGGATTGGTTGCAGCTCTCGGAAAAGAGGATCACCAGCGCTTTCGAGTTGGTGAGCCCTTCGACAATCGTGTCGCGCCAGTCTTCTCCGCCCTCGATCTTCTGATCCCACCAGACGGAAATGCCCCGCGCTTCAAGGGAGAACACCAATGCCCGCGCAAGGGATTGGTCGGTCCGCCGGTAGCTTATGAAGATGTCGTACGCCATGGCGCTTCCCTCACCGCCGAGTCGATTTCGTGACCCTACCGCCCGGGGGCGCCGCTGACCAGATGAAACCCGGGGCTGCGGAGTGTGTTCCGTATGCTAAGGGAGAGCGCAGCCAATCGAGGAGCCGCCCAATATGGCCGTCCATCCCCAGCATTTTCCTTCGACCCGGTTACGGCGGCTGAGGCAGGCGCCCTGGATCCGGAGCCTGGCGGCAGAGACTGTGCTCACACCGTCTGACCTGGTTTGGTCCTTGGTCATCCACGATGGGGATGAGCGCCATATCGACGTGCCGTCCATGCCCGGCGCGCCGCGCTATTCTGTTTCAGCCGCGGCTGAGGCCGCCAAACGCGCTGAAAGGCTTGGCATTCCTGCGATCGCGATCTTTCCGAATATCGACCCGGCGAAGAAAGACGAGGTCGGCGTTGAGTCCATGAACCCCGATGGGCTGGTGCCGACCGCGATCAAGGCGATGAAGGATGCTGCACCCGGGGTTGGCATCGTCTGTGATGTGGCGCTCGATCCCTTTACCAGCCATGGCCATGACGGGCTGATCGACGATACTGGCCGCGTCCTCAACGATGCCACCACTGACCTCCTCGTCGCCCAGGCCCTTTTACAGGCTCGGTCCGGCGCTGACGTGGTGGGGCCATCGGACATGATGGACGGCCGGGTTGGGGCGATCCGGGCTGCGCTTGAGGAGGAAGGGCTTACCGATACGCTCATCCTGTCCTACGCGGCCAAGTATGCCTCGGGCTTCTATGGCCCCTATCGCGACGCCATCGGATCGGCGACCGCCCTGGTTGGGGACAAGAAAACCTACCAGCAGGATCCCGCAAACAGCGACGAAGCGCTCCGGGAGGTCGCCATGGACATCGACGAGGGCGCTGATCTGGTCATGGTGAAACCTGGACTGCCTTACCTGGACATTGTGCAGCGCGTGTCTGAGACCTTCGGACTGCCCACGCTCGCTTTTCAGGTCTCGGGGGAATACGCCCAGATCAAGGCGGCCGCGGCGCAAGGGTGGATCGACGGCGACCGGGTGATGATGGAAACGCTGCTGAGCTTCAAGCGCGCGGGCGCGGCGGCCGTGCTGACATATTTCGCCGAAACGGCCGCTGAAACGTTGGGCGCATAGGACGCCGACTTTCGCCGGTTCGGTTTCGCTGGACCGGCGCTCTATTCGGTTCGCGTTTTCTGATTTCGACTTTGCAGCGACAGGCAGCCGACCGAAGCCGCCTGTTTTAATTTGACATTCACTTCTTTCCTAACTTTACTGTTATTATTGAGTTTTTCGTTATGGGGGCGAAAGCCACCCACCAATTACGCGTTTCAAGGTGCCAGAATGGCAGATTCAGAATTCAGTACGATCGGGCGCGAGATCCTTGTCGAAGAACCTCGCCTGTTGGTTGAAGACTTTCTCGAATCCGAAACCCAAGGGTCCGACGATCGAAATGACGTGTCGCCGGCGCCAGTTTCTCCTACCGCGCCCGGTGCGCCCTCACCTGCGCCAGCGGCCACTGAAAGCCCCGTGATCGAGATCACCGAGAGCCCATCGATATCCGTCACCGATGACGAAAGCGCTGGTCTTCCCGCTAATCCGCCCACTGCTCCCGCACCGGCCCCAGCTCCGGTGCCAGCCCCCATGCCTGCCCCGCCTATCGCAATCGATCGCCGAGATGGGGAGATTACGGGCCGTGCCGTTGATACCACTTCGCTTCCCGCTCTGGTGGTGATTGAGAATGCAACCGCCGAAACAACCATCGCGGCCTTGCCCGATTTGTTTCCCGATGTCGTGGACGCGGTTTTATTTCTCGCAACCGATAATGCCAACGGCCGCTTCTTTATCGCGGAGAATGAACTGCGCGTCGCCGATAACGCGGATATAGATTTTGAAACGAGCCAAGCGCACACGGTTCAAATTCAAGCCTTGGACGGGAATGGTGCGGTGACAGTCTCGAATTTCTCAATTGCCGTTGAAAACACAATTGAGATCGAAATGGTCGACGTCATGCGCTTGTTCAATACGCGAAATGGCAATCACCTTTTCACCACTTCGGAGAGTGAAGCTGCGGCGGCATCCCAGGCGTTTCCAAGCTACCGGAGCGAGGATGTCGGGTTCAGGGCGGTCGACATTGCGGATGTGGGTGAGGAAGGCTCCGTTGCGGTCTACCGGATTTATGACACCGAACTCGGCGCCCACTTTTATACGATATCCGGCGAGGAACGAGACTCCCTGCTTGCGGGCGGCGCACGCTATGTCGACGAGGGCATCGCTTTCGGAGCGTTTGAAACCGCTGATCCGGACGGGGACCTCGTCAACGTCTACCGGCTCTACAATCCGAACTCAGGCCGGCATCACTGGACCGCGTCCCAGGAGGAAATCGACGTCCTCAACCGCAGCGGTGACTGGCAACTGGAAGGCACAGCATTCTACGCGTTCGGTTCGGGCGAAACACCGCCGCAAAGTTCAACACCCGTCGGCGGAGCGGCTGAGCCATCCGTCGGTGATGCGTTGGACGAGTTCATGGAAGAAGCCGGCGATCTGCTGGTCGTCTGAAAGGCCGCCGCCCCTGACACTTGGTATCAGCGCGCCCAAGCGGCGCCCTGCCCGGCGGCGCGTATCTTGGCGTCAGGAGACACCTTAAGCACGTATTTACCACACCTGAGCATGGTGCTGCTGCGCGGGTGAGAGCGCTTTCGAAGCGAACCACCCCGAACACCATGCACCGCCCTAGGGCGGCGATCACAGGGGTAGCAGCATGTCTTCCGATACGACCGCTTCAACGACACCAAGTGCGAGCCCACCTTCCACGGTGACCGGCCCCGCGAGCGCCAGCACCGCGCCCGATGCCCCTATCGATTTCATATTCCTCGTCGACCTTTCGAGCTCCTTTGCCGATGACCTCGAAAACTTCGTCACCTCCGCACCGTCGATCGCTGCCCAACTCCTGTCGCTCGACCCCAATGCGCAGTTTGCCATCGCCTCATACTCCGACGTCCCCGAAGCCCCCTTCGGCACGGAGGGCGACTATGTCTACCGGCCCGACCTGGCCCTGACAGACAGCGCGATCGCTTTCCAATCCGCGCTGTCGCAATTGGAAGTCGCAAGCGGCGGCGATCTGCCCGAAGCGCAGATCCCTGCCCTCATCCATGCCGCCAATGGCGCAGGGCTCGGCCTGCGGGAAAACAGCCGCAAGATCATCCTCGTCGTCACCGACGCCGAACCCCACACCGCTGAGACTTACGGCCTCACCGATGATGCCGCGATCCTGGAATTCCTCGACGCGACCGCTGTTTCCGGGGGCTTTCCCTCGGATTTCCCGATCAACCACGACATGTCCGATCCGTTTCTCGGCATTCTTTGCGACATCCTCAACATCAACAACGCAACGCCAATCTTCGCGGTCACCGAAGTGGCCGAAGAAAACTACGATGCAATCGTCGACGAAATCGGAAAAGGCGTTGTCGCGCCCTTGAGCGACAACAGTGACAACCTCTCCGATGCGCTGAGTTTCGCCATCGCCAACATCGTCAACAACGTCACCACCACCGGTGAAAGCGGGACAGACGCCATCGGCGGCGCCACAGCCGATGACAGCCTGTTCGGGCTCGATGGCGACGACACCGTCTCTGGCGGCGCTGGCGATGATTTTGTCGACGGGGGCTCAGGCGACGATACGGTGAACGGCGGGCCAGGCGATGACCTGATCCGCGGCGGCACCGGCGACGACGTCCTGAACGGCGGCGCTGGCAGTAATACGCTGGAGCCGGGATTGGGCGCCGACGAAGTGTTTGTCGGCACGGGCGATAACGCCATTTCCGGCACCGCATCAGAGCTGGACGGCACCATCGTCAACGGCTTCGACCGGGGCGACAGCGTCGTCGTCCGGATCGCAAATCTCGGCGAGAACGATTTCAGCGTCACACCCACCGGCGATGGCGGCTCTATCTTGCGCATCGATGCCAATTTTGACGGCCTGACCGATGCTACACTCACCTTCAACACGGAATTCGAAAAAAATGACCTGACGATCGAAAGCGTAGGCTTCGACACGATCATCCTGAGGCCGTTCAATCTGCCCCCCTTCGACATCCTCCTCTCGGAAAACAGCGTCCGGGAGAATTCTGCTGGCGGGACCGTGGTCGCCGGCCTCACCACCCTCGACCCCGATGAGGATGACGCCCACACATACACGCTGGAAGATGATGCCGGCGGCCGCTTCGTCGTGGACGGCAACCAATTGCTCGTCGCCGAGGGCGCCTCCATCGATTTCGAAACCGACCAATCCCATACCGTGACCTTGACGACCACGGATCGGGCCGGCGCATCCCTGACCCTAGATTTCACCATCGAGGTCGAGAATGTGAACGAAGCGCAGGTGGTCGATGTCGCTCGCTTCCTCAATGCCGGGAACGGAGCACATGTCCTGACGTCCAATCCCGCTGAAGTCGCGCTCATAGAAGAGAGTGGTCTGGCGCTGGAGAGTGAAGGCCTTGGCTTCCGGGCACTCTCAGTGGCCGATGCCGGCAGCATCGACAGCAAGGGTTCGACCGAAGTCTACCGATTCTACAACGACAAACTCGGCAGCCATTTCTACACCGCATCCGCGACCGAACGCGACGCAATTCTCGCCAACAACTCGGCTTACCAGTTGGAAGGCGTCGCCTTCGCTGCCTACCAGAATGGCGCTGCCGTTGCAGGCCTGGAAGAGGTGTTCCGGCTCTATAACCTCAACACCGGCCGCCACCATTGGACCATGTCCGAGGAGGAGGTCGCAGAGATCCGCGACAGCCAGGGCTGGGTGCTCGAGGGGATCGCATTCTACGCGTTCGAGAAGGACTTCTCATTCGACGGGCCCGATACGGCCCCCTCCGAGGCGGTAACGTCCGATGCGACCCAGGCGATTACAGATATCGAGCGTTCCTTCGATGGCTTTGCCGCACTCGAGGCCGCTGAATTGCTCGGCGAGGATATGTTCGTCTAGCCCCCGCGCCCCTGCGGGCGGCCTGCGCGTGCGCGTGCACGGTTCAAACGTCCCACGTTTCATAGCGGGCGCGAATATCTTCAACGCCAGCCAGGATGATCTCCTCGAGGACGGGCATATCGATGTCGGCCAGCTTGTTCACATAGAGGCAGGCTTTCCCGAGCTTGTGCTTGCCAAGCCTTGAGAGCCGCTCGGTCATATCTTCGCCGCGGTATCCCGGCATGATGTAGAAAACGAGATTGGACTTTCGCGGGCTGAACCCTGTTACCAGCGACTCGCCCGAGTGCCCGCTTTCATAGGTATAGGCGTAGCGGCCATAGCCGATGATGGATGGCCCCCACATGCGCGGCTTGAGGCCCGTGATCCGGTCAAAGGTCTCGAGGAGCGCGAGCCCGTCCGACCGCCGAGTCGGATGGTCAAGCGCTTCGATAAAGGCCCTGGGCTCGACGCCGGTCTGAACGGTTTTCGCTTTCGATTTCGCCATGGCCGTATCCTCGCATCCTGAATCGCTGGATCAATCCCCCATCGCGCCGCGCGATGCGATTTGATCCGGGAAGCGTGCACGCCCGTATGCAAAACACGCGATAGGGGTACACCGATGCGTTTGAACACCAGTCCCAGCAACCGCGCCCCCGCGGCCTCCGGATCCTCGCCCACGAACGCCGAACCCCCGCCTGCGCGCAATACACCAAGACTGGTCACGGCGAACGCGCCGGCGAAGCAGAAAAAGCAGCAGGTGGTGGTGGTTGGCGGCGGCGCGGGCGGCCTCGAACTCGTCGCCCGGCTCGGCGCGAAATATGACCGCCGGACCCATGACATCATCCTGCTCGAGCGGAACCGCACCCACATCTGGAAGCCCCTTCTCCATGAAGTCGCCGCAGGCTCCCTGGACGCCAATCTCGACGAGGTCGGCTATGGCGCCCATGCCTATCGCTGGGGCTATCGCTTTTTCCAGGGCACGCTGAAGGACATCGACCGTGTGAATCAGCAGGTTATCGTGGCCCCGCTGCTGGACGATGACGGGAATGAAATCGTGGGCGAACACCGCATTCGCTATGACTTCCTGGTGATCGCCGTCGGCTCGGTCTCCAATGATTTTGGTGTTGAGGGCGTGAAAGAGCATTGCCTCGCCCTTGAGAGCCGAAAGGATGCGGACGCCTTTCGCTCCAGGCTCCTCAACCAATGCCTCCGCTGCTCGCGCAAACTCTCGATCGACCCGGATGCCGATGAGGAAGTCCGCATCGGTATCGTTGGTGCGGGTGCCACAGGTGTCGAATTGGCGGCCGAACTCTATAACGCCGCCGCAGCGCTCCGGTTTTATGGCCTGGAAGTGTTTGACGAGACCCGGCTGAAAGTGACCCTCATCGAAGCGGGACCGCGTATCCTGCCGGCCCTGCCCGAAACCCTCGCGGAGGCTGCCCATGAAGAACTCGAGGAACTGGGCGTCGAAGTGGTGACGGGGGCCGTGGTCGAAAGTGTCTCTGCCGACGCGATCCGAACGAAGGATGGCAAGGAATACGCCTGCCGTCTGAAAGTGTGGGCGGCCGGTGTGAAGGCGCCGTCTTTCCTAAACGGCCTTGCTGGGCTCGAAACCAACCGCAACGACCAATTGGTGGTCCGCGACACCCTGCAGACCACAGAGGACGACTTGATCTACGCACTGGGAGACTGTGCGGCGTTCACACCGGAAGGCGCCGAACGGCCCATACCGCCCCGCGCCCAGAGCGCGCACCAGATGGCAGACACCGTGTTCCACAACATCACGGCGGCCATGCAGAAAAACAAGTCCCTCAAGGCCTTCACCTATGAGGACCACGGCTCGCTCGTGTCGCTCAGCCGGTTCGCAACGGTCGGATCCCTCATGGGGAACCTGGTGGGAGGCCGCATGGCCGTCGAGGGGCGCCTCGCCCGCTTTTTCTACGTGTCGCTCTACCGGCTACACCTGCTTGCGATTCATGGATGGTTCCGCGGGCTGGGTATGATCGTCACGGGCCACGTCAACCGTATCACCCGGCCGAAGCTCAAGCTCCACTGAGCGCCGCTGGTGCGCGCCTTGTGATGGCGGTTGCCGCCTGCTGGAACACCCCTTAGCTCTACGCTCAGTCGTTGATTGGGCGGGAGGCGGCGATGAGGATTTCATCAAGAGGCGATTTGTTTTCCTCTCCAATCCCCGGTGCGGCTCCACCAGTCTGCGCCGGATGCTGGACCCCTACGCCGATATCTTCAGCACCCTTGAAAAGCCGTTCCATCACCACTCGAACGCGTCCACCGTGCGCGGCGCGCTCGCGGCCCTGGGCTTTGAATGGGAGGAGTTTCTCTCGTTCACAACGATCCGTAACCCGTGGGCAAGGGCCGTGTCCTTCTGGGAATACGGGGAGAAAAACCCCCAATCCGTCTGGTCGAAACGGCGCAAAGAGACCGGCACCTTCGAGGCCTTCTGCGTCTCACTACCCAGGGGGACCGCCGCAGACCGCTTTTGCGGCGAGGACGGCGACATCATTGTCAAACGGATCATCTGCCTCGAAGATGTCGACGAGGCCTTCACAAAGATCGCGACCGATCTCCGCATCAAACTGATCGGTGCAGACGGGACACCGCTCGATAAACCGCCTGCCTCCGGCTCCGCCGTTGCCCACGTGAATGCAACCGAGCATGCCGACTACAGAACCTATCACACCCCCCGGAGCCGACAGGCCATCGCCGACACTTTCGCGTCGGATATCGAGATCGGCGGCTATTCCTTTTGACCCCCGCACCCGCACACCGCCGCCTCTGCAGCCCGCTCACATATGGATGACACGGCCATAGGCGTCGAGCACGCTCTCGTGCATCATTTCGCTGAGCGTCGGGTGGGGGAAGATCGTGTGCATGAGATCCTCCTCGGTCAGCTCCGCCTGACGCGCGATGACATAGCCCTGAATCAGTTCGGTAACCTCGGCGCCGATCATGTGGGCCCCCAGCAACTCGCCCGTCTCGGCATCGAACACGGTCTTGACCATGCCGTCTCCTGCCCCGAGCGCGATCGCCTTGCCGTTTCCGACGAAGGGGAACTTGCCCACCTTTACGGCATGCCCCGCTTCCTTGGCCGCCGCCTCGGTCAACCCGACACTCGCGACCTGGGGGTGCGCATAGGTGCAGCCCGGCACGTTGGAAGCATCGAACGGATGGGTCTCATTGGCCCCGGCAATCCCTTCAACACACATCACCCCTTCATGGGACGCCTTATGCGCAAGCCAGGGCGGGCCAGTGATATCTCCGATGGCATAGAGCCCCGGCACGTCCGTCCGCCCGAACCCATCGACCACCACATGGCTCCTCTCAACCGTGACACCGAGTGCCTCGAGCCCAAGCCCCTCCACATTGCCCACAATCCCGATGGCCAAAATCACCCGGTCGAACTCGGCCATCTCCAGCTTGCCGCCGCCCATATCGATGGCCGCACCCACGGATTTCTTGCCCTTCTCCAGCGCCTTCACGGTTGCGCCCGTGTGGATCGTGATGCCCTGTTTCTTGAAGGCCTTGAGTGCCATTTTCGAGATTTCTTCATCCTCGACGGGGAGGATCCGGTCCACCACCTCGACAACCGTCACCTCTGATCCGATCTCGTTATAGAAGCTTGCAAACTCGATCCCGATGGCGCCTGAACCAATCACCAATAGCCGCTTCGGCAACGCTTCGGGCACCATGGCCTCACGGTAGGTCCAGATCAGCTTTCCATCGGGCTCCAGGCCGATCTGCGGCATGCTCCGTGCCCGGGCGCCGGTCGCCAGGATGACATGCTTGGCTTCGTAAGCCGTCTCCTCCCCCTTGGCGTTCGCAACCACAACCTTCGGTGCTACCGCCCCTTTTTCGAGCCGGGCCGTCCCCTCAATTACCGTGATCTTGTTCTTCTTCATCAGGTGCTTCACACCGCCCGAGAGCTGGGCCGCCACCCCACGGGACCGTTTCACCATCGCCTCGAGATCCGCCTCAGGCTTGAGCGGTTTCAGCCCGAAATCCTCTGCATGCTTGGCGAGATGCATCACTTCGGCCGACCGGAGCAGCGCCTTCGTCGGAATACACCCCCAATTGAGGCACACCCCCCCAAGGCTCTCCTTCTCGACAATCGCCGTCTTCATGCCCAGTTGCGTCGCCCGGATCGCCGCAACATAGCCGCCCGGCCCAGAGCCGATGATAATGAGATCGAAGTTGGTCATCTGACCGCTGGCGCCTCTTTCAGTATTTTGTCCTCGAGATATTCGGAACCCGGTTGCTTGTCCCTGAACGGGAGAAGGAAGAAGCGCGTTAGCGGCAGCCCTTGCGTCGTCTCCTACCCCTAAACAAGCCGCTTAGGCCTTCGCGTCTTCCAGAGCCTTGATGCGATCTTTCAGCGTCTTTATGTCTTTGCGGATCATATCAATGTCGACGCGCGTTTCAGAACTCAGTCCAACGGCATGGGTGATGTAGCCGGCCAAGGCCTCCCGTTCCTCAACAGCGTCTTCGAGCAGAGACTTGTTTCCGGCGACGTCTTCGCGGACGGCGGCAAGATCAGCTTGTATCCGTTTCAATACTTCAAGTGTTTGGCTTTCAGGTTCCGCCATATCGCTCTCCAACCATTTCGGAACGTTAACAGAACAAAACACCTAAAGCAACATCGCTTCCGGCGTTTCCACATAGCGCTTGAACGCCGCCAGCCAGCGTGCGCCCTCTGCGCCGCCGATCACGCGGTGGTCGCAGGTCAGCGTCACGCTCATCATCGTGCCCACCCCCAACGTTCCGTCCTCCAGCACGATCGGGCGTTTCTCCCCCGCCCCCACGCTCATGATCATCCCCTCGGGCGGATTGATGATCGAGGCGAAATCCTTGATCCCGAACATGCCCAGATTCGAGAGCGAGAACGTCCCGCCCATATATTCCTGGGGCTTCAATTTCCGGTCTCGCGCCCGGGTGGCGAGGTCTTTCATCTCAGACGAGATCTGGCGCAGGGCCTTCGATTGGGCGTCCCGGATCACCGGCGTGATCAACCCGCCATCGATGGCCACAGCCACGCTGATATGGGCTGACTTGTGGTAGGCGATGCCCTCATCGGTATAGCTGGCATTGCAATCGGGCTCATCGATCAGGGCCAGCCCAGCCGCCTTGATCAGCATGTCATTAACCGAGATCTTCACCCCTTCCGGCGCCGCCGCATTCATCCCCGAGCGAGCGGCCAGCAGACGGTCGAGCTGGATATCCACGGTCAGCGGGAAATGCGGCACCTGCATGAAACTCTGGGTCAGGCGCCGGGCCACCGTACGGCGCATCCCATCCAGCGGGACGAGATCATAGCTGCCCGGCGCATAGACCCGGTCGTCGAGCACTTGCGGCATGATCAGGCCATCCGGCGACGCCGGGCGCACCACTTCCGCCGCCTGGGTCGGGATCAGCGCGGTTCCGGCCGCCCCACCCACCACCGCCGCTTCCACGTCAGCTCGGACGATCCGCCCCTTGGGGCCAGAGCCGGCCACACCGCCAAGATCGATCCCTTTCAGCGCGGCGATACGGCGGGCCAGCGGGCTCGCCTTGATACGCGCCTCGCCTTTGCCCACGTCGGCGAGCTTCATGGGCGTGGATGCGAGCGCGGCGCGGACATCGCCGTGATCCTTGCCCAAATCGGTCGCTGGAGCACCCGGAGCCGAGGGTGAAGCTGAAGGCGCGGGCGAAGGCGGTGCTGTTTTCGCACTGTCTTGCACAGCCTCGGCACTTGCCTCGGTATCTGCTGCCTCGGAAGCCGGCGCCGTCGCCGGTATGCCCGAGGCCTCCTGGGCGCCCTTGGCGTCGTCTGCGCCCTGAGCCCCCAATTCCTCGCCCTCCTCGATCAGGACAGCGATCACGGCGTTCACTGCGACCCCTTCTGTGCCTTCAGGCACCAGGATCTCTGCGACCACCCCCTCGTCCACCGCTTCGACTTCCATCGTCGCTTTGTCGGTCTCGATCTCGGCGATCACGTCACCGGCCTCGACCGTGTCCCCCGCCTTGACCAGCCATTTGGTGAGGTTGCCTTCCTCCATGGTGGGACTGAGCGCCGGCATGGTGATTTCAATGGCCATGTCAGGAAATCCTTGGCAGGTTGGCCATACGGAGCGTCAGGCCGGGAATGTGCTGGGCTGTCACCCTATCGGTTAAACGGCACGGGCGCGTGGTGTATGATGCCAACGCCATCTCTCTCAACTTCACGCTCCGCCCTCCCCTACCACACTCACGCCACAACGGCCCGAACCGCCGCCACGACATCCTCGACGCCCGGCAGGCTGAGCGCCTCGAGATTGCCCGCATAGGGCAGCGGCACATCCTTCTGGTGCACGCGGGCGGGCGGCGCATCGAGATAGTCGAAGGCTTCGTTCACCACCGTCGCACAGAGTTCCGCGCCGACGCCCATGAAGCGCCAGCCCTCTTCACATGTCACAAGGCGATTGGTCTTCCTGACGCTTTCGACCACGCTTTCGGTATCGAGGGGGCGGATCGTGCGCAGGTCGATGACCTCACAATCGATGCTCTCCCCCGCCAAGATATCGGCCGCCTTCAGCGCGAAACCCACCATCCGCGAATGGGCCGTGAGGGTAACGTCTGTCCCCGCCCGCCGGATCTTGGCTTGCCCGATCGGCAGGACCCAGTCTTCAATATCAGGAACGGGATGGCTTTCCCCGTAAAGAAGCTCGTGCTCGAGGAAGACAACCGGATTGGGGTCCCGGATCGCCGCCTTCAGGAGGCCCTTCGCATCGGCCGCATCATAGGGCGCGATCACCTTCAGGCCTGGCACGTGCCCATACCAGGAAGAATAGTCCTGGCTATGCTGGGCGCCAACCCGCGCCGCCGCGCCATTGGGGCCCCGGAAGACAATTGGGCATCCCATCTGCCCGCCCGACATATAGAGCGTCTTGGCGGCTGAATTGATGATGTGGTCGATGGCCTGCATCGCGAAGTTGAACGTCATGAACTCGACAACAGGCCTCAGGCCGCCAAAGGCTGCACCGACGCCAAGCCCCGCAAAACCATGCTCGGTAATAGGCGTATCCACCACACGGCGGGCGCCGAACTCCTGCAGCAGCTCGCGTGTGACCTTGTAGGCGCCCTGGTATTCGGCAACTTCCTCGCCGATCACGAACACCGTCTCGTCCCGCCGCATCTCCTCTGCCATGGCATCGCGCAAGGCATCCCGGATTGCGGTGTCGGTAAAGCTCGTCCCCTCAGGGATTGCCGGATCGCTGACGCGCGATGCGGCCACGGGCGCGGCCGGGGCAGCCATTGCGGCTTCACGCGCCGCTTTATCGGCCTGGCCAAGCGTCCCGGCATCAGCAGACGCAGGCGCCTCCACAGCTTCTGTAGCAGCCCGATCCGGCGCATCCTCATCGGCCGGGCCCTCTTCTTCCCCCCCTCCCTCTTCGATCAATGTCGCAATCACCGTGTTGACCGCAACGCCTTCTGTTCCCTCGGCAATGAGGATCTTAGAAAGCACTCCCTCGTCCACGGCCTCGACTTCCATAGTCGCCTTGTCGGTTTCGATCTCCGCGATGATGTCGCCCGCTTGCACCGCGTCGCCCTCGGCCTTCAGCCATTTCGACAGCGTGCCCTCCTCCATCGTGGGCGAAAGGGCTGGCATCAGAATATCAGTCGCCATGGGTTCAGACGGCCTCCACAAAAGGCAGCACCTGCAACAGCACCATCGCGATGCCGACAATCCCCGCAAACCACACAAGCGACCTCAGCCAGGGAATGCCGAACCAGTACGACGGCGCATAAAGAACGCGCGCAAAGAAGAAGAGCCCGGCCGCAAACTCCGTCGTGGCGTTCGACCGGTCTGTTTCCACCGCAACAATTACCAGCGGCGCAAACATCGCCATGCTTTCCAGCATGTTCTGCGTTGCCCGCTTGCACCGTCCAACCGCAGCATTTGGCGGCGGCAGCGTATCGCGCGGACCCACCAGGTCCTTTGCGCTATACTGAAGGTTCCCCGCGATCGCCTCGGCCCCGATATGCACCGAGAAGAGGATCACACACGCCACCAGATACGAATATTCCAGGGCCATTTTTCCCCTCCCTCAAGCGCAGAGCTTCGTGATCGCCGGCAGGTCAAGCCGCACCCCATCGGCGCCAAACGGCTCATCGAACGTGAACGCCTCGGGCGCCGGTCCCCGCGCATTCAGGGACGCAATCGCCGCCCGCGCATCCTCGATCGTCGGAACCGTCCCCGCCTCGATCCACCACAGCGCCATGTGCGATGTTTCCATCTTCGGAAACCACTTCGCCCGCCGCGCCATGACGTTCGCATGGGCAGTCGTGTAGACATAGTCCCTCAAGGTCTCGACGCTTTCCCAAACCGACATGTTGATCAGCAGGTCCGCCGCCTCCGCCCGCGACTCGAACCGGAGATCCATCGCGTGGCCGGTCTCGTCCTGCATCCGCCACACAAATCCCGGCGACCGCTCCGCCAGCGCGTTGATCGCGTTGAGCGCCCCCATGAAGTCAGCCATCTCCGGCGCATCATTCGGATATCGCTGCTCAGCAATATTCACTTGCGCCAAATGTTTCAGGGCGAGGGGCTCCTCGCGGTCAGGCGTCGTGTTCATCCTCAAGCCTCCACCAGCACGTCCGTCCAAAGCTCGGCCGCATCGGGCTCGGGGCTCTCCAGCGCGAAGTCAGCCGCCGCCTTCACCTCCGCCCGGATCTCCTTGTCCAGCGCCTTGAGCGCCGCTTCCGTCGAAAAGCCAGCCTCCAGCAGCGTTTCCTTCAGCCCCTCGATCGGATCGCGGTGGCTGCGAATATCGTCGACCTCCTCCCGCTTGCGATACTTCGCCGGATCCGACATGGAGTGCCCCCGGTACCGGTAGGTCTTCATCTCCAGGATGTACGGCCCCTTGCCAGACCGGGCATAATCCAGCGCCTTCCGCGCTGCCGCCCGCACCGCGACCACATCCATCCCATCCACCGGCTCCCCCTCGATCTCGAAAGAGATCCCCCGCTTATAGAGCTCGGTCTCCGCTGACGCCCGGTCCACGCTCGTCCCCATAGCGTACTGGTTGTTCTCGATCACATACACCACCGGCAAGTCCCACAGCGAGGCCATGTTGAAGCTCTCATAGACCTGGCCCTGGTTGGCCGCACCGTCTCCGAAATACGCGAGGCACACCTTGCCATTGCCCTTGTAAGTATTGGCAAACCCCAGCCCGGTCCCGATCGCCACCTGGGCCCCGACAATGCCATGGCCGCCGAAGAACTGCTTCTCCTTCGAAAACATGTGCATGCTCCCGCCCTTGCCGCGAGAATAGCCCGTCGCCCGCCCCGTCAGCTCCGCCATCACGCCCTTGGGATCCATCCCGCAGGCCAGCATATGGCCATGGTCGCGGTACCCGGTAATCACCTGGTCGCCCGTTTCCGTTTCAGCCTGCAGTCCCACGACAACCGCCTCCTGCCCGATATAGAGGTGGCAGAACCCGGCAATGTGCCCCATCCCGTAGAGCTGTCCGGCGCGCTCTTCGAACCGCCGGATGAGCAGCATCATCCGGTAATCATCGAGCAGCGCGCTCGCGCCAATATCCCTGGCGAACACAGCCCCATCGGCCATGGGTGTCTCCCTTTAATCGTTTTCCCTCCCATAGGTCACAGCTCTGCCCCCGCGTGAAGGGGAAGACCGGTAAACTCTCCATGCATATTCGCATGGGAGACGATGTCACTCGGCGAGGATCAACTCTCCAGGGAAGACGAACGCGAGCTTCTCCCGCGCGAGGGCCTCAATATAATCGGGGTCGGCGGTCTCAGGCTTGAGCCGGACAATATCCGCCTCGAGCTGGGCAATCTCTGCTTCCAGCCCCGCAAGCACCTTTCGCTTCTCGGCCAGCTCCACCTGCATATCCGCATACTCGCCCAAGCCCACCTCACCCGCGAAGGCGTGGTAAGCAAAATAGCAGATGAGAAGGCACAGTGTGCCAGCGGCCAACTTGTCCATGGATTGGCAGTTGACAGCTATTTCTTAGCGATTCGTAAACGAATCGGACAGTTGTCCGAACATTCCAGGAACATTGTGGTTTGATCGGGTTTACGCCTTGATCCCCCGCTGTGCTGCGGGCTGTGCCCTCCGCTACGCGATGGACTTGGGAGCCGGTCCGCGCCAGCGGAGGATTTGATCCGGTGGATCAAATCCAGGCGGACAAGGCCACGGCAGTGGCGCTGAGGGCTCTGGGCCTTTCCCTGTCTCTTCCAGCGCGCTGGGCCGCTGGCCTCTGGGCGTCCGCAGGTGTAGGAAAACTTCGCCCCCATCCCCGCCCCGCGCCCTGTAATCGTTGCAAAAACCCAGGACTTATCCGACCGGCTTGCCGCCGTGATAAGCTCCCCACAAATGTCGAACATCACCGACACCATCGAAG
>JBCDLC010000048.1:0-17155 GCA_038745855.1 Pseudomonadota bacterium | reverse complement strand
CGGCCGGTCACCTTCCGCACGGTGGACCTCGGCGGCGACAAGATGCTGCCAAATCTCAACACCGAGCGTGAAGAGAACCCCGCGCTGGGGTGGCGCTCGATCCGCTTTGCGCTGGACACGCGCGGGCTCTTCCGCCGTCAACTTCGTGCCCTCGTTCGCGCCGCCAGTGGGCGTCATTTGCGGGTCATGTTTCCCATGATCACCATTGCCGAGGAGTTCTACGAAGCAAAGGCCATGCTTCTGGAAGAGCTTGAATGGAGCGAGGGGCGTGGCTTTCCGCCCCCCAAACGTCTGGAAATCGGTGCGATGCTGGAAGCGCCAGCGCTGGCCTATGCGCTGCCGGAAATCGCGGCCGAGGCAGACTTCCTGTCGCTCGGCACGAACGATCTCATGCAGTTTTTCTTCGCTGCAGACAGGATGACGCCGAGTGTTTCGGAACGCTACGACATCATCTCTCGTCCGGCCCTACGCTTCCTTAAGCATGTGGCCGATACCTGCGCGGAACTGGACCTGCCACTGACCATTTGCGGTGAAGCATCAGGGGACCCACTGCAGGCCTTATGCCTTGCTTCGCTTGGATTTCACGCGCTGTCGATGCCAGCGTCACAGATCGGTCCGGTGAAAAAAGCCATAAGAAGCGTCCACCTCGCTCATTTGGGGCATACGCTTTGCAGTTCTCTCGCGAAAGGGCGTGGCGACCTGCGTAAGGAATTGTTAGCCTTGTTGGATGACCTTGGTGCGGATGTCACTCTCAATTGATCGTGGCCGTTCTCGTGTATAGAGATGAATGCGGCCTGAGGCAGTAAGTTGAGCGGGACAGGCGTCCCGACAGTGAGGAGAAGGCCGCTGAAGCGGCTGGGCAATAGAAATGGCTGAAGAGAAGACGACGCCAGCGTCTGACGCGCCAAATACACAGAACGCCTGTGCCACAGAAGTGGGTACGGAGCGTACTGAATTCGCCCCAGACGCGAATCCTGCGTCTTCTGAGGCGAAAAACCCCGATTCTGAGCCCGAATACAGAGACAGTCCGGCAAATTATTATGATGCGCTCCGTACGGCCTTTCCCGATGAGCGGATCGGGCAAGTCATGCGTAAGGTGCGTGATGCGAAGGGCGTCAGCATAGAAGACCTGCATGCAATCACCCGCCACAGCCCGCAAAAGCTGGTGTCGATAGAGCGTATGGAAGTCTCAGGCATGTCGCGCGGCTACATCACGCCTGTGGTGCGCGATTACGCAAAGACGATCGGGCTTGATGGCGACACGGTCGTCCAGGATTACTCCGCCGACTGCGGCACACTTGAAACCGTGGTGGTCGCTGAACCGATCCCCACGACCCAGGGGCTGGCACGTCCAACCGTCTTCAAACCGGTCTATGCCGCCGCGGGAGTCTGCGCGCTGGCTCTCGCTGGTGGGGCCGCCTTCTTGCTCATCGGCACGAGCCCGGCAGAGCAGAGCACGACACTGGTGACCGAGCCGTTGAATGGAGCCGCACAGAGCCTCTTTGCCGATATCCCCATTACCGAGCGCGTGCGTGTCGAGAATCTCGAACTGACTTTGATCGCACTTGAGGATGCCTGGGTCGAAGTGCGTGGCCCGGATGGGACGCTCTATCGCAACCGGGTCATGCAGGCAGGAGAAACCTACATCCCCCGTTCCGGTGCCGGCTGGACCATCAGCGCCCGCAACGGAAACGCTTTTGAATGGCGCCTCGGTGACGCCGTGGTGGGTCCGCTCGGCCCTGAAGACGCGCCCGTCTTCGCAGCAAGTGTGGACACGGCCGCCGACCGCGCCAGAACAGCGGCCCCGGCGCTTGCTGCGGCAGGTGGCGGACAGCCTTCCCGCTGATCTTGGCGAAACACCGCCTTTACGCCGCGCTGTGTTCGGCCCAAATAGACCCCAGGAGAGAAAGCGGCCCCGCGTGAGGAAAGCCAGCCCATGAGCATGAATGCGATCCGCCCCTGGCGCAGCATTGAGCGCAGGCCAAGCCGCAAGATCCGCGTCGGCAGCGTCGAAGTGGGTGGCGATGCGCCGATCGCAGTCCAGTCGATGACGAATACACCGACCGAGGACGCAGCCGCCACGCTCGACCAGATCCGTCGTTTAGAAGACGCCGGCGCAGACATTGTGCGCGTCTCCTGCCCAACGGTGGAAGCGACAGCCGCGATGCCGACGATCTGTCGCGAAGCGAAAGTCCCCATCGTTGCAGACATCCACTTCCACTATAAACGCGGTATTGAAGCGGCCGAGGCGGGTGCTGCCTGCCTGAGGATCAACCCCGGCAACATTGGTAATGCTGCCCGTGTGAAGGAAGTTGTCAGCGCAGCGCGGGCGAATGGCTGTGCGATCCGTATCGGGGTCAATGGCGGCTCGCTCGAGCGTCACCTGCTGGAAAAATATGGTGAGCCCTGCCCCGATGCCATGGTGGAGAGCGCGCTGGACCACGCCCGTATCCTCGATGACCTCGACTTTCACGATTACAAGATCTCGGTCAAAGCCTCGGACATGTTCCTGACGGTTGCCGCCTATCAGCAGTTGGTTGAAGCGACAGAGGCCCCCCTGCACCTTGGCATTACTGAAGCCGGTGGCCTGCGGACCGGTACGGTAAAATCCTCCATCGGCATGGGTAACCTGCTGTGGATGGGCATCGGTGATACCATCCGCGTCTCGCTCAGTGCCGACCCGGTCGAGGAGATCAAGGTCGGTTTCGAAATGCTGAAATCCCTTGGCTTGCGGACGCGCGGCGTGAACATCGTGGCCTGCCCGTCCTGCGCGCGCCAGGGGTTTGACGTGATCAAGACGGTGGAAACGCTGGAACAGCGCCTCGCGCATATCGCAGAGCCGATTTCGCTTTCCATCATCGGCTGCGTCGTCAACGGACCCGGCGAGGCTTCGCTGACCGACATGGGCTTTACCGGCGGCGGCAAGGAAGCCGGCATGATGTATATGGCTGGCGCGCCAAGCCATAAGGTCTCCAATGCGGAAATGATCGAACAGATCGTCCAGGAGGTCGAGGCCAAGGCGGCAGAGATGCGCGCAACACGCGAAGCCGCTGAGATGGCGGCGGAGTAGCGCGTTCCGCGCCACTTGCGTCATTTCAGAACGCGCCCGATCCAGACTTTCACAGCCCTGTAATTTGCCGTATGCGAAGCGAGATCATGCCCAAGGGAGGCCCGTATGCGCATCGGTGTTCCAACTGAGATCAAGAAGCAGGAATTCCGTGTCGGCCTGACCCCTGAAAGTGTAGGTGAGTTGGTCGCCGCAGGCCATGACGTCTTCATTCAAGAGGACGCTGGCGTTGGCTCGGCTTGCGAAAATTTTGAGTATGAGGCTGTCGGCGCGCGGATCCTTCCCGATGCCGACGCAGTGTTCGGTGAAAGCGAATTGATCGTGAAAGTGAAGGAGCCCCAGCCGGAAGAAACCGCTCGCCTCACCAAGGACCACACCCTTTTCACCTATCTCCACCTGGCCCCGGATCCGGTACAGGCCGCGGGTCTGGTGAAATCAGGTGCCGTCGCCATTGCTTATGAGACAGTGACCGATCGGGACGGACGCCTGCCCCTGCTCACCCCGATGAGCCAGGTGGCGGGCCGCATGTCCATGCAGGTCGCCGCCTGGGCGCTGATGAAAACGAAGCGTGGTCGCGGTCTCCTGCTGGGCGGCGTGCCGGGCGTTTCGCCTGCCAAGGTGCTGATCATTGGTGGGGGTGTGTCGGGCACCAATGCGGCCGAGATCGCCGTGGGCATGCGCGCGGACGTCACCGTCTTTGATCGCAACACCGTGCGCCTGGCCGAGCTGGATGCCCAGTTCAACGGCCTGGTAAAGACGATGTATTCCACCCGGACCGCGCTCGCGGAAGCCGTTAAACAGGCCGACCTCATCATCGGCGCCGTGCTCATTCCAGGGGCAGCCGCGCCCAAGCTGGTGACGCGCGAACAACTGAAGTCCATGAAGCCGGGCGCTGTCCTCGTCGATATCGCCATAGACCAGGGCGGCTGTTTCGAGACCTCGCGGGCCACCACCCATGAAGACCCGATCTATGAGGTGGATGGCATTCTCCACTATTGCGTTGCGAACATGCCGGGGGCCGTGCCGCGCACGTCCACGTACGCGCTGAACAACGCGACCCTCCCCTTTGTTCAGCAGATCGCGAACATGGGCACCAAAGCAGCCCTGAACGCCAACCCCCACCTTGCACGCGGCCTGACCGTCGCGGGCGGCATGATCACCCATGAAGCCGTCGCAGCCGATCTGGGCAAGGACTTTGCGCTGCCAGACTGGTTCGCACCGGCCGCGTAAGCGGCGCGATACGGCGACAACCGATCAAGCTGTCAGGAGGCCTGCGCAAACAGGGGTGAGGCCGCGCCGATCAGCTCCTTTTCCTTTGCAAGGACGTTCTGGAATGACGGGCGATTGTGCATGCGCGGAACATAGTCCGACAGGTTCGGCCATTGGTTGGGATCAATCGTTTCCCCGGCGTGGAGATAGTTCACGAAAATGCTGGCGGCTGTGAGGTCCGCAAGGGTGCAGGCATCGCCTTGAATGAAGGGCCGGCCCGTAACCAGCAGAGACTCGAGGTAGTCGAAAACCGCTGGGCGGGCGGCATAGGCCGCATCGATAACCTCCTGATCGGGCTCGGTTTTTCGAAGCCTCGGATTGATGAACTTCTGAACGAAGAGCGGAGCCTCAACACGTGAGAAAAGCGCAGTGGCGAGATAGTCGCAAAGCCACAACATCCAGGCGTGGTCCCAACCCGCTTTCGGGAACAAGGCAGGATCAGGCGCTTCCGCTTCGAGCAATGTGCAGGCCGCCAGGGAATCCGGCAGAAAGCGACCGTTCACCTCCAATACGGGGATCTTTCCCAGCGGACTGATCTTCAGGAAATCCGGATCGGGATCACCGAGTGGCGTGACGACAACGAGCCCGTAATCCAGACCCTTCTCTTCAATGAACACCATTAGGCGACGCACCCAGGGCGAGAGAGGCGTACCGTGAACCTTGAGCTGCATGGGGAGATCCTTTCTGAGGTGGAGAGGCTTCGATATGGTCTAATAATAAAACTGGTTGTCATAACGGACCGTTTAGTCTACACGGTTCCATAACGCAACCGGAATCTTGCATCGATGAAAACGACGTCATTCTCGGACATGCAGTGCTCGATCGCGCGCACGCTGGAGCATGTGGGCTCCTGGTGGTCCTTGCTGATCATCCGTGATGCGATGATGGGCGCCCGGCGATTCAAGCACTTCCAGGAAAATCTCGGCATCGCGAGAAACACACTCACCAAGCGCCTCGGCGAACTCGTTGAGGGGGGAATCCTCCAGAAGGTCCCAGCATCAGACGGCTATGCGCATGAGGAGTACGTGCTCACCGAACGGGGAGCGGAACTGGCACCGGTGCTGATCGCGCTGGGTCAGTGGGGCGATAAGTGGGCGGTCCACGAAAACGGCCCCGCAACCGTGATGACCATCAGAGAGTCCGGCGAAGCGCTCCCCCGGCTTTGGCCGCGCGACAAGGATGGCGCGGAATTGCCGCTCGATAAAATCGGCATGCGCTGGGCGAACGGCGCAACACCATCGACCTGGACCCAGGAAAAGGAGGACACCGAATGATAAGCTGCAACTGTATCGTACAGGCCGGCCAGATATCGGCCGCCACGGAGGCGACGCTGCGCGCAAACCTCGAGGCCTTTTCCCAAAACGCCTTCGGTGAAGCCGCCCATATCACCTGGCGCGAGATACCGGAGGGGAGCGGCTTCACAGCCGCCCAACCCAGCACATCATCGATCGTCTCCATGACGGCGAACGCTCCCTTACAACAATCTGAGCGAGCCACCCTACTGAAAGACATGTGCACGCTGTGGATTCGCGAAACGAACCAGACGCTCGACGAAGTCGTCGGTGTTATCTCTGATCCGCAAACCGCATAGGAGCCTCGCAATGCCCCTTTATCTTTGTAACACCGCCAAGGGCGCCCTGTCTGATGAGGCAAAACCCAGGATTGCCGCGGATATCACGCGTATTCACTGCGCCGTAACGGGCGCGCCGCCCCAGTTCGTGCACGCTTTCTTTGTCGAAGACCACGCCACCCCGCCACTGAATGGCCATCGCGCAATGCTCTTCGGGAGCATTCGCGCCAACCGCACCGACGAACAGAAAGCGCAGATCATCTCTGAAATGCGCCAGTCTATCGCCCGGCATGGTCAGATCGATATCGAGCACGTCGCGATGATGACCACGGACGTCCCGGCAAGTTGGGCCTTCGAAGGCGGTGACGTGATGCCGGAACCCGGCGAGGAAGCCGAATGGCTTGCGCGCCACGTGCGGACCAGCGCAGCGGAGTAAGCCACCTGCTTGGGGATCGTAGCGGATGGCGGGTCGGTCAGTCAGCCAGTCGTTTGTGTCTCATCGGCCGAGCGCGCCGTCTGCCAGCGCGTATAAACCAGCCATAGGCCCACCAGCAGCATCGGCACGCTGTAGGCCATGCCCTTGGTGAACGGAGCATCCGCCCAAAGCATCCGATGTTCGGCGAACTTGAAGGTCTCCACGTAGATGCGCGCAATGGAGTATCCGATGAGGAAAATGCCCGCTGTCAAACCGGGAAAGCGCAAGCTACGGTATCGGAAAATGAAGAAGGCGACGATGGCAAAGAGCAGCGCACCTTCCAGCCCCGCCTCATACAGGTTCGCCGGGTGACGCGCCTCCGCATACCCGGGAAACACGATCGCCCAGGGCAGGTCCGAGGGCGAGCCGACAATCTCCCCATTCACGAAATTGGCCGAGCGAACCAGCAGTATCCCCATCGGGGAACAGGCGGCCACAAGGTCCCCGATCACCCACTTCTCCACGCCATTTCGCCAGGCGAAAATCAGAATGGCGATCACGGTGCCGATGAGCCCACCATGGAAGGACATGCCCCCTTCCCAGACCGCAAAGATCTGCAACGGGGAGGCGAAGTAGTAGGCTGGCTGATAGAGCAGGATATGGCCAAGACGCCCGCCAAGGATCACGCCAATCACAATATAGATCAGCAAATCGTCCAGCTTCTCAGACAGTCCCGGCTCGAAGCCCGTCGCCCACAGGCGAGGCCGCGAAAGCAGTTGGCGCACATACCACCAGCTGAAGGCGAAGGTCGCGGCGAAGGCAATCCCATACCAGCGCACGGCAACCGGGCCGATCTGGAAGGCCACCGGATCAATCCCTGGAAATTCCATCGCTCCGCCCTCTTCGCTATACGTGCACGCTTAAAGTGCCCCGCGCGGAAGGGAAAGACCCGCTTGCAGGACCAGGGTCCCCCACAGAATGGATCGACACTGGCCCGCCGCCGTGACCAGATTTACCTCCAGCACAACACCCCAACCATCGAGGAGCCAAAGTGAATACACAGAAACCGTCGCGCCTGTTTCGCCCGCTCCTTGCCCTCGAACTGTTTCTTTTGGCTGGCTGCGCCACGCCACAGGCTGCACCCGTCCAGGACCCCGTCAGGGTCACGGTGTTGAGCGAGAAACCGCTAACCGCCGAAGCCGCGAAAGCCGATATCGCCCTCGCCAGACAAGCGCTGATCGACATCCATCCCGGTTATCACCGATATGCCGACCCTGTCGCCCTGGAGGAACGCTGGGAGGAATTGGTGCTGAGCGTGCAGGACGGCACATCAGATCGGGCGCTCTATGTCGGGCTGTCCGGCGTGCTTACGGACATTCGCTGCGACCACACAAAGGCCGAGCAACCCGCATCCCTCGAAGACAGCCGGAAGTCCACAGCGTCTTTCTTCCCGTTCCGTCCGATCCTTTCGCGCGATGGGGTGTTTGTGTTTTCCGCTGCAGACGGGACGGGCCTCATGCCAGGCGACCAATTGATCTCAATCAATGGGCAATCAATGGACGACGTCACCCAATCGATCCTGGCGATGGTCCCGGTCGATGGGTACACCGACCATGTGAAACCGGTCGCTTTCGAGGCCACAGGGGAATTTCTCGGCTCGGCTTTCGAACACTTCTATCCCCTGATCTACGGCGCATGGCGCACACTGGACGTGGAGATTGAGCGGGCGAGCGCGAGGCAGTCGATTACACTGGAACCCATCAGTTGGGAGGCTTGGCGCGCCCTTGACTGGGCTGGGCCCGCTTATCGGTCGGACTTTGTAGACGCGGTGACATTCGACGTTCTCGAAGAGGGCGTTGGCTATCTCCGCATCGATACATTTGTGAATTATCGCAGGCCCGTGGACCCGGCAGAAATTTACGGTCCGATCTTCGATCAACTTCAGGCGGAGGGCTTTGAAAAGCTGATCATAGACACGCGTTTCAATGGGGGCGGCTCCACAGACGCGGTGATCGGGTTGATCGGATTTCTCACCGAAGATTCGTCTCCGCTCTTCGCGTCCAAGCAGGTCAGGTCGATCGACTTATCCGCCTATGCCGATGTGATTGATACGTGGGACCCCCGGGCCCTGACGCCCGATCCCACCGCCTTTGACACGCTTGACGACGGATGGTTCGAGATCCTGGCCGAGAAGGATCCGATCTCCTTGGGTCCAATACCGGCGCAGGCGCCTCGGTTCGAAGGCGAGGTCGTTGCCTTGACCAGCCGAGCGAACGCCTCCGGGGTCACCATCCTGCTATCGACGCTCAGAGACAGGATCGATGCCCTCCTGATCGGAGAGGCAACGGGCGGCAGTTCGGAGGGCCCGACTGCGGGCCAGATCTTCTTCCTTGAATTGCCGAATTCGGGGATCCGCGTGCGCATTCCCTGGCAATTGCAATCCCTCAACGTGGCCTCATTCGAGCCGGGTTTGGGCGTGACGCCCGACATTGAGATCGCCGTTACGGCATCGGACCGGCTGTCGGGCCGTGATCCGATCCTTGAAGCTGCCATGGACAGACTGCAAGGACCGTGAAGCGCGTCGCCTCCGATTGACGGGGCCGCGGTCAAACAGGGATTCGATCACCCTGATTTTCCTGCTAGCGTCTCCCAAAACAGACGGGAGAGCATCACGCGATGACAGAGTGGCTAAGCGAGGGCAAAACGGCCGTTGTGACCGGCGGCGCCGGGGGAATCGGCCTCGAGGCCGCGACACGGTTCGCAGAAGCGGGAATGAACGTCGTTCTCGCTGATAGGAAAGAGGAGGCCTTGCAGTCCGCCGAACGCGCTCTCAGGGCTTTGGGCGTCGGCGTCCTTGCAGAGCGGTGTGATGTTTCGGACGTGGCAGCGATGGAAGCGCTCAAGGACAAGGCCGAGGCCCGGTTTGGCGCGATCCACTGCCTCATGAACAATGCGGGCATCGGCCGAATGGGCACGAAACCGTGGGAAGACCTCGACGCCTTCCAACAGATGATAAACGTGAACCTGATGGGGGTTGTGCACGGCTGCCATGTTTTCCTGCCGTCCATGCTGGCCCATGGCAAGTCCGCTGCCGTGATCAACACAGCTTCAAAACAGGGTATCACACGGCCACCGGGCAACTATGCCTACAATCTCTCCAAGGCCGGTGTGCTGGCCTATACGGAAAGCCTGGCGCACGCGTTTCGCAATGAAGACAATTGCCGGATCAGCGCGCATCTCCTGATCCCGGGATTCGTCTACACGCCGATGGTCTCGGCATTTGTTCCCCAGAAACCACCTTTTGCGGCGACGGCAGAAGAGACGGTCGCGTTTATGCTAGAGCGACTGGTGGATGGAGATTTCTACATCGTGTGCCCGGACAATGAGACGCCGCGGGCCCTCGACGAGAAACGCGTGCAATGGACCGCTGACGACATCATCAAGAACCGCCCTGCCCTCTCCCGCTGGCATCCCGACTTTGAAGCCGAATACAAAGCGTTCGTGGACAAGGAATAGCACCCCACAGGCGGGCGAGGCTGCCGTTGCGGGTGTGTAGATCCGCTGCGATTGACCGTGTGGGAGGATCGGCAGGGGAGCGCCGAGCCGCGCTGCTTAAACCCCGGTCATATCGGCGAGCACCCGGGCGATGAGCCGCTGGAAGGCTTCGCCAAAGCGGGGGGACCAGGTGTGGTCATCGGTGTGGACAGGCTTTGTGGAATTGATGCCTGCCACGCGCATCTCGCCGGTCTCGCTGGTAAACCACGGGCCACCTGAGGACCCCTCGGTGAGGCCGTTCTCTGCCTTGATCACACCGAAGGAGCGGTCTTCCACGCGCTCGCCTGTGCTGGCGAACAGGTAGCGGCCATCGAATTCAAAAGGCCCTGTCGGTTTGCGCGGATAGCCGAGGCTGGTGAAGGGCCCGTCCGGATCGGTGTTGGCGAGCACGCCAGCTGTGCCCGTGCGATGGGCGATGGGCGCATCGAGGCGAATAAGGGCGACGTCAAAATGTCCCGGCGTGGTGCCCGGCGACGGCGCACTCCAGCCTCGCGGCACATAGGCTGCCTCGCCCGCCCAGTTGCCTTTTGAATCCCCGGCTAGAAATTGTGGCTGGAACACCATCCAGTCGGCAAAGGCACCGTCTCCGGTCAGGGCATTGGTGCGCGCATAGGCGCAATGGGCCGCCGTCAAGACAATGCGTTCGGCAATCACCGTGCCCGTACAATAGCGCACGCGGCCGCCAAACACCGCCGTCACCCGGCCCACAGCAGAAATCGGGTGTACATCGAGGTCGGTCACGGCCTCCGTTACGGCGCCGCCAAGGGTTTCTTCAGCAGAGACAAGCCGTTGCGCCATCAGCGTATCGGGCTGGCTCTCGGTGGGGGCCACGCCTTCGGTTTGGAGGGGTGCACGGGCGAGGATGTCAATCTGCCGTCCGCCGACGGGGATCGTCATCTCAATTCCCATCTCGAACGCGAAGCCGCCCGTGGGGTCTTCAGGCTCTTCAACCTCACGCACATGGCCGGGTGGCGCAGCAAGGTTGGCCGCAATCACGTCGAGGTTGGCATCGTACTCCATGGGGTGGACCTTGCGCGCAGCCGATTGAGAATGTCCAGAAAGCCGATCAGTTTTTATGGCATGAGGGGTGTCTGTGCCACACAATTCGCCAGAAGCGCGGTAAGGGGGCTGCCCCTGTTCCAGCTGAGTCTATCCTCATCGTGAATAGGTGTTATTTGACCGGATGGCCCCGCCGTGCGCTGGAACCCCGCAGAGGTTGCGCTAACTTTCGACCCGAGGCCAAGACACCAGATGAGGGTGCCCATGCGTTTATCACTCGCCGCAGTTTCGCTCAGCGCGCTCGCTTTGACGGGCTGTGTCACGGCCCAACAGAGCCTGGCGCCCATCGACAGCTCGAACTTCGAACTGGACAAGACGCACGCGTTTCTTTCGGTGAGCGTCAAGCATTTCGGTCTGTCGGACTACACCATCGACTTTACCGATTTCGATGCCCAACTCGACTTCCAGGCCGACGACCCCACGGCGTCTTCCATTTCGGTACAGGTCAATACGAGTGCACTGGACACCCAGTATCCAGAGCCGGAACGCAAGGCGGAATGGGAAGACGAGCTTGCGAATGACGGCCGCTGGCTGGATGCAGACACCTTTCCGTCCGCCACGTTCGTATCGACCTCCGCCCGCCAGGAGGGTGAATTTACAGGCACGGTGACAGGCGACCTGAACCTCCGCGGTGTCACCGCGCCTGTGACCCTCGACGTAACCTATAATGGCACGGCGACTGGCCCGTTTGATGGCGGCAAGCGCCGCATCGGCTTTAATGCGACCGGGACATTCAACCGGTCAGACTTTGGTATGGGCGCGATGACTCAATTCGTGTCCGACGAAGTCACCCTGAGCTTCTCTGGCGAATTCCTTGAAGCCGGAGATGAGTGAGCAAAACTCCACCAACAAAGGACGAAACCCATGAAGTACACAGCCCTCCTCGCCGGCGCCGCCGGCTTGGCCCTGATCGCCGCGTGTGGCGGCGGCACCACAGCCCCGGCAGAAGCCCAGGACACGACGACACCGGAAGCCGACGCCGCCCCTGCAGAAATCGTGCTTGACGAGTCCCTCGCCGAGGTGAGCGCTGCAAACTATTCCCTCGAGCGCACCCACGCCTTCCTCGAGTTTGCAGTCGGCCACGCAGGCGGTATCTCCGACTACATCGTGCACTTTGGCGACTTCGACGCGGACCTCGTCTTCGACTCTGCAGATCCGGCAGCTTCAACGCTTTCGGTCACCGTCAATCCGGCCAATCTGATCGTGAACTATCCGGGCGATTACAAGGCTGGACATGCCGATAGCGGTTTTGAAACCTGGGCAGAAGATATGGCGCGCAACACGCGCTGGCTGAATGCCGACACCTTCCCGGAAATCACGTTTACCTCGACCGACGTCGCCCTCACGAGCGGCAACACCGGCACGGTGACAGGCGATCTCACCTTCCTGGGCGTGACCCAGCCGGTGACCCTGGACGTAACCTATAATGGCAACGCAAACGCTCCCTGGTTTGGCGAGCGCGATCTGATCGGCTTCAACGCGACGACGACGATCAACCGTTCGGACTACGGCATGACAGCCGCCATCCCGAACATCACCGATGCAGTGACCATCTCCTTCTCAGGCGAGTTCCTGCAGGACGAATAGGAAACGGTTTCGAGACGTGCCGCAGGTCCCAGCCATGGGGCCTGCGGACACCCGGACCCGCAACAGAGAGAACCCCGCAATGGCCGCGACAGACATCATTTCAGTGCCACAAACCCGGACGCACCGCTACACCAGCGTGGCGATCGCGCTGCACTGGGTCATCGCGCTAGCCATTATCGCGATGATGGCGGGAGGCTGGTACATGACAGACCTGCCCGACGGCCATCCCGACCAATACGCGCTTTACCAGATGCACAAATCGATCGGGATCACGATCCTGATCCTGACGCTGGCGCGCATAGGCTGGCGAGTCCTTAACCCCCCACCCGCCGAACCCGATAGCCTGAAAAGCTGGGAAAAGCAGAGTTCCCATGCCGCCCATGTCTGCTTTTACGGCCTCATGCTCGCGCTGCCGCTGACAGGCTGGTTCTATTCATCGGTCTCCACCAATCTCCAAGTGCCCACAGTGCTCTACGGCCTTGTCTCATGGCCCAATGTGCCGTTCAGCGACGCGCTGCGTACGGACGCGGTAAGTAATGTCGCCAACAGCGCACACAGCGTCCTGTCCTGGGTCGCCGTCCTCCTCCTCGTGGTGCATGTCGCCGGGGCGCTGAAGCATGAGTTCGGCCCGGAAGAGGGCGTCCTGAAGCGGATGATCCCCGGTCTCTTCGGCGCAACAAATGGGCCCCGGGCGCCTTCCCGCGGTGCTCTGACCGCTTTTGGCAGCGCCCTTGCCGTGTTCGCGGCCGTCACAGTCACGCCCATGCTGACCCAGGGCGGCGTTGCCGATGTCACGGGGACGTCAGAGCTGCAGGCAAACTGGGCGGTTAATCCGGACGCCGACCCAACGATCCGCTTTTCCGGCATGCACGATGGAGATCGCTACACCGGCACGTTCGAGAACTGGAACGCGACCATTGCCTTTGACCCGGAGGCCCTTGCCAGCTCCCGCGTTGAGGTCACCGTTGATCTGGGGTCAGCCATCGCAAACAAGAAACTCTACACAGACAGCCTGCCGGCGCCCGAATGGCTCCATGTGGCGGCGTCTCCGACCGCAACTGTTGTGCTCGACATGTTTGACGGTGCGGAACCGAACTATACCGCCAATGCTGCGCTGACCCTCAAAGGCGCCACAATAGACGTGCCCTTCGAATTCGAACTCTTTTTTGAAGACGATACCGCTTATCTCGAAGGCGAAACCCGACTGTCGCGCACCGAGCTGGATGTCGGCATGGCGAGTGATCCCGGCGCAGACTGGGTATCGGATGAAATCCTGATCGAGGTTTCGCTGGAAGCGACCCGCATAACCGATTGACCTCACCCGCTATGGCGGGCAAGTCAGCGCCGCCATGGCCACACTTGCCCTGAAACCCACGCCTGAAGGGATCGCCGCCGCCGTCGATCTCCTCCGCCAGGGCGGCCTCGTCGCCATACCGACCGAGACGGTTTACGGGCTGGCTGCCGACGCGGCCAATGCCGAAGCCGTCGCGCGGCTCTATGAGGTGAAAGGTCGACCGGCCTTCAATCCCCTCATCGCCCACGTCAATGGTCCAGAGATGGCGGCACGCGAGGGTGAAATGCGCGGCGCGGCATCCTATTGCGCCGGTTTCTATTGGCCGGGCCCACTGACTTTAGTCGTGCCAGCGCGCCAAGGTGGATCGACCTGCGCTTTGGCGCGCGCGGGCCTTGACACTGTGGCGCTGCGCCATCCCAGCCATTCCATCGCGCACGATATCATCACCGGTCTTGGCCGCCCTCTCGTGGCGCCATCGGCCAATCGGTCGGGCCGGATCAGCCCCGTTACCCCACATGACGTTTACGAGGAACTCGGTGAATCCATCGATGCGATCGTGGATGGCGGGCGCTGTCCCGTCGGCGTGGAGTCCACAGTGGTTTCTTTCACCGGACCGGAACCCGCGCTGCTGCGGCCCGGTGGGTTGGAGCGCGATGTGCTGGAGACGTTTCTCGGAACGCCCCTCGCCAAACCAGACCCGACCGCCAGCCCGTCTTCTCCCGGGCAGCTTGCCCGGCATTACGCCCCCAACGCGACGCTGAGGCTGGATGCCAGCGGCCCCGAACCGGGTGAGGTTTTTGTCGGCTTCGGCGCAATCAAGGGCGACTATTCGCTCTCAGAAAACGGTATGCTCAAGGAAGCAGCCGCCAATCTCTTTCCGCTCCTGCGCCTGATGGACCGGAAGCACGACCGCATCGCCATCTGCCCGATACCGCGCCATGGGCTCGGCGAGGCAATCAATGACCGCTTGAAGCGCGCAACCACGCGTGAAGAAGACCTGTGAACGGGGACCGCGCCGGTTGGACAGGGCCCGGCGGGTTTTCGGGCTCCAAGATCGCTATCATCAGTTCAGGCGCGCTCCTCGTCTATCTACGCGACACGATCGAGACGATCCCCTTTCCTGGATACTGGGACCTGCCCGGGGGCGGACGCGAAGGCGATGAAAGCCCCGAAACCTGCGCCCTGCGCGAGTTGGAGGAGGAGTTTTCGCTGACCCTGCCCGAAAGCGCACTTTGCTGGCGCCGTGCCTATCCGCCGGTGCGCACGGCCAATCTCCCAAGCTGGTTCTTCGTTGCCAATGTCCCGCGCGCCGACCTGTCTGATATCCGTTTCGGTGACGAGGGCCAGGAGTGGGCGCTCTGGCCGCTCGAGACGTTCCTGAACCATGACCGCGCCGTTCCGCATCTCCAGCACAGGCTCAGGGATTATCTGGCCGACCAGGACGGTCCCGCCTGACAGGCACATCCTGTGATACGCGCCCGGTTCTGTCACATCACTGTCAGCATTCTCGCTTAAGCGAAAAGGAGTTTCACGGGGCGTGCGCGCTATGCTGCAGTCCATTGGGCAATTGCCGATGGTTTGGATGGCCTTTGCGGTGCTGGCGGCTGCCGGCTGCCTGGCGTTTGTCGCCGGGCGTTCTGCCGCGACAGGCTTTGCTGCTGCGGGCCACCGTGTCCTGAACTCCCAGCCAAATTACCATGGCTATTACACCGCCATGTGCGCCGTGGTGCCCGCCGCACTCATCCTGCTCGCCCATGCGCTGTTCGGCACCAGCTTCACGCGGGGTCTTCTCGAGGCTGAGTTGCCGAGTGGGTTTGAGACCTTCACGGCGATCCAGTTGAACCAATACCTCGACCGAGTCGCAGAGGCCGCGCGCCTCGATCGGGCAGCCTATGGCGGCGCAGACCTGTTCGCGGCGGTGACCGAACGGTTCCTCGCCCTGTCGGGGGCGGTGAAGCTCGGCGCACTTCTGGCAGCCCTCGGCGCAGCCATCACGGGCTTCGCATGGTCGCGCGCGCGGCTCGCTGCAGACTTTCGCGCACGCGCCGAGGTGGAGCGCGGTGTGGAGGTCATGCTGTTCCTCTGCGCGGCCATCGCCATCGCCACGACCGTCGGTATCGTCGCGTCGCTCTTTTTCGAGTCATTACGCTTCTTCTCGCAGATTCCGATCCTCGGCTTTCTGTTCGGTACGGAATGGAACGCGCAGACCAATGCCGACTTTGGTGCCGTACCGCTCTTCTTCGGTACGTTCATCATTTCGCTGATCGCGATGTGCGTCGCTGCGCCGGTCGGTCTCTACGCGGCGATCTATCTCTCTGAATATGCTGGCCCACGGGCCCGCGCCTGGGTCAAACCGGTGCTCGAAGTGCTGGCGGGCATCCCGACCGTGGTCTACGGCTTTTTCGCAATTCTGGTCGTCGCTCCCTTTGTGCGGGAGGGGGCGCTTTGGCTGAACGCCCTGCCCTTCATACCCGATGAGTTCCTCGCGGCATCCTCGACGAATGCCTTGGCGGCAGGGCTCGTCATGGGGGTTATGATCATCCCCTTTGTCTCGTCGCTGTCAGATGACGTCATCAATGCGGTGCCCCAATCCTTGCGCGATGGGGCCTATGCCATGGGCGCGACCAAGTCCGAAACGGTCAAACAGGTTATCCTGCCGGCCGCCCTGCCCGGCGTGATCGCAGCGCTTCTGCTGGCGGTATCCCGTGCCATTGGCGAGACGATGATCGTCGTCATGGCCGCGGGCCTCCGCCCCCAGATCACTGCAGACCCCACGGCCGAGATCACAACCATCACGGTCCAGATCGTTTCGCTGCTTACGGGCGACAGCGAGTTCGACAGTCCGAAGACGCTTTCGGCCTTTGCCCTGGGGTTTGTCCTTTTCCTCATGACGCTCGTGTTCAACCTGATCGCCCTGCGCGTCGTCCAGAAGTACCGGGAAAAGTATGACTGAGACGAGCGCCCCCCCTGCCTTCAACGAAGACGCGGCCAGACGTCGGCTGAAGAAGCGCCATGCCGCAGAGCGGCGCTTCAAGGCCTACGGCATGGCTGCGATCGGTGTCGCGCTAGGCTTCCTCGTCTTGTTCGTCTTCTCGATTGGCAGCCAGGCCCTGTCAGCGTTCTCCCATCACAAGGTACAGTTCGACCTGCCGCTGACGGCAGACGTGGTCGCGCCTGGCGGGGTTGGCGATACCCAGGCGATCTCGGAAAACGTGACCGGCTTCTACCAGCTTGTGCGCGAAGACCTTGCCCTCCGCTTCCCCGAAGCCGCCGTTCAGGGCCGTGCACGCGAACTGAACGACCTCGTCACCCGCCTCGCCGTGCTGCCCATGGCGCGGG
>JBCDLC010000047.1:0-18723 GCA_038745855.1 Pseudomonadota bacterium | reverse complement strand
TGGGTCTGCAATCCCTTCAACCGAAGGACAAGCAGGCAATCATGACAGGCTGGAGCGTTGCCGTCTTTGACGGAAACGCTCAGCGAGCAAGGCTCGCCGGCCGGTCAGGCCGCCCTCGCTGAGGCGTTTGGCGAAAGCCAAACTGCCGTGAGCGCTAACGAGAGCCAGACCGCGGCAAAACACGCAAAGCAAACCGGACGCGCACCCGCGCGAGCCGGGCAAAGGTGCTGGCGCTGGTTCTCGCCCGCCCCTGAAGCCGCAACGTCTACCGCCTACCCTGCCCTTCTTTCCCGCGCCATATCCTAGCTCGGCCGCGACCGCTCGAACGGACTGTCCAGGGAAAAAGCAGGCACTTCGGCCGTCAGCCACGTCCCCCGCCGGCTTTGGAAATCGTAGCTGCCGGACATGAAACCGGACGGGGCCGCCAGCGGCGCGCCGGACGTGTACTTGAACGCATCGCCCGGCGCCAGGACGGGCTGTTGGCCGATCACCCCGTCGCCATCGACCGTCTGGCTTCGCCCCTGGCTGTCAACGATCTGCCAGTGCCGAACCATGAGCTGCCAGGTCTCTTCCGATGTGTTCTCGATCTCGACGGTGTAGGCCCAAACGAAATGGTTTCGCACCGGCTCGGATTCTTCCGACAGGAAACGGGGTTTCACACGGATCCGGATGCCGCCGGTTTCTGCTTCGTAGGTCGGATTTTCTTTACGCGACGCCATGGCCCCCTTGAAGCCGCAGGCCTAGAGAGCGTCAAGCGCCTGGAGAAGATCTTCGCGCAGATCCTCCACATCTTCGAGCCCGACCGAAAGCCGGATCCAGCTTTCGTCGAGCCCCATCGCCAACTGCTCCGCCTGGGAGAGCGCGCGATGGGTGGTGGACGCAGGATGACAGGCCAAGGATTTTGCGTCGCCGAGATTGTTGGAGATATCCACCAGCCTCAAGGCATTCAGCACGCGGAAGGCTTCGGGCCGAAGACCCTTGATCGAAAAGGCGACCAAGGTGCCCCCCGTCTCCATTTGCCGTTTATGGACCGCATGGTGCGGATGATCGGTCCGGTGGGGGTATCGCACCCTCTGGACCGAGGGATGATCGGCAATCGCATCGGCAAGGCGGGCGGCGCTATCGCTCGCTTTTTTAACGCGCAGGTCAATCGTTTCGAGGCCTTTCAGCACAACCCACGCATTGAACGGCGAGGCCGCAGGTCCGGTGTGGCGCAGGTAGGGATCAAGATGCTCCTCGATCCAGCTCGACTGGCCCAGAACAGCCCCTGCGAGAACCCGGCCCTGGCCGTCCATGTGCTTTGTCGCAGAGTAGGTGACGATATCGGCGCCGTGCTCCAAAGGCTTCTGCAGAACGGGCGTTGCAAACACGTTGTCGACGACCAGAAGCCCGCCCGCCGCATGGGTCATTTCAGCGACTGCAGACATATCGACCCCATCGAGGAGCGGATTGGCGGGGGACTCGATCAGGACAAGCTTCGCCGGTTTCGAGAGCGCCCGGGCCCAGGCGTCGAGATCGTCACCCGGTACGAATTCGGTTTCGATCCCGTAGCGCGGCATCAAAGTGCCCACGATCCACCGGCAGGATCCGAACAACGCGCTGGCTGCCACCACCCGGTCGCCCTGCCGACATGGTGCCATCATCGCCGAAGAGATTGCGCCCATTCCGGAACTGGTGATCCGGCAGGTCTCGGCCCCTTCAAGCAAGGCCAGACGCTCCTCGAGCATCCGCACCGTCGGGTTGGCATAGCGGGAATAGACAAAGCCCGGCTCATCGCCAGACATGCGCGCAGCGGCCTGCTCGGCAGTGTCATAGGCATACCCGGATGTCAGATACAGCGCCTCGGATGTTTCCCCGAACTCGGAGCGCATCAGCCCCCCACGAACAAGCTGCGTGGCAGGGCGCAGGGGACGGGAGGGATCGGCTGGGCCGTCGGCCATTTGGGTCTTCCTTTGCAAATCACTGCAGTGCGGAGTAGTCCGGTCACCATAGAGGGATCAAGCCATGCCACAAACCGGTGCGTCAAAGACCCGTGGCTCGGAAAAGAGTGCGCACTACGCAGAGACGCCAGGCGTTCTGCCCGACACGGCCCTCGAATCCTTGATTGCAGCAGAAGCCATTGCGGCGGAGGCGGAATACCCCATCGAGCCAGACCAGATCCAACCGGCGAGCCTGGATCTTCGGCTGTCCAGCGATGTCTACCGGGTGCGCGCCAGCTTCCTGCCGGGCAAGGGTCGCACGATCGGAAAACTGCTACACACCAGCGATCTCCAGATGCACCGGATGGATCTCACAGGTGGCGCAGTCCTCGAAACCGGCTGTGTCTACCTCGCGCTCCTCGCCGAACGGCTGGCCCTGCCAAAAGGACTGCGCGGGCGGGCAAACCCCAAATCCTCCACCGGGCGGCTCGATGTTTTCACGCGCGTGATCACCGACCACGGAGAGGCTTTCGACGATATTCCCGACGGCTATAATGGCCCGCTCTACCTCGAAATCAGCCCGCGTACGTTCTCGATCCTGGCGCGGAAAGGCGATCGGCTGTGCCAGCTGCGCCTGAGAAGCGGCGATCTGCCAGCATCGAAGGAAATCACGTTCTCCGTCAGCCTCGAGGCCGACACCCACGGCGAAGCTGTCGGTTGGCGCGCCCGCCGGCACGCCGGTGTGGTCGACCTCCAGCGCGTCGGAAAGCACGCCATCGCAGACTATTGGGAACCGGTGTTTCCCCATCGCGGCCGCGTCGTGCTTCAGCCCGAAGACTTCTACATCCTGGCGTCAAAGGAAGCGGTGAAAGTGCCCATGGGCCAAGCGGCGGAAATGGCCCCCATCGCCCCTGAACTCGGCGAGTTCCGGGCCCATTATGCGGGCTTCTTCGACCCAGGATTTGGCAACAATAAGGGTGGCTCTCGCGCCGTTCTCGAAGTGCGGACCCGGGATGTGCCCTTCTTCATCGAAGACGGCCAACCCGTTGGACGGCTTGTCTATGAGCCAATGGCTGCGAAACCGAAAAGAGCCTACGGCAGCGCCACAAGCCACTACCAGGGCCAGGGACTGCGCCTCGGAAAACACTTCGCCTGAACCCAGCAACACAAGAGAAAGGACCCAGACGGCCAATCGTGCGCGTGCGAACGCATCTTCCCAAAGCCATGCACGCACTCTATCCACGCGGTATGTCAGCCCAAACCCAAGTCCGCCGAAAAACCGTGAAAGACATCGCCAATGCAAAGCACGGCGATCCCCTGGTCTGCCTCACAGCCTACGACGCGCCGACGGCGGCCATGCTCGATCCCCACTGCGATGTGCTTCTCGTCGGCGACAGTGTCGGCATGGTCGTCCACGGGCTGCCTTCAACGGTTGGGGTCACGTTGGAGATGATGGTGCTCCATGGCCAAGCAGTGATGCGCGGCAGCACACAGGCTTTCGTCGTCGTCGATATGCCTTTTGGCAGCTATGAAACCAATGCCGACCAGGCTTTCCTAAATGCAGCGCACATCATGAAAGAGACCGGCTGCCAGGCCGTGAAGATCGAAAGCGGTACCTACGCGGCCACGCAAATCGAACACCTCGTCGCGCGCGGTATTCCGGTGATGGGGCATGTGGGCCTTCGCCCCCAGGCTGTGAATGTCGATGGCGGCTTCCGTGCCAAAGGACGCAGCGAAGCCGAACGCGCCCTCGCCCTCGAAGAGGCGGTCGCCGCAGACAAGGCAGGCGCCTTTGCCATCGTCGTTGAAGGCGTTGCCGAAGACCTCGCGGAAAAAATCACAAAAACCGTCGCTTGCCCGACCATCGGCATCGGCGCGTCAGCCGCGTGTGACGGTCAGATACTCGTCACCTCGGACATGGTCGGCATGTTCGACTGGACACCAAAATTCGTCCGAAAATATGCCGACATCAAAGGGGTCATGGAGACCGCCTTTGCAGAATACGCGAAAGATGTTCGCGCCCGTGCGTTTCCCGGTAGCGCAGAAACCTATTCCCTGCGAAAACCCGGCGCGTAAACGACTGGATCCGTCCATTGCGGGTCACCAGGCCCATTAGTATTGTCCGGGCAAGGCGCTAGGCCTGCCGTGCGTGAGAGAAGTGACCCGTGAGCGATATTTTCGAGGAAGTCGAAGAAGCCCACCGCAAGGACAAGGTGGATGAGGCCTGGCGGAAGTATGGCTGGATTGTCTGGATCGCGGGCGGCTTGGTCGTCGCTGCGGTTGCCGTTGGAGAGCTGATGGAGCGCCAGTCCAGCCAGGCGCAGGCTGCGCTCGCCGGACAACTGGAAACGGCCATCGCCTCACTCGAAGCTGCGGAATACCAGCAAGCCGAAGCGCAGTTTCTCACCCTGGTCGAAGGCGGATCCGACCTCGCGCCCCTCGCTGCCCAGTATCTCGCCCAGGTCCGTCTCGAAGGCCTCGGCAACAGCAGCGGCGCGATCGAAGCGCTTCAGATGACGGGTCAGGACAGCGAAGATCCGCTGGTCCAATTGGCAACGCTCAAAGCGGCATACCTGCAGAGTGACAAACTCTCACTGTCAGAGCTTGAGCAATTGCTGACGCCTGTTCTCGTTAACGACACCCCGATGGCCGCGCTCGGCCAGGAATTGATCGCCGCGAAGGCCTTCGAGGAGGGCGATTTCGAACGGGCGCGGCGCGACTTCAATTCCCTGCGCTTTGCCCTGAACACACCACCAGGCTTGGCCGAACGCGCTGCAATCGCACTCACCGCGATCCCGCGCACCGCGAGCGATGAAGCCAGCAGCGCCGCTTCCCCTGGCGCTGCTGCGGCATCGAGCGATAACGCCGCGCCTGTTGATCCCATTGGGAGCGATACCGGATCGCAGTTGCCGCAAGCGCCTTCAGATACTGATACCGACGATTTGGGAGGCCGGTGACCATGGCTCGACCCTCGCGCAAAAGCACATTCGCAGTGGTGCTGTCCTTCGCACTGCTTTCTGCTTGCCAACTCATCAACAACCGATCGGCAGAACGTGAAGCCGAAGAAGCGGAAGACCGAGCGGGCCGCATCGCGATGATCCTCGGTGATGAGGTGATCGAGGCCAATCCGGAGCTCGCGAGCCAAACCATCTCGCTCCCGCCCGCCGTTACCTTGACCTCCTGGGCCCAGGCAGGCGCAAAACCCTCAAAAGTTGTCGGCCATGTTGCGGCGGGTGCCGACTTCACCGTGGATTGGCGACAAGATGCCGGACGCGGCTCAGACCGCCGTTCAGCTTTGACCAGTCCGCCGATTGCCAGCGAGGAGTCGATCTTCGTCCTCGACTCCGGACAGACAATCCGGGCGTTCGACCTTGAAACCGGCGCCGGGCGATGGAGCACGAAAGTCCCCTCCGGCAACAATCGCGACAGGATCGGGATCGGCGGCGGCATCGCCTACGACAGCGGCCGCGTGTTCGTTTCCAGCGGCTTTAGCCTCATCCTCGCCCTCGATGCGGCGACGGGTGACCAGATCTGGCGCCGCGAGATGGATGCGCCGATGACCGGCTCACCAACAATCCGGGATGGGCGGATGTTCGTGACCTCGAACAATAATGAGGTGTTCGCGATCAATCTCGACGACGGGCAAGTGGTCTGGTCCGACCAGGCCATCGCAGAACCCGCCCGCGTGTTGGGCAGCCCGAGCCCCGCTGCCATCGAGGATATCGTGGTGACGCCCTATTCCTCGGGCGAGGTGATTGCGTATCTCGCCACCAATGGGCGCCGGCTCTGGACCGATGCCCTCTCCAGGCCCGGCCGGTTTACCCCGATTTCCGCGATCAATGACATTGCCGCGCGTCCGGTTCTCGCTTCCGGCCTCGTCATCGTCGCCAACCAGTCCGGCATCACCGCCGCCATCGACGGACGCACCGGCACCCGGGTCTGGGTCCAGCCCATAGGCTCGACACAAGCGCCGGCGCTGGCGGGCACACACCTCTTCATTGCTGGCGTCGATGGGCGGCTCGCCGCCATCGATGCCGCATCCGGCGGGGTCTACTGGGCGAAGGACCTGCCGAAGTTCAAGAATACCAACAAACAACGGGGACGGATCAGTTATTCCGGCCCGCTGATCGCGTCAGGGCACATCGTTCTTGTTTCTTCCGAAGGCGAGGTTCTTCGCTTCGATCCGCAAACCGGCGAAGAAGTGGGGCGGCTCGACATCAAGCAAAAAGTCTTCCTCGAGCCGATCGCCGTCGGAGAACGGATCTACATCCTGACAGACAATGCCCGCCTCGTCGCGATCCGCTAGCGGTTCAAGGCCGGGGCCATGACGACGCTTCGTCTTGCCATCGTCGGCCGCCCGAATGTCGGTAAGTCGAGCCTCTTCAATCGGCTTGCTGGCCGCAGACTAGCCCTCGTAGATGACCAGCCCGGGGTGACCCGGGACCGGAAGGAAGCGCCGGGACGGCTCGCAACACTTCCCCTGCTGCTCGTCGACACCGCGGGCTTCGAAGACGTCACCGATGGCTCCCTCGAAGCGCGGATGCGCGCCCAGACAGAAGCTGCGATTGCAGAGGCCGACCTTGCGCTGTTCCTGGTCGACGCCCGCGCCGGCGTGACGCCCGTGGATGAGCGGTTTGCGGAGATCCTCCGAAAGGCCTCGATCCCCGTCGTCCTCGCGGCAAACAAAGCCGAGGGCAGCCAGGGCGATGGCGGCATCGCGGACGCCTGGTCCCTGGGGTTTGGCCAGCCGGTGCCCCTCTCTGCCCAGCACGGTGAAGGCATGGCCGAGCTCTATGCCGCCATCCGCGATACCGTAGGCGAGGACGCGTTCGAAGCCTATCTCGCCGCTGACGATGACGCCGCCGAAGCCGAGCAGGGCGAAGATATCATCGATGCCCTCGCCCATATCGATATCGACGATCCGACCCTCTCAGACGACGCTCTACAAGCCGCGATCGAGGCCGCGGGCGTGGACGACACACCACAGGCTGACGATGTCGACGACCGACCGATCAAACTGGCCATCGTCGGTCGTCCAAACGCTGGCAAGTCGACCCTGATCAATACACTGCTCGACGACGAGCGCCTCCTCACTGGCCCCGAAGCGGGCATCACACGGGACTCCATTGCAATCGATTGGCTTTGGGATGACCGCCGCGTGAGGCTGGTCGATACGGCCGGCCTGCGCAAACGGGCGAAAGTGCAGGAAAAACTCGAAAAGATGTCCACCCAGGACACCGTCCGCTCGATCCGGTTCGCCGATGTTGTGGCGCTCGTCATGGATGCGTCCGAGGCGTTCGAGAAGCAGGATCTGCAAATCGCCGATCTTGCCGTTCGGGAAGGCCGGGGCATCGTCTTCGTAATCTCCAAGTGGGATCTGGTCGAAAACCCGCAGGAGGTGGCCAAGGCGCTTCGCGACAAGGCCCAGAGGCTCTTACCAAATGCCCGGGGTGCGCCCGTCCTGTTTCTATCAGGGCTGACGGGAAAGCAGACGCAAAGCTTGATGCCCGCCGTGGTGAAGATGCACACCGATTGGGCCGCACGGGTGAAAACCGGCGATCTCAACCGCTGGCTTCGCCACACAATGGAGCACCATCCCCCCCCCGCGGTACACGGGAAGCGGATCAAGCCGCGCTACATGGCACAGATCAAGGCACGACCGCCGACCTTCGTTCTGATCGCGTCTCGCGGAAACCAGATGCCCGAGCAGTACAAACGCTACCTCGTCAACGGGATCCGCGAGGCCTTCGGGATGCCTGGCGTTCCGATCCGCCTGCATGTTCGACAGGGAAAAAACCCCTTCTCCGACCGGCCATCCGGTCGGCGCCGGCGTTAATGGCTTCGCCTGGACAAGCCGAGGGCACTCACCGCGCGTGCGGATCTTTTCTGGCAATCGCCGCTTCCAGTGACCGGAGTGCGGTCTGGGCATCCTCAACCGCCAAGGGCACCTCGGCGGTATGGAACGGGTCCAGATGGCCATCGTCTGCTGCTGATTTCGCGGCCTCACCGAGGACAGACAGCGCGGAGCGAAGCATCGAAAGCGGGAGTTCTTGGTCTGACATTCTTATTTTTTTAGAATATCAGACAAGTTTTTCAATCGAAAAGCGTTTTAAGCCGCTCGTTTTCCCTCATCAGGACGATTCCTTTTGCGGGCGTCTCGGGCTCGTTCGATCTCGTCGATCTTCATCCGGCAGAAGTCAGACAAAGGCGGTGACGCGGGTGGCGCGGGCATATCAAAGGCCTTCAGGATGCGCTCGATATAGGGCTTGTCCGCGCCTTTCCCAACAATACGGCCAATGCTGATGACCTGGGCACAGAGCGTGTCTCGCCTCATGAAATCATGCTGGAAACAGACGTAAGGGCCTTCCCACGCCGTGATTTTCGATTGGACCTCGTAGGCGTCCGGGAATTTCAACATCCGGTGCAAGGTCACACCGCGATAGACAATCACGGGCAAGTAACCTGCCTTCCGCATGGGGTTGAGTACGCCAACCTTCATCATCAGATCCAACCCCGCCAGGTCGCTGATGGAGTTGTACCGGCTATTGTTCATGTGCATGAAGGCGTCCTGGTCCGTGATCCAGACCCGGAATTTGAGAACGGCTGTGTCGAGGTAACCGATGCGCACGTTTGAAAACGTGTTCCGGACCAACAAGGCCAAGAGGCGCAGGAACAGGTTCATGCCGCCGTTGCCAGGGGGCTTGCCGGTACCGCAAAGGCATGGGCTGAGATCTGGTCCGCGAGGCCAGTGTTGAAGATCGCAATCTTGCCAACGGCCTCATGGCAGAACGTACTGCCCGAATAGAAGGTGTGCCGCTCTCCCTGCATGGACTGCATGGTCGCCAAGAGACCGGACCGGATCGCTTCGGGCTTGTATCGGCAGAAGTACTTCCAGTCCTTCTGGTGCAGAACACGCGTCATCCGTCCCCCGCGCCGCCGGACTTCCTCGGCCATGATCTCCTTGAGTTCGTCGAGGCTTTCATCACCGGGCAACTGGCCGAGCAGGTAGATGTGCCCACCCGCCTCTTCGTCATAGCCCTCCCGGCGTGCCGAGATGAGCATCGACTTACGAGCGGTATCGTCGATCGCATCCCCGAATGTGCGGATCTGTTCCTTGGTGTACCAATCCTCACAGATCGCCAGTGTGATGACGAACCGCCCCCACCACGTGCCATCATTGACAGCCTGCTCCGCCTCGGTCGGTTGGGTCAAAGCAGCAAAACTGTCCAGCGGCATTGCACAAACAATCGCATCGAAGTCCTCGGTCACGCCCCCAGCGGTGACTGAAACACCGGTGCCATCCCGCTCAATCGCCGTGATCGGTGTTTCCAACCGGATATCCATTCCCTGGGAAAATCGTCCCCAGAACACCGTCCACCCCTCGTGCGGCATGACCAGGTCGTTGAGGACACCGGAGATTATCAAGTCCCGGTCGATCCAGCGGATCGCCTGGAGAACATTGGTGTCATGGATGTAACCATATCCCGTGGTGACGAGGGCCCGGTAGAAGAACCGCTCAATCTTGTGGAGGTTCCGCATACGCAGCCAATCGGCTACCGACATTGAAGCCTCGGCCAAGACCGCCGGATCGCTCGGCGTCGCATCCAGCGCCGAGAGGAGGGCCGCCCGCGCGCGCAGGAATTTCAGCGTTTGCATCCACAGCGGCCCGCCAGCACCGTCCTTCACGTAATCGACAAAGGATCGACCATCGATCTTCGCACGGTCGATCGATCCCCAGCTCAGCCCGCACTCCCGCATCCACTGGCGCACCTGGCGGTCACCTCGCTGGGTATAGCATGTGCCCAGTTCGCTCAGCGTGTCTCCGACAAACACGGTCTCCGACTTGCCACCTATGCGGTGACTGGCCTCGAAGAGAACCGTGTTTCCAAATCCACGGTCGCGCAACAAGCGGGCCATCGTCAAGCCGCTTGGCCCAGCGCCTGCGATCGCGATCCGAGGGGTCGATTGAGCCGTCAGTCCCATGATGTCCAATCCCATACTTTGTTCAGCGTCGCATAAAAATTGACAAACGCTTTCGCATCAATGGGTAAAATGCACGTCCTGCTCGAATTAAGATCAACCTTACTGGGTTATGCACCGTGTGATGAGCGCCTTCTCTGACTCCAACACACGCTGGACAATGCTCCTGAAGAATGCCCGGCGCCCGGTGACGGAGGCCGATCATCAGGTTGCGCTCAACCAACAGCGTCTGATCGTACAGAACAGCCTCTCGAATGCGTTGATTACAGGCATGAGCGCATCCCTGATCGTGGTCTACTATGGCGCGCTGATCAGCCTGTATATCCTGCTGCCCTGGGCCCTCGTAATGCTGGCTTTCACGGCAACCAGCTTCAGCTTGTGGCGCCGCTTCAACGACGCGCCACTCCCGACGCGGGTATCTGGAAATTTCGTGGCCAAGTCCGAGAGCATCGCAGCCGTGATCGGGTTTTCGTGGAGCATCATCGTCTTCGGGATCAATGACGTCGACGATGGCGCCATCACCTTCTTCGTCATGCTGTGTGCCGGAAAAGCCGCTGCCTTCACCTCGATGTCCGGGCAGTTGCCGCGTATGACGCTGCGCTTCTCGCTCGGCTGCATCGTGCCGGTGATGGTGGCCGTCGCCCTTACGGATCATTCGAAGGCGCTGTTCATGTTCGTGCTCGCGATTGCTTTCATCGCGGTCCTTCAACGCGGTGCGATCGGCAGCTTCATCCAGCTACAGAAAGTCCTCAACGAACAGATCAAGGCCCAGAGGGCGGAGGCCGACCTCTCCAGCGCGCTGGAGACGATCAACGACGCCTTTGCCGTTTACGGTGCTGACGGATCCCTGGAACGTAGCAATGCCCGCTTCCAGGAGTGGTTCCCGAATGGCTGGGATGTCGAAGCGAGCGGCCACGCCCGCGAGCGGCGCCTCCCGAATGGACGCTGGGTCATGCAGTCGGTCAACGCCCGCCCTTCTGGCGGGTGGGTTTGCGTCCACACTGATATATCCAGCCTCAAGGCCCGCGAGCGCGAACTTCTCACCGCCCAGCGCGAGGCAGAGGACGCCAGTGCCGCGAAGGGCCGCTTCCTGTCGACCATGAGCCACGAGCTGCGGACGCCGCTCAACATCATCAACGGCTTCTCCCGCTTGATGGTCAGGGATTCCAAACTGACCCTCACGGAGAACACCGTCCGCGAGTATGGCAGCAGCATCCACGAAGCCGGCGAACACCTGCTCACGGTCATCAACGACATTATCGAATTCTCGAAGTCCGGCGCCGATACCTATGTCTACGAGCCCAGACGCATTGCACCGAAGGATCTCCTGGCAAGCGCCGTTACACTCGCGGTGAGTGGAAACCGTCTTTCCAGCCTTGATGGCATCCAGGTGTCCCTGTCGCCGGCGATGGGTGAACTGATCGTCGACGAGATGGCGATCCGGCGCGTGCTCATCAATCTGATCAGCAACGCCCTCAAGTTTGGCGGCCAGCCCATGGATGTCGCGGTCCGCGCCTTCATTCGGGAGGATGGCTGTCCCGTTTTCTCCGTCCGCGACCGCGGTCCGGGATTGTCTCCGGAAGAAGTCGAACAGGTTTTTGCGCCCTTCTTCCAGTGCGACCGTCACCTCGGGGGGGACTTTGCCGGCACGGGCTTGGGCCTCACCCTCAGCCGGCAACTCGCGCGCTTGCACGACGGAGACGTCACCATGCGCAGCCGTGAAGGCGAGGGAACGACCGTCGCCCTTGTTCTTCCAGCCAAGATCCACATCGCTCCGGAAAAGTGCCGAGAGTACCCGCCGGCCCTCGATAGTCGCGCAGCCTGAACCGGGCCGCTTGACCCTGACAGTCCTGCCTAGGAGGACCAGACCGAATTAAGCGTCGACGCAATCGACGTCGCCATATCCCGCACGGCCTTTGGCACGCGGTAGGCGACGATCGCAGAACCGCTCAAGGCCGTGTCCCGCCCATCCGGTGACGGCCATCGCGCCCCAGCGATGACGCCATCCTCTAGCTCGGACAGGTAAGCGCCGAAGGCCGCTTCTCGCTCGTCCTTGAACAGCGGCAACCAGAGCACCACCAAGGCGTCCGGCCAGCGGTTCAGCGCTCTAGGGGTCCACTCGGCCAGCTCATCCATATCCTTGATGGTTTCGTAGCTGGGGTCAGAAAAGACGATCAGCGTCTCCTTGGCGCGGGGCTTAAGCTTCAGCGCGCCCCCATAGCCGTCCATCTTCCGGATCTGGACGGACCGATCCCCCTCGAACGCGCCGGTCAGGGCTTCGTATTCAGCGGGATGTTTCTCGAACAGCGCGAGGCGTCCTCGGTCACCGAGAACCAGCCGCGCGAGCTGCGGCGAGCCGGGATAGGCGCCGACGCCCTGGGTCTCCACGAGAGAGAGCCACGGACGCAACGGCCGGGGCCGATTCCCGTCCATCAAGGCGATCACCCCGTCTGCGGCCTCACCGGTCTTCGCCGCCTGCGCCCCCTTCAGATCATAAACGCCCCGCCCCGCATGGGTTTCAACGTGCAACACCGGGCCGCCCGCCTCGGTAACGTGGCGCAGCAACCCATCCAGCACCGCGTGTTTCAGAACGTCCGCCCGATTGCCGGCATGAAACCCATGCTGGTAGCTGAGCATTCCCCGTCCTACCGGCCGCCGCCGGCCGCCAGGGACTCCTGCCGTGCCGCTTCGAATTCGTTTCCGGCATACCAGGTCGGCCATGTATCGGACTGCGCAATGGACTGCCCCACGGCGTGAAGAACGGTCACGTCCTCGACCAATCCGGAGAGGTCCCAATCGTCCCCGAACTCGTCCATGGGCTTGTGATAGCGCTGGACGGTATAGGCGGACTCAAATGCCAAACCGACGCTCTCGCCCCCATCAAGCAGATCGATGCCGTTCTTCGCGTAGAGCATCGGGACGCCTTTTTTCGCGAAGGAGACATGGTCTGAGCGATAGAAGAAGCCTGCCTCAGGCTTCGTGTCCGGCCGAACCGTCCGATCACGCTCTGCCAGGACGCTCTCGAGGATGGGCTCCAGTTCCGACGCCCCATAGCCGATCACGACCATGTCCTTGGTCGGGCCAACGGGCCGATAGGCATCCATGTTGATCCCGGCAACAATCTGGTGGAGCGGTACTGTCGGCGTTTCGGCATAGAAAGCAGACCCGAGCAGGCCCGATTCCTCGAGCGTCACGAAAAGAAACAGCCCCGATCGCTCCGCCGGCGCCTGCGCCATCGCTTCGGCGATTTCAAGCACGCTTGCCACGCCTGACGCGTTGTCCACAGCGCCGTTAAAAATATTGTCGCGGTAGAAATCGGTGCCCGGCGCGCCGTCCTTCTCACCGGACTTCTTGCCCAGGTGGTCCCAGTGCGCCGTGAAGAGCACATGCTCGTCGGGCGAAACCGTTCCATCGATCCGGCCCACCACGTTCCGGCTCTCCAACCGGTCGATCGTCTGAGTGATCGTCCCTGTGGCGGTCAGCCCGCCCATGTCGACAGGCTTGAAATCCGGAGCCTTTGCAGCGTCTTTCATGGCCTCGAAATCGAGCCCCCCATCGGCAAATAGCGAACGTGCTGCGGACTGACTGATCCAGGCTTCCACGGCGACACGGCCATCACCGCCGTCAGCGCGGACCAGGTCAGCCTGCGCACCGGACCAGGAATTCGACACCACGTCCCAGCCATAGGACGCAGGCTCGGTCTCATGGACCAGTATGGCAGCCGCCGCGCCCTGCCGGGCCGCTTCCTCGAACTTGTAGGTCCAGCGGCCATAATAGGTCATCGCCTTGCCCTTGAAGATCTCCGGATCCTCGGTCGCAAAGCCCGGATCGTTCACAAGCATCACGACCGTTTTCCCGGTGGCATCAAGGCCTTCATAATCGTTCCAGCCATATTCGGGCGCAACCACACCATAGCCAACGAAGACCACTTCCGAGCTGTCGAAGGCGACCGTGTCGGCCGACTGCCGCTTGGTCCAGATCACCGCATCGGTACCAAGCTGCATGGGAAAGTCGCGCTCCGAAAGTCCGCCGGTGAAGGTCAGCGACGACAAAGCCTCATCCACGGTTTGCTCCACCATGCCTACAGTCTGGAACCAGGTGCCATCCTCTCCGGCCGGTGCCAAACCGATGCGTGCCATTTCTTCGGCGAGCCATTCAGCAGTCTTTTCGCCCACCGGGGCCCCCGGCGCGCGCCCCTCGAAGGCATCGTCGGCAAGCGCTGCGATCCGGACCGAGAGGTCCTCGGCGTTGATCTCGGCCGTCGTGCCGGAAGGGAGCGGAACGGGCAGCCCGGAAGCTGCCGCGTCGTCGCTTGCGCTCTCCGCTGGCGGCGCCCCGCCCTCCCCGGAGCATCCTGCGAGGACGAACAGCAGGCCCATTAGCCCCGTGAGTAACGGCTTCAGCGCCATGGAAACCTCCTCATTCTCCGACCGGCAAAAGCGCGCGCACCTCATTCGGGAGCACCAGGGCAGCCGCCGCGATATCCATGTTGAAATACTTCAAGGTCCCCCGGATATCATGGACATGGCGCGGCACAAGGCCGGGGCTGTCCGACATCAGCCCCGCACACCAATCCCCGGAGATATAAAACGGGCACGGCATCATCACCGGCCGAAATGTCGGCCACTGCGGCGCAACACGGTGGAGCAAACGCTCCATGTTCGTACGGTAGAAGGTGGTCGATCCCAGCATCTGCATGACGACGCCGCCATCCGTCAGCCCCGCCCTCAGCGACCCGTAAAACGTATCCGATGCGAGCGGATTGGCGATCGCGTCCGCGCCATGGAGATCGTCGCAGATATCGGTGCTGTCGACGATGACCAGATCGAACCGGCCAGGATGATCAGCCAGGTAGGCCGCCCCGTCTCCAATCCTGACCTCGACACGGGGGTCATCCAGTCCCGCGGCTATATCGGGCAGGAACGTCTTTGATACGTCCACCACGTCGCCATCGAGTTCGCACAGCACAATGGACTCGAGGCCTGGATACTTGACCAATTCGGTCACGGTCCCGCCATCCCCGCCACCGATGACGAGAACCCGTTCCGGATTTTCCAGACACGCCATGGGGATATGGACCATGTGCTCATGATAGACGTAGTGGGTCGACTGGGTCAGCATAGTGACGTCGTCGAGCAACATCACCCGGCCATGGGCCTCTGTTTCTATGATCTTGATATCTTGCCAATTGGATCGGGAATGGTGGACCAGCGCCGTCGCTTCAAAGAACAGCCCATGACTGCGGTCGTGCTGGTCGAAATATCGGATTGTCTGACCCATGGCCGCCGGCTAGTGCGTTTTGGCTCTGTGCGATAGCCCTTTCCTGTCCTCTGGGCCCTACCCTATCCGCCCTACCCCAAACGCTTGGATTCAATAGCAAAGCCCACACATCTCTATCGATGACAAGCGCCCACGCACTCGCATCAGATCCCGCAGAGCGCCTTGATGAGATCGCCGCGAGACTGAAGGCATGCCAGCTTTGCTCTGGTGCGATGCCCAACAAACCGAACCCCATCTTCCAGGTCTCCCCAACCGCTCGCATTCTCATCGCCAGCCAGGCGCCGGGCAATCTTGCCCACCAGTCCGGCGTTCCCTTCAATGACCCATCGGGTCGCCGTCTCAGAGCGTGGATGGGCGTCACCGAAGCTGAATTCTACGACGCAAGCCGGGTCGCTATCGTGCCCATGGGCTTCTGCTTTCCAGGCTATGACAAGCATGGCGGAGACCTGCCACCCATGAAGCAGTGCGCCCCCACCTGGCGCGCGCCATTGCTCGAACAAATGCCCGCCCTCGAGACTATCCTCCTGGTCGGTGGTTACGCTCAGAAATGGCATCTCGGCCCGCGTGCTGGCCGTACCCTGGCAGAGACCGTGTCGCGGTGGCAGTCTTTCATCGATGAGGGACTTTTTCCCACCCCGCACCCCAGTTGGAGAAACAATGCATGGCTAAAACGGCATCCATGGTTCGAAAAAGACCTCTTGCCGGTCTTGCAAGCCTTTGTGCGCTCCTCGTTGCAGCCGTCGTGATCGCGCCCGTGCCAGGTTGCACCCCCCTCACCCAGCAGCGCTTTGCCGCCGACGAGACGATTGCGCCCATGTTTGACGTCGAGAACGACACATTCACGAGCTTTGACGGTGCGCCCCTAGGTCTCACGGTCTGGCCCGTCGAAGATCAGGCCGAACCGGACATCGTCGTCATCGGGCTCCATGGCATGAACGATTGGGCCAACGCGTTCTACATGGCCGCGCCCTTCTGGGCCAAGCATGGGGTCACAACCTATGCCTACGACCAGCGCGGCTTTGGCCGGTCTCCCAATCGCGGCATTTGGCCGGATGAAGACCTCCTGCGGGAGGACCTGCGCACGGCCGTTCGGCTGGCCCGGATCCGTCATCCGGAGGCTACGCTGGCGGTTGTCGGCATCTCCATGGGCGGCGCCGTTGCCATGAGCACATTCGGCGCCGAGGGCGCGCCTGAGATCGACCGGCTCGTCCTTTCGGCACCAGGGCTTCGCGGATGGGGCGCACTCCCTCTCAGCTACCGGACCAGCCTCTGGATTTCGGCGCGGGTCCGACCAGGCTGGGTCGTTACACCGCCCCGCCGACTCGTCCGCATCGAACCGACAGACAATCTCGAGATGCTGCGGGAAATCTGGTCGAGCCCCCTGATGTTGAGGGACAACCGGATAGACCAGGTCCACGGCGTTGTCTCGCTCATGGAAACCGCCCACCAGCGCGCTTCTGGACTTCCGCCGGACCGCACGCTGATCGCCTATGGCGCCAACGATTACGTCATACCACCTGCTGGTGTGCAGCGAACCAGCAAAATCCTGCCGGACGGAATGCGAACTGTGTATTACCCCGATGGCTACCACATGTTGATGAGAGACCGCCAAGCGGAGCGGGTTTGGTCCGATTATCTCGCATTTTTCGAGGATCCTGAAGCACCAACGCCCAGTGGCTCAGGACCGTGGCCTTGGCTTTTGAGAGCGGAACCTTGAGGAATGGTTGTGGAAAATGAAATGGGCGCTGTGGATAACCTGCCGCAGTAAGCCGTCACTCGCTTGCGTCCATCGCAACCGATGCGATTATCGATACCGCGACGAGCGCAGCCGATGCGCAACGGTCCGCTCGTGGTGGCAGGTCCACCGCCCGCCAGGTCGTTTTCCCCTTAAGCGACCTGGTGGGGCTCTTTTTCCCCCGCAAAGCCTCCCACGTCTGCCGAGACGCCGTTGCGGATCGGACACGCTTTGCAGTCGCACATCCAAAGCATGCACACCCATGACGCGAACCCGGTGCGATTGGATCATGCCCTCGATTGACCCCTCCAGCCCTGGGGCGCTAGAGCGCGCATAATGTTCGACCATCCCTCCTTCGATGCCCATGAGGGCGTACATGCCTTCCACGACCCAGACAGCGGTCTGAAGTGCATTATCGCGATCCATTCCACTGCGCTCGGACCGTCGGCAGGCGGTTGCCGGATGTGGAATTATGCCAGTGGCGCAGACATGGTGACCGATGCCCTGCGGCTGTCGCACGGAATGAGCTACAAGAGCGCAGTGGCTGGCATCCCTTTGGGGGGCGGCAAGGCCGTCATCTGGGGCGACCCGCGCAAGGACAAATCCCGGGACCTCTTCCTTGCGTTTGGCCGGGCCATCGACAGCCTCGCTGGCCGCTACTACACCGCTGAAGACGTCGGCATTGACGTCGCTGACATCGAAATTGCCGGCGAAGTCACGCGCTACGTGGCCGGACTGAACACCGGCAGCGCAGCGGGCGGAGACCCGTCGCCGGTCACGGCCAAGGGCGTTTTCCTTGGCGTCAAAGCCGCAGCCGCCCGGGCCTTCGGAAGCGATGACCTCGCCGGACGCACCATCGCCGTCCAAGGCGTGGGTTCGGTCGGCGGATACCTTTGTGAACACCTGGCTGATGCAGGCGCGCGCCTTGTGATCGCAGATGTCGACACGGCCGCCCTCGAGACAATCGCGAAGAAGACCGGCGCAACCATCGTCCCACCCGCAGAGATCTATGACGTCGAGGCCGATATCTTCTCTCCAAACGCCCTTGGCGCCATTATCAATCCTGGAACCCTGCCGCGCCTTCGGGCCAAGGTCATCGCGGGCGCCGCCAACAACCAGCTCAGCACGCCAGAGATGGGCACCGCCCTGCGCGACGCGGAGATCCTCTACGCCCCCGACTACGTCATAAACGGCGGCGGAATCATCAATGTCGCCGCCGAAATCTCCGGCACCTATGACCCGGCCTGGGTCGACCAGAAGCTGGAAACGCTGATCGCAACCCTGGGACAAGTGCTCGACGACGCCCTCAAGACACACACGCCCACGCACGAGGTCGCAGACGCGATCGCCCAGGCCCGCATCGCCGCCGCGTGAAGCGGGGTTTTCTCGGTCGCTCCTTTTAGGCGCGTGGCCAGTTTATATCGCTCACGCCAGATCCGCTTTGCGGATGGCTCCGCGGGGGCGGGCTGACCGCCCGGCGGCCGGTCGGCCTTGCGACGCTTTGCGTCGATACGGAGCGCTGATTTTGAGCTGTGCTCTGGTTCCGCGGGGATGCGGGCGCTGGGCTTTATGCCTGGATCCCCCGCTGGGCTCCGGGCTTCGCCCTTCGCTACGCGATGGATCGGGTTCAAGACTGTGGATTCGGCTCCGGTTCGGTCGGGGTTTCTGCTTTTCGTGCGTTTTGGGCAGCCGGTCGCGTTTCCGCGTGTTGGGTTAGAGCTGGCGGATTCTGGGGCTGTTGTTGGGGGCTCGGCCCAGGGGTGGGGGTCTCGCTCGGCTTTGTTCAAGGATGGCGACGGCGAAGCTGTC
>JBCDLC010000046.1:0-19109 GCA_038745855.1 Pseudomonadota bacterium | reverse complement strand
GACAAGCGGACGTCGGGGGCCCATTCCCGGTCTGGCCTGTCGTCACACGTCGCTCCTTCGGGCTGAGGATCACCTATAGCTTTCGCCGCCGAACGGGCGCGGAGCCCGGCGGCGGCAATCACTAGGGCTGTCGCCCAGATCGAAAGGAGGATGAGAAGATCCATGGGCGTAGAATACCACTGGATTAGAGGGTGGGGATAAGATGGGCCGAATTATTTTTAGTGCTCTGTAATAATGAGATTTTATGCAGCCCGAGGTGTTGGATAAGTTGGGGTTGCAGCGCCGGAGCTGGACGCAGGCCCTTTGGATTTTGTCGGACCCGGTCCCGGCCGATAGAGACCTGTTCCTCCTTGAGTGAAATCGATCGCCCTGGGGTTCGCCCGCGCGGCCGTGAGGCGTTGTCCGCAACACGGTTTCATCGGTGATCCACGCGCGCCAAGGTCCTGAAAGGAAACGATCTTATTGTTTTTCAATGAATCACACTTGTAGTCTTATTGAAAATCGTATAATTCTCGCCCTATAGCAATAAGACGAGGGACGTCAGATGCGTACGATACTCCTGGCTACGGCCGCAGCGATGTTTGCCACCACAGCGGCCGCCGAAACCTTTGGCAAGGACGATGAAATGCAGGTTGGCGATTTCATTCTGAAGGGGATGGAAGAGCCCATGCTTTGCGTCTCGCGCGAAAAAAGCAATTTCAAGGTGCTGGACGACCAGACCCTGCTCTTCATCTCCGGCGAAGACATGTATCTCAACAAGCTGAGCGACAATTGCCCGGCGCTTTACATGAAAGGCGCGCGGACATCGCTGCAGACCAATACACGCCGGGTCTGCCGCAATGAAACGCTGTTTGTGGTGAAGGGCGGCGATGTCGAGGCCGGGTGCAATCTCGGGGCGTTCACAAAGGTCCAGGCCCTTTCAGCGGCAGGCTGACGGGCCACGCTCCCAACCGGCCCGGGTGGGCCTAAAGCACCGGTCTTTCGTTTCACTCCAGACCGTCGCTCTATGTTGTTGTTTTTGCGCAAGTATCCGTTCGTAAACGATTCCGTTTGCTCCGAACTTGCTTTAGCTCCGCCGCCAGGTTGAGCCGCCCGCCCCGTCCATGATCTCGATGCCCTCCGCGGCTAGGTCATCCCTGATCCGATCGGCTTCCGCCCAATTCTTCGCCTGGCGGGCTTCGATGCGGGCCGCAACAAGTGCGTCGATCCGGTCATTGTCCTTCCGGTCGCCGCCCTGTTCCCACCGGGCCGGCGACGCCGAAAGGACGCCCAACAACGCACCTGCGTCGAGGAGGTTGGCCTTCGCGCGGGCCATCGCGTCACGGTCGTCCTGATCGGATGCCGTATTGGCCTCCCGCGCCAGACGGGAAAGTTCAGCGAGGGCATTCGGCGTGTTGAGATCATCGGACAGGGCGTCGAAAACGCCTGTGTCCGAGGGGGCGACAGCGTCCTCGTTCCAGACCCGGCGAACGGCGCCATAGACCCTGTCGAGCGTGACCTTGGCTTGGTTGAGCAGGTCCCCGGTCCAATCGAGCGGAGCCCTGTAGTGCCCCGACAGGAGCGCCAGGCGGAGCACTTCACCCGGCCACTGCTCGGCAAGATCATGGATCAACTTCACGTTGCCGAGGCTCTTGGACATCTTCTCCCCGTCCATGTCCAGGAAACCATTGTGCAGCCAATAGCGGGCCATGGGCACGCCATGGGCGCATTCGGACTGGGCGATCTCGTTCTCGTGGTGGGGGAATTGCAGGTCGATGCCGCCGGCATGGATGTCGATCGTCTCGCCCAGGTGCGCGGCCGCCATGGCGGAGCATTCGATGTGCCATCCGGGCCGGCCGGGGCCCCAGGGGCTGTCCCAGGTGGCATCATCGGGCTCACCGGGCTTTGCAAGTTTCCAGAGCGCGAAATCGGCCGGATCCTTCTTGGCATCCCCCACCGCCACGCGTGCGCCCGCCGCATTGTCCTCAAGACTGCGGCCGGACAGCTTGCCATAACCCTCCATGCTTGGGACGTGGAAATAGACGCCGTCATCGGCCCTGTAGGCGTGGCCCTTCTCGACGAGCTGTGACGTCATCTCGATCATGCCCTGCATGTGCTGGGTTGCCCAGGGCTCGATGGTTGGTGGGAGGACGTTTAGGGCTGCGAGGTCGGCGTTGTAGATGTCTGCGTATTTTCGGGTGATTTCCGAAAGCGCCACATTCTCCTCAGTGGCCCGGGCGATGATCTTGTCCTCGATATCGGTGATGTTGCGGGCATAGACGACCGCGTCCTCCCCGTACGTCCGCCGGAGCAGCCGGAACAGCACGTCGAAGACGACTGCGGGCCGCGCATTGCCGATGTGGGCATAATTGTAAACCGTGGGCCCGCAGACGTAGAGCGTGACCCGCGCCGGGTCCTGGGGTTCAAAAACCTGCTTTTCGCGCCCGAGCGTGTTGTAAAGCGTCAGGACCATGGCGATCACTCCCTGGGAAGGCGGCTTGGCCTAGTCTGCCCTTGGCAGGGACGCAAGCGCACGGGCCGGAATCTGGGATGTGGGGCCTGGTCAAAGCGCGTCGAGGATAGCGTTTGTCATCTGAGATGTGCTGAGTGTGCCGCCGAGGTCGGCCGTCCGCGCACCGGTCTCCAGCGCTTTTGCGACAGCGGTGAAGAGCTGATCGGCGATATCGGGGAGACCCAGGGACCAACGGAGCGCCATCTCCAGGGAGAGGATGGCGGCGCAGGGGTTTGCGATGCCTTGGCCGGCGATATCGGGCGCTGAGCCGTGCACTGGCTCGTAGAGGCCGGGCGTGCCAGGGGTGCCCAACGCTGCCGAAGGGAGCATGCCGATCGAGCCCGTGAGCATCGCCGCTTCATCGGAGAGGATGTCGCCGAAGAGATTGCCGGCCAGGATCACATCGAACTGCTTCGGCGCGCGCACCAATTCCATGGCGCAAGCATCGGCGTACATGTGGGACAGCGCGACCCCCTCGCCGTGCACCGCATGGATTTCAGTCACTTGCTGGCGCCAGAAGAGGCCTGTCTCCATGACATTGGATTTCTCAACGGAGCAGACCCGCCCCTGGCGCCCACGGGCGACGTCAAACGCCACGCGGGCGACCCGCTCGATCTCGGCGGCCGTGTAGACGGAGGTGTCGTACCCGCGTGCACCGGGCTCGATGCCCCGGGGCTGGCCAAAATAGACGCCGCTCGTGAGTTCGCGGACGATCATGATGTCGAGGCCGGAGATCAATTCGGGCTTCAGCGATGAGGTTCCGACCAAGGCCGGGAAGCAGAAGGCTGGCCTCAGATTGGCAAAGACATCGAGCCCGGTTCGGAGGGAAAGCAGGCCTGCCTCGGGCCGCAGGCTTCGCTCGACACCGTCCCAGGCCGGACCGCCCACCGCTCCAAGCAGAACGGCATCGGCAGCCCGCGCACGGGCCAGGGTTTCGCCCGTGAGCGGGGTGCCGTGCGCATCATAGGAGGCGCCGCCGACGAGGGCGGTCTCTATCTCCAGATCAGGGATGAGCGTCTTGGCGAGGCATGCCGCTTCCGCCGTGACTTCCGGACCGATCCCGTCGCCGGGGAGGAGGAGGAGTGTCTTGGTCATGGCGCGGGGCCCCTCAGGCGGTTTTCTCGAGCCAAGGCGTCAGATCCCGGCGTTTGGCCTCATAGGCGGCAATGGCGTCGGCGGCCGAAAGGCTCTGCCCGATTTCGTCTAGGCCTGCGAGCAGGTTGGCCTTGCGGCCGGGATCGATTTCGAAGCGGTATTCGGACCCATCCGGCGCGCTGATCGTCTGGGACGCCAGATCGACGGTGAAGACGCTGTTGGCGCCGTTCGCCTGGTCGGCCAATGCGCTGCAGACATCGACAGGCAGGGCGATGGGAAGGACACCGTTCTTGAAGCAATTGTTGAAGAAAATGTCGGCGAAACTTGGGGCGATGACACAGGTGATCCCCTGGTCGAGCAGCGCCCAGGGCGCATGCTCCCGGGACGAGCCGCACCCGAAATTCTCTCCCGCAATGAGGACTTCGGCGTCGCGGTAGGCCGGACGGTTCAAAACAAAATCTGGATCGGGTGAGCCGTCTTCCAGCGTCTTGAGTTCGTGGAAAAGACCCTTGGATAGCCCGCTCCGCTCCGTGGTTTTCAGGAACTGTTTCGGGATGATCATATCGGTGTCGACATTGACCATGAGCTTGCCCTGGTCGGTGAGGGGGGCGGCTGCTGCCCGGAGCGTGGTGAAGGGTTTCATGGGCCGGGATTTAGCGCGCGCCGTGGGCGATGAACAGGGTGGGCACGCCAAGGGTGCCATCCCGAACGGTGAAGACCTGGCTGCCGGGCTTACGGCCCGTCCGGACCTCTGACACATCGAGCCCTGCCCCATGGAGCCGCGCCCTTGCGGCGTCGATGTCCGGGGTTTGCCACGTGATGCCGTAATAGCGGTCGGGGTCCGAAAGATCCGTGTCCTGGTCGAGGCGCTTGACGATTTCGAACGTCAGGTCACCGGTTCGGAAAAACAGGAAATGCGTGTTCCACCGCTCTTCCTTCCGGTCGAGGGCGAGGCGAAGGCCAAGCCGCCCACCGTATGTGGCAACAGCCCGCTCGATATTTGGGGTGCCGATCACGAAATGGTCGAGCGCGTTGACCGCAGCGGCACCGGCGCCGGTGGGCGTAATCGCCTTGGAGCGCTCAGTGATGACGAAGGTCCTAAGACCGCCGGTTGCGTTGTCTCCGCATCGGAAACGGCGCCAGTGCAATGCCCGCCCGGTTCGGGGGTCGGTGCCCTCGCCCGCGGTGATATCCGAGGGTGCCAGCCCTCGCCGTCCAAGCACGCGATGGGTCTCATCGAGGTCAGCGGTGCTGAAGGCCAGGGACGCAAGGCCGGGACCGTTTTCGGCGATGATATCTGCCAGCCGCGCGCCAACGGGCCCATGGCCGTGAGGCGCCATCAACTCTAGCGCCGTGTTCTCGACGCGGAAGAGCGCGGTGGACGTCCCATCCGCGTCGTTGACTGAACGCCAATCAACGGGCCGGCCAAGCAGCGTCTCATATGCAGCGATACCGCCCTCCAGATCGGGGCAGACGAGAACGATATGGTCGATCCCAGTGATCATGGGCGCCAAATGCGCACCGAAGCAGGATAAGGTCCAGTCTTTCGAGGCCCCTGATCGCATGGACGCAGGGCGCCTGCCAAGCGCAGTCATTCACGGGAGGGCGCGCGTAATCCGGTCGCATGAACTGTCCGGGGCGTTGCGTGGCGGGTTTTCTTCGGGCGATCGGGCATACTCTGAGCGGCAAAGGCGATTGGAATGACTGAGTCTTGCCCTACAAGTCGAGTTATCCCGTTTTCATGGATTCCACGCACCAAAAAGTCTGTTTTCCAATACACACAGTGTAACCTTGACTACTCTTTCTATTGGTGTCACCTCAAGGTTACATAAGGTAATTGTGGATGCGCGGGATATGATTGAAAAGCTGTTACGAAGACGGACGAGCATTCTGTGGTTCGCACTGATTGGCTTTTCCCTATGGCAAGGCGGGATCGTCGTCGCAGAACTACACCCACAATTGGACCGCGGGAGTAACTTTGTTCAAGCGCTCGGCACCATCGTCTTTGGATTGGCGATGCTGCGCCTGACCCAACTCTCGTATGCGATCAAGAAGACCAGTGTGGAGAGCGTTCTCAACGATGAACTGACGCAATTGATGAGGTTCAAAGCGTTCTACTTCGCTTATTACGTGCTTGGCGGGACAGTTGGTGTGCTTGTTGGTCTCTCGCCTTTCGTAGAGTTCCAGCCCGCGTTCATCCTGCGCATTCTGCTCGTAACAACCGTTGTCGTGCCCTTAGCGAGTTTCTTGTGGCTGGACCATAAGGCAGGAGCCCAAGCTTAAATGGCAGCAGCCAGTCCAGCAGGCGCGCTCGGCAACCGATTGAAGGCTTTTCGGGCGCAGCAAAAAATGACGCAAGCGAACCTCGCTGGAGCGGTCGGCGTGACGCGAAAGACAGTGAACACGGTCGAGAACCAGGTGTTTATTCCATCGACTCTCTTGGCACTAAAGTTCGCGAAGACACTGGGCGTGAAGGTCGATGAACTGTTCTATCTGGTCGAAACGGATTTGCCTGACGACTGAAAGGACATGGTGCTGGGCCAGTCGCACGCCCGGAGGTCTCCAGGCTCAGATCCGCTTCGACGACGGAAGACACGTCCAACGCCCGTTTCAGGACGCTCTACGACAACGGCTTTTCGAGCGTTGATCGGCAGCATCAGGCCAAACCCCGCCCTCCTGATCACATATCGAGCCTAACCGATAACCCCCGTCACAGCCGCGCGAGCGGCGAGGGCGGGGCTCATGAGGTGTGTGCGTCCGCCGCGCCCCTGGCGGCCTTCGAAATTCCGGTTTGACGTGGAGGCGCACCGCTCGCCGGGGCTCAAGATATCCGGGTTCATTCCGAGGCACATGGAACATCCGGGCTCACGCCACTCAAAGCCCGCTTTGAGGAAGACCTCATGGAGCCCCTCTTCCTCGGCTTGTGCGCGGACGAGGCCCGAGCCGGGGACCACCATGGCGCGGACACCCTCGGCGACGCTGGCGCTGCGGGCCACCTCAGCTGCGGCGCGCAAATCCTCGATCCGGGAGTTGGTGCAGCTTCCGATGAAGACACGTTGGATCGGTGTGCCGGCAATCGGCGCGCCGCCTTCCAGGCCCATATAGCGGAGGGCACGCTCGGCGGCCGTCCGCTTGGTGGCGTCGTCGAAATCCTCCGGCCTTGGGATCCTGGCCGACAGGGGGATCGCCTGTTCGGGGCTGGTCCCCCAAGTCACCGTGGGTTCGACCTGTGCCGCGTCGACCTCGACGATTGTGTCCCACGCTGCATCGTCGTCGCTGACGAGGGTCTTCCAGTATGTCTTGGCGGCCGTCCATTTCGCGCCCCGCGGCATGGCGGGCCGGCCTTTCATGTAGGCAAATGTGGTTTCATCCGGCGCGATCAGACCCGCTCGCGCGCCCCCTTCAATCGACAGATTACAAAGCGTCATCCGCCCCTCCATCGAGAGAGACCGGATCGCTTCCCCGCGATACTCCATGACGTGTCCGTTGCCCCCGGCCGTGCCAATCGCAGCGATGAGATGCAGCGCGAGGTCCTTGGCGGTGACGGCATCGGGCAACTTCCCCGACACTTCGACAGCCATGTTGTTCATCTTGCGGGCGCGCAGCGTCTGGGTGGCAAGCACATGTTCGACCTCTGATGTGCCGATCCCGTGGGCGACGGCCCCGAACGCGCCATGGGTCGAGGTGTGGCTGTCGCCGCAGACGATGGTCATGCCCGGTTGCGTGCGTCCCTGCTCAGGGCCGACGACATGGACAATCCCGTTCCGCCGATCGCCCATGGCGAAATACTCGATGCCATGCTCGGCGACATTCCGGGTGAGCGTTTCGAGCTGGGCCCTGGCATCGGGATCGCGCACGCCGGGCAAGCCGCTGGCCTGGGCCTCGGTCGGGGTATTGTGGTCGGCCACAGCCAGCGTCAGGTCCGGACGCCGAACCGGACGGCCGGCCGCTTTCAAACCCGCAAAGGCCTGGGGCGTCGTCACCTCGTGGATGAGGTGCAGGTCGATGTAGAGCAGCGCTTCGCCAGACGCAGGGTCCTCGTGCACGAGGTGGGCGTCCCAGATCTTATCGTAGAGCGTTTTACCAGTCATCGTCGCATCGTCTTGCTAAGGTGGCTGAAACCGTTTTCCTGACCCGTCCCCGTCCGCTCTGGCAACTGTGCGATATGACCCATGGTGCCGCAAAGCGCCTGGAGCGTGCCGAAGCGGGCAATCTCCATCGATACATGGAGCGTAAGTTAGAAATATCACCCAATTGAAAATATTTCTCAGCTCAGCGGCTTGCGTGCGTAACCAACTGTCATCGCTGCACTCTTTTGCCTCGATCACGGCGGTTTGACGTAAAAAAGTCCGCCATATCGCTGCCCAGCCTGTCTTGTGCCCTAGTACTGCCTAAGCTTGCATCCATCTTGACCCTAGGAAAAGGTTTTGAGGGGCCGTTCGGAACCACAGCGCGGAGACCAGGATTTCGGACGGAGGGGCGTACAGAAAGGAAGCTCGCCATGGATCTGTTCACCAAGTATGCCGAAGACTACAGCCGGACGAAGGTGGAGGAGCTCTCGCTCCAGGACTACCTGCTCGGCTGCCGCGAGGATGCGTCGATGCGCGCAACCGCAGCGGAGCGGATGGTGAAGGCAATTGGCGAACCGGAACTGATCGACACCGCGAAAGACCAGCGCCTCAGCCGCATCTTCCTCAACCGGACCATCAAGCTCTACCCGGCCTTCCGCGAAATGTACGGAATGGAAGAGACGATCGAGCGGATCGTTGGCTTCTTCCGCCATGCCGCACAGGGGCTCGAGGAGCGCAAGCAGGTGCTTTACCTCCTCGGCCCCGTGGGCGGCGGGAAATCCACGCTGGCCGAAAAGCTGAAAGCGTTGATGACCGAGGAGCCGATCTACGTGCTGAAGGCGGGCGATGAAGTCTCGCCCCTGTTCGAAAGCCCGCTCGGTCTCTTCGATGCCGACAGGATCGGTGACGTACTGGAAGACAAGTACAACATTCCCAAAAGACTTCTTCGCGGACCCGCGTCGCCATGGGCGGTGAAGCGGCTCGATGAGTTCGACGGCGATATCCGCAAGTTCTCGGTCGTGAAACTCTTCCCTTCCCGCCTGCGCCAGGTCGGAATTGCGAAAACCGAGCCGGGCGATGAGAACAACCAGGATGTGAGCTCCCTGGTCGGCAAGCTGGATATCCGCAAGCTCGAGCACCTTTCCCAGAACGACCCCGATGCCTACAGCTTCTCGGGCGGCTTGAACCGGACGACACAGGGCATGCTCGAATTTGTCGAGATGTTCAAAGCGCCGATCAAGGTGCTCCACCCGCTGCTGACCGCGACCCAGGAGGGCAGCTATGTCGGCACGGAAAACATCGGTGCGATGCCCTATAACGGTGTGATCTTGGCCCACTCGAATGAAAGCGAGTGGCGCCAGTTCAAGCACAACAAGAACAATGAGGCGTTCCTCGACAGGATCTCCGTGATCAAGGTGCCGTACTGCCTGCGCGTCACGGAAGAAGCGAAGATCTACGGCAAACTGCTCACACAGTCGGATCTGACAGAGGCTCCCTGCGCGCCTGAAACGCTTGAGATCATGGCCCGCTTCTCCGTTCTCACGCGGATGAAGGAACACGAGAACTCCAGCCAATATTCGAAGATGCGCGTCTACGACGGCGAAAGCCTCAAGGACACAGATCCCAAGGCGAAATCGATCCAGGAATACAGGGACGAAGCCGGGCCCGACGAGGGCATGGAAGGCATCTCGACGCGGTTTGCTTACAAGGTGCTGTCGGAGACGTTCAACCACGACGTTGACGAGGTCGCGGCCGATCCGGTGCACCTCTTCTACGTGCTCGACCGGGCCATCCGGCGGGAACAGTTCCCCGAAGATACCGAAGAAACCTACCTCGAATATATCAAGGGTGATCTCACCAAGCGCTATGTCGAGTTCATCGGCTACGAGATCCAGAAAGCCTACCTCGAAAGCTACTCTGACTACGGCCAGAACCTTTTCGACCGGTATATTGCCTATGCCGACGCCTGGATCGAAGATCAGGACTACAAGGATCCCGATACCGGCCAGATGTTCGATCGGGACGTCCTGGAGGCCGAGCTTTCGAAACTCGAGAAGCCTGCCGGGGTCACCAATCCCAAGGACTTTCGGAACGAGGTGGTCAAGTTCGTCCTGCGCGCCCGGGCCGAGAATGAGGGCAAGAATCCGGACTGGAAGGAATACGAAAAGCTCCGCCGGGTCATCGAAAAGCGGATGTTCGGCCAGGTCGAGGATCTCCTGCCCGTGATCTCGTTTGGCGCCAAGCGGGACAAGGAAAGCGACGCAAAGCACCATGAATTCGTCAAACGAATGTCCGAACGGGGGTACACGGAACGGCAGGTCCGGCGCCTGGTGGAGTGGTACATGCGCGTGAACAAGGCCGGATGAGACGCCCCCTGCCCCACTGTTGGAGGGCCCGGGTCAAAGGAGCCGCTGCAGGATAGGTTGAAAGGAACCGCATGAGCCAATTCATCGACCGTCGCCTGAACCCCAAGGACAAGAGCCTCGGCAATCGCAGGCGTTTCATCCGCAGGGTTCGGAAACAGGTCAAGGCAGCGGTGAACCAGGCGGTTCGTGAGCGGTCCATCTCGGACATCAGCCGCGGCGACAAGGTTGGCGTAGCGGGCGAAGGCATTCACGAACCCCAGTTCCACTACCAGCAAGGCACCGGAAATTCGGATCGGGTCCTGCCTGGCAACAAGGATTTCGCAGTCGGGGACCGGCTTCGAAAGCCCCCTCGGGGCGGAAAAGGCAGCCGCGGGCGGCAGGGTTCTGACCAGGGGGACGGCGAGGATGACTTCCTGTTCGTGCTCTCCAAGGACGAATTTCTCGACATCTTTTTCGAAGATCTCGAACTCCCGGACCTCGTCAAGCACACGCTCAAGGAAGTCGACACATACAAGCCAAAGCGCTCTGGCTATTCGTCGACGGGAAACCCGGCAAACCTGGCGGTCGCCCGGACCATGCGAAATGCCCTCGGCCGCCGCATCGCGCTGAACCGCCCCAACAAGGATGAAATCAAGGCGCTGCAAGCCAAGCTGTTCGAGTTGGAACGCGTAAGCGAACCAACGGCCAGTCAAAAGCGGCGTATGACCAAGCTCAGAAAGGACATTGCTGAGCTGACACGGCGGCAGAAATCGATCCCTTACATTGATCCCCTGGACGTGCGCTACAAGACCTTCGAGCAACAGCCCGAACCCAACGCCAACGCCGTCATGTTCTGCCTGATGGATGTTTCCGCTTCCATGGGTGAGCGCGAGAAGGACCTCGCTAAGCGTTTCTTCGTGCTGCTGCATTTGTTCCTGCAGCGCCGCTATGATCGCATCGACGTCGTCTTCATTCGCCATACCCACAATGCCGAGGAAGTCGACGAGGAAACGTTTTTTTACGGCCGCGAGTCGGGCGGCACCGTGGTGTCCACCGCACTCGAGGAGATGAAGCGGATTATCCACCAGCGCTATCCGAGTTCCGATTGGAACATCTACGCCGCGCAAGCCTCTGACGGTGACAATTTTTCCAACGATTGCGCGCGCTGTCACCAGATCATGCAGTCCGATATCATGCCGCTGGTCCAGTACTTCGCCTATATCGAGATCATCGATGAAGCCGAGGCGAGCTTCCTCTCCAGCGACGAGACAGGCGTGGAACTCTGGGAAACCTACAAGCGGGTGTCCCAGGCCTGGGGCAACTTCGCCATGAAGCGGATTGCCAGCCCGGCGGACATTTATCCCGTGTTCCGCGAGCTCTTCAAACCTGTGGATGCAAGGGAGCCAGCCCATGCATGACGCCGTTGAACCTGCACCGAACGCGAAAGCGGCCGCTGAGCCGGAACGCCGGGCCATTCCCCCGGCGCGCAAACATCGGCCCCTGCTGTTCGAGGGGCCGGACTGGTCGTTCGACGCCATGAACCGGACCTATGACGCGATCGAAGACATTGCGCTCAATGATCTTGGGCTCGACATCTATCCGAACCAACTCGAGATCATCTCATCGGAGCAGATGCTCGACGCCTATTCCTCCATCGGCATGCCGCTGATGTATCGGCATTGGTCCTACGGGAAATCCTTCGTGCGCGAGGAGCGGCAATACCGGAAGGGCCTGCGAGGGCTCGCCTATGAGATCGTCATCAACTCCAATCCCTGCATCAGCTACAACATGGAAGAGAACACCATGGCGATGCAGACGCTCGTCATGGCCCACGCCGCCTTTGGCCATAACCACTTCTTCAAGAACAACCATCTCTTCAAGATGTGGACAGAAGCCGACGGCATACTCGATTATCTCGAATATGCCCGCAATTTCGTTTCCGACTGCGAAGCCCGCCACGGCGAGTTTGAAGTCGAACGCATCCTCGACAGTGCCCATGCCCTGATGGGCCAGGGCGTTTTCCGCTATGAGCGCCCTGCCCGGCCGTCACTCAAGGAGGAAAAAGCACGGCAGAGGGAAAGGCTGGCCCAGGAAGAGGCGGATGTTAACTACCTGTGGGTGGCCCTCGAACGCGACCGGGGCCTGTCCACGCCTGGGCAGTCGAGCCCGGCGAATGGCCCCGATCTCAATCTTCCAGAGGAGAATCTCCTCTACTTCCTCGAGCAATACAGCCCGGTTCTGCCGAATTGGCAGCGCGAACTCCTTCGCATCGTCCGGCACCTTGCCCAGTACTTCTATCCCCAGCGGCAGACCAAGGTCATGAACGAAGGCTGCGCCTGCCTCTGCCATTACTACATTTGCAACACGCTCCACGAACGCGGCCAGATCACCGACGGCACCATGTTGGAGATCCTGCACAGCCACACCAGCGTGGTCGCCCAGCCCGATTTCGACGATCCGCGCTATTTCGGCATCAATCCCTACGCGCTCGGTTACGCCATGATGGATGATATCAAGCGTATCGTCGTCGACCCCACCGATGAGGATCGCGAGTGGTTTCACGCCATAGCAGGAAAAGGCGACTGGCGCGGCGTGCTGAAGGATGTCTGGGCGAACTATCGCGATGAGAGCTTCATCCAGCAGTTCCTGTCACCGAAACTGATCCGGCAGTTCGGCTTCTTCAATCTGTCAGACAAGGAAACATCCAGCCACTACCGCGTCACCGACATCCAGAACGAACAGGGCTACCGCGGCGTGCGGGAGGCGCTTGCCAGGAGCTACGACCCATCGATGACCGATCCCGACATACAGGTGGTCGATGTGGACCTGCTCGGCGACAGAACCCTGAAACTTGCATGCAACAGTGTGAGTGGCGCGCGCTTGAACGAACGCGATGCAGAAGAAGTCCTCATGCACGTCGCCCGGCTTTGGGGGTATGACGTAACACTTGAGGAACCTGGCTCGAGCAGTCCGCTGAGACGGGCGTCTGCCGTCGCGCGGTAAGGCTCGGAAGAAACCCGAACCTTAACAAAACCTTATCGTGTCACGGCTGAACTCGGCCGGCACGGTTCTTGCCAGAAGAGAACCGAGTCAAATGCAGTGGCGGTGACAACCGTGCCGCTTCGAAACAAGAATGAGGGTCGCTCAGTCATGCCAATGGGCCAGCTGTTAAAATCGATTTTTACCGGCACAGATGGCCGCAACGTGTCGGTCAACGCCCAGTCGGCGGCGGAACGCGAACTTCGAAAGCGCCGTTGGGAGCGTTCAGCCGCATACAAGCCGTGTACCGTGATTTATCCATCCGGCTTCAAGCGGCGCGGCGTGGTGATGGACATGTCCAACCGCGGGGTCCGCATTCGCTTCACAGAGCGTGCTGGACTGCCCGACAATGTCCGGGTCATGGTGGATGGATTCCGTGAACCGCGAAACGCGACGGTTGCCTGGCACGACCATATCGACGCGGGACTACGCTTCCAGGCGTAAAACGCGCCATGGCAGCAGCCCTCCCCTAGTCGTTCCCTCACACCCCACACGGCGATCGCAGTCTGGCGATCGCCTCAGCTTTGGGCGCCTCCGCCGTCATCGCACGTGCGGCACACGCCGCGCGCCTCCACAACCGCCCGGGAGAGAGAAAAACCGGCGGAGGCTGTTTCATGCTCGAGTGCCGCGCTGGTCGAGACCGAATGGAGTTCCTCGGCGCTGCCGCACGCGTCACAGATGAGAAACAGCGCGGAGTGCGCGTGGCTCGTATGGCCGCAAGCGACGTAGGCATTGAGGCTCTCGATCTTGTGCGCGAGACCTTGCTGCTGCAGGAAATCCAGCGCCCGGTAAACCGTCGGCGGCTTCGCAGAGCCTTCGCCATCGAGCCGATCCAGGAGATCGTAGGCCTTTGCTGGCCCTTCAGCATCAAGAAGCAGTTCGAGCACCTTGCGGCGGATGCTGGTCAGTTTCTGGCCACGGGACGCCACCAGCGCTTCCGCTTCGGCGAGGAAGGCATGGGTATCGGCCGGCGTGCAGGGAAGGTTGGGCTTGGGGTGTTGGTCGTGGGCCATGGGATCAACGTGGATGTCTCCAGAATAAATGAAAGGGCGACCCGAGTTATATGCGACCAATACCATGCATTGCGCGTCCGCGACACACGCGTCTTCCGGTAGGGAGGGCCTGCGGTAGCCCGCTGGTGTGCCGCGCGCGATACGTGCCAAGCCACGTCCACGCGAACGTTCTGTAAAAGACATCCGCCTGGCGCTTTCCCATGGCTGGAAAACTTGTCAGAACACCGGCGGTCCCTGCCCTGCCAGAAAGCCGGAGCGCTCGTCCGCCATGTCGATCCTGCAACTTACAATCATCGCGATCATACAAGGCATCACCGAATGGCTGCCCATATCATCGTCCGGCCATGTCCTCCTGGCAGCGGACTATTTCGGCCTGGAAGCCCGCGACGAGCTGATGATCAACGCCATGGCCCACCTTGGCACCCTGTTTGCCGTGCTGGCCTATTTCTGGCGCGATGTTGGCCGGGCCATCGCTGGCGGCTTCGAACTGGTCAATGCCCCTTTCCGGCAGTCAGGGCTCAGCCGCGACGCTTGGCTGGCCATCTTCATCCTGGCCTCCATGCCCATCGGCGTCGCCGGTGCCCTAGCCCATGAACTGTTTTTCCCCGAAACCCTGCAGGATGGGCTCCGAAGCCTGGAGACGGTGGCCCTTGCCACCATTGTCTTCGGCATCGCCCTATGGCTGGCCGATGTGTTCGGCAAGCAGACCCGCGGGGAAGCCGACATGACGGTCATGCATGCCATCATCATCGGCGCGACCCAGGCCATCGCCGCCCTTATTCCCGGCACGTCGCGGTCTGGCATCACCATGACCGCCGCCCGTGCACTCGGATATTCGAGGACGGAAGCGGCGCGGTTTTCGATGCTGATCGGGGCACCGCTCCTGGCGGCAGGCGGGCTCTACGCTGTCCTCCAACTCGCCGATGCCGATCCTGACCTGCCTGGCGTCACCACCCTCAATGATGGCCTGATCGTTGCCGGCCTGTCGTTCGTTGCGGGCTTTGCATCGATCTTCATCCTCATGGCCGTCGTCAAACGCATGAGCTTTCTGCCCTTCGTGCTTTACCGGCTCCTGTTGGGGGGCGTCCTGCTCATCATGAGCCCGATCGCTGGCGGCGCGCTCGCAGGCTAGCAAGCTGCGGTACACGAAATCGCGGATTGCCCCCGAAAAAGGAGCGGCGCGCAGCATGAGCGAGGGGGGCTTCACCTCGAGCTACGCGCCGCCTTCCGCCAGTCGCGTCCCAGCGCCTACGGAAGAACGATGACAGAGTGATCAAACAACCACATCTTGCGCGCCATCGGTCCAAACCATGGCGTCTTATGGGCATTCCAGCCGGCCTTAAAGGGCAGCGCCCCCGTCTCAACCCGCCGGGACAGATACCAATGTGGGGATGGCCTGCTTGACGGGTCCCAGACCATTGGCGACCGGGACGTCTGATGTCCCATAGGATGTGCGGAGCGTCAGGTGCGCATCTCTTGCCAGGGCGATCTCCCCTGCAACAACGACGGTGAAATCGGACCGGTTCGCCGTCGGGTCCGCGCCCTCGATCTCGAGTCTGTCGCCGGGAAGATAGATCGTGCCTGTCAGCTTCCGGGCATCGTCGCTGGCAAACCGGTGCACCCGCTTATCAGATTGGGGCGCTGCGCGGATCAACAGCCCTGCCATCTCGCCGGACTTTGGGGCAGACAGGGCGATGTTCGACGCGGGGTCGAAGGCAACGACCGCATCCTTGCCCATGAGGTAAAACCCCGCCGATGCTCCCTTCAGCCGCCCATCATTCAACACAGCCAGCGGGCCGTCCCTGATGATATACGTACCGCTCCGAAGCAGGGCCGTGCCGCCATCGACCGTGAGCCCGCCGCAATAGACACCCCCGGACAGGCGCTCGCGCCCGGTGACCACCTTGCCAGAATGGTCACACGCGCTGGATGCCAGGTCCGGTGCAGGTAGGCCCGCGAGCACATCGGGCCGGTTCGGCACCACCTGGATACTCGAAGCATCCAGTGCCGCCTCGTGGGCACTGTCCCCAGCCGCGCGGTGCAGAGCCGCAGCCGCGAGAGTTGCCGTGGGCGCTGTGACAATCGCGTCCTCGTGATCGGCATCGGAATGGATCACACAACCACCGGCATCAAGCTTGGCATTCTCGGCCAATGTGATCTCACCGGTTGCACCGGTTTTGGGGTCGGGCCTTGCGACCATGCACACGATGCTTTCAGCGCTCAAAAGCGCGGCCTGAGACGTCACATCGACGGTCTGGATAAGGCTCAACGGACCTGGGAACCGCACATTGGCCGGCGCCGAAAGGGTAATGCCAAGCCTGTTCTCCTGGAAATCCGGATCGGTGATCGCATCAAACGACTGCCCGCCCAACCGGCTTGCGATGACCGCCTTTGCGGAAAAATCGACCCGCGCCGGCGTCGTGCTGTCAAACCCAAGCGCCTGCGCACCATCAAGTGCGGCAGCATTTGCCGCGGCCTTGAGTTCAGCGCGCTGCGCCGTCAGAGCGCGCCAGTCATAAATGCCGCCAATGATCGCCGCCAGCGCAATCAGGAGAACAATGGCCGGGATCACCACATGGCCCGCCTCATCGCCCGCGAGCGACCGACCGATGCCCTGTTCCAGGCGCTCCCGCTCGTTTGGCCGCGCGTGAATTCCCATCGTCGACATGAGAATTCAGGTACCGAAACAGCCTTAAGATTTCCGGTCCCGAAGCGGTGAAATTTCCACGAGGGCGGTCCCTAAGCGGCAACATCCCGTATCTCGGCGCCGATCGCAGCCATGTCTGCCACAAACCTTGGATAGCTGGTCTCGATCATCGAGAGATCATCCACGGCCACTGGGGACTGCGCCGCTGTACCCATGACAAGCGCACTCATGGCAATCCGGTGATCATGGCGCGTTTCAACCACGCCGCCCCCAGGCGGTGGACCGCCGCAGCCCTGCACCACAAAGCCATCGTCCAGCGCCTCAGCCTCGACCCCGTTCACGCGAAGCATATCGACAGTGGCGGCAATCCGGTCGGTTTCCTTCACCCGCAGCTCTTCGGCACCGCTGACCCGGGTTTCTCCCTCGGCAAAGGCCGCAATGACAGCGAGGATCGGGAACTCGTCGATCATGGACGGAACGGTTCTGGGCGGCACATCTGTTCCCTTGAGACCACCCGATGAGGCATGCAGATCAATGGTCCGCTCTCCGCAGACGTCTCCCGCCTCGTCAGCGCCGATCACAGCGCCCATCCGGGCTGCCAGCACATCGTAGAGCCCGCTCCGCGTATCGTTCGACATCACGCCTTCGACCAGGACATTGCCATCGGCGCTGATCAGACCCGCCGCGATCGGAAACGCCGCCGACGACGGATCACCGGGGATCGCCGTCTGGAGTGGCGACAGCGCCTGCCCCCCCTCGAGGCTGACGATGCGCGGGCCGCCTGGCCCTTCCCGGCGGATCTCCAATTCGGCGCCAGCGGCCCTGAGCATGCGCTCCGTGTGATCCCGCGTATCGCTGGCTTCGCGCACCACGGTGCGGCCTTCAGCCCGAAGCCCTGCGAGGAGGACGGCGGATTTCACCTGGGCAGACGCCTTGGGCGGCGCATAGTCGATGGCGCTCAGCCGCTCGCGACCAGTCAGGACCAGGGGCAGCCGTTGACCATCGCTGGCATCGATCTTCGCGCCCATCGCGGTGAGCGGGTCGATGATGCGCCCCATGGGTCGCCCGCTGAGGCTTTCATCCCCGATAAATCGCGCGTCGATCGGAAACCCCGCAACAGCCCCCATCATCAGCCGGGAGCCGGTGCCCGAATTCCCGAAATCCAACGCCGCCGACGGCGCCAGAAAACCGCCGCGGCCGATCACCTCCCATCGCCCCACACCCAGGCGTTCAACACCCGCGCCGAGCGCGCGGCAGGCGCCAGCGGTCCTCAGCACATCGTCCCCCTCGAGCATGCCCGAAAACGTGGACGTCCCCTTTGCCAGGCTCGCCAGTATGAGCGCCCGGTGGGAGCAGGACTTGTCGCCGGGCGCACGGATCTGACCGACAATTCTCGGCACAGGATGCGAGGTCCAGACCATCGGTGCGCGCGCTCCCTGTCGCATTCAGCCGCTGCAGCCGGAATACCCTGCAACGTTTGGAACAGTTGGGCTTTGACAGCCGCGAGCCCCTATGGCAAGCGCCCCTCTTTCATTGGCATCCAGAAGCCGACTGAGGGTTCTGAGGCTGCCCATATCGCTCTTCTCGGGAGACTGCGCGTGGCGAAGGCTGAACTAGGGACGAAACGGGCATGCCCGGAAACCGGTCGCAACTTCTACGACCTCAACAGGGACCCCGTGGTCTCGCCCTACACCGGCAAGGAGTACCCGATCTCCTTCTTCGAAACGGTGGCCAAACCCGCCAAGGAAGCGCGCAAGCCCACCAAGCCGGAGCCAGAAGCCGAAGCTGAGGACGACGAGGAAGACGAAGACGCCGCTGCCGCCGCCGGAACCGATGACGAGGATGAGGCCGAAGACACCGAAGCGGCCAAGGAACTCGGCACCGACGAGGACGAGGTTGTTCTTGATTCCGGCTCCGACGATGATGACGACGAAGCGGTCACCCCCGGCAAGGTTCCGGCCGGTTTCCAAGACGAAGGCGTCGATGACGACGACGAAGACGTCATCCTCGATGACGAGACAGACGGCTTCAAGATCGATGATGATGACGACATTGATCTGGACGATGACCTTTCCGAAGACGCGGGCGAGGATACCCCTTGATCTACCGGTGACCCACCAGTAAGAGGGCCATTCCCAGCGGCGGGGCCATAGCTCAGTTGGGAGAGCGCTTGAATGGCATTCAAGAGGTCGGCGGTTCGATTCCGCCTGGCTCCACCATGTTGGGTCTAGGGTTTCTGCTCTCCGATCCTTCCCCCGGTCCGTAGCCAGTAGCAACTGTTGTTCTAGGCGTCAGCCTGGGACGTAGTTCCGGCCTTCCCGGATGATGGCGTTGAGCTGTGTTAGGAAGACCCGGGCGACGGCGATGATGGCGACCTTGAGTGGCTTTCCGGCGTCCTGGAGGCGTTTG
>JBCDLC010000045.1:0-21210 GCA_038745855.1 Pseudomonadota bacterium | reverse complement strand
TCTCGGCCCAGCACGCGGGTGTATAGCTGTTCGCCGAACGGGCGTAGCTCTTCGATGGTGTCGGTGATGTTCGACATTTGATGGGAGCGTATCACGAGCGAAGACCGGTCGGATAAGTCCTGGGTTTTTGCAAGGATTACAAAGCGCGGGGCGTGGATAGGGGAGAAGTTATCCTACACCTGTGGATGTGCAGAGCGGGGCTCAGCGCGATGGGAGACACCAAGAAAGAACAGCCGTCCTGAACCCCACTGCCGTGGCCTTGTCCGCCTGGATTTGATCCCCCGGATCAAATCCTCCGCTGGCGCGGACCGACTCCCAAGTCCATCGCGTAACGGAGGGCGCAGCCCGCAGCACAGCGGGGGATCAAGGCATAAACTTTAGGCGCGGAGGATGCGGGGGAGTTTGAAGGTGACGGACTCATCGGCGGTGCGCAGTTCCTCGATGGTGACATCGAAGCGGGCGCGGCAGGCGGCGATGAGGTCCTGGACAAGGTCTTCGGGGGCACTGGCCCCGGCGGTGAGGCCCAGGGTGGAGACACCGTCAAACCAGTCCCAATCCACGTTTTCGGCGCTGGCGACCAATTGGGAGTCCCGGGCGCCCGCACGCAGGGCAACTTCCACGAGGCGTTTGGAGTTCGATGAGCTTTCCGCCCCGATGACAAGGACGAGATCGGACGCTTCGCCCATGGCCTTGACCGCCTCCTGGCGGTTGGTGGTGGCGTAGCAGATGTCTTCCTTGTGGGGCATGTTGATCGCGGGAAAGCGGCGCTTGAGGATCTCGATGATCGAAGCGGTGTCATCGACCGAAAGGGTGGTCTGGGTGACAACGGCGAGGTTGTCGGGCGCGTCGGTTTCGAAGGTTTCGGCGTCTTCCTCGGTTTCGATCAGCGTCATGGAGCCGCCCGGGACCTGGCCCATGGTGCCGATGACTTCCGGGTGGCCCTCATGGCCGATGAGGAGCAGGTGGCGGCCCGATTTCGAGTGGCGTTCGGCCTCCACATGGACCTTGGACACCAGGGGGCAGGTGGCGTCGACATAGACCATCTTGCGCGCTTCGGCGTCGGCCGGCACCGATTTCGGCACGCCATGGGCCGAAAAGATCACGGGGCGATCCTTCGGGCATTCCTCAAGCTCTTCGACGAAGACCGCGCCTTTCTCTTCGAGGCGGGTCACCACGTGTTTGTTGTGGACAATCTCGTGGCGCACATAAACCGGCGCGCCCCACTTTGTGAGTGCTTCCTCGACGATCTGGATGGCCCGGTCGACCCCGGCACAGAAGCCCCTCGGCGCGGCGAGCAGGATCGTCAGGGGCGGGCGGGCGTCGGTCATGGGCAGGCGGGGCCTCGGTCGTCCTTCAGGTTGCAGATATGCCCTTGCCATATAAGGGGTTCGCAGGCCATGCATAGCGCCCGCCAGGATGGATTTCACAAATCGGGGACCCCATGCGCCTGTTGAGCCTTGCGATCGCATCGAGTGTCTTGTTGTCGGCCTGCTCCGGAGGGGTCGGCGATGTGTTCGATACGCGCCAGAATGCAGGGCCGTGCCCGCCGGCCGCGTCGATCTATGATGCCGCGCGGGTCATCGTGCTGGACGGCGAGGGGGAGCTCTTCGGCAATATCGCGTACACGGGCGAAATTACCGGGGTGCGGTTTCGCTGCCGGTATGCCGATGAGGACCCGATCGATGGCGAGTTGGAGATCGATTTTGCCTTCGGGAAAGGGCCGGCGGGGACGAGCGAGACGCGGAGCTATCCCTATTTCGTGTCGATCACGCGCCGGGATGCGCGGGTGCTGGGGCGGACCGAGTTCGAGATCACGGCCGATTTTGACGGCGGCAAGGTGGATGGGATGACCGAAACCCTTCGCGAGATCCGGATCCCGAGGGTCGATGGGTCGATCTCCGGGGCGAACTTCGAGATTATCGTGGGCTTTGTGCTGACCGAAGAGCAGCTTCAGTTCAACCGGGATGGCAAGCGGTTCCGGCTGGACGCGCAGGTGGACGCGGGCTAGGCGCTGCGGCCGCGCAAGAGGCTGGTGGAGCGGGGGGAGCACGCATGGAGCCGGACATGACAGACCTTGCCGCCACGCTTGGCGCGGCGTGCGCCGATGCGTTTGAAGCGATCGGTCTTGAAGGCCGCTGGGGGGCTGTGCGCCGGTCGGACCGGCCGGAGCTGGCCGATTTCCAGTGCAACGGGGCGATGGGCTCCGCCAAGCAAGCGGGGCGGAAGCCGCGGGAGATCGCGGAGGCTATTGCTGGCCGGATTGGTGCGCATCCTGCGGTCGCGTCGGTGGAGGTGGCAGGGCCGGGATTTCTGAACATTCGGGTTGCGGGGACGGTGCTGGCGGCGCGGGCTGAGGCGATCGGTGGCGACCCGAAGGCGGGTGGGGCAGAGGCCTCTGAGCCCGAGGTGATCGTGCTCGATTTCGGGGGGCCGAACGTCGCAAAGCCCATGCATGTGGGCCATATCCGCTCGGCCGTGATCGGGGACAGTCTGAAGCGGATCTTCCGGTTCGCCGGCGATCGGGTGACCGGCGATGCCCATCTCGGCGATTGGGGACTGCAGATGGGGCATCTGATCACGGAGCTGGAAGAGGAGCAGCCAGGGCTGCCCTATTTCGATGCGGGGCTTGAGGGGCCTTATCCCGAGGCGCCGCCGGTGACGATCGAGGATCTGGCGCGGCTTTATCCCCAAGCGTCGGTGAAGGCAAAGGCCGATGGGGCGCGAAACGAGCGCAGCCAGGCGGCGGTTGCGGAACTGCAGGCGGGACGGCCGGGGTATCGGGCGCTGCTCAAGCATTTCATCGATGTGTCGGTCGAGGCGCTGAAGCGCGACTATGCCTTTCTCGATGTGTCGTTCGACCTCTGGAAGGGGGAGAGCGATGTGGACGGCCTGATCCCGGCGCTGGTGGAAGATTTCAAGGCGCGCGGGTTGGCGCGGGAGGATGATGGCGCCTGGATTGTGGATATCGCGCGTGAGGGGGAGAACGTCCCGGCCCAAGGCAAGGACGGACAGACCAAGCTCAAGAATGCGATGCCGCCGATCATGCTGGTGAATTCGCGGGGCGGGACGGGCTATCACACGACCGATCTGGCCACGATCCTCGATCGGACGCAGGCCTTGGTGCCGAAACCGGAGCGGATGATCTATGTCGTTGACCAGCGCCAGGCCCTGCATTTCGAACAGGTGTTCCGGGCGGCCGACAAGGCGGGGCTTTTTGCGAGGGACCGGCTGGAGCATATCGGCTTCGGGACGGTGAATGGCACCGATGGCAAACCGTTCAAGACCCGGGAGGGCGGCACGCTCAGGCTGTCAGACCTCAACGCCATGGCGCTGGAGGAGGCGGAGCGGAAAATGGCGGCGGCGGCCAAGCTGCCAGAGGATATGGGGGATGCGGAGCGGGACAAGGTAGCGCGGCTGGTGGCGCGGGCGGCGCTGCGGTTCTCGGATCTGCAGAACACACGGACGACCAACTATGTCTTCGATCTCGACCGGTTCACGAGCTTTGAGGGGAAGACTGGCCCGTATCTGCTCTATGCGGCGGTGCGGATCAAATCGCTGCTCAGGCGGGCTGAGGACGAGGGGCTGGCGCATGGGCCGATCCGGGTTGAGAGCGATGCGGAACGGGCGCTTGTCCTGGCGCTGGATGGGTTTGGGGCGGCTGTGTTGGGTGCGCGGGACAAGCGGATGCCGCATATCCTGTGCGAGCACGTCTATGGGCTGGCCCAGGCGTTCAGTGCGTTTTACGGCGCCCACCCGATCGCTGCGGAAATGGATGGGGCTTTGCGGGGCTCTCGCCTGGCGCTGAGTGCGGCGGTGCTGCACCAGTTGGAAACGGGGCTGGACCTCTTGGGCATTACGGTGCCGGAGCGGATGTGAGCGCGCAGCGGTTCGCGGGTTCAGTGGGTTTTGGGTCGGGACTTTCCCTTGGGTTACGCTGACGTAGTCCGGCAGGGTGTCGCCAATGTCGGACAGTGAGGTGATACAGCCTAGCGACCGGTTTAGCGCTACGTTGGACCACTCAGTGTTTGGCGCAGATAACCTCCAGCCCATTGCCGGATATTCACGGCTCACTGTCGGCGAGATTTTGTTGGATGCCGTCTAAGCGGTCGCTGATCCGATTGCGCCAGAGGATCGTCCCGCTATGCATGAACATTAGCTCCTCGGCTGCCTGGTAGAAATCCGGGTCGGAGACCAAGGCCTCGAAGTCGTATGAGACGACTGGCAATCCTTGTTCGATCAGCGCAAACGCTTCTTCCGTGAGCTCGATTTCAACATTGTAATCGAACCCGCGCCTGAACGCTTCTGTAAAAAGAAGGGAATACTCAGAGTAAAACTTCTGTGCGAAAGCGTAGCGTTCGAGAAAATCTTCATAATCGACCAGCAGATTCAACAGGTCGCGATCGCGCAGGATGTTGCCCCGGCCCGAGGACATAAGCTCTGTAAACGTCCCGGACCTGTCCGCGCTGGTTTGAAAGGCAGGCCCCATCACGAGCGCCCGTTCAAATGCAGGAATGTCTTCATCCTTCAGCTCGCCGGATCTCAGGGATCGCAACAATGTCCGGAGATCTTCCGTCATCGTCTGATGGAAAGCGAGGCTGCGGTCAGCGTCTTGCTCAATACGCTCAAAATCGAGCCGAAGCCTTTCAACAATAGCGGCTTCTTCGCGGCGTTCATATTGGGACGCATTCCAGTTCGCCACCTGAATACCGATAAAGACACCGACCACGACGATGAGGAAGTCGAGGAAAACTGCAAACCAGTTCTGGTCTTTCACGTGTTGTGTGACGCTGCGCAGGATCATGGCGCGCTTTTCTCCAGCGCTGCAATCAGCTCTTCGCTCGTTACGCGAAATTCCACGAGGAGCTCGATTCTTTGTCGGGCAGTCAGGTCAAGCATCGAAATGGCGTTGTCGAACTCTAGGTTCGAGGCAATGGCGTCTACATCGAACTCAAACCGATCTGTTCGGGAGAAATCGCTATATCGCTCGTCTTGTTGAAACGCATTCCCAAACACGACGGTCGATGCGTAGACGGGTATCATCGCCGCTGACCGAAACCGATCGGTGCTGACATCGTTACTTCGAATGTCTGTGAGTTGATTATCCCAGCGAAAAAGGAGATTTCGCAGCTCATCGTCGGAGATCCGAGCTAGAGCACCGGACGTCGAGAGTTCCTCGAAGTTGCGATACCGAACGATGAACGGTCGTTCTAGAGACGCCGAGAACGCCAGCCGATTGAACTCGTCCTCTGTCAGCGTTGGGTCGTCCGCCGCGAGGCGTAATCGCAGTTCTGCGGCTGCGACTGATTGCGCTGTGTAGTAAGCTTCCAGCTTATCCAGATCGCTTCGCGCCATGATCAGCTCGGTTTGGAAACTCACCAGCTGTGACCGAAGCCGTTCTTCTCCGGCCCGCACCTCATTCCAATTCGCCACCTGAAGACCAATGAAGACACCGATCACGACGATGAAGAAGTCGAGGAAAACCGCAAACCAGTTCTGCTCTTTGACGTGTGTCGAAATTCGGCGCAGCAGCATAATCAACCCTTCGGCCCTTTTTGGCCTGCCCATGCAACAAACGCAATAGAATGAAGGCCTTCTGGCCCACGACTGACTCGGTGAGCGCCCAATAAACGCGTTCCAGTGTGTTTGGTCCGCTCAGCCGCCGAGAACAGTCGTTAGAAATTTCGGTGTGTAAGGTAGATAGGGGCCGAACTCGCGCATTCTGATTGAGGATGGGCTCTCGTCAGGATTGGCGGCTGAAGCTTTCGCCGCCGATCCAGAGGACGCCGAGCCGACCGAAATCGGCGGAGGGCTTCCGTTTGGAGCTGTAATAGATGGAGGTTTTGACGGTGTGGCCGTCGCGGTAGAGAAGCGTGAGCGTGTCGTCGTTGACGGTGAAGGTGCCCGCTGTGCCGCGCTTGCTCCAGGCGCCGACACGGGGCGCTGAGCCATAGGCGAAATTGGTCTCGGAGAAGCTGCCGTCGGGGTAGAAGGTGAGATCCTCGACCTGGGCGGTCATCGCCCCGCCTCCGAAGGCAACATTGCCGCCGCCGCCGACCGATGTGTAACGACCGACAAGTCCGCCCTTGGGTAGGGGTGCCGGTTTGGCAAGGCTCGATTTGACGATTTCGGGGTCGGACCCGTCTCTGTATTGCAGGGAGAAACCGCCGCCCTCGGCGCGCCAGCGGCCCGTCTCCCCGGGCGATGCTTGCGAGAGGGTCGCTTCCGTCATTTCGCCCGGCGCGACCCCGGTGCAGCGGCAGAGACGGCCGTCTTTTAGCAGGTAAACCGGTGTGTAGACCGGGTAGGTGAAGCCGCCGACGCCGCCCCTGTAGTCGAGGTCGAACACCGTGTGCTGGACGGCAAGCGTTCCCGCCCGTGGGCTTGGCGCCCGGGGTGTCGCTGGGCTTTCGGCGATCGGCACGGGTGCTGGGGAGGGCGCGTCTGTTGGGCCGGCATTCGTTGGATAAGAGCGGACCATGGATTTCAACTGCGACTTCAGGGTTTGCCGGCGTGCGGCGAGGTCCGCCCTTGCCGAAGGGCCCATGTGCGCGACGGCCAACACCGCGTTTTCGCCGTGGGCGATGGCTGTCCCGCTCAGACTTATGGTCCGGTCGCCCACATCGACCTCGGCCGAGTAGATCGCGAGGGGGCCGTCCTGGTCCATCGAGGACCGGCTCGATTCGAACCCCGTCCCAAGGGCGCCTTCTGCGATCGCCCTTGCGCCGTCCCTCGGATCGGACGTTCCGGTGATTGTCCGGACCATGATGGCTTCACCGCCCCCAGGCGCCTGGAAAACCGTCATGGCGCCACGTTGGCTTTCGGACCACCCTGCCGGTTTGAGAGCTTCAGCTTGGGACCAGGCGGGACTTCCCATTCCGATGAACAGGGCGGTGAAAGCTGCGCAGAGGAGATGCCGGAAAGCACCGGGCCTCATTTTCATTGCTGTTTCCTTTCGGCCAAGGCCCCAGCCCTTTGCCGCCCATGGGTGTTCACAGGCGGCTAGTTGGCGTTAGCCGCCGAACTTGGCCAGGCAGATCTTGTGGCCCTCGGGGTCGCGGAAGTACGCGCCGTAGAACATGCCGGGCACGCGCTCGCCGGGTCCACCATCGTCGACCGCGCCCAGTTCCATCGCTTTCGCGTAGGCAGCGTCCACCTTCTCCCGGCTGTCGCACGCCAGCGCGGGCATGACGCCATTCCCGCAGGTTGCTTCCTTTTCATCGTAGGGACCACCGATGGCGAACATGGGCGCATCGGGTCCGGTGCCGTAGAAATACAGCCTGCCATTGTCGAACACTCGCTTGGCGCCCATCACCGGCATGAACGCGTCGTAGAATTCGAGGGCTTTTTCGATGTTGTTCGATCCGAGCGTGACATAGGCGAGCATGGTTTCCTCCGTTTATTGACGGGGCGACTATCGGCGCTGCCCGTCGTCCCCGCAAGGGGCAATCGCTTGACGTTCACGGAAGCGGATGGCGTATGCGGACGGGCAAGAAATGGATGAGGAGACACCCCATGAGCGATATCCGCTTTGACGGCCGCGTGGCCATTGTCACTGGCGCCGGTGGCGGGCTGGGCAGGCAGCATGCCTTGGAATTGGCGCGGCGCGGCGCGAAGATCGTCGTGAACGATCTGGGCGGGTCGGTCGACGGCTCAGGCGGCAATTCCGAAGCGGCCGAGGCTGTAGTTGCCGAGATCAAGGCCATGGGCGGCGAGGCTATCGCCAATGGATCATCTGTGACCGACGACGCCGGCGTGCAGAAGATGATCGACGACACGATCAGCGCATTCGGTCAGATTGATATCATCGTCGCGAATGCGGGCATTCTGCGCGACAAGTCGTTTTCCAAGATGACCCTCGAGGATTTCCAACTCGTCGTCGACGTCCACCTCATGGGATCTGTGAAGCCGATCAAGGCCGCTTGGGACCACATGAAAGAGCGCCAGTATGGGCGGATCGTGGTGACCACCTCTTCAACCGGGCTCTATGGGAACTTTGGCCAGGCAAACTACGGCGCGGCAAAGCTCGCGCTGGTTGGGCTGATGAATACGCTGAAAATCGAAGGGGCGAAGAACAACATCAAGATCAACACGATCTGCCCGATTGCTGCGACGCGGATGACCGAGGGGCTCATGCCTGAGGCGATGATGGCCCAGCTCAAGCCGGAATTTGTGACGCCAGCGGTTATCAATCTCGTGAAGGATGACGCCCCGTCGGGCGTGATCATTTCCGCCGGAGCTGGAGCGTTTTCCATGGCCCAGATGGTGGAAACCCAGGGCGCATTTGTCGGGGTGGGTGATGCGCTTACGGCTGAAGCTGTTGCGGCGAAGATGGAGCAGATCACAGACCGGGCCGTGCAGAACCCATTCGAGAGCGGGTCTGGCCATGGTCAGAACATCTTTGCGCGGGTTGCCGAAGGGGCGAGCTGACCGGGCTCGCTCGGAAGCCGATTGGTTGGTACGCACCCGGATTTGCAGGGCCGTTTATTCGGCGGCCCTGCTGGATGGCACTTCACCCCGTTCATCGATGAAAATCGTCTCGATGGGCGCGTTGAAGATCCGTGCGATGGCGAAAGCGAGCGGCAGGGAGGGGTCATATCGCCCTGTCTCGATCGCATTGATGGATTGACGGGACACGCCGAGCTTGTCCGCCAGGGCCGCTTGGCTCCATCCCTGTTCGGCGCGCAGGCGTCTTAGATGGTTCTTCATGGCCGACCTACACAACGCCATTGCTTGTAAGGCGGCCAGTGACGCAATAGGCCAAGCCATACGCCGCGAAGAACATGGGGCCGAACCAAAAGGTCCAGAAAGTTTCCACTACATCGAAAAGCTGCAGGAAGCCGATCATTACGGCGCCGCTGAGCGTGATCAGGGCGCCGATGGCGATCGACCGCAACTGCCTGAGCCTGGTGTATTCGTCTGTCTCTTCGACGAGGCGCAGCATAAGGGCAAACATGACGATAATGGGCAAGGCGGTTGCAATGCCTATGACGGCAGGCGCCCAGGGGGCGGTGATCCATCCCGCCGACAGCAGGATGGGCCCGCCGAAACAGACGACGACATAGAGCCCAATCGTGGGCCAGAGATATCGGTGATAGCGCCGATTGGCTTGTTTGTAGTTCCCTGTGGCCATCTGTTGCTCCATGACATGTTTCCTTTACAATATGTCAAGTACGCTTTCCTATGTCAAGGATGCTTGTCAAAAGAGACGTGGGTGGCCGGATACCGCCGCGTCGGGATTGCTGGTGAAGCCGGCGACACCATGCTAGGGCTGCGCGATGGCTGGTTCTGTGGTGCATCGCGCCATCTTCATTGGTTTTGCGACTGTGTTGGCGGCGTGTTCTGCGCTGACCAACATGGGCGACGCAGCCCCTTCGGATGCGGACACCGCCAATCCGGTGGCAACGCCTCTGACGGCGGCAACAGACGAAGCGTGCGGGGGGATCGCCGGCATCGCATGCGCTTCGGCCGTTGATTACTGCCACTATGAGGCCGGCGACCAATGTGGGGCGGCCGATCGGATGGGAACGTGCACCACTGTCCCCGAGGTTTGTACCCGTGAGTACCGGCCCGTTTGCGGGTGCGATGGCGAGGCCTATCCAAACCCGTGTGTTGCGAATTCGGCGGGCGTTTCTATTGCCGGGTTTGGGGACTGCGCGGCCTGATCTCGGTCGCTGCGCTTGCGGGTCCTTTATGGGTGCAATATGGCCTGCTCACGGGACCAGGCATCACCGGAGCGGGCTATGATTTCAGCAGATCTCACGGGGCGGACAGCTCTCGTCACGGGCGCTTCGTCTGGGTTTGGCGCCCATTTTACGCGGGTTCTGGCCGCGTCCGGGGCCACGGTTATTGCTGCCGCGCGCCGGGAAGATCGGCTTAAGGCCTTGGTGAAGGATGTGGAGGCGGCCGGGGGGCGGGCTGCACCACTCGTGCTGGATGTGACCGACCATGGAGCGGTTCAGAAGGCCTTCGACGGGCTGGGAGCGGTGGATATTGTCGTCAACAATGCGGGTGTTTCGGGTGCGACGCGCGCCCTTGAGACGCCGCCCGATGAGTGGGACTGGACCTACGGCGTCAACACGCGGGGCGTCTGGTTCGTGGCCCAGGCCGCTGCCCAGCGCATGGTTTCGGCTGGTGCCGGAGGCTCCATTATCAATATCGCGTCCATCACGGGCGAACGGCCAGCGGCCGGAAACGTGGCCTATGCCAGCTCGAAGGCCGCCGTGATCCATATGACGAAGAACCTGGCCCTCGATTGGGCGCGTCACGGGATCCGCGTGAATGCGTTGGCGCCGGGGTACTTCCAGACCGACATCAATGAAGACTTCCTGGCGGGTGACTATGGCCAGACCATGCTGAAGCGTATCCCCCAGCGCCGTACGGGCGTCTTCGAGGAGCTCACGGGGCCGCTGCTCCTTCTGGCGTCCGATGCCTCCAGTTACATGACGGGCAGCGTTATTGCCGTCGACGGTGGGCATCTCTGTTCTGCGCTCTGATCGCCTCCTCGCGGGCGCATGAATGCTCAGGTTCGGCCTGCATCGATGGTGTAAGCCTGGCCGGTAATCATCCGTGAGGCATCGCTGGCAAGGAAGAGTGCCAGACTGGCGACATGTTCTGGCAGCAGATCGGCTTTCAGGGCGCACTGGTCTTTCCATTGCGCTTCCGCTTCTGGCGTGAGCCAGAGCTGTCTCTGCTTATCGGTGACCACCCAACCCGGAACAATGGCGTTCACCGCAATGCCGGAGGGGCCATAGTGCCGGGCGAGGGATTTGGTGAGCCCCAGGATCGCGGCTTTCGCGGCCGTATAGGTGGGCAGGTCGGCCGGGCCGAGATAGGCATTGAGCGAGCTGAAGTTCACGATGCGCCCGGCCTTTCGGCTTACCATCGCAGGTAGGGCAGCCTGGGACGCGAAAATCACCGGATCGAGGTTGATGGCGAGGTTTTGGCGCCAGCCGTCGGGGCTGATATCCTCAGGTGTTTCCCGGCGGTCGTCCGCCACATTGTTGATGAGGACCGTGAGCCCGCCGGTGAGCGCTTCGGCGTCGCGGACACTGGCTTGAAGCGCGCTCGGGTCTGATGCGTCTGCGGGAAGGAACGTACAGTCGTTGCCGAGCGCTGCGGCGAGGGAGTCGCCGGCGGCGGTATCGATGTCATTGAAGGCGACGCGGGCGTTCTGTTCATGGAAAGCCCGCACCATGGCAGCGCCGATGCCAGTGGCGCCGCCGGTGATGAAGACGCCGGCGCCGGAAAGATCGGGATAGGTGGCCCCTGCCAGCAATCAGATCTCCTGGTTGTAGGCGCCGATTTCGCTGTACTTCGCCAGCCGCGGCTTGACCTCGTCACGGAAGAGCGCGCGCATGTCATCCTCACTCGCCATGCTCTCGACCACGACCACGAGTTCGGGCTTGTTAGAGGACGCGCGGACGAGGACCCATGAGCCATCCTCCAGCGTGACCCGGACGCCATTCACGGTGTTCACGTCAGCGATCTTGCGCCCCAGGATATCTCCGCCCGCCAAACCTTCATACTCGGCGACGACGCGCTCGATGACATCGTATTTGATCTCGTCGCCGCAATGGGGGCTCATGGTTAGGGACGTGTAAGCCACGCCAAGTTCGCCCTTCAGGTCGGCCATTGTCCGGCCGGGGTTGCGGTCCAGCATTTCGAGGATCGCCTTGGCGGCGGTGAGCCCGCAATCATAGCCGTAGCCGATGGGCTTTCTGAAGAAGAAGTGTCCTGACTTCTCGAAGCCTGCCAGGGCATCCAGTTCGGTGGTTCGGCGTTTGATATAGGAATGGCCGGTCTTGAAGTAGTCGACACTGGAGCCGTTCTCGGCGAGCACGGGATCGGTCTTGTAGAGGCCTGTGGATTTTACATCGACAACGAACTTCGCGCCTGGATACTTGCGGGAGAGGTCGCGCGCCAGCATCAGGCCGATCTTGTCTGCGAAGATCTCTTCACCGGTGTTGTCCACCACGCCGCAGCGGTCGCCATCGCCGTCGAATCCGAGGGCCACATCCGCGCCGAGTTCCTTTACGGCAGCGGCCATGGCGTGCAGCATTTCGCTGTCTTCAGGGTTGGGATTGTATTTCGGGAACGTCCAATCGAGGTCGCAGTCCATCTCGATCACGTCCGCGCCCATGGCCCTCAGGGCATCGGGGGCGAAGACGCCGGCCGTACCGTTCCCGCAGGCAGCGATCACCTTGAGTGGGCGCGAGAGCGAGACGCCCTCGGCGACCGATGCGATGTATTTCTCGCGGATGCCTTCCACCCGTTCATGGCGCCCTCCGTCCCGGATCACGAACTGGGTCCCAAGCACAATTTCCTTGAGGCGGCCCATCTCCTCAGGTCCGAAGGTCAGCGGTTTGTTGGCGCCCATTTTCACACCGGTCCAGCCGTTCTCATTGTGGCTGGCGGTGACCATGCCGCAGCAGGGGGCGTCGAGCTCGAATTGGGACCAGTAGACCATCGGGCTGAGGGCAAGACCGACATCGAGGACGGTGCATCCGCCCTGGACGAGGCCCAGGGTCAGCGCATTCTTGATGCCGCCAGAAATCGAGCGGAAATCGTGACCCACGACGATCTTTGGCTCGACGCCCAACTCGTGGAAAATCGTCGCCATGCCGAGGCCGAGGGCCTTGACCCCTTCCAGATTGAGTTCGGGCGCTTTCTCGTGGCCAATCCCGTTGAACCACCACCGGGCATCATATTCGCGAAAGCCGGTCGGCTTCACCAGGGGCAGGATTTCAAAGTCCAGCGTGTTCGGGGCGATATCTGCGCGGGGGGTGGGCATCATGGTGTTTCGGTGTCCCTCATTCAGCCATTTGGGGCTTAGACAATGTTCGCCTGACCCTTGCAACACCCACGCCGTTCCGGGGCGCCCCAAAGCGTTGCTGTACATGCATTGCTCGTCGGCAATGCGCCATGGTACGCGAACGCAAGGGGTATCGGGAGATAGGCGCAGATGGCGGCAATTGAGGGGTTGGAGCGCCGGCTCGAGGACGCGCTCGCCGAGGGGGTGTTTCGCTATACCGGGGCGGCAATCCCGCTCATGCGCCGCTTGATCGCCATGGATCGGGACAAGGGTATCGCGTGGAACGGCGCCGTGGTGGGCGCAGGCGATCCGAGCCTACCGCTCGTGGAGGATCTGGCCGCCCAGCCCGCAACCCGCCACGTCCACCTCTTCGATCTTCAGCGCAAGACGCGGGATCGGCTGGCGACGGCGCTCGAGAACGATGCCGAATTCGATGGCGCTGGCGGTCTTCTGGTGCAGCGATCGCGTGGGCCTTCTGGTCCGGACGTCCAGTTGCACGCGGCGTCCCTCGTGGGGCCGCGCGCTGCCAGTCTCGATGGGGTGCTGGAGACGCACGCAGAACCGGTGCGGCTGATCGTGTTCTGTTACACCGGCGACACCCCTGTGCCACTTGCGGGTGCGCGCTTGCGAATTGCTTCGGATTTGCCTGTTTTACTGCTGGGTGCCGGTGGATCATCACAGGTCCGCCCACAAGATCTCGAGTCCCACCTACCGGCCGGTGCCTACCGGATATGCGACGGCCTCGGCGCGGCAATAGATCACCGATCGGTGCCTGGTGCCGGCGCCCTGTGGGCCTTTCCGGAGCCCGTCGCTGATTTGGCCATCTCGCTGCTCCCCATGGCGGTGAGCAAGGGTTTGGCCGACGCGCGTGCCACCCGCCGGAAACTTTGACGCAAACAGCCCTTCACAGACCGAACGGGATCATCGACAAAACTACGAAAAACGATGTGCCCATCGGTTCGCCATGCCAAGGAGTAACCGCCTTGCCCTATAGCCCTCTCAAGGACCCGAGTGATCCCGGGGAACAGGCCTTCCGCCGGGGGTTCGACTGGTCGTGCCGCAAGCATGGCTTGAACTATGAGCACGTCATCGAAGCGGTCTACCGGCGGGCATCCCGGCAGTGGGCGCCGGGCTTTGCCATTGACGGGGGCGCGCACAAGGGGCTTCACACGCTGCCGCTTGCCAGTCTCGAGCCGATCCAGCACGTGGTTGCCGTCGAGCCGGGCGAAGCGGCGCTCGAAGTCCTGCGCAAGCGGATCCAGACGAATTCCGCCGGTCCCAAGATCGATGTTGTTGTCGCGGCCCTCCAGGACGATCCCGAACGCGCAACGGTCACGTTCCAGGTGTCGACAACCCACCCTGGCCGGAGCGGGATCAATCCGATCCTTCAGCAGAACAAGGACACACTCTATGGCGCGCCCGTCGAAGTGCCTGCGACCACGCTGGATACGCTGGCCGAAGGGCGGCCCGGGGGCTGCCGGTTCGTGAAGCTTGATCTGGAGGGCGGAGAGTACAACGCGCTCCGGGGCGGCTCGCGCATGCTGGCACGGGATAAACCCCTGATGGTGTTCGAGAATGGTCGTCACGCGCCGGAGATCGGGGGCTATTCGCGGGAGGATTTCCTTCGGTTGCTCGACGGGGTGGGCATGGTGTTCGTGACAGCGTTTGGCGATATCGGCACCCCGGAAAACATGCGCGACCATTGGTATGCATGGGCGTGTGGGAAGGCAGACGCGCGCAGGATCCGCGGCATGGTCCGGGCGGAAGCGGGCAAGGTATTCAAAAAGCGCAGGCAGGACATGGCGGCCGAAGGCGTGCCGCTCTAGCCGGAATTGCGCTGTCCGACCGCGGCGGTGCGCACTCTATCTGGGCCGGAGGACGAGCTGCGTACATCGAAAGAGCGCGAGCCGCTTGTCGGTGTCTGCGTGGCGGACGATGCAATCCCAGACCTGGGTCGTGCCTCCGATATGGAGCGGGGTTGCCTCTGCCGTCACCGTCCCGGTTTTCGCGGTTCCGAGGAAGTTCGATTTGAGTTCCACAGTTGTGAACCCGGACGCTGTATCAGGAAGGCTCGACATGCAGGCGATACCGCACAGGGTGTCAGCCAGGGTGACGAGGCTTCCGGCATGGAGAAAGCCGTTCGGCGCCATGTGGTGACGGCCGATGTCGAACGACGCAGTTCCGCCGGCCCGGCCCATCGCTGTGATCACGATGTCCAGGTGGCCGGGGAGCAGGCCCTCGCTCCTGCGGTTCAACACATCGGGTGTGATATCGGCGTCTGAGCGGAGATAAGACATGACAACCGAATAGCGCGCGGGCCAGCCGGAGAACAAGGGTTCGATCCCCGCCCTTTGTACCCCGGCTAGTGGGAGGCGCTCCGCGCGGCATTCACCGCCTCGGAATGCACTTCACAGGAAGGAGTATGGCTCGATATCGACGCTGAGCCGGGCAGCGTTGGGGACTTTCAACTTCGATTGCCAGGCTGCCATGTAGGCGGAGAGGTCAACGTCGCGGGGGGATTTCACAAGGAAGCGCCGACGGTGCCGGCCGCGGACGATGGCGATGGGCGCCGGGGCAGGGCCGAAGATCTCTATACCGGTTCCGTTCGGTGCGGCCTTGGCGACTTCGTTGGCGAACAGGTCGACGAGTTCAGCAGACGGAGCGGAGAGGACCACGGCGGCAAGTCTGCCAAAGGGCGGCATGCCCATTTCGTTTCGCACCGCTTGTTCGATCGCCAGGAACCCGTCGCGGTCGCCCATGGCCAGGGCCATCATGGCGGGGTTGTCCGGCTGGTAGGTCTGGATAAGCGCCCGACCTGGATGCTCGGCGCGTCCGGCCCTGCCGGCAACCTGGGAGAGGAGTTGGAAGGTGCGCTCACCGGCCCTGAGGTCGCCGCCTTTCATGCCGCTGTCGGCATCCACCACGCCTACCAGGGTCAGCCGTGGGAAGTTGTGCCCCTTCGCAACAATCTGGGTGCCGACCATAATATCAGTCTGCCCTTCTGCCATGCGCTCGACGATGGCGCGGGTGTCCTCGCCGGTTTGGGCGGTGTCGGAGCTGAAGATCTCGATCTTGGCCTCTGGCAAGAGCGCGCGGACTTCCTCGGCAATGCGTTCGACGCCTGGGCCAACCCCCATGAGCGTATTCACCGCGCCGCAATGGGGGCAGGCGTCGGGCTTGCGCATGGTGAAACCGGTGAGATGGCAGACCAGCATGCCCGTATAGCGGTGCTCGGTCATCCAACTCTCGGTGCCCGGGCTCTGGAGCTTTTGCCCGCAGGCCCGGCACAGGACGAGCGGTGCATAGCCCCTGCGGTTGAGGAAGAGGAGGCTCTGCTGGCCCTCGATCAGCGTCTCGGTCAGGGCTTCCCGCAGGACGGGGGAGAGCCATTGGCCCTTCTCCGGCGGGTGCTCCCGCATGTCGACGATCTGGATATCGGGCAGCGTTGCAGCGCCGGGGCGGGCGGAGAGCTTGAGCATGGCATAGCGCCCCTGTTGGGCGTTGACCGTTGTTTCGAGCGCCGGCGTGGCCGAGGCCATGACGATTGTTGCATCGGCGAGCTTGGCGCGCATCACGCCGAGATCGCGCGCATGGTAGGTGACACCATCCTCCTGCTTGAAACTGCCATCGTGTTCCTCATCGATGATGATGAGCCCGAGTTTCCGATAGGGAAGAAAAAGTGCCGAGCGGGCACCGAGCACAATGCGGGCGCGGCCGTGGGCGACCTCGCGCCAAGTCCGCCGCCGCTCCTTCTCGCTGAGGCCCGAATGCCATGCCGCTGGCGCTGCTCCGAACCGGTCTCTGAAGCGGGACCAGATGGCCTGGGTCAGCGCGATCTCTGGCAAGAGGACGAGGACCTGGCACCTGTCGTCCCTTTCCAGCGCTGCGGCGATGGCTTCGAAATAGACCTCGGTCTTGCCCGAGCCTGTCACACCGTCGAGCAGGTAAGGGGCAAACGTGCCTGCCATTACGGCTTGCCGAAGCGCGTCTGCCGCTTCGGCTTGCTCGGCGGTGAGGTCCAACTCGGCGGGTGTGTTGGCGGGGACGGGAAAGGGCAGGTCGATCGGCCGATCGATAGGCGCGATGGCGCCGGCCTCGACGAGGCCCTTGATGACGCCGGAAGAGACTTGAGCAGCAGCGGCGATTTCTGGCCCAAGTCCTTCGCCGATCTCCGTGAGCGCCGCGATAACACGCTCCCGGGCCGGGGTCATCTTGGCGGGGCGTTCGCCGGTCAGCCGGTAGGCGCGTTCGGTGGGGGAAGGGCTGAGCCCCCCGCGGGAGCGGAGGGACATCCCCAGGATATGGCCCGGGGGGGTGACGGTGTATTTCGCAGCGAATTCTACGAATTGTCGCATATCGGCGCCCATGGGCGGGGTTGGATAGACTTCGAGGACGGGCTTGAGATTACCGCCCCGGCCGTTGGGATCGTCCACCACGTCCCAGACCACACCAACCCGTTCGAGCTTTCCCAGGGGGGCTCGGACATAGCTGCCCGGTTCGACCACCATGTCTTCAGCCACCGCATAGTCGAACGGCTCTGGCAGCGGCAGGGGGAACAAGACGCGGGCAATAGCCATGATGCGTCTTATGGGGCTGGTTTTACCGCTTCGCCAGAGCCAGTGTCCACAGGTCCACAGGGAAGCAGCAAGACCGCTTAGCTTTCGGCAATCACGTCGAAGCCGCCGAAGATCATGCGCCGACCATCGAAGGGCATTTCCTCTGGATCCAAGCCGTCGGCTTCCATGTCCTCGGTGATCTTTGCGTAAGCCCCGTCTCTGGTCGCTTTATCGGGCCACATGATCCAGGAGAAAACGACCGATTCACCGTCTTTTCGCTGCACGGCCATGGGAAAGGAGGTGATCTCGCCGTCGGGCACGTCTGCTTCCCAGGTTTCGACGAGGCTGGTTGCGCCATGCTTTCGGAAATAGGGGGCCATGGCTTTTGAGAGCGTGATGTAGGCCTGCTTCTTTTCGGCCGGAACGGGGATTACGAAGCCCTCCACGAATGTCATCACATTGCCTCCACGTCGTTTATCAGCGTTCGAGCGTTGTACGTTTTCGGGTGGTCAGCAAGCGCGGTCTCGGTCTGGTGGCAAATTTTCCTTGCGTCGGAACGGTTTTCCCGACGAAACCGCGACATGGATCTTTCCGCCGCTTTCCCGGTATTCCTCGGTATCTTCTCGGCGGTCACCCTCGCGATTGTGAACACGGCGGTGAAGCGCGGCGGGGACGTTCTGACGGCGCGGATCATCCTGTCGGCGAGTTCAGCGGTCTTGATGGCGCCGTTCGTATTTCTTGTGCCGTGGCCGGACGAGGCGACCTGGTGGGCGCTGGCGATCGCTGTGCCGGTCCATTTTGGCTATCAGGCCTGCATGATCCGGGCGTTGCATCGGGGGGACTTGTCCCTGGTGTTCCCGGTGATGCGAGGTTTTGCGCCGATCCTGACGGCTGCGTCTGCCTGGTTGGTTCTAGGGGAAGCGCTGTCACCGATTGCGGTCGCTGGGCTTTTCATTGCGACGGGGGCTGTTGTTTATTTTGCGCGGCCACCGGAAGGATTTTTTGGACCAGGCCTGCATCCCGATGGTGCGGCACTCTTCTGGGCCTTTGCGACTGCCCTTGGGGTCGCAGCCTATTCGGTGGCAGACGCGCGGGGCATCCGGCTGGCGAATGATCGCTTTACCTACATCGTCTGGCTGTTCGTGCTCGATTGGGTTGGCGTGACCAGCGTCGGCGTTTTGAGCCGGGGGTCAGCCCTTTTGCCGGCGCTCATGGGCCAGTGGCGATACGGATTGGTCGGCGGTGTTGGCTCCATCTTTAGTTTCGGGGCGGCGCTTTATGCGATGTCCCTGATCGAGGTCGCCCGGGTGTCTGCACTTCGGGAGTCGGCAGTGGTGTTCGCGGCGCTCTTCGGCTGGCTTTATCTGAAGGAGGGGCTCGGCCAGTCCCGGACAATCGCTGCCGTCATTCTGGCGATCGGGCTGGTTCTCATGCAGACTCCTGCCTAAGTAGGACGGGAAAACAACGGCCGGATACATCCGCTGGGACCCAGGACGCGTACTTTATACCATGAGCGATACAAAATCAGACCTGAGCAACAACCTCGGGACCGCCGCCGACAAGGCCAATCAGATCTGGGGCGACCTTGTCCCGGTTATGGGATTTGTCCTGATCTATAATGGGCTCCGCATCCTGGCGCCGGCTGAGGGGCTTGTGAGTGCGAAGACGGCGCTTTTCTGGGCGACCGGAGCGCTGATTGTGCTGACGGTCGGGATCATTGGACAGAAGCTTTTGAGCCGGCAGCCAATCCCGCTTTTCCTGATTGTCTCTTCCCTGATCGTTGGTGTGTTCGGCACTTTGGGTATCGTCGCGCAAAACGAGGCTTTCCTTTATGTGAAGGTGACGATCCAGCAGCTGTTCCTGGCGAGCCTGATCTTTATTCCGTTGCTCTTTGGGCAGAATATCTGGCGGGAGATGTTCAAGACCGTCTTCGATCTGCCGCGCCGGGCGTGGCGGACCTTGTCGATCCGTTGGGGGCTTTTCTTCATCGCGATGGCCGTTTGGAATGAATATCTCTGGCGGACCTTTGCCCCGATCACTGAGCAGTGCCTGCCGATTTTCGGCATACAGATTGCCCCTTGCGAGGCGTACAGTTTTGCAGGCTTCGGCTTTGGAGAGAACGATGCCCAGGGCGTTTGGGCGAACTGGAAGCTGGGCAATATGGTCATCACCATGATCTTTGGTGCCCTGAACGTGCCTTACACGCTGAAATGGCTGGGCAAGACCGATGCGGAGATGGACGCTGCACAAGCCCCGGAAGCCAGCGCTAGCGCGTGAGGTGGTCTGTTCCCTGCGGGTTGAGAGAGGGCGCACCGAGGGGCTTGTTGCGGGTCTCGGCATAGTGGGTCAGCGCCCACACGACCGTTGGGAAGGCGAGTTCTGACCACGGAATATCTTTCCATTCATAGAGCCCGACTTCCTGGCTTTCGGGGCCAGGCGAAATGTCCGACATCAGCCTGGCGCGGAACATGATCTGGACCTGGGAGATGCGCGGTACGTCATAGATCGCAAGGACGCCTTCGATCTCGATGTCGGCATTTGCCTCTTCCCTGGCCTCCCGCGCGGCGCCTTCAGCGACGCTTTCATTCAGTTCCATGAAGCCTGCCGGCAGGGTCCAGAACCCTTTCCTCGGTTCGATTGCCCGTTTGCACAGGAGAATTCGTCCGTCATCGGCCGTTACGACCGAGCCAGCGACGATCTTGGGGTTCTCGTAGGCGATGAAGCCGCAGATCCGGCAAACCTTCCGCACCCGGTCATCCCCGTCGGGGATCTTGTCTTCAAACTCGTGAGCCACGCAGTCGGCCATCGATTTTCACGCTCCCTGTTGAGAGAAATAAGTTGATCCGCCTACGGTCAGCCCCCAAACGTCAGGGGGACGGGTGTCGGGACAGACATATAGCTGAAGGCGGGCGAGGGCGAATATGGCAGACAATGACTTCATGGCGATGGGCGGGTTCGTTCTGAATGCGTCCCCGAGCCACTTGCTGCACCGGGCGCAGCAGGTTGCATCGATCAAATCGGCGCCGGCGCTGAAGGCGGCCGGTATCACTCTGCGCCAATTCTCCGTGCTGGCCGCTGTGGCAGAGGCCGAAGGCGCGAGCCAGTCGCGGCTGGTTGATACAACCGGGATCGACCGGTCGACCTTGGCGGATATGGTGCAGCGGATGGAAGATAGCGGTTTGATCGTCCGTACCCAGTCACAAACCGATGCACGGGCAAAGGCTGTGGCGCTCACCGCGCGCGGCCGGCAAGCCCTGGATATTGCCGCACCGGCCGTTCGGGATGCAGATCTTGCGCTGCTCGCTGCGCTGCCAAAGTCGCGCCGGGGGGCGTTTGTCGAGATTCTCGCGAAGCTGACGGGGACGGACCTCGAGGCGGACGCTGGCGCGCCGGGCAAGGTGAAAACGAAGTCCGCCGAAAAGGCGAAGGACAAGACGAAGAAGAAGAAAGACCGGCCGAAGGACAAGAAAGAGCTGAAGTCAAAGGCCGCGAAAAAGGACAGGTCCGGGAAGAAGACGAAGAACCGTAGCTGACCAGGCTGGCTGAGGTGACTTCGACGTATCAGGGCGTTCGGCGTTGCGGCCAGCACGTTTGTCCGGCCCGCGCGGGTGCGCGTCCGGTGCTTTGATGATAATATTCCGCCGTCTGGCGCCCCTATCAGGGCGTGGCGGACGGATCGGCGGAGATCAGGTGACCTCTGCGAATCCGATTTGTTTCCTGCTCGCCCAAAGCAGAGGCCATGGCTGTGCTGTTGCCAGCAACCATCGCCCTTGAATGCCGCGGCTGCCCGAAGCGGCTTCCAAACCCTGATGCACCTAACCCAACTGCATCCGAACGGTTTGC
>JBCDLC010000044.1:0-22837 GCA_038745855.1 Pseudomonadota bacterium | reverse complement strand
TAGAACGACAGCCACAGCACCGGCCAGAAGACCGGCGGCACCATGGCCTGGGCATATCGCAACGTTTCAGCATTCATTGCCGGCAAGTATAGCCGGGCGGCAAACCGGTCGGATAAGGGCGGGGGAAAAACGGCCCGATCCTTGGCCGCTTGCGGGTTCCGAGCCCCCGCCCGCGCGCCTTGCTCGTTGATTTACCGAGGAAAATATTTTCGCGCTGGCCAAAAGAAAATCCTCCCCCGCACCGCTGCGAGGGAGGATAAGTTCAGAGTTTTCCTACATCGATCAGTGGGCGCGGGCGATCAGTTGACCTCACGGCCGCGAGCGGTGACGGCCTGGCGGGCGGCTTCAACAGCCGCGGCGCTGACGCCGGCTGCGTGGGCGCTGCTGCGGCGGACCTCTTCGGTCATGGCGTCTGAGAAGGTCATGCCGAAGCCGTCATCGATCATGGATTTGTATTGCTTGGACATGACGGGATCGCACTCGGTCATGGTCTTTGCGAGGGCAAGGGCCGCTGGGACGAGTTCATCGGCGGGATAGACGCGGTTAATCAGGCCCCAGCGTTCGGCGGTCTCGGCGTCGAGGAAGTTGCCCGACAAGCTGAGTTCCTTTGCGCGGGAAATACCGATCAGCCTTGGCAGGCGTTGGGAGAGCCCCCAGCCGGGCATGATGCCGACCCGGGCATGGGTGTCGGCGAATTTAGCATTCTCGGACGCCAATAGGACGTCCGCCATGAGGGCGAGCTCGAAGCCGCCGGTGATCGCAAACCCATTGATCGCGCCGACGATTGGCCAGGGATAAGCGCTGATCGCCTCGTTGAGGTCGATACTGCCGCCGTCGGCACCAAGGGCGAAGCCGGTCTCGCCCGCCTCCTTGAGGTCAACCCCCGCTGTGAAAGCGCGCCCTGCCCCGGTCAGGACCACCGCCCGGATGTCTGTGTCGGCGGCGAGGGTGGTGAAGGTGTCAACGATGGCCGCGCGCAGGGCACGGCTGAGCGCATTCAGGGCATCGGGCCTGTTGAGGGTGACAAGGGCCACCGCATCGTGCCTTTCAACGAGAACCAGATCCTCGGCCATAGTCATTCTCCTCCCCTATTCGTATGGATGGCCACAGTCTTACTGCTCCCGTCGCCTATTCCAAGGGCGGACTTGGTCTGGATGGGTGTGGGCGAGGCGCGTACGGGATCAACCTGGGTTGGATAAGGAGACGGTGATGACCACGCCCCCTGCAAATGTGAATTACACGTTCTCCGATACAGAACTCAGCCAGCTCATGCACTATGGCGCGGTGCGCGCGCATGCCGCCGGAGAGGTATTGACCGCCGAGGGGACGGCCCAGTCCGACGCGCTGGTGACCCTTTCTGGGGAGACGCACATCTTTGTGGAGACGACGGGCGGCAGCAAACGGGTCGGCTATATGGAGCGGGGCCAGTTTGCGGGCGATATCACTGTGCTGACAGGACAGGCAGCACTGGCGCGGACGGAGATGGGGGTGGCGGGCGAGGTGCTTCATATCCCGTTCGAGCAGTTTCAGAAGCTGTTGGTGGAGAACTCTGCACTGTCGGATGTGTTTGTCAGCGTGCTGACGGCGCGGCGGGAGTTTGGCCGGGCGCGGGGCGATGCCAGCACTGTGGTGATCGGGGCGGCCCAGGACCGGCTCGTGTTCGCTGCGCGCGATCTCCTGAGCAAGCATGGCATCCCGCACGCCTGGCTGGATCCTGAGACCGATGGCGCAGCCGGGGCCCTGTTGGAGCAACGGGCGCTTTCGGAAGACCAGCTTCCGGTGATCCTGCGCGGCAGGGCGGATGTGCTGGTGCAGCCATCGGTGAATGATATCTCGAAGGCGTTTGCGCTCGACCTTCTGCCCGATGGGGCAGCGGCCGATGTGATTGTGGTGGGGGCAGGACCGGCGGGACTGGCTGCATCGGTCTACGCGGCGTCGGAGGGGCTGAGCGTGCTGACGCTCGATACCGAGGGGCCGGGTGGGCAGGCCGGGACGTCGTCCAAGATCGAGAACTATCTTGGCTTTCCGACGGGGGTATCCGGGCGGGAGCTGGCCGAGCGGGCATCGATACAGGCGCAGAAGTTCGGGGTGCGCATCGCCTCGCCGGTGAAGGCGGCCACGCTCGACCGCGACGACAGTGGGATCTACTGCCTGGGGCTGGAGGATGGCCGGCGTCTGAAGGCACGGGCTGTGGTGGTGGCGACCGGGGCGCAATATCGGCGGCTTCCGATCCCGAATCTCGACCGGTTCGAGGGGCGCGGGATCTACTATGGTGCGACACCCATGGAGGCGCAGCTTTGCGGCGGCCAGGAGGTGGCCGTGGTCGGGGCCGGAAACTCGGCTGGCCAGGGGGCCGTATTCCTCGCGCAAACGGCTGCGGCGGTGCATGTGGTCTATCGGCGGGCCGATATCCGGGAGACCATGTCTGAATATCTGGTGCGACGGCTGGAGGAGACGCCGAACATCCACCTCCACCCCCAGCAGGAGATCAAGGCCTTGCACGGTCTGGAGGGTGCCGATTCGGACGTTGATCGGCTTGTGGCGACGACGTTTGTCGATGCGGTGAGCGGAGAAGAGACGACCTATCAGACGGGCTTTGTGTTCCTGTTCATCGGGGCTGCGCCGTTCACCCGGTGGCTGCCGGAGACGGTGGCGCGAGATGGGCGGGATTTCCTGAAAACCGGGCCGGATGTGGGCAATCTGGAGCTCGTCAAGGCGGGATGGACGCTGGACCGGATGCCGTCACGCTATGAAACGAGTTGGCCGCGGGTCTACGCTGTCGGCGATGTGCGGACGGGCTCTGTGAAGCGGGTGGCTAGCGCTGTGGGCGAGGGCTCGGTGGTGGTGAGTGACGTACACCGGGCGATTGCCGGGATTGAGGCATGAGGGGGGGGTGCGCCTTTGCTGATGACAGGAAACTGACTTCAACGGTGTAATGGTGAGCATTTTTCCCCCGAAGTACGGCCCCGGCTTGATGCCGAGGTCGCGCAGGCTCACGCCCTCCCGAACACCGACCGGGCCCAGAGCCAGGTGGCGAGGGCTGAGGCGGGGGCGATGAGGGCGAACTTGGTGGGGGTGAAGAGCGGTTTGAGGCTGAGGAGATCGGCCGTTCCGGTGAGGGCGAGGATGTGCAGGGCGTTCTCGGCGAGGTCGCACGCTGCTCCGAGGAAAGCCGCGGCGGCGTAGAGCGCTGGACGGCTCGGCGCATAACGGGCGCAAAGCCCGGCAACGAGGGCGCCGTAGGCGAGCGCGTAAGGCGTATCGAGCGCCGCTGTGATCCAGAAATGGGTATCTGTGGCGCCGGGAACGTTTGCGAGGTCGGTAAGGAGCGCCCTGGCGCTGTCGCCTGTGAGTTGGAAATCGAGGAGGTGGACGCCGGCGTGGTGGCGGGTCCAGTGGATCGCTATGTGGAGCGTGACGGTCAGGGTAGCGGCCGTGGCGAGCGTGGGGGTGGCTATATACCATGCCCGCACAGGCGCCCGACGGGGATCGGTCATTTGGCTGGGTCGTCGATACGCTCTGGCGTGACACCCGCAGCGGTCACCATGTCCCTGATCGCCGCTTCGGCCTTGGTAAGCGCGTCACCATCGGTGCTTCGGGCGACGATCTGGACGCCGCTATCGTCGAGGGAGCGAAACCAGGGATAGGAGCCGAGACTGACCTCCGGCATCGCCTCATCCAGGCGGCCCAGGGCTTCGGCGATATCCCCCTCTCGAAGGCCCCTGCCCCGGACCGTGACCGACCCGATCACGGCGCCGCTTTCGAGCCGGTGGCCGATGTCCTGAAGCATGCCGAAGGCGATGGATGGGACACCGGCGAGGGTGAAGACATTCTCCATCTGGAAGCCCGGTGCACCGGACACCGGATTGGCCACAAGGCTCGCGCCATGGGGGATGCGGGCCATCCGGCGGCGGGCCTGGGTGAATTCGGTCTTCATCTCGGCATAGCGCTGGGTGAGGAAGGCCATGACCTCGGGGTGCTCGGAGATACCGACGCCGAAGGCGGCAGCGATGGCGTCGGCGGTGATATCGTCATGGGTGGGACCGATGCCGCCTGTGGTGAAGACGTAGGTGTAGGCCGCCCGGAGCGCGTTGACGGCGCTGACAATGGCCGGCTGGTCGTCGGACACGATGCGGGTTTCCTTCACCGGGATTCCCAGCGGAGCCAGGAAGCTCGCGATCTGCTGGAGATTGATGTCCCGGGTCCGGCCGGACAGGAGTTCGTCCCCGATCAGCAGTACAGCAGCGGTTGGGGATGGGCGGGTGCTGGTCACGGGGTCTATCTCTTCTAAAACACGCGTTTCCAGCGCCCTACCCCTTTGCTGCAAAGGGCTCAAGCGTCAGGCAGCCGCCCTGTAAAAGGGACGGTCGCCTGCAATGGTGACACGCTCCATGATGCGGATTTCAGGGAAATAGTCCGACGCAGCATAGTGCTGGCAGGTGCGGTTGTCCCAGAAAGCCAGCGTGCCGGGCGCCCAGCGGAGCCGGCACTGGATTTCCGGTTCAGCGGCCGCGCGGAACAGCCTCTGGAGCAAGGCATCGCTCTCGTCTCGGTCCATCCCCTCGATGTGGGAGGTGAAGCCCCCGTTCACATATAGGATGGGAATGCCTGTCTCTGGGTGGGAGCGTACAACGGGGTGCTCCATGGGCGGGAATTTATCATGAAGGTCTTCAGCGCGCTTACCAAGACGTTTGGCAAAGACACGGGCGATGTCGTGAACGGCGGTGAGACCCGAAACCTGCTCGCGGGTCGCTTCATCGAGGCGTTCGTAGGCGAGGTTCATATTCGCAAAGAGGGTATCGCCGCCGACGGGCGGTAATTCGATTGCACGCAGGATCGAGCCTAGAGATGGGCATTCGCGCCACGTGACATCGGAGTGCCACATGTTTTCCGAGCCTTTGGAGCCCGGCCCATGGGCGATGCGAAGCACCTCGGGGTCGGGTTGGTCTTTCGGGGTGGCGGGATGGACTTCGAGATCGCCGAATGCGGCGGCAAAGGCGATATGCTCGGAACGGCCGATATCCTGATCCCTGAAGAAGAGCACATGATGCTTCAACAGGGCGGCTCGGATGGCCGCAATATCGGCGTCGTTGACGGCGGCCAGGTCGATGCCGTGGATTTCGGCCCCGATCGCGGGCGTGATGGGGCGGACGTCGATTGCAGATTGCAAGGTAGGGTGCGCCGTATCGGCCATGGGGTTTCCTCCAGGTTTACTCGTTTTCTTTCACCATACCAACGAATGGGCCTAAGGGAAGCTTATGGACCTTCCGCCTCTCATCCCCGCCAAACTGGTCAAACGCTACAACAGGTTCCTCGCCGACGTTGTTCTGGAGGACGGCCGAGGTGCTGTAACCGCGCACTGCCCCAATCCCGGATCGATGATGGGGCTCAAAGCGCCCGGAAGCCGGGTCTGGCTCTCAGCCTCGGATAATCCGAAGCGGAAACTCAAATACACGCTGGAGCTGGTCGAAGCCGATGGCGGATTGGTGGCGATCAACACAAACAATCCGAACCGGCTGGCCGAAGAAGCCATTCGGAATGGGACCATCGCGGAAGTGCAGGGTTTCGAGACGTTGCAGCGGGAAGTGAAGTACGGAGTCAACTCGCGGATCGATATCCTGCTTGAGCGCTCAGACGCGGGGCTGACCTATGTCGAAGTGAAGAATTGCCACCTCATGCGGTCGCCCGGGCTTGCGGAGTTTCCTGACAGCGTGACCAGCCGGGGAGCCAAGCACCTGGTGGAGCTCGCAGAGATGGTGAAGGAGGGGCACCGGGCGGTGATGCTGTTTATCGTGCAGCGGTCGGACTGTGCACGCTTCGAGACGGCCGAGGATCTCGATCCGACCTATCATGCGGGGCTCAAGGCGGCGGCGGATGCAGGGGTGGACGTTCTGGTGTATGACTGCCATGTGAGCACGACTGATATACGGGTGCGCAGCGCGCTCCCCTGGCCCGGAGCTATACCGCTCCAGGTAGGCCCCTGAGGGTGTTGGGCTGGACATGGGTTACGTCTTCCGTGCCCCAGCTCGACAACCGATTGAGACAACAAGAAACGATCCGTCCCATGCCGTCTTCCTCCTCTATCGACACTGCCGATACCGACCTCATTATTCCCATGCGGACCGGCGAGATCCGGACCCATGGCGAGGAGGGTTTCGAAGGCATGCGCCGGGCGGGACAACTGGTATCGGCCTGCCTCGATATGCTGGTGCCGGAAGTCAAGGTGGGGGTGACGACTGAGTATCTCGACCGGCTGATCTATGATTTCGTGATGGACCACGGCGCCCAGTCGGCCACCATCGGATACCGTGGCTACACCCACGCGTCCTGCATCTCCCTCAACCATGTGATCTGCCACGGCATTCCCGGGCCCCGGACGCTCAAGGATGGCGATATTGCAAATATCGACGTGACGCTCATTCTCGACGGCTGGCATGGCGACCATAGCCGGATGTATGTGGCGGGGACGCCAAAGCGGAAGCATGAGCGCCTGATGGACGCGACCTATACGGCGATGATGGCGGGAATCGATGCCATCAAGCCCGGTGCACGGGTGGCCGATATCGCGATGGCTATCTCGGAGGTGGCTAAAAAGTCTCGCCTTTCGGTGGTCGACGATTTCTGCGGCCATGGCCTTGGCCAACTCTTCCATGATGAGCCAAACGTGGTCCACGCCTGGCCGCAATATGTGCGCAACGAACAGGGCCGCGTGGTGCGCAAGCGCGAGTATGACGAATTTCCCGAGCTCCAGCCGGGCATGTTTTTCACGGTCGAGCCCATGCTGAACCTCGGCAAGGAGAAGGCTGTCATCCTCTCCGATGGTTGGACAGCGGTGACCCGGGACAAGCAATGGTCTGCGCAGTATGAGCACTCGGTGGGGGTGACCGAAGACGGCGTCGAGATCTTCACAGGCTCGCCTACGGGGCTGCACACCCCCCACACGCTCAGGCAAACCTGATCGGATGGGTCGGCTAATGGTCTTCCTGTGACCGAACGGCCAATGAAGACAAAGCCCCACTGGATGGGTCACCGGGACCGGTTGCGGGGCAAGCTGCTTTCACGGGGCCCGTCGGTGCTCGAAGACTACGAGTTGCTGGAAGCGCTGCTCTTTGCGTTTATCCCGCGCCGGGATGTGAAGCCGGTTGCGAAAGCACTGCTCGCGCGATTTGGGAGCCTGTCGGGGATCTTTGCGGCCGAGCCGAAGGATCTCGTGAAAGTCGAGGGAATTGGTGAAACCGCTGCGGCCTATCTAAAGACCGTACAGGATATGCACGGCCGGATCGCACGGGAGGAAATCGCCTCCAAGCCGGTTATCTCGTCCTGGTCGGTCCTGAGCACTTATGTCCGGACCCAGCTTCAGCACGAAACACGTGAGCAGTTCCGCGTCCTGTTCCTCGACCGCAAGAACCAGCTCATGGCCGATGAGCTCCTGGGGCTTGGTACGGTGGACCACGCGCCGGTCTACCCCCGTGAAATCGCGCGGCGGGCGATCGAATTGGCCGCAAGCGCAGTGATCCTCGTACACAACCATCCCTCCGGTGATCCGACCCCTTCGCGGGCCGATATCGATGTTACACGGACGATCATCGACGCGCTCGACGCCATCGATATCACCGTTCACGATCATCTAATTGCCGGACGGAATGGGGTCACGAGCTTCAAGGCGAACGGCCTGATTTGAGGGGGTCAACCGTGGCTAGCGGCTGCTGGCGTACAGATGCCCGTGCGAAAGCTCTTGCCCGGCCCGCAACGCACGTTACGGTCGCAAGAAAACAAGTGACAAACGCCACACCGCATCTGAAGCCAATGGGTTGTGCGGGGACGTTTGGGAGGAAACGGAATGACGGACGTTACGGCGAATGGTGCCGATGCGGCAGTGCGTGGTGGGAGCGACGGGCAAAGCTTCGGCAGCTTAGGCTATCGGACATACGTTCTGCTCACGCTGACCGTCGTTTACACCTTCAATTTCATAGACCGGATCCTAATCTCTGTTGTCGGCCGCCCGATCATCGATGAATTTGGCCTTACAAACTTCCAGTTCGGCATCCTATCGGGCCTCGGCTTCGCCCTCTTCTATACCCTGCTCGGCATTCCGATTGCGAGCCTGTCGGAGCGGGTGAGCCGCGTCCGGATCATTGGCGTCTGTGTGATCCTCTGGTCGGCTGCAACGGTTGCGTGTGGCTTCACGACAGGGTTTGTGACGCTACTGCTTGCTCGGCTAGCGGTCGGGGTGGGCGAGGCTGGATGTACGCCGCCAGCAAACTCCCTGATCTCTGATTATTACAAGCCCGTTGCGCGGCCGACCGCGCTTGGGATCTACGCCGTTGGTATCACCGCTGGCGGGGTTCTGGCCCAGGTTGGCGGCGGGTGGATGATCCAGAATTTCACTTGGCGAGAGGCCTTCATCTACGTCGGCGCGCCGGGAGTCCTCATCGGGCTGCTCGTGCTTCTCAGCATCAAGGAACCGCCGCGGGGTTATTCCGACCCGCCGGGCGCTGCGAAGCCGGAGCGGGCCAGTTTTACTGACGCTTTGTCGGAGGTCATCTCCAAACGAACGTTCTGGCTAGTGACGCTTGCGTCTACGATCTGCGCATTTGCCGGCTATTCGCTGACGGGCTTCGCGCCGCTGCATATCCAGTACACTCATGGCTATACGGCTGGCGAAACCGCGATCCAATTCATGGCGATCTTCGGGATCGCGGGATCGGTCGGCGCTTTCCTAGGTGGGTGGTTGACCGAGCGGGCCAACAGGTTCTCCGGAACGGCCGCCTGCTGGGTGCCCGGGATCGCGCTGATCCTATGTGGACCCTTCTACTTCACCGGTTTCGTCACCATGGCGGTGCCCGTCCTGGTGGTCACGATGATTGCCGCGAACTTGCTGCAGTACACCTACCTCGGCGCCCAGTATAACATCTCTCAAGCAGTTGTTTCGCTGAGGGTTCGGGCAACGTCGGTCGCGATCTTCCTCTTCATCGTGAACCTCATCGGATACGGCGTCGGCCCGCCCACATTCGGACTGATCGCTGATCAGATCACCAATGACTGGATCGCAGCCAGCGCGTTTGCGGGTGAAATCACGGCCAATTGCAGCCTAACAGACCCAGACCTCAGCGAGGCGCTTCTTGGCGCGTGTCTTGAAGCGAAAGCCGTGGGTATCCGTTGGGCCTGCGCTTACGCGACACTGCTGTTCTCGCTGGCCGGAGTGTTCTTTGTGATCACGAGTTCGACCTTCGTGAAGGACGTCCAGTCGGCCCAGGCGAAGGGAGTTTGAGATGACTGACACAAGCGTATCGAGCCGCGGGCACACCCGTGAAAGCACGCAAAACACCGCCAGCGGCGCTTCTGCTGCATCAGAAGGCTATGGCTCTGCGGCTTACCGCGCATACGTGCTGTTCGCCCTGATCGTCGTCTACACGTTCAACTTCATCGACCGGACTTTGATTGGCGTCCTCGGCGAACCGATCCGCGAGACGTTTGGGCTGTCTGACACCGCGATCGGACTGCTCTCCGGGTTGGCCTTTGCCCTGCTCTACACGGTCCTCGGCATTCCCTTCGCCATGCTGGCCGAGCGGCGGTCGCGGACGTGGATCATCTCCATTGCCATGGCCGCCTGGTCCGGCATGACGGTTCTTTGTGGGCTGGCCCAGAACACATTTCAGTTTGCTCTTGCCCGGGTGGGTGTCGGCATTGGAGAGGCTGGTTGCTCGCCGCCCTCACACTCTCTCATTTCCGACTATTTCCCGCCGGAGAAACGATCATCTGCCCTTGGCATATTTGCGCTGGGCATCCCGGTCGGCTCCATGATTGCGGCGGTTGGCGGCGCCTGGATCGCAAACCAGGATGGGCTTAACTGGCGTGATGCCTTCATCTGGATGGGTCTGCCCGGGGTGCTTGGCGCCGTTATCTTCAAACTCACCGTCAAGGAGCCGCCGAGGGGTTATTCCGATCCCGGTGGCGCGGCCGCAGCCGCGCAACGGGAGAAACCGTCTCCCTTTGCCGTGTTCGGCCTCCTGTCTCGGAATGCCGCATTCTGGCATGTCTCGCTGGGGGGTGCGATGGCGTCTTTCGCTGGCTACGGGATCGGCCAGTTCATTGCACCCTTCTGGATCCGCGTGCACGGCCTGGAACTCTTCGATGCCGCCCTGCTCTATGGCGGTGTGTTAGGACTGGCAGCCGGAGTGGGCACCATCGCCTCGGGCATCGTGGCAGACCGGGTGCGGGCGCGCCATCCCAACTCCGATAGCTGGCTGCCAGCCCTGGGCATGACCCTATGCGTGCCGTTGATGATCCTCGGCTACAACACTCTCGCCTTCTCATCGGGGGCGACGGCGATCTGGATTGCTGTTCCCTTGCTCGCGGTCGGAGCTGTGCTCCGATACTCCTACCTCGCGCCGATGTTTTCGGTGACCCAGAAGCTGGTTGAGCCGCGCATGCGGGCGACGGCGGCGGCGCTGATGCTGTTTGTGGTCAACCTCATTGGCTATGGTGCCGGACCGCCAGTCGTGGGGTGGATGTCCGATCAATTCAGCAAACGGGAATTAGCCAGCCTCGACGCGCCGCTATCGCTGTCGGACTGTGGCGCGCTCGAAGCATCGCTGAAAGCGGTGAGGGACGGACGTGATGGCGCGCTCACCGGCGAAGCGCTGGAGGCGGCAGCAGCTCAGAATACGAGCTATTGCGCGCCGGCTCGGCGGGTCGGCGTGCGGTGGGGCGTATCGCTTGGCGCATTGTTCCTGCTGTGGGCCGCGCTGCACTTCTTGCTCATGGGCCGAACATTACAGCGCGACCAATGGGTGGAAACGTCAGCCTGAACGAAGCCGTTGGCGTTGCAATCTAGCCCACCCCGCTTTCGCTGGCGGGGGAACGCGCCTATGCAACGGGTATGGCGGTCTATACCCAGGTCGATGACGCGCAGCTTGACGGCTTTCTCTCCCACTACGCGTTGGGACAGGCCCGGGCCTTCAAAGGCATCGCCGAGGGCGTGGAGAATTCGAACTACTATCTCGAGACAGAGGCTGGTCGGTTCATCCTCACACTGTTTGAGCGCCGCGCCGATCCTGAAGACCTTCCGTACTTCATGGCCTTGAAGCGGCACCTGGCCGGCGCCGGCTTTCCTTGTCCAGAGCCCGTCGCCGGGACCGACGGGGCGATGCTACGGCCCCTGGCTGGGCGGACGGCTGTGCTGGTCACATTCCTCGATGGTATCAGCCCGCGGACCCCCTCGGTGCGCCAATGCCGGAGCGTCGGCGCGGGATTGGCGCGTATGCATGGCGCGTTGTGCGATTTCGGCATGGTGCGAGAGAACGGTCTGGGCCCCGCGTCCTGGCCGCAGCTCTGGTACGGCAGGGCGAGCGATGCGGAAACGCTCGAGACAGGGCTTGCCGCAGAAATCGACGGCGATCTGGCAGCAATATCGGAGGCGCGGCCGGTAGCAGCCGCCCTGCCCCGGGGAACGATCCACGCGGACCTCTTTCCAGACAACGCTTTCTTCCTAGGCAACGACTTCACCGGCGCCATCGATTTCTATTTCGCTTGCACCGATGTGCTGGCCTACGATCTGGCGGTATGCCTGAACGCCTGGGCTTTTGAGGAAGGAGGCTGGGCCACCGGGCTCCAGTTCAACTATTCGAAGGGAGCGGCCCTCGTGGCGGGCTATGAGAGCATTCGCGCCCTGACGGCAGAAGAGCGGACTGCCTTGCCTGTGCTTGCACGGGGGGCAGCGCTTCGATTTTTTCTGACCCGGCTCGTGGACTGGTCGGAGACGCCTGCCGACGCGCTTGTGAAGCCAAAGAACCCCCTCGACTATGCCCAACGACTGCGCTTTCACAGGTCCGTTGCGGGGCCGGGAGACTATGGCGCTTGAAACCCGGATCTTGGCTGCGCGCGGTGACGTTTCCGGTGAAGGGTGAGGACAGGAGGGATCGGTAATGGCGGATACTGTGGACATCTGGACCGACGGGGCGTGCAGCGGCAATCCCGGCCCCGGCGGTTGGGGCGTGCTCCTAAAGGTAGGCGGGCATGAGAAGGAACTCTGCGGCGGTGAGGCGTCGACCACCAACAACCGCATGGAACTGATGGCAGCCATCGAAGCGCTGAACGCACTGAAAGACGCATCGGCGGTGCGGCTGCACACGGACAGCACGTATGTGAAGGACGGGCTCACGAAGTGGATCCACGGCTGGAAGCGAAATGGCTGGAAGACTGCGGCGAAGAAGCCCGTGAAGAACAAGGACCTTTGGCAGGCGCTCGACACCGCCTGCGCACGCCATCAGATCGAATGGGTCTGGGTGAAGGGACACGCTGGGGAGCCGGGCAACGAGCGGGCCGATGAATTGGCCCGGGCGGGCATCCCGGAGGTTTGAATCGGTGATGGCCGGCTCAGGTCGTAAGGCCTGTAACGGCGGCATCGCTCCGCCACCAGCCGGTGAGCGATGGCACACGGTTGGGCGCATATCCTGCCAGAGTCAGGAGGCCTGCAGCGATGCCCATGTTTTTTATGAAGTTCTGGGTTTCCCGCGCCGCTTCGTCCCCTTCCATCGTCCAGAAGTCATGCAGCAGCGCGTTCACGATCAGGACGTACAAAACAAAGGCATAGGACACCCAGCGGACATACCGGCCCGAAGCGAGAAGAACGCCACCGGCAAGATTGGCCGCTGCAGCCACCCACATCAGCGGCCCGGCCAGGGGGATGGAATGGCTCTCCATATAGGCGATGGTCCCGGCTGGATCGCCCACCTTCATGAGCCCGGGCAGGATGAAATAGAGGCCGAGCAAGAGGCGGCCGGTCCCGATGCTGAATGAAGACGCCACAATTTGCTCCCGTCACTGATACGCAGGTCTGCCGGACTAGTCAGTCACGCGACAGTGCGCAATTGGAATGGGCGTTGACACCAGCGAACGGTGTCAGAGGGTCGATGTTTGCCTTGCTTTTCAGGGTTTGATGCGCTAACTGCGTTTTGCTCAATCTGCGCATAAGTTCGCAGAGGCGATAAACTCCCCTGAATGGGTAGTCGGATCTTGTATCCGCTATCAGCATACCCATATTATGCTCATATCGAGCATAAGTTGCAGAGGAAGAGACGAGGAGGCGAGAATGGCGCGTTTGATTGATGCTGGGCCCGGATGTCCAACCCCAATGCCAAGTGTAGGGCCTGCGACGCTGGAAGCCCGTGGTTTGGCCTATGACGATGCCGTTCGGGCTGAAACCGACGGGCTCTATCCCCTCGTGAAGGATTTCGTGACGCCTGCAGAATGGCCGGCGATTGCACCGCTGGTCGCGGAGATCAACCGGCTCAAGGTGGCCAGGAACGCTGTCATCCTAGCCCACAATTACATGACGGCTGATATTTTCCGTCTTGTCGGCGACTTTCGGGGCGACAGCCTCCAACTGGCGCGCGAAGCGGCCAATACAGACGCCGATGTCATCGTCCAGGGCGGCGTGCACTTCATGGCAGAGACCTCGAAGATCCTTGCCCCGCACAAGACCGTCCTCATCCCCGACACGCGCGCGGGCTGCTCACTCGCTGCATCGATCACGGGCGAGGACGTACGCCTGATCAAGGAACGCTATCCAGACTATCCGGTGGTCACGTATGTGAACACGACCGCGGACGTGAAAGCCGAGTGCGATATTACCTGCACCAGTTCAAACGCGGCCCAGGTCGTCGAGGCCATCGCAAAGGAGTGGAACACCGACACGGTGATACTGGTGCCCGACCAGTACCTCGCCAAGAACGTTGCTGCCCAGACCGATATCCGGATCATGACCTGGCCCGGCGCGTGCGAGGTGCACGAACTCTTCACTGGTGACGATGTGGACGACCTGCGCGATGCCTATCCCGGCGTAGTTATCCTGGCGCACCCCGAATGTCCGCCTGATGTGCTCGAAGCAGCAGACTTCGCTGGCTCCACCGCTGCGCTCGCCAATTATGTACGGGACGAGCAACCTGCGAAGGTGGTGCTGCTGACCGAGTGCTCGATGAGTGACAATGTGGCCGGTGAAAACCCGGGTGTCGAGTTTGTGCGACCCTGCAATCTGTGCCCGCACATGAAACGGATCACACTTGAGAACATTCTCGATTGCCTGCGGGAGATGAAGCACGAAATCGAGATTGACGAGGACGTGCGGGTCCGGGCGAAGGCGGCGATTGATGCAATGTTGGCCTTGCCCAAGATGACGACACCACTTGCATTTGAAACCGGCCTTGCACCAATGGATATCCCCATGGTGGAAACGGCCATAGCCCTGCAATAATCCGGCCTTGAAATCGGCACCGGGGTCGCCACCCTCTCTGGAGCGGTAGACCAGACCGCCTTTTGGAGACCCTGCAGATGATGGCGACCGTACGGAATAGACTGGGGCAGAGCGCGTTGAGGCTGAAATCCGTGACAGGCGCGCTGGTTGCCGTGCTGCTCACCACGGCTCCGGCCCAGGCTGACGTCGCCGATCCATCCGATGTGCTAGGCGCCTGGACCTTCCAAACGTCGACCTATCGCGGTGGCCAATGCCTGATGTCGGGCACCATGCGGCTCACGCCCGCGGCGGAAGACGGCGTCTATGGCTGCGAGTTGACGGCAATGGAGGTGTGCTCACTCTGGGGACGATCCCTCGTACGGCAATCATGCGAAGCGCGCCGGTTCGGCAATCAGGTCTCCATTCGCTCGCAAATCGAGGAAATGCTGGAATCGAAAATGCAGCATGACGGGCTTCAACTCACCTACGTTCCAGACAATTTCGCCCTGACGATCCAGAACGCCCAACGCATGTTCGGCTCTCTTGTGTCGGCCGTGTCGGCGCCTGTCGAGTTCCGACGCGCGGAGTCTGGAATTTCATGACCATCAGAGCCGGTTTTCTTGTAGCGCTCTTCTTGGTGCTCCCGTTCGGCGGTATAGCCTTTGCCGACGGAGCACCCAGCCCCCAACTTGCCGGCAACTGGTCCTTCAAGAGTTGGACCTACGATGATTGCTCTTTCGGCGGCGTCGCCCGGTTTCAGCCAACGGAAGAGCCCGGCGTGTTCACGTGCGAACTGACGGCGCGCCAGGAATGCCCGAGCGTGTCCTGGACCGTTCGCCAATCCTGCGTTGCGCGCCGAACGGACGACCGGGTCATGGTAACATCCGCGATCGAGGAATTCATCGAGGGGCCAGCAACCGACTCGTACTGGCCCGATAATTTCGTGCTCACCATGCACAGTAGCCAACGTATGACCGGCAGCCTCGTCTCCCACGGTGTACATCCAAGTGCGTTCACGCGAGATGCCGGAGCCACCTCATGACCGGCAGCTCGGGCATGAAGCGCATCAGCCTAGGCCTGATCCTGGTCCTCGGTTTCGCGGCGGCGCTTTCCGTGTCATCCGCTTGGGCAGACGCCACGTCGGGCCAGTGGGCGTTCCGGACAGATATCGCCACCAAGGGCTGCACAATCACGGGGGAGATGGTGATTGACCCTGCGACCGCCGACGAGGGTGTGCGCGCCTGCCGGTTCGTCAGCACCGAGTTTTGCGGCTTCGATGATGAGACCCCCACGGTCATGGAACAATCGTGCCGCGTCATCACCCAAGGCGATTTCCTGTTGATCAGGAGCGAGGTGACAGGCTCACGGACAGAAGGCGTTCCCGTCGAGGCCTACCTGCCTGACCATTTCACGCTGACGACTGTTACTGGAACGGAGATGACCGGGGGATGGTACGACCAGCTTTACCGCGATGCTGTCCGATTCTGGCGGCCTGAACCGGTCCCGGTTTCCTGATGCTGGACCGCCCTAGCAACACCGAGCCCGCTAGAGCGCCAACCGGCACCGACATCCTCATTGTCGGCGCTGGATTGGCAGGGCTTTTCCTCGCCCTCAAGCTGGCACCCCGCCCCTGCACCATAGTTTCGACGGCACCGATTGGAACCGCCGCTTCTTCGGCCTGGGCTCAAGGCGGAATTGCTGCTGCGCTGGATCCGATGGACACCCCGGCCGCCCATGCCGCTGACACGGTCAACGCGGGCGCCGGGCTGGTGGACCCCGTCGTCGCACATCTCATCGCCGAGGAAGGCGCCGCCCGCGTCGAAGACCTTCTCAAGCTCGGCGTGCCGTTCGACCGGACGCCGGACGGCAATCTCGTCCTGTCCCTAGAAGCCGCCCATTCGAGGCCGCGGGTTGCAAGGGTCGCAGGCGATCTTGCAGGCAAGGCGATCATGGATGCTCTGGCAACGGCAGTCAGGAATGCCGAGCACATCACCCTGTTGGAAGGCATCCGCGCTGTTGCTCTTTTGCGCGACGATGCCGGACGGATCGCCGGGGTCACTGGCGTACAGGGCGGAAAAGGCGGTGAGCGCGTCACACTGACGGCCAGGGAGACCGTGCTCTGTACAGGCGGATCAGGCGGGCTCTTCAGGGTCACCACAAATCCCAGGGCCGCCCGCGGGGATGCACTTGCCATGGCCTGGACCGCCGGCGCGCTGGTGGCGGACACGGAGTTTGTCCAATTCCACCCCACCGCATTGGATGTGGGCGTCGACCCTGCCCCGCTGGCAACCGAAGCCCTGCGCGGCGAAGGCGCAAGGCTCGTGAATGCGGACGGGTCAACCTTCATGACGCGCTACCACCAGGCCGGAGAGTTGGCGCCCCGGGACGAGGTGGCCCGCGCGATACAAGCTGAGCGCCTTGCCGGACGGGACACCTTCCTCGACGCAACCGAAGCGGTCGGAGCAGCCTTTCCGGAGCATTTCCCAACCGTATTTGCGGCGTGTCAGGCGGCGGGGCTCGACCCAAGAATAGAGCCGATACCCGTCGCACCGGCAGCCCATTACCATATGGGCGGTGTGGTCTCCGATCTCTGGGGGCGGACGACTTTGGAAGGTTTGTCCGTGTGTGGAGAATGCGCCTCGACCGGCGCCCATGGGGCTAACCGACTCGCCTCCAACTCCCTGCTTGAAGCGGTGGTGTTCGCCGAGCGGATCGCCAGGCGATTGCGTGACGATCAGCTCGAAGATCCGGGCCAAGGTACGGCAGATGACCCACCACAGCTCCCGGCCGAGACCCTCGAGACTTTGCGCCACCGCATGCAAGATGCCTGCGGTGTGGTCCGCACCGGCGATGGACTGTCGGACCTCATCGACTGGATCGATGAGACCGTTCGCGTCCATGGCCAAGCCAGTGCTCTCGTCGCTGCCCGTCTCATCGCAGAACCTGCACTCGTCCGGACCCATAGCGTTGGTGGGCACTTCCGGCAGGACTACCCCCAAGCACCGGAGGTCCCGGAACGGGGGTTCAATCGGAAATCTGCGATTGGCCCGCCTCGTACCCAAGCCGGTGCACACGGCATGGAATTGGATCCGGCAAACACCTGAGGATCGATCGATATGACCAGGACCGATGACAGCGCTGGGGCGCCTCCGCCACTTCCGGCGGTGATATTGGATCCGATCGTTAGGCTCGCCCTTGCCGAGGATCTTGGCCGGGCGGGTGACCTCACAACAGACGCCACCATCGCGCCCGGAACACAGATGGCCGTGGTGATCACTGCGCGCGCCGAAGGCCGACTGGCGGGCCTGGACGCGGCGCTACATGCGCTGTCGCTGATCGATACCTCTGTGGTTGTGTCAAACCTGCTAGAAGATGGAGCGGCCCTGTCGCCCGGCGCGCCGATTGTTCGGCTGGAGGGCGCTGCACGCTCCATCCTCACAGCCGAACGGACCATGCTGAACTTCATCGGGCGCCTGTCGGGCATTGCGAGCCTGACCGCGCGCTACGTTGGGGCCATCAGCGGTACCGGAACAAAGATCGTGTGCACCCGAAAGACCACACCAGGACACCGCGCCCTCGAAAAACGGGCCGTACGCTGCGGCGGCGGAACCTCGCACCGGTACGGGCTGGATGACGCGATCCTGATCAAGGACAACCATATCGCAGCATGCGAGGGCAGCATCGAGACGGCCCTCGCCCGGGCCGCAGCCTATGCCGGGCATTTGAGGATGATCGAGTTGGAGGTCGACACCATCGATCAACTCGAACAGGCACTCGCCTCAGCGCACCGGCCCCATGCGATCCTTTTGGACAATATGTCCCCGGACCAGTTGCGCGAGGCGGTTGGCATGGTCGATGGAGCCTGCCTTACCGAAGCTTCTGGCGGGGTAACTCTGGAGACTGTCCGGGCCATTTCGGAAACCGGTGTCGATTATGTTTCCGTCGGTGCACTGACCCATTCAGCCCCAAACCTTGACGTGGGAATGGATGTTGCCTGACCTTGGCTCTGGAGCGAAAACAGAAAACGAGGAGCGGGCATGACAGATCAAGGTGAAGCATCCCCACGATCAGGGCAGAGGAAGACCATTTTCATCACCGGCGCTGCCTCCGGCATCGGCGCAGAGACCGCGCGGTATTTTGCGGCCCGTGACTGGTTTGTGGGCCTGTATGATATCAACACGAGCGGTCTTGAGACGGTTGCAGCGGAAATCGGCGGTGATCGTTGCGATCATGGCTTCCTCGACGTGACGCACAGGGAGAGTTGGGCCGAAGCCGCGGCGCGCTTCAAGACAACGACGGCGGGACGGATGGATGTCCTGTTCAACAATGCCGGGATTGCGCGGTTCGGTTGGTTCGATGAAGTGCCCCATGACGAGGCCGATCGGATGATCGACATTAATGTCAAAGGCGTCATCAATGGGGTCTACGCCAGCTTGGACATGCTGAAAGCGACCCCCGGTGCCAGAATCGTGAATGTAGCATCCATGGCGGGTGTCATGGGAAGCCCGACCCTGGCCGTTTACTCCGCAACGAAGTTTGCCGTGCGGGGACTGACCGAATCGCTCGATGTGGAACTCAAGCCCATGGACATCCGCGCAACGACGCTAATGCCGTGGTTTGTCGATACGCCGATCCTGAATTCGGGTGCGACCGGCCAGGGCAATGAGGACTTCGCTCAGCATCTGAAAGACACCGATGCCGGCGTTTATCCGGTTTCGTTGGCTGCCGAACAGGCCTGGGCAGCGGCCCATGGGGAAGAGGTGCATTACAGGGTTGGCAAGAAAGCGGACCAGGCGGCTTTTGCCGCTCGTTTCTTCCCCAAGCGGCTGCGGCGTCAGCTCGGCGAGAACATGCCCGAAAGGGAAGCATAAGCTTCGATCGTCACGTCAGGGCGCCGCTGGAGATTCGAGAGTCTGGAGGCTGATCGTGTTGAGATCATCGGCCGTACCGGCGGCCGGTGCTGGCTTGATCGTCGCCATCGGTCCCGATGCCTTGACGATCTGCGCACTGGCATAGGCCGATAGTGTCGACGGCACAGATGGTTTGGGCGCCTGGGCAGACACCGTCTGGATCCGGTTGCGGTGCACAGCCGCCATCCTGGCGTTCTGACGCTCGCGCGCTGCGGCCCATTCGGTGCCACGTGGGAACCGGTAGAAGATATGCGTGTCGATCTTTTCGGTTTTCACGAGACCGGAATTCCAGACCGGATCCACATAGTCGGCATGGTAATGGGTGGCGGCTTTCGTACGTGGCTCATGGAGGTCCAGCAGGACATGCGCGGCCACCTGCTTTGCCTGTTCCCACCGTTCGCCGCGGGGCGCTTTATCCATGGAGCCATCGCAGGTGAATGTGAATTGGCAACCTGTCGTTCGCGTCGCGCCCTGGTAGACCACATCGCAGACAGAATTGGGGTAGCGGTGATCGGTCACCCGGTTCGACACCACTTCGGCGACGGCAAGCTGGCCTGACAGACTTTCGCTGCGGGCTTCGTAGTAGACCGCTTCAGCCATACACTGGGTCTCGGTGGCCAGCGTTTCGGCTTTCTCGATATGGCGACTTTCGAACTTTGCCATCGTCGACAGGGCCATCATGTCCCGGTCGTGGGCAGAGGCCTGGGTTAGCGCAGCCATGGCCCGGTTTTCGAGATTGCCTTCCATCTGGACAAGCCAGGGATGCTGGAGAAGGTCCGGCGCATCGGTGAGAGACCTTGCAGCGGCCGCACCATCCTGGTGGGTTGCAAGTGCCATCACTTTCAGTTTCAGGCTGGCTTCGTTCCGCTGCTCTTCGTGGGCCTTGTCAATGGCAGGAAGGGATACAATCAGGGCAGAGGCGCACGCTGCGCCCATCGCGGTCCTGACGTATATTGCTTGTCGGCTTTGGTTGGTCAATGTGGCCCACCAGTGTCGCAGTCCGCGACGGAAGGGCGGACGGTTTCGTTGGATACGCGAAGAATACTTCCGACCGCTTAACATCGATTCTCACCACCACATCTCCCCCGCCGCGCTTTGTTCCAACCTGTCCGCGGTCTGAGGGTTCATCTTCCACAGCTTTGTTTTTCAACGCCGCAAAAGCGCCTTTGTTCATGCTGACGCAAGAATTCTGCCAGCCCGACTCATGCCCCGGGTGATTTGAAATCACCGACACGCGGCACGCCAACAGCCCTAATCCCTGAGTTTCGGGCGAGCGGCGCTGTAAACAAAGGGTTTTCTACCCATAGCAGAATTCCACAGGGTGTTACCCCATGCGTATCCGTTTTGCTAGTGCAACAGATGAGCGGCGCGTTGCGTTCCGCGGGTGCCGCTTTCTCTATGTGAGAGGGCCGACCAACCCCGCGAGATAGGCGAGGCTGGGCCAGACTGACGGGTGGCTGGGATCCCGGAGATTAGCGCAACATGTCGCGGCTGATGATCACGCGCATGATCTCGTTTGTACCCTCAAGGATCTGATGGACACGGAGATCACGGACAATCCGCTCCACGCCATAATCCTGGAGGTAGCCATAACCGCCGTGGATCTGGAGGGCATCATTGGCGACCTTGAAACAGGTGTCCGTGACGAACCGCTTGGCCATGGCGCACCACCGGGTCGCATCTGGGGTCTTGCCATCGAGCCTTTGGGCCGCCTCGTACAGCATGACACGGGCCGCCTGGAGTTCGGTTTCCATGTCCGCCAGCTTGAACTGGATGGCCTGGAAGTCTGCGATCGGCTTGCCAAACTGCTCCCGCTCTTTCGCGTAGGCCACAGCCTTGTCGAGCGCCAATTGGGCACCGCCGAGCGAACAAGCGGCGATGTTCAGCCGGCCACCGTCGAGCCCGGCCATTGCAAATTTGAAACCCATCCCCTCTTCGCCGATCCGATTGGCCGCCGGCACTCTGGCATTGTCGAAGATCACCTGCCGGGTTGGCTGGCTCTTCCAGCCCATCTTCTTCTCATTCGCGCCAAAGCTCAGCCCTGGGATGTCCTTTGGCACAATGAAGGTCGAGACGCCCCCTGCCCCACCGTCCGCGGTGCGCACCATCACCACATAGACGTCTGATGTTCCCGCGCCGGAGATGAACTGCTTGCTGCCATTCAGGATATAGTGGTCGCCATCCCGCACCGCCCTGGTTTTCATGGCCGCCGCATCTGAGCCCGATCCGGGTTCGGTTAGGCAGTAGCTGGCGATCAGATCCATGGACGCCAAGGGCGGCACCCATTCCCGTCGCTGGGCGTCGCTTCCGAATGTGTCGATCATCCAGCTCGCCATGTTGTGGATCGAGATGAACGCAGCCGTCGAGACATCGCCATAGGAAAGTTGTTCGAAGATCAGGGCGGCGTCGAAGCGCGTCAGTCCTGAACCGCCCACATCGTCGTTGCAGTAGATGCCTGCGAAACCCAGCGCGGCCGATTGCTTGATCACATCGACGGGGAAATGGCTCTCGGCGTCCCAGGCTTCCGAGTGCGGGGCGAGTTGGTCTGCCGAGAACTTTCGGGCCATGTCCTGGATCATGACCTGTTCGTCGGTGAACGGCGCTGTCATTGGCGAACTCCCTGGGCCATGCTTATTATTTCGGGATGTAAGTCATCGCAGGCTCAGAGCGTCAATGCGACCGATTCCAGATGGATATACGATCACCCGTTCAGATCCCGACGAAGTCGCAGCGCTGATCGAGATCAATCTTGCGGCCGATCAATTGTTCGCCCCGACGGGATTGATCGGGGAAGACGACCTTCTGGACCATGTGCCCGAGGCGGTGCTGCACGACGCCATCGCGGCCCAACATGTTCTGGTCGTTCGCACCCAGCGCGGTGTACCGGTGGGGTTTGCCCTGACATCGGAGCGCGGGGAGACGCTTTATCTGGACCAGATATCGGTTCATCCAGACCATGGCCGCCGCGGCCTCGGTGCGGCCCTGGTTCGCCGCGTGATCGCGGACGCACGGCACAGGCGCCTCAAGGCCGTGACTCTCTCCACCTTCAGGGATCTTCCCTGGAATGGACCGTTTTATCGCAAGCTCGGGTTCAAGGAGATCCCTGAGCACAAACTCGCGCCGTGGATGATCACACTACAGACCGCCCAGGCTGAGACCCTCGACGTCTCCAAACGCTGTTTCATGCGCCGGCGGTTTGCTTTGGATTGGGGTTGAACGCGGTTACGGGACTGGGGCGGACTCCTCGTGCGGAGCCTCTATCGGCGTTTTCGCCAGCAGGTCTGCCCGGTCCGCGCAATGGCGCGTCCGGCAGGGTTGGCTGAGCTCCGGCCCTTTGAATCAGGCTGGATATGGGTGTGCGGCTGCTACTGGGACGTGGCCGGAGAGAGTCCGGACCTGCCGTAGGCGTGCCGCGTGCACGGGTATGGGAGGTTGTAAGGCTCCGGGCCGTGCGGGGGTCGGTTGAGGGGCGGCGATGGCTGCGCGCGCGCGCTTTCGATCTGACGTGCGAATGATTGGGCCGCAGTAGAGGCCGGTCGCAGGTCAGCAGATGGCGCGCACGGGTGAGCCGGTGCCGCTTCGGGGGTCGTAAATCCCCTGGATTGGACCTGTGCCTGGTGTCTTTTGTTCACCGGCTCGCAAATGCTGAGACAGTGGACAGCCCAAGAATCCCGAAAACCGCAGGCGGGCGGGC
>JBCDLC010000043.1:0-23711 GCA_038745855.1 Pseudomonadota bacterium | reverse complement strand
CCGAGCCCCCAACAACAGCCCCAGAATCCGCCAGCTCTAACCCGCGCGCGGAAACGCGGGCGGCTGCCCGAAACCCACGGGAGCAAAAAGCCCGACCGAAACGGAGCTAAAACTAAAGTCCTGAGCCCGCGGCCACGCGAAAAAAAGGGCCAGAATCCAAACTAGTGCCCCGTATCGACGCAAAGCGTCGCAAGGCCGACCGGCCGCCGGCGCAACTGCGCCGCCCCCGCGGAGGCGCCACGCGCCGCGAGCGATATGAACAAGCTACAAGCCGAGAAGGGTGCAATTGAGAAAGTCCTGAACACGATCCATCGCGTAGCGAAGGGCGAAAGCCCGAAGCCCAGCGGGCGATCCAAACATAATGCCCGCCGGCGCCCCCGCGCCGCCCCCGCGGCGCGAGCGGCATGGACAGGCAACAGGCCCATTGGGAGAAACAACTCTTCAGGCTTTGGCGCCTTTTTCACCGCTGCCATAGGCGGGTCGGGCAGCGGCGGCGGCTTCGTCGAGGGGCCAGCGGGGGCGGGCGCGGAAATCGAGGGCTTGATCGGGCACGGCCCCCGCCCGCAAACGTTCGGCACCGGCGAGAGCGATCATCGCGCCGTTGTCCGTGCAATAACGCAGCGGCGGCGCCATGAGCTTGGCACCCGCTGCAGCGGCGACCGCCTCCAGCCGCGCGCGCAGGGGGGTGTTCGCGGCCACACCGCCGGCAACAACGAACCGGCGCTCAGGTCTGGCCTCCGGACAGGCATCGGAACCCACGTCGAAGCCCTCCAGCGCCCGCCGCGACTTCTCGCCCAGGATGTCGCAAACGGCCTTTTGGAACCCGGCGCAGATGTCGGCGATCCGTGCCCCCGACAGCGGCTCTGCCTCGGCCGCCCGGGCGACCGCTGTCTTGAGGCCGGCAAAGCTCATGTCGAGCCCCGGCCGATTCAGCAGGGGACGGGGCAGGGGCACGGCTTCGGGGTCGCCGCTTGCGGCGGCCCGCTCGACCGCTGGCCCGCCGGGAAAGCCGAGGCCCAGGTGCTTGGCGGTCTTGTCGAAGGCCTCACCGGCCGCATCATCGATGGTTGTCCCGAGCCGCCGGTAATCGCCGAGCCCGCGCACTTCGAGGAACTGGCAATGGCCCCCCGAGACCAGCAGCAGGAGGTATGGGAAGGGGCAGGGCTCGGTCAGCCGGGGGCTCAAGGCGTGCCCTTCCAGGTGATTGACCGGAATGAACGGAATGCCGGCGGCCATGGCGATGGCCTTGCCGGTCATCATGCCGACGAGGACGCCGCCGATCAGCCCTGGCCCGGACGTGGCGGCGACACCGTCGAGGTCGCTGTAATCGAGACCGGCCTTCTCCATGGCGTCGGCGACGACCCGGTCGGTCAGGTCAGCATGGGCCCGGGCGGCAATTTCGGGCACGACGCCGCCAAAGGGCGCGTGCTCTGCGACCTGGGAGCGGACGGTTTCGGACACGATTGTGGCGGCACCGTCCTCGCCCAGCCGAACGACAGCGGCTGCGGTTTCGTCGCAGCTTGTCTCGATACCAAGGACCGTGCCGGGTGCTGTCATGGGTCCACGGTGAGGATGATTTTCCCGGTGTGGCCGCCGGCCGTCATGCGGGCATGCGCAGCATCGGCTTGGGCCAGCGGGAAGGTGCTGTCCAGGACCGGCTTGATCGCACCGGATTGGACCTGGGGCCACATATGGCGCTCGATGGCATCTCGTATCTCTCGCTTTTCGGCCGCCGTTCGAGCACGCAGGGTGGTGCCGGTGAGGATCCCGCGCTTCAGCATGAGGGGCAAGAGATTGAGCGTGACAGATGGGCCGTTCTGGTAGGCGATGTTGCAGATCCGGCCATCCTGGCGAAGGAGGCCGATATGCTTCTGGACATAGTCGCCACCCACCATGTCGAGCACCACATCGGCGCCGCCGGCCGCGCTGACAACGGTCTCGAACGCCTCGGACCGATAGTTGATCGGCCGGGTTGCGCCGAGATCGGCCATCGCCTGGACCTTCTCGTCGCTGCCAGCGGTGGCGAAGATCGCCCCGGCGCCCCAGGCGCGCGCCATCTGGATGGCCATGACGCCGATCCCGGATGTGCCGCCCTGGCAGAGAAAGGCTTCGCCGGGCTGGAGTGCGCAGCGCATGAAGACATTGGCCCAGACGGTCATCATCGCTTCGGGCAGGCAGGCCGCGTCAACGAAGTCCATCCCATCCGGAATGGGGAGCAGGGAACCCTCATCAACGGCCACGGCCTCGGCATATCCGCCACCGGCCAACAAGGCACAGACACGATCGCCAAGCTGCCACCGCTGAACGCCCTCGCCAACACTGTCGACGGTGCCGGCGCACTCCAGTCCCATCGTTTGTGGCGCGCCTTCCGGAGGCGGGTAGGCACCCTTTCGCTGCAGGAGGTCAGCCCTGTTCAGACCGGCGGCTTTGATGGCGATGACCACTTCGCCAGGCCCGGCTTTCGGCCGATCCAGCGTCTCGAGCGACAGCGTTCCATCGCTGCCGATGGCGACCGCTTGCATTGTTCCACTCATTGCAACGCCTCCAAATCGTACCCATCAAGCGCCCGTATTGCGCGTATCGTGACAGAAACCACTCGCCATGTATCACGGGTTTTGGTTTGCTGGCGAAAAAGGAGGATCCCATGGAAGATTTCGAGCCACGCCCAGCACCCGCCCTCGATCTGGAGCGCATGTCCGAGGATGATCTGCAAGAACGGATCACAGCGCTCAAGGCTGAAATCGCCCTGTGCGAGGCGGAATTGGTCCGCAAGCAGAGCCACCGAACCGCTGCCGATGCCTTGTTTGGCGGCGGGAATGCATCAACGATGTCTTAAGGTCCCAGAAAGGGACGGGCGTGATACCCACCGCACGCGAAGCAGAACTGGACCCGTGCCCATGGCAGAGCGCCCCTTCCCCGCTGAAGATACGCAGGATCTCGATGCTTTCACCGGCGGGAAATTGTTCGAGCGTCTGTTCGCGGAGGGCATGACCTTGGTCGAGGAGACCGCGACCTATCTCGACACACAAGGGCGCGAGCAAGCAAGAGCGCTGCCCCGGGAGGCGGGGCTGACCTATGCGGCCTGGTCGATGGAGTTGACGACCCGGCTGATGCAGGCGGCGAGCTGGCTTGTGATGCAAAAAGCTGTGCGCGATGGGGATATGCCGCTCGAAGATGCGCAATCCCCGCGGTATCGGCTGACCGGCGATGGGAGTGCGCTGGATGCTTCGGCCCAGCGCGGCAAGGGCTTGCCGGATATTTTCCTAGACCTGGTCGAACGGTCAGAGGCCCTGTTCGAGCGCCTCTGCCGTCTGGACCACGCCATTTATGTGGCGCCGGAAACCGCAGCGCAAAGCCCCGTCACCGAACAGCTCGAAGCCCTCCGCCAAGCCGCCGCTACCGGTGCTTTCGATCCGCTCGCAGTGTGGCAGCGCGGCGGCCGGTAGCTTCAATCAGGCGGAGTGAGGCAAGGGCGGCCCGACTGCTCCCTTAGAAGGCGCAGACGGGCCGATGGACCCTGTGAAAGCTAGGCGCTCACCACTTCAGGTAGGGCTTTGCAGAATCGCTCCACATCCTCAAGCTTGCCCATGGAAACTCGCGTCCAATCGGCGTAGTCCATGTATTGACCTCGGACAGAGATTTTCTGGTCCATCATCGCTTTCTGGACTTCGTTCGCCGGCTTGCCCGATTTGAAGTAGACGAAATTCGTGGACGATGGGAGGTATGTGAGGCCCAACGTATCGAGTGTGGTGGTCACCATATCTCGCCCCTCGGCCACCTTGCTCTTCGACATTTTGAGGAAGGCCTCATCATTGTAGGCGCCGATAGCCGCTGCGTAAGATGTGCAAGGGCTCCACGACATCGTGCTGTTGCGAATTTTCTCTGCCGTTTCGGGAGCGGAGATTGTGTAGCCCATCCGCAGGCCCGCCATACCGTAGATCTTCGAGAATGTGCGGGAGATGATGACGTCATGGCCTTGGCGAACCAAATCCACGCAAGAGGTACCTTCAGGATCGTCGGCGAGTTCAACATAAGCCTCATCCACCAGGACGGTCGTACGGCTTGCCATTCGAAGCACAACAGGCCGAATAACGTCGCCCGGCAGAGCGATGCCGGTCGGGTTGTTCGGATTACAAAGCTGCACCAGTCCGGTGTCATCGGTCACCGATGCCTCAATGGCAGCGAGATCGATATCCATCCCGTCGGTCAGCGCAACCCGCTGGATTTCTGCCATGCCCAGGCGTTTTGCATAAAGGGCTGTCGTATCCCAGAAGAGCCGCGGCGCCACGATCGGGCCTTTTTGGCCGTAGATCAGGGCGATGGCGGAGAGCGCTTCGCCCGACCCGGTTGTCAGCGCAATATGATCGGCTGTGACCCCGTTCTTCTCGGCGATCATTTCCATGAGTTGCTGGATTGCGCCCCGCGACGTGTAGTACGCGCCCTTCTTGGCGGCATAGTCCACCATTGCCAGGGCATTCTTGGACGGTCCGTATGGGTTTTCATTACGAGATAAGAGCGCCACGCCTTCTGGCGGCCCGAGGAGGAAGGGGTCGCTCGGGCCATAATTCTCAGGAGGGAATGCTTCCTCGGCAAGCGTTGGCGCCAGAGCCGTGGTCGATGTACAAGCGGCCGCGCTGGCCGCCGTGGCCACGGCACCAGTAAGCAGGAAGCGGCGGGATGGATTGAAGGACATGTCTATCTCCCCTGTGTTTGCGGAAATCGTAAGGTTAAGGAAAAGTCTTCGATTGTTGATGCAGCGTTCTGACGCGTACCTGGTGTGTGCGCGGTAAACCGCTCACGTTGTGAAAGTGTTCTGGAGGACGATCGCGGACGTTGCGATCAGGTAGATCCCGAATACGCGCTTCAGTGCTACGGCATTGAGACTGTGCGCGGCGCGCGCTCCTATGGGCGCGGTGAAATAAGACATAGCAGTTATCGCGGCGACCGCAATCAGATTGACATAGCCTACGGAGCCGAAGGGAAGGCCATTCTCGCCGAGACCGAGAATGGCAAATCCGATGGCACTGGGCACAGCGATAACCGTCCCGAACCCTGCCGCTGTGGCGACGGCCCGATGGATGGGCTGACCGCTGGATGTCATCACCAATACAGCTATCGTGCCGCCACCTATGCCAAGAAGCGCCGAGAACCCGCCCAAAAAGCTGGAAATGGACCACAGGACGGGTCCCTTCGGCATGCTGCTGTCTTCGGTCGGCTTCGCCTTGTAGAGTGGCCTGATGAAATGGACACCCATCAGGAACACGCCGATGGAGAATATCCACTTGAGTGAACGCCCATCCATGTAGAGGGCCAGGAAAAGGCCCATCAACACCCCCACAACGAGTCCTGGCGCCCAGTCGCGTATGATCGGAAAGTCCACCGCCCCACGTTTGTTATGCGCGTTGACCGAGCGCAGGGACGTCACGATGATTGTTGCGAGTGAGGTGCCGATCGCGAGATGGGTGACAGCTTCCGGGTCAACGCCAAAATAGCTGAAGACAAGTAGAAGCGCCGGAACGACAACGAATCCGCCGCCGATGCCAAACAGGCCCGCCACGAACCCTGCAAATATACCGGTTGCCATCAGCACACCGATGAATGGGACCGCTTGGGCCACGTCTATTCCTGAGACCAACATCAATAATCCGGAGTAATCTGGAAAAGGTGACACAGGTGCCAGCACCCGGCCTCGAAAGGGGAAACCTGGGAGCGTTCATGCCCCCAGGATAAGCAGGATGATCAGAAATCGGCGCGGATTCGGGCATAGTAGAACCCGCCTTGCCAATCGACGACGCTATCGGATCGATAGATTCGTCCGCAGCACGTGTCGCCGATGGCCGGATCGCCTTCATCTGGGAACTGATCGAACACGTTCCGAGCACCGATTGCTACGGTGATCGAGTCAGTGATGTCGTATGCTCCTTCGAGATCAATCAGGATTTCTTCGCCGAAGTCCTGGATCGTTCCGTCAGCGCCGCCGCTGTTGGAATTTTCATAGGGGCCGAAGATATTTGCCCGGGCCAGGAAATTGAACCGATCCAGCGTGTGGTTTGCCGTCAGGTTCGCACGCCACTCGGGAACACCGTTCTCAAAATCGAATGTCGCCTCCGGATTAAGGAAGGGCTGGCCCTGGAGGTCTACGCCCACGCCGCCGTCAAACTCGGTTTCATTAAAGTTCAACGCTCCCTGGAAGGCCGTGCTCCCTGCTGCGCCCCAATCCTGGTCATAGGTCAGGATGATGTCGACACCTTGTGTCCGGGTATCGAAGGCATTCTGGAAGAAATTCACACCGCCGATCGTGTTGGCGTTAGGAACACCGGCTGCATCGAGTACGGATGCGAATTCGAACCCATCGCCCGCTGGATCGCCCGTATTCAGCTCGGGAAAATCAAGATCATTGATGATCGTGATCGTCGAGACGGCGTTCACACGGTCTTTTAAATCGATCCGGTAGAAATCGACCGTGTATGTAAAGTTGCCGAAGTTGCCGAGGAAGCCGACCGTGAAATTGTCGGATGTTTCCGGCTCCAATGGGCTGGCACCAAGTGCAACGGCGGCTGGATTGGTGGCCGGGAACAGGCCTGTTGCCACGGGAACACCGTTTGGCAGGCGCGTGGACACGTTTGTTGTACCAAGTTGCCCTGGCGTGGGTGCGCGAAATCCTGTGCTCACGGAGCCACGCACAGAAAACATGTCGGACACGTCGTATTGAGCGGCCAACTTCCAAACGGTTTCCTCACCGAAATCGGAATAGTCTTCGTACCGAAGCGCGGCCTGCACCAAGAGCGCCTCTGTCACATCGGTGCTCACGTCCAGGTACACTGCTTGGGAATCCCGGGTCAGCGTACCGGCCGATTCAGGCCCAAAGCCCGGGAACCCGTTCGAGCCGACGCCCACGGTTCGGAAAACAGGATCATTGCCATCGGCACAATCGAGGGTCGATCCGTTGGCAATCACCGCCATACCCGCCATAGTCGGCATGCCGGTGAAGTTGCCATCCATGTCGCGCATACAAAATCCGAAGGGGTCCTGGGTGGAAAATGGCCCATTGGCAAAGGACGCAGGCTCACCCGAGACGATCTCATAGGACTCGTCGAGATAGCTTGCGCCAAAGGCCACCAGCAAAGGCGACGCCGTTCCGATTTCAAATTCCTGGGTGAAATCGGCCTGGACTTGCGTTTCCTCATTTATCAAGTCGCCTGGCCGGAACGAGGTCGGCGTGTCTGGGCCGAGGGCCGGGTTGATCGTATTCCTCAGTGTATACTGGATTTCATTGCTGCCGAATCGGCCTGACACATCCCAGGTGAAGCCGTTCTCGAGTTCGCCTTTCAGACCTGCAGCAAACGAAAAGTCTTCGATCTCACCGAAGAAACGGGGCGTGAATCCGCCCGGGAAGATGGCAAGGGGCGAGTAAACAGAACCATCCTCTAAGCGGAGGTTCTCGATCGTTCCGTTACCCGGGAAGCGATAGAAGAAGCTGCCATCACTTTCAGATGATGTGTAGTTCCCGAAACTGTAGAGTTCGATGGACGGCGTCAGGTCGATCCCTGCATTGTAGAACAGGGCTAGCCGTTCGGTTGGTGGTGCGCCCCAGGGCTGCACCACGTCCCCATCGCCGATATTTGCATCGGGTAGGCCGGCGATAAATGTTGCCTCATCAAAGCCCGCGATCGTCGTGTCGAAACTGCCGCCCTGGGCGCCTGCGAAGCGGGGATCATTCACATCCACACAGGCAAACGACTCGCAGTACTGGCGCGCGCGCACGGTCGCATCCGCGTCGGTATATTCTCCCGAGATACTGAGGAAGCCGTTCTCGCCGAGAGGCAGGCCGATATTGCCTGCGAGCAGGAATTCGGTTCCGTCCCCTTCGTAATACTGCCCGGTTTGCGCGGTAAGCGTGATGCCCTCGTTATTGTCCCTCAGGATGAAATTGATCACCCCGGCAATGGCATCCGAGCCATATTGGGCGGCCGCGCCGTCGCGAAGCACTTCCACCGTTTTCAGGGCTGTGGACGGGATCGTTGCGATATCTGGCCCCTGCGTGCCAGACCCGCCTATTTGTACGAGGGCTGCGCGATGGCGTCGCTTCGAATTCACGAGAACAAGGGTCTTGTCTGTCGGCAATCCGCGCAGCGAAGCCGGGCGAATAAAGGTTCCGCCGTCCGAGATTGGCTGACGGGACAGGCTGTAGGATGGAATAAGCGTTCGCAGGACGTCGTTTGTGTCTGTGAACGAGACCGCTTCAATGTCGCCCTCACTCAACACATCAACGGGAACAGGCGAGTCCGTGACGGATCGTGGGGCACCCCGAGCGCCCGTCACGATAACGGTTTCCTGCACCGCGTCCGTTTCTTCGGCATCCTGGGCCGCAGCCCCGCTGGTGAAAGCTGCGCTGGCGATCGCCATCACGCTTGCGGTTAGAGTAAATTTGCGATTGAATGTCATTTAGACCCCTCCGTCTCGGGGCTAGCGCGCAGCTCTTTTCCCCGGGCGCCGATCCTGATGGATTGGCTGTGCTAAGATCTGGGCGCGTCTCGATGGGCAAACCGTCGGACTTCCAGACAGATTTTCAGGAACGCCCGCCCTTGGACGCATTCGTGGGACACTCGATTTCGACTAGAGATCCAGTATCGACACGAGAACAACGCTGCACTGCGCTGACGCGAGAGAGAGCGAGGTATGCGGAGCTTTTAAAGATGCGGAGGCTGTATATTGGTTAAACTTCACGAAACGCGATCAAACATTGAGCACTCATTGCGCAACTCGCATAAACTTGCGGCGCACCAGTCCTATGGAAGCACATCCGAGATGGAGAGAATCGTCTCCGCGATGGCCTGAACCGTCTTCCCCTGGGACATCGCCATCCGCCTCATGGCATTGTATGCCTCGCGTTCGGAGAGGTTTCGCCTCTCCATAAGGAGACCCTTCGCCCGCTCGATAGACTTCCGTGCCGCAAGTTCGTCTTTGGACCTTTGCAACTCGTCATACAAAGCCGACGTCAAGCGGAAGCGCTCTTTCGCTATTTCCACGAGGGTTGGGATACGGTGCGATTGCAGGTCATCTGCAACATAAACACTGACCCCTGCCTGTAGGGCGCGCTTTGCGTCTTCGGCATCAAAGCCCGACGAAAAAACCACGATTGGAAGCGGCGCTGAGGAGGAAATTGCTGCAACGGCCTCCCAACCAATTTCCTGTTGCTCCACGTCCCAGATCAGCAATGTCGGCTGCGTGGACTTAACCAATTCAACCATATCAGGCACGCTTCGCCACAGCATGGATTCCACAGAAGCATCCGCGCCCAATCCATCCAAAATCGTGTCTCGTCGCGCCGTGTTGTAGTAAATCAGCAAGACGGAATTGGTGGCTTTCGCCAATTCATTTGATCGTGCAGTTTCGCTCAAACCAAACGGTCTCGTTCTGTGATTTCTACGTGTGACGGTGCGATTGCTGACAGTCTTTCAGCAAGACGGCGAACGCTGCCGGTTTAGCGATCCACGTTGATCAAATGTTAGTGTAGGCACTTTGCTACGCATGTCTCATTTCACACGCGATCTACCGGAATTCTCCCGCCGTATGCCCAATTCGTTGTCGAAAGTGGTCAATGAGTATTCACGTAATCAGAGCGATTGACGGGCATTTCATCCCACGAAATATGGGACACGGGTGCAGATTGTTCGGTGACAGCGGCCGATAAAAAGCAGATCTTGGCCCTTGTTATCAGACCAAGTCCCGCAAGCCCGAGTCATTTTTTAGGGTGATAGCCGCCAAGGAGGGTCAGCCCGTGACCGTGTTGCCGTTTGCCCAGATTGACGCGTTTGCGTCCCGCGCCTTTGAAGGCAATCCGGCCTGCGTTGTGCAGATGAAAGCGTTCCTCGCCGATGAAACGCTCCAGGCGATTGCTGCTGAGAACAATGTGTCCGAGACTGCTTTCATTGTGCCCGTTACCGAGGGGCACTGGCAGCTCCGCTGGTTCACGCCCGATACCGAAGTGCCTTTATGTGGACACGCGACGCTCGCCGCGGCGCACTGGTTGATCGCGAAGGGCGGCTACGGCGATGGACTGATCCGTTTCCAAACGCGCCAGTCGGGCGTGCTGACGGTCCGCCGGACCAGCGATGGCCGCTTGGAAATGGACTTCCCCGCTGTGCCAGCGACCCGGGTCGACACGCCAGACGCATTGGTCGCAGCCCTCGGTGTCCGGCCGTCCGCCGTCTTTGCCGGAGGGTATCTGGCGGCCCTATTCGACACACCCGAAGCAGTCATGGCTCTGGACCCGGACCTTCGCGCGCTCGGCGAAGTTGAAGGCGCTGAACTGGAACCAGGCTGCATTGGATGCCTCGCCCCGGGCGGACCTAACGACGCCGATGTGACCAGCCGCTTTTTCGGTCCCGGCGTTGGCATCCCCGAGGATCCAGCCACCGGCAGTTGGCACTGCCTCGTCGCACCGCTCATGGCGCCACGGCTCGGCAAAAAGGCACTCGCATGTTTCCAGGCTTATCCGGGACGAGGAGCCTGGATTGGAGTGGAGGACCGGGGTGGACGGGTTGGCCTCACAGGCCGCGCGATCACCGTCATCGAAGGACACTTCCACCTCTAGCGCCACCGAAGTTTGGCCCTGCTTGACCAACACTCTCCTAGCGAGGCATCTCATCGGCAAAGATGGGGAAGACGCCATGGCCCGCAAACGAAAGATCTTCGTTTCCTATGCATCCGCACGCCGGGACGAGGCAGAACCGGTCGCCCTCTCGCTCCTTTCGCGCGGCTATGACGTCTTCTTCGACAAGGACGACCTTCCAGCGGGCCAGACCTACCACGATCAGATTTCCTCGGCGATCAAGGCGTCGGACCTGATGGTTTTCATGGTCTCGCCCGAAAGCGTCACCGGCGGTCGCTACACGGTGTCAGAGCTGAAATTCGCGCGGCAGAAGTGGCCAACCCCAAAGGGGCGGGTCCTCCCCGTTATGCTGACACCGACACCCATCGACGATATCCCCGCCTATCTCAGGGAGGTCTCGATCCTCGAAGGAGAGGGCAGCCTCGTCGCCGAAGCAGGCGCCCAGGTCTCCTACATGATCGATGCGATCGAACAGTCAGAGTCCGCAACACGCCGGAAGGGCCTCATGCGCTGGGCTGCGGCGGCCGCAGCGGCTGCTCTGGTCGTTATAGGAAGTCTGGCAGCGTGGCAGGTTCTGGGCAGCGATGGCGATCCATCCCTCAGTGGGCGGGCGGTGGTGCAGTCGCCGAGGCTTGGCCTTCAGATCCAGCAGAATGGCACCAATGCTCCCATGAACACTGAGGAGAATGGTTCAGGCACGGAAGCGTTTTCCTCCGTCCTCATCGACCGCGCACCTTTCGAGATCAAGGTTCCGAGCCTGCACTGGAAAACCGACGGCGACGAGCATCCTGCCGTGCGACTGGCTGTCTTCGATTCTGCAGCGATCTTTGACGCCGTCGCGTTGAATCAAGACCGGCGCGAGACATCCTATTTCGGAGACGGCATGGGCTTTGCCGACTATGAATTCGGATCAGGCCAGCTCTGGACCGTGGACGATAGCAATCCATCCTTCCTCGCGGGACATAACTATTTCTCAGGGACACGCTTCGCCGATATTGGAGAGCGCTACCGGACGATCTTCGTCTCCAGCGTCATCGACCAGGCAACCGAAAGTGACCTGATGGATACCGCCGATGCGCTCTACTTCGTGATCTACATCGACCAGGACCCGGCCCAGGCGGATTGGCAAGCGCCAGATCCAATGACTCCTGGCGAGGTCGAACGCCTCACCGTTCGCTTTCGGTAAAGGGCACAGTATCGACCAAATCGCTTGTGGCTTTTGGTGGTTGAATACTGCGGGGCTGGCGCTGGGAGAGCCACACACCGCCCAGGATCAACGCGAAAGCTAGAACGGCCGAGACGTCCTGGGTCTCGCCGAATGCCAAATAACCGATCACAGCGGATATCAAAGGGATCAGGTATCCTGTCAGCGAAACGAATGTGGCGCTGGTTGTCTGGATGAGGCGCATGAGCAGAACGCCCGCTGCGGCGGTGGGAACAGCGCCAAGGGCGACCACGGCCAGTGCATTCGAGACGTTCGGCGCGAACGCAGCATAATCATCCAGCAGCGCGGCCGGTATGCTCGCCAAGGTTGCTGCGGCCAGAAATCCGGTTGGCAGGACGATGGCGGGAAGGTTTGGCGCGCTGCGCGCGATGATCGTGTTCACCGCATAGCAGAACCCAGCGCCCAGGCAGAGGAATTGCGCGACCATGTCAGCACTGCCAATCCCGCCCACGGCATCGGGCCCCAGGAGGACTGCGACCCCGATGAAACCCACCAGAATACCGAGGACCTTGTTCACCGTCAGGCGCTCGTCCTCAAATCGCAAATGGGCCATCGCCGCCACAAACAGCGGGGCAGACGCGATCAACAAGGCCGCCAGCGCGCTATCGATGGTCCGCTGGCCCTGGGTAATGAGGTAAAACGGAGCTGCCGTGCCGATGATACCCATGGCGATCATCGCCTTCCACGCGTGGCGATCTGAAAAAGGCGGCAACTTGTGCCCGCTGAACGCCATGACCGTGCACATCAGCAAAGCGCCCAGCGCCAACCGGCAGGTCACAATCAATCCGGGCGGCAACCCCTCAACAGCCACCTTGGTAAACGCAAATGCCGACGCCCACATGGTCGCGAGCGTCAGGAATACGAACCAGTCCAGCGGGGTGCGTTTTGTCACCATCTCTTTCGCATGAACGGAAGCGAAAGGGGGTGCAAGGTCCTGCGAACCATCTCATAGACTCGAATCGACGGCGCGTTTTTCCGCGTTGGTTAACCCAAGTTTAAACGCATGCCCGTTCCATCAATAGAGAGGGCAGTGTTGTGTGATGGAGAGCGAAGGCCATGGCAGGTGGAGAACAAGTTCCGCTGATCATCGCCGCCGGCGCATCCGCGATGGCGCTGGCATCCCTCCTTTGGGCCCTGCGCGTATCGGATGGTGCCCGTGGGGCAGCGAAAGCCTACCGTGCCCGCGCCAAGGCGCTTGAGGCTGACCTTGTCGAACAGAAATCGGTGCTGGCGGCCCATCCCGGCGTCGTTCTTGTTTGGCAAGGGGATGAACTCTCACCGGTCGCGGGCGACCTGGGCACACCGAAACTCTACGGCTCGAAGATCGCCTTGGGCGCCCTGCTCAAATATTCCGACAGCGGCACCGATGAGAATACAGCGCTCGCGATCCTCGAAGGGATTGCCGATCTCGAGGCGAGGGATGCCTCGGGCAAGGACACAACGCTTCGCGCGGCGCTGAAGACACTGGTCGAAGATGGCACCCAGTTTTCCCTGACGATTTCCGGCCAGGAGCGGGCGTTCCTCGAGGCCGATGGGCGAACCACGGGTTCACGCGTGATTATCTGGGTCACGGATTCCACGATCCGTCACCTGGAGACATCCTCGATGCTGTCCCGCATCGAGGAGACGCGCCGGATGATCGCGTCCGACCCCCATTCTTTCGTCGACATGCTCGACAAGGCGCCTTTCCCGGCCTGGCGGATGTCCGGTGGCGGAAAGCTCGTCTGGGCCAATCCGGCCTATCTCGAGGCCATCGAGATGGCGAGCCTTCCGCGCGCCGTGGAGCGCCAGGTGATGTTGGACAGCCAAGCCGTCGAACAGGCCAAGCGGACGATCACCGATGCGATCGAGATTGATGAAACCCACCACATCGCCCTTGGTGGAGAGCGCCGGGCCATGCGGATATTGACCTTCCCGCTATCGGGCGGGGCCGGTGCAATGGCCTTTGACGTGACCGCCCAGGAGGACGCGCGCGACGAGTTGAACCGCCATGTGAAAGCCCATGACGAGACGCTGAACCATGTCGCTGACGGGGTCGCCATATTCGGCGCGGACCGGCGCCTCATCTTCCACAACCGCGCCTTTGGCAGCATGTGGGATCTCGAAGAGGGCTTCCTGATTGACGGGCCGACCCACGGCCAAGTGCTTGACCGGTTGCGCGAGCGCCGGAAGCTCCCGGCCCAGGAATACTATTCCGAGTGGCGGGCCAACGAGCTTGCCCACTACCTCGATATCGACGGCGTCGAAGAGGACACCTGGTCTCTCCCCGATGGTCGCACCCTGTCGCTCACCCGCCAGCGTCACCCCATGGGCGGTCTGTTGCTCCTCTTCCGCGACATCACCAATGAGCTGGACCTCAAGACCCGCTACAATGCGATGATCTCCACCCAATCTGCGACCCTCAACAGTCTGCACGAGGCGGTGGCGGTGTTTGGCGCCGATGCCAGGCTGCGCCTCTCTAACGACGCATTCCAACGGCTCTGGAAACTCGATCCAGCGCTCATCAAGGACGAGCCCGATTATGGCGACGTGATCCGCGCGTGCATCCCATTGTTCCACGACACGACCGTCTGGGACGGGATCCGGGGTCACATCACCGATCCCAGCGCAAAGGCGAGACAGATCACGACCGGGGAGATGCGCCGCTCCGATGGATCGATCCTGACCTACCTCACCCATCCCCTGCCGGACGGGAATACCCTTATCGCCTTTGCTGACGTCACAGCCACGCGGCGGGTCGAAACCGCGTTGAGGGAGCGGGCGGAAGCGTTCCAGGACGCTGACAGGCTGAAGACAGAGTTCGTACAGAATGTGAGCTACCAGCTCCGGTCGCCGCTAACGACGATCCTCGGCTATGCCGAATTCCTCGAAAGCCAGCGCCATGGCGCCCTGACCGAGCGCCAAAGCGACTATGTGAACTCGATCCTCCTGGCGTCCGATCATCTTTCCAAACTGATCGAGAACATCCTCGATCTTGCCATGATCGAAGCAGGCCGAATGGACCTCGACCTCGCCGCGACTGACATCGAGCCGCTCGTGCGCGATTGCGTCGACATGGTGGTCTCGAAGGCTGAGGATACGGAGGTCACGGTCAAGATCGAAATCGCCGATGATGTCGGGCAGATCCATGCCGATGCGGCGCGGCTGCGCCAGGTCCTGTTCAACCTTCTCTCGAATGCGATCCGGTTCACCGAGGCGGGGGGAACGGTCAGCATCGCAGCCCGCCGGGCTGGTGATATGGTAACCCTCACGGTCGCCGACACCGGCAAGGGCATGGGCACCGAACGCCGGGCGATGAGCTTTGACAGCTTCACATCGGGCGATCAGCGTGGCGCGGGGCTTGGCCTGGCCCTGGTGCACCGTTTTGTCGATCTCCACGGCGGCAATGTCGGTATCAAGGAAAACCCCGGCGGCGGGACCGTCGTCACCTGTTGGCTCCCGGTCGGCGCTATCGATACCGAAACTGATGATGCGCTCTTGCTCACCGAGTCCCACGCCGCCTGACCAGGGACTCGTCCCTGCGCTGCATCAGGCGCCGACCCCTTTTTCGAACGGCCGTCCCCGCGTCTCCCCCCAGTAGCGAATATTTGCCGAAAGGGCCGCTTCCAATTGGGAGCGAGAGACCTTGGGAAAGTCGCTTGGAAAGGGCTTCGGCGTCGCCATGACTGTCCCGAGCTCCAGCAGGGTTTCCAATTGGCCCCGCAGCCGCGGTGACCCCCTCTTGGCGAGCGCAGGCATCAGCGTCGCCCGTGCGTCCTCGGGCTCGACAATTGGCAAGGCATGGAGGTCCCGGCCGAGCGCGCGGGCAAAGGGCTGTCCGCAGTCGATCATCTGCTCCACGGTCAACGCATCGGACCCTGCGGTCAGCCAGTAGGTTCGGCCGAACTCCGGCGCCTCGGCGCAGCGCACTATGGCGTCTGCGATCCAGTCCACTGGCGTGAAATCGCAGAGGGCTGACCGGCTGATCGGGATGAACGGCAACCGTCCCTTGAGCATGGCCGCGATAAACAGGTGAAACCCCTGGAAGCGCGCGATCGCACCCGTGTCCGAACGCCCCGCCACGATCGATGGCCGGATGATCGTCCAATCCAGACCGCTCTCCCGAACGAGGGCTTCCCCCGCACGCTTTGACGTCACATAGGCCGACCCCTCTGTCGCCGCCGGTCCATAGGTGCGTGAGCAGTAGGCCGTCGAGATATGGTGGAACGCACATCCCGCCCGCTCAGCGAGGGCCAGCACATGCACAACGCCCGACACGTTAGTCGCCTCGAGCCCAGGCGCCGCCCCGCCCATTTCCGTAATGGCGGCGCTGTGGATGATGCCGGTGAGCCGTTCCGCCAAGGCCTTGTAGGCCGCCTCAGACAGCCCGAGATCAGGTCTCTGGATATCGATCGAGAGGGTCTCGTAGCCCTCGCCCAGCACGGTCCGGTGCGTCCCAAGGATCAGCCGCTCCCTGGGCATGGCCCTTGCCACAGCGCTGCCGACCACACCGCTTGCGCCCGTTAGAAGGAAGAGAGGGGGACGTTTCGCAGTCATGCATCCCAGCTAGCATGGATTGCGGATGCCATGGCACACTTCCCCGCGAGCGCACCTTTCTTTTCGAACCCCCGCCAGGAGGCGACCCCATGCCCGAGCGCAGCAGACTGACGACCGGCTCCGATATGGAGGTGAAATTCGCCTATTCCCGCGCCGTAATCGCTGGTGATTGGTGTTTCGTCTCCGGTATCACGGGATACAATTACGCTGACATGACAATGCCCGAGGGCCCGGCGGACCAGGCCAGGCAGTGTTTCAAAACCCTCTCTTCGGTGCTTTCCGACGCGGACTTCACCCTCGTCGATATCGTTCGGGTCCAGTACACCGTTACCGATACCGCGTTCATCGACGATCTCGCGCCCGTGCTGCAGCACTATCTCGGCGGCGTACGCCCGGCCGCGACCATGGTCGTCGCCGGCCTCATCCGTCCTGAAATGAAGATCGAGGTTGAAGCAACGGCGTTTCGGGGATGATGCCGCAACGGAAGTGCTTGCCCATGCGCCGTTCCTCCATAGAGTGTGGAGTGTGATATAAGCTTGGAGGAAGACCATGATCGGCGTCGTTGCAACGCTCACCATTCAAGATGGCAAACAGGGCGAGTTCGAAATCCTTGCCAAGGATCTCATGGCCAAGGTCAAGGCGAATGAGCCAGGGTGCCTGACATACCAGCTCTACAAGCAAAAAGGCTCTGAAAACACGTACATCTTCATGGAGCAGTACGCGTCTGCAGACGCCCTAAAAGCGCACGGCGAAACCGAATACTTCAAGGCCGCCGGCGCTGGTCTCGGTGCGGTCCTCGCCGGTGCGCCCGACATCCAGTATCTCGACATCGTAGAATAAAGAGGGAGGAGCATCCCATGAACCTGTCTTTCACCGAAGCGGACCGCGCCTTCCAGAAAGAGGTCCGCGAATGGATCAATAGCGCTTACACGCCCGAGCTTCGCGCCCGGCAGGCGATGACCAAGAACGGCTACCTCGACAAGGAAAGCATGATCACCTGGCAGCGGACGCTCGACGATCGCGGCTTCTTTGTCACCAACTGGCCGAAGGAACACGGCGGGTCGGACCTTTCCCCGTCCGAACGCTACATCCTCCAAATGGAGCTGGCCGCGGCAGGAACCCCGTCCACCAGTCCCATGGGCATATCCATGGTTGCGCCCGTCATCATGGCGTTTGGCAACGACGCGCAAAAGGCCGAGCACCTGCCGAAGATCAAACGTTCTGAAGTGTGGTGGTGCCAGGGCTATTCCGAGCCGGGCTCAGGATCCGACCTTGCCTCGCTCCAGATGAGCGCGGTCCGCGACGGCGATCACTATGTGCTCAACGGTTCGAAGATCTGGACCACCCATGCCCAATGGGCCGACTGGATCTTCTGCCTGGTGCGCACCTCGAAAGAGGGCAAGCCCCAGGAGGGCATCAGCTTCATCGTCTTCCCGATGGATCTGCCGGGGATCTCGGTCTCAGCCCTGCCGACCCTCGATGGCCCAGCCGATGGCCAGCAAGAGATCAATCAGGTCTATTTCGAAGACGTCCGCGTGCCCATCGCCGAAAGCCTGATTGGCGAGGAGAACAAGGGCTGGACCTATGCGAAATACCTGCTCGAGTTCGAGCGCGGCAATGCCTATGCGCCAGGTCTCAGGACCATGCTCTCGAAGGCCAAGAAAATCGCCGCCACTGAGCAGACCGGCGGTGACGCCCTGATCAGGGATGCCGATTTTGCCCGCAAGCTGGCTGGCCTTGAAATCAAGATCGACAGCCTGGACGCGACAGAACGTCGGATCTTCTCGGCACTCAGTGCAGGTGAAGCGGTTGGTCCGGAAAGCTCGATGCTGAAATGTGCCGGGTCGGAAACCCAGCAGGCGATCAGCGAACTGGCCCTCGAGGCCTGCGGAACCTACGCCCAGCCCTTCGTCCAGGACACCTGGGCCCATCTCAGGGGCGGCAGCAACGATCCGCTGCCGCAGCCGGTGTACACGGCGGCCGTGGCGCCGAGCTATTTCAACTACCGCAAGACGTCGATCTATGCCGGATCCAACGAGATCCAGCGGAATATCATGGCCAAGATGGTGCTTGGACTATGAGATAGGACGGCGAACCCTGGTGAAGCGGCCCGGCTGAAGAGGCCGCTCACCAACCTGGAGGAAACATGTCTGAGAGTGCGGCAGCCCACGAGGCCGAGCGCCAGAGGATCATCAATTCGCCGTGGACAAAACTGTCCTACGCGATCGGTGGTATTCCCTATGGCGTGAAGGGAAACGGCTTTTCCTACTTCCTTCTGATATTCTATAGCCAGGCACTGGGCGTCGATGCTGGGCAGGTCGGCCTGGCGATCGTCATCACTTTCCTTTTCGACGCTTTCTCCGATCCGGTCGTCGGCTATCTTTCCGACAACACCCGGTCGCGACTAGGCCGGCGCCATCCGTTCATGTACGCAGCGGCTCTACCGATTGCAGCGGCCTATTGGTTCCTATGGAACCCGCCTGACAGCCTCAGCCATGACCAGCTCTTCTGGTATGTGATGTTTGTGGCTATCGCGGTCAGGCAATTGATCACGTTCTACGAGGTTCCTTCATCAGCGCTGGTTGCCGAACTGACGCAGGATTACGACGCACGAACATCGTTCCTGTCACTCAGGAACATGTTCATCTGGTTTGGCGGCGTGACCATGGCGGTGGTTACCCTGGGCTTCCTGCTCGATGATGAGCGCGGCGGCGGAAGCGGCTTCACCGACGTGGAGGGCTTCAACCAGTATGGGTTGATGGCTTCTTTCACGCTGCTTGCAGCGATGCTGATTTCTGCCGCTGGCACCCATCGCGCCATACCTTACCTGCGCCAAAGCGGTTCCGTACCGGCCGGTTTCTCGCTCACCCGATTGTTCAAGGAAGTCTTCGAAACGCTCAGTTCGCGCTCGTTTGCAGCGCTGTTCTTCGCCACGCTCTTTGCGAATGCAGCCAGCGGGGTCTCAGGCGCGCTCAACTTCTACATCTACGGCTACTTCTGGGGGTTCACCACCGGTCAGACCAGCGCGATTGTGGCGTCGGTCTTCATCTCTGCAATCATCGCAAACTTCGTGGCGCCCTTGCTTGCAAAGAACTTCGGCAAAAAAAGAGCGGCGATCTATGGCGGACTGGCCGCTTTCTCTCTCGCTCCCGCGCCGGTTATCCTTCGACTTCTGGGGCTCATGCCAGCCAATGGCGACCCGATCCTGTTTCCGATCATATTCTCGATTGTCGTCGTCGATCTGGGATTGATCATCACGGTCTCGATCCTCATGCAGTCGATGATTGCCGACCTCGTCGAGGATGCCGAACTCAAGACAGAACGGCGAAACGAGGGCGTGTTTTTCGCCGCCATCAGCTTCACGCGGAAGGCGGTGGAAGGAATGGGTATTTTGCTTGCCTCCACTATTCTTGTGCTGATCTCTTTCCCGGTTGGTGTTGCGCCGAGTGAAGTACCAGAGGAAACGATCTTCCGGCTCGGAGCGTTCTATGCGCCAACCCTGTTCGTGCTCTGGATGATCATGCTGGGTTGCTTGTCTCTCTACAGGATCGACCGTGCCCAGCATGAGGCCAACATCCGGATCCTGGCGAGCCGCAGGGACCCCGAGTTCGTGACAGAAAGTTCATCTGCCGGAAATTGAAACGCAGTCTTTGCCTCACTACTGCCTAGGTGAAGCCCCAAGGGACTGCGCCATGACCCGTCTCACTGTTTTCGTTGCCCTTCTCGCGCTCGCCATCGGCGGCGTCTGGACGGTCGGCAGCCGTATGCACCAGCCTGCAGAGGGCCAGCAGACCTATACCACACCACGCGCCGGCGAACTGGGCGAGGACCGGCGCCGCTTCGTTCCAAGGCGCCGCGCGCAGATCGAGATGAGCTTCGCACCGCTGGTCGAGGACGCTGCACCGGCTGTGGTCAATGTCTATACCCGCAAGGTCGTCCGCAGTGCCTCGCGCTTTGCGAACGACCCTTTCTTCCGCCAGTTTCGCGGTATGCCGCGGGACCGGGTGGAGAATTCTCTCGGCTCAGGCGTCATCGTCAGCCCCGATGGTGTGATCGTCACCAACAACCACGTCATCGACGGCGCCGATGAACTGCTCGTCGTCCTGAGCGACCGCCGTGAATATGCGGCAGAGCTCGTCCTCGCCGACGCCCGGACAGATCTTGCCGTCCTCAAGATCGAGATGGACGATGGGGAACTGCTTCCTACCCTCCCCTTCGCCGACACGCGCGATGTCGAAGTTGGCGACCTCGTTCTCGCCATCGGCAATCCCTTCGGCGTTGGACAGACCGTGACCAGCGGCATCATCTCCGCAACCGCGCGCACCGATGTGGGCGTCAGTGATTACGCTTTCTTCCTGCAAACCGATGCGGCCGTGAACCCGGGCAATTCCGGCGGAGCGCTCGTCGATGTGAACGGCAACCTCGTCGGTGTGAATACGGCCATCTTCTCCCGCTCTGGCGGTTCCAACGGCATCGGATTCGCGATCCCAGCCGAAATGGTCCGCCGGGTCGTCGATGCCGGCATCAATGAGGGCATGATCGTGCGGCCTTGGCTTGGGCTCAAGGGTCAGGCCGTGAGCTTCGATATCGCCAAGGCCCAGGGCCTTGATCGGCCACTCGGCGTCATCGTCACCGAGGTCTACGAGGATGGCCCTGCGGATCGGGCCGGGCTGCGCCGCGGTGATCTGGTCACCGCGATCGATGGCCGGGAAGTCTTCGACGAGCGCGGCCTCAAGTTCCTCGCCGCAACCCTTTCGCCCGGTGAGACAACCGCACTCACTGTGCTTCGTGGCGGCGATGCTCGGCAGATTGGCGTTGTCCTCGCACCGCCGCCGGGCGCCACAGAAGCCGAGCGCGTGCTTCTGGAAGGAAGACACCCATTCTCGGGCGCCGAAGTCGCGGAGCTTTCCCCCCGCCTCGCCGAAGAGCTTGGCCGTGACCCGTTCGAAACCGGCGTCCTCATCACCCGCGTCCTGCGCAACGCCTTTGCCCGCCGGATCGTCCGGCCCGGCGATATCATCCTTTCGGTCAATGACACCGACGTCGACACGCTCAATGAGCTCGCCGCCGCGCTCGAACGCGATACCCGCGTCTGGAAAATCACGGTCGAGCGCAATGGCAGACGGGTGTCCGGAACCGTGCAGATCTAGCCGATCCCAGCACGAACGCGGATTGACGCTGGCGTCAGTTCCGGCCACCCATACGCCATGGCATTCAAGGCTGTGATCTGGGATTTCGGCGGGGTGATCTCGTCCTCGCCGTTCGACGCGTTCAACGCCTACGAGGCCGAGCGCGGCCTGCCCAAGGATTTCATCCGATCGGTCAACGCCCGCAACGGCGACACCAATGCCTGGGCCCTGCTGGAACGATCGGAGGTTACGGCCGCCGAATTCGACCGCCTGTTCCAGGCCGAAGCGGAAGCCCTCGGCCACACGGTCCCCGGAAAGGATGTCCTCGCCCTCCTGTCGGGCCGCTTGCGCCCACGGGTCGTTGCAGCGCTCAAGGCGTGCAAGGCCCACGGAAAAGTCGGTTGCATCACCAACAATGCCCCGATCGGAAAGGGCGCCGGGATGACCGAAGATGACGGCAAGGCCGCAGAAATCGCCGAGGTCTTCGCCCTCTTCGACCACGTCATCGAAAGCTCCAAGCTCGGCATCCGTAAACCTGACCCGCGCATCTATACTTTGATGTGCGAAGCCTTGGGCGTCTCCCCCGAGCACTGCGTCTATCTCGACGATCTCGGTATCAATCTCAAACCCGCCAGGGCCATGGGCATGACGACCATAAAGGTTACCGGGGAAGACCAATTGCTCGCTGAACTCTCCGAAGCGACCGGTTATGCGCTCACTTGAGGCGCCGACCCTCGGTGGCCGCAGCACGGGAGTCGCGGTCCTCGCCGTGTTCATCGCAAGCACGGCCTGCGCGCCCGCCGATACCCCATCCGAAACGGCGCCAGCGTCGGCCAACGCGGCGCCACCAGAGACTTCTAGAGCGACTGCCAGCGAACCCATGAGGGCGCCTGCCAGCATCCTCGTTGAAACGCCAAGCCCAGCGCCAGTACCAGCCTTGCCCGCACCCGTGATCGCCATGCGGGACGAGCTTCTCGATGCCGCAGACGACCGCGCCCTTCGCCGGCTCGGCCGGATCGCCAGCGCCCAGGAAGCCTTCCTCTCCAATCTCGGCAATGACGACCACTACAACCATTGGTACCTGATGCGGGCCACGGGGTTCGACGTCCTGCGTGAGCTCGAAGACCTGTTCGAACACCCCTATGGCACCAAGCAGGTGGGCCAGGAGACCTGGTATATCTGGCCCGATCTCGCCGCCCTTGAGAGCGACGCCCTCCTGCCAGAGCGGCTATCGTTCAAGGACAGGGCCCGCCTCAAGGCACTCATCGGCGAGACGGGCATTGACGCCATGCGCGCCGGCGCCCCCTATCCCGGTATCCGAACGGCCATCGCCGAGGATGGCGGTTGGCGCTATTTTCTCCATGAAACGGCACTTGAGGAGGACAAAACCGATGGCTGAAACGATTGGCGCTGCAGCATTCGTGGAAAACCATCCCGGCTGGGCCAAGGCAAGCGGCGACCGGGACGCGGTCACCCGCACCTACCAGTTCGCGGACTTCAAGACCGCCTGGGCGTTCATGTCAGGCGCCGCGCTCAAGGCCGAGCAGATGGACCACCACCCCGAATGGTTCAACGTCTACGCCAAGGTCCACGTGACCCTCACCACCCACGACGCCGGCGGCGTCACCACCCTCGACGACGCGCTGGCCACTCACATGGACACCCTCGCCGCAGCCCTCGGCGACCCACCGCCAGGGTGAAGCCGGGCGCTTTATGTTTTGATCGCCCGCTGGGCTTCGGGCTGTCGCTCTTCGCTACGCGATGGATCGCGTTCAGATCTTTCTCAATTGCCCCCTTCTCGGCGCGTAGCTTGTTTATGTCGCTCGCGGCAGTTTGGCTTGCGCCAAACGCCTCCGCGGGGGCGGCGCAGTTGCGCCGGCGGGCTTTATGCTTTGATCCCCCGCTGGGCTTCGCGCTGGCGCGCTTCGCTACGCGATGGATCGCGTTCAGGACTGTGGTTTTTGCTCCGTTTCGATCGGGCGTTTTTGCCTTCGTGAGTTTCAGGCAGCCGCTCGCGTTTCCGCGCGCTGGGTTAGAGCTGGCGGATTCTGGGGCTGTTGTTGGGGGCTCGGCCCAGGGGTGGGGGTCTCGCTCGGCTTTGTTCGAGGATGGCGACGGCGAAGCTGTCGTGGAGCGCGCCGGGTTCGGTGCCGAATTGGCTTCCGGTGAAGGAGCCTTTGTAAGGCGGTGCCCTGAGGAGGCCGGG
>JBCDLC010000042.1:0-27139 GCA_038745855.1 Pseudomonadota bacterium | reverse complement strand
GAACCGTCTCGCCGCTCTCAAAGCCCTCATGGACGACCCCGCCGCCAGAGCAAGGCGCTTGGCCTACCACTTGGCCCGCCGCCGCCCCGGCCTCCTCAGGGCACCCCCCTACAAAGGTTCCTTCACCGGAAGCCAATTCGGCACCGAACCCGGCGCGCTTCATGATAGTTTCGCCGTCGCCATCCTCGAACAAAGCCGAGCGAGACCCCCACCCCTGGGCCGAGCCCCCAACAACAGCCCCAGAATCCGCCAGCTCTAACCCGCGCGCGGAAACGCGAGCGGCTGCCCGAAACTCACGAAAAGATGAAACAGCTGCCGAAACGGAGACAAACCCACAGTCCTGAACCGGATCCATCGCGTAGCGAAGGGCGAAAGCCCGAAGCCCAGCGGGGGATCAAGGCATAAACCCCGGATCCGAGCGTAGCACTCTACTTCATGAGGCCGGCGGCTTTCAGGGTTTTGCCGGCGCGGAGGACGCGGGCGAGTTTGTGTTCGCTCGAGCGGTCGCCGCCATTGCTGTCCGGGTGGAAGCGGCGGACATATTCGGCGTAGCGTGCACGGATCGCGTCGGCGCTGGCATCGCCCTCGAGATCAAGCTCGTTCAGCGCGCGGATCTGGAGCGGCGTGCGTCCGCCCCGCCGGTCGCGGGCGGCGGCTTCGCCTTCCACACCGTCTTCGAACATCTCCCGGCCGCGCCAGAAACGGGGATTGTGGATCTTTCCGGCATTCCCTGCGCCGACAGGTCCGCTGCCGAATTTCCAGGTTTTCTTGTGGTCGTAGCGGGCCTCATCATTGAAGGCGGCGGCTTCGGCCTCTGTCATGCCTTCGAAGAAATTGAACGACCGGTTATAGGCCGCTGCATGGGCCTGGCAGAAATAGTGGTGGCCGCGCCCTTTCTTCTTGGGCGCCCTGTGTTCACCGGCGAGGTCGCATCCGTCGTGCTCGCACACGCGGGTTTCCTTCGCCTTCCGACGGGAGGTATCGGACGCCGGGGGTTTGACCCGGATGTCGGTAAACTTCACACGGTAAGCGAAAGGATCATCCATGGGCCTGATACTAGGGCGCTGCGGTTAAGGAGGCTAGAATTGACAAAGCGAGAGGCGCGTATCCGCGACACCTTGGCCGAGGCCTTCGCGCCTGAAACCCTGGTCGTCAAGGATGACAGTCACAAACATGCGGGCCATGCCGGCGCATCACCCGAGGGGGAAACCCATTACACGGTGCAGATCGTCTCGGAAGCCTTCAGGGGGTTGAGCCGGGTTCAGATCCAGCGCGCCATCTACATGGCGCTTGGGCCCGAGTTTGAAACGGGACTGCATGCGCTGAGCCTCAAGGCATCCGCGCCGCCGGCGGAGGATTGAGCGGTTCAGGATGCGGCGGAACGGGTGAGGAGGCGCGTGCCGTCCTGGACAACAACGGGTGGGGCGGCCCCGGTGTGAGCGATGGCGAGCATATGCCCACTGGACAGTCTGGTGTGCTGGAATTGCCAGTCATGGCTGGGCGCGGAGGCGGGAAGCTGTGCGGCTTTGGCGATGTCACCGTGGCAGATGAAGGCGGTTTCACGGGTGGATAAGCGCAGGCCCAGTCCGATGGCTTTTGCATAGGCCTCCTTCAGGCACCAGATGGTGATGGCCTGTTCGGAGATCGCATTTGCGGGGCCTGGACGTTGGGAGAGTGCGGTATGTTCAAGGGGGTGGAAATGGCGCCTCGCGAAATCGATGGGATCGGCCGCGAGCCGGTCCAGGCGCTCAACGTCGATGCCGATGGGACCGCCGGCCGAAACCGCTGCGCCGACCTGGCCTCCAGTGTGGCTAAGCGATATGGAACCGGCGTTGGAGGCTGGATGGCCCACAACAGCTTTTGGTCCGGTCAGGCGCGGGCGACCCTTGGGTTCGGCGCTGATCTCGAGGGTTGCAGGCGTTTGTCCAGTCACCGCCGAAAGCGCCGCGCGAAGCAGCGCATGGGCAGCGATATAGGTCTGCCGATCGGTGCTTCTAAAATAGCGATCCGCCCGTGCCTGTTCCTCGTGGGAAAGCCAACCCCAGCAGCGAGCGGCGATCTGTGCATTGTCGAGAAGGGTTGGGTCAGCCACCCAGACGGAGGGAACCATGGCCTCCGCCACCGGTGTCAATCGCGGAGAAATGGTAAGAGCGAGGCCAGCGTCCAGCGTCTTTGCCGGGGTGGGGTTACCGGTTCGGGCTCTGGTTCGGGCTGCAGCTCTGGTTCGGGTTGGCGCGTGTCCTGGCGTTCAGGTTTCGGCGTACACCAGGGCTTGTCGGCCCCAACGGGAAGGGCATGGCCCTGGGCGAGGAGACGGGCCGAGAGGCTCTCACCGCCGGGCAGGAGCGTCTCGGCAACGACCCGGCCGGCATATTTGCCGCTGCGAATATCATGGAGGTAGATACGGTCACCGATTTGGGCAGCAACGGCGGCCTTTGCGGCCCGGGCTGGCGCCTTTTCTGCGTCGCAGCGCGGCCGGTAGATCTCTGGCGCGTCGATCCCCGCCAAGCGGACGGACACTTCAACCGATTGGTCAACCCAGATCTGTGCGCGCACCTTGATGGTATCCCCGTCGACAACGCGGATCACGTCGGCCGGAATGGGACCGGGCAAAGGCGCGTCGGAGACGGCGACGGCTGGAAAGGTGAGACAGGCAAACAGACTGAGCAGTGTACGGTTCATTCGGAACCCCGATGTTCTTATTATATGCGGCTATTGTTCTCATAAGACGAGAAAAGGATCAAGAGTTAATAGAATGCGAACGTTTGGTTTCAGAAGTCTTAAAACGTCTTGGGAACCCTGAGGAACGAAAGATGGATCTCAGGGTTCGGGAAGACCCAGTAGGCGCCGCGCGGCACGGCGGTGGCGTTCATTGATGTGGGCGCCCACAACGCCAAGAGCGGTTGCGAGTACGGTGGCATCGTCGGTGAACCCAAGCCCAGCCACCACATCGGGCAGGGCATCGGTCGGGATCACGAAATAAGCGAGGGCCGCAAACAGGACCCCCTTAGCCTTGCGCGGCGTTGCCGGATCGAGGGCGGCGTAATAGGCCGCGGCCAGGTCATCTGCGAAGGGAATGCGGCCCGCAACCTTCAAGAGCTTCGGCACGAAACGCCGCTTGGTGGTCCGTTCGGACTGAACCGTGGGCACCGGCAACCAGCCGTTCTCCGAGGGACCGCCGGCGTTTGCCACACCCGCTGCGGATGGGATTGGATCGGAGGGCTGAGATTTCGGTTCCATTGCCGCCACGTCAGTTCTTTGCCACACGCTTCAAGTCGCTAAGATCGACTTCGAGCTCAGACACTTCAAGGGAGAGACAGGAATGGACCTGAATTCAAACGTATCGGCCGTCATCACCGGCGGCGCATCCGGACTGGGTGCAGCCACCGCGACCAAGCTGGCCAAGGAGCATGGCGTGAAAGTCGCCCTGTTCGACCTCAATGCCGAAAAAGGTGAGGCGCTCGCGGCCGAACTGGGCGGTGTGTTCTGCGAATGCAACGTGACCAGCGAAGAAAGCGTCGACGCAGCGTTTGCCAAATCTCGAGGGGCCATCGGTCAGGAACGGATCCTGATCAACTGCGCCGGGACCGGCAACGCCATCAAGACCGCCAGCCGCAACAAGGAAACCGGCGAGATCAGCCACTTCCCCCTCGATAAGTTCGACTTGATCATCCAGATCAACCTGGTCGGCACATTCCGCTGCATCGCGAAATCAGCGGCCGGGATGATGTCGCTGGATCCGGTTGATGGCGAGCGTGGATCGATCGTGAACACAGCGTCGGTTGCCGCGGAAGACGGTCAGATCGGTCAGGCCTCCTATTCGGCGTCGAAGGGGGGTGTTGTCGGAATGACGCTTCCGATTGCGCGCGATCTGTCCCGGGAACTGATCCGGGTGAACACGATTCTGCCGGGTATTTTCAATACGCCACTTCTGGCAGCGGCACCGGAAAACGTGAAACAGGCTCTTGGCGCACAAGTGCCCCATCCGGCCCGGCTCGGTAATCCTGAAGAGTACGCGTCGCTGGCGGTCGAAATGTGCAAGAACGGCTATTTCAACGGTGAGGATGTGCGTCTGGACGGCGCGATCCGCATGGCGCCGCGGTAGCTGCCGGCGTTGGAGACACCGGTGAAACGACTGCTGATGGTTTGGCACTCGTTCACTGGTGGCTCAGAGCAAATGGCGAAGGCCGCACGGGAGGGGGCTGCTGGAGAAGAGCAGGTCTTGACCACCCTCCAAGCGGCCTCCGCCACCGTGCCAGACGATGTGCTGGCTGCTGACGGCTTCCTCTTCATCGGACCGGAAGCGCTTGCCGCCTTGAGCGGGGAGATGAAAGACGTTTTCGATCGCTGCTACTATCCAGCGCTGGGCCGAGTCGAAGGGCGCCCATACGCTCACCTTGTGTGCGCGGGTTCTGACGGCAGCAATGCCGCCCGGCAACTTGCCCGGATCGTGACGGGATGGCGGCTGAAACCGATACAGGATCCTCTCATCATCCGCACAGGCGCCCAGGAGGCGGCCGATATTCTTGCGCCGAAGACGATACCGGAAGCAGACCTGAAACGCTGCCGGGATCTTGGCGCAGCCATGGCCGCCGGATTGGCCCTCGGTATCTTCTGACAGACGCCTAAAGCGGCGACTTTTCAACTGGGCTCATGGCGCCGCTGTAGAGTCTGGTTTTTACGCGCTTCCCGGGCGGCGAACCCGCGTACACGTCGCCTGGAAGCGCCTTAGACATAAAAACGGCGCCCCGATCAGATCGGAGCGCCGCTCGTGTTTCCGTCCTCCGGGGAGGGGAGATCAGTTCAGGTCGAACCGGTCGAGGTTCATGACCTTGACCCAGGCCGCGATGAAATCCTTCACGAACTGCTCGCGGTAGTCAGCAGAGGCATAAACCTCGCAAAGCGCCCGCAACTGTGAGTTCGATCCGAATACCAGGTCGGCCCGGGTACCGGTGAATTTCACCTTGCCGGTGCTCCGGTTCCGGCCCTCGAACATGTACTTGTCGTCCGAGATCGGCGACCATTCGAGATCCATGTCGAGGACGTTCACGAAGAAGTCGTTCGTCAAGGTGCCCGGCTTGTCCGTGAACACGCCCACATTCGACCCGTCGGCCACGGCGCCGAGGGCGCGCATGCCGCCGACCAGCACCGTCATTTCGGGCGCCGTGAGCGTCAGCAGGTGAGCACGATCGACCAGACGCTCTTCGGGCGGTAGGCCTTGGCCATCGCGGAAATAGTTCCGGAAGCCGTCGGAGATTGGCTCGAGCACGGCGAAGCTATCGGCGTCGGTCATCTCATCGGTGGCGTCCGTCCGGCCCGGCATCACAGGCACATCAATATCGAAGCCCGCATCCTTTGCGGCCTTCTCAACGGCTGCCGAACCGGCAATGACGATAAGGTCTGCCATGGACACGCTGGCCTTGCTGGCTGACTGGACGCCTTCCAACGCGGTGAGGACCTTGTCGAGCTCGTCAGGATTGTTGACGTCCCAATCCTTTTGCGGCGCAAGCCGGATACGGGCGCCGTTGGCACCGCCGCGCTTGTCAGTTCCGCGATAGGTGGCCGCCGATCCCCAGGCCACACGCACAAGTTCCTGCACGCTAAGACCGGTGTCGAGCACCTGCTTCTTCAGGGTCTTGATGTCGGCTTCGGTGAGCGGTCTGCCTGATTTGGCCGGGACCGGATCCTGCCAGATCAACTCTTCAGACGGCACCTCGGGTCCAAGATAGCGGGCGATGGGGCCCATGTCCCGGTGAGTGAGCTTGAACCAGGCCCGGGCAAACGCATCGGCAAACTGGTCCGGGTTCTTGTGGAACCGCTCGGAGATCTTCCGATAATCGGGATCCATCTTCATAGCCATGTCCGCCGTGGTCATCATGAGCGGCTCGGTCTTCGACGCATCGTGGGCAGCAGGGGCCTCCGGTGCGCCCTGGCCCGCTTTCGGGGTCCACTGCTTGGCACCGGCTGGCGACTTGGTGAGCTCCCACTCGTAGCCGAAGAGCACGTCGAAATAGCCGTTGTCCCACTGGGTCGGGTTGGGCGTCCAGGCGCCCTCGATGCCAGAGGTGATCGTGTCACCGCCCTTGCCGGAGCCGTGGCGGTTCTTCCAACCAAGACCCATCTGCTCCATCGGTGCGCCCTCGGGCTCTGCACCAACGAGGTCGGCGTCGCCTGCGCCGTGGGCTTTACCGAAGGTATGACCACCGGCAACTAGCGCGACCGTTTCTTCATCATTCATGGCCATACGGGCAAATGTGTCACGAATGTCGTAGGCCGACTTCAGCGGATCAGGATTTCCGTTCGGCCCTTCTGGATTGACGTAGATCAGGCCCATCTGCACGGCGCCGAGCGGGTTCGCGAGGAACCGTTTACCGGTGTAGCGCTCATCGCCGAGCCACTCGGTTTCGGGGCCCCAGTAGATGTCGCCCTCGGGCTCGAAAACATCGGCGCGGCCACCCGCGAAGCCGAACGTCTTGAAGCCCATGGACTCGAGCGCAACGTTCCCTGTGAGGATCATCAGGTCCGCCCAGGAAATGCTGTTCCCATACTTCTGCTTGATGGGCCAAAGCAGGCGGCGCGCTTTGTCGAGGTTGCCGTTGTCGGGCCAGGAGTTCAGGGGCGCGAAGCGAAGGGTACCCGACGATGCGCCGCCGCGGCCATCCTGGATGCGATAGGTTCCGGCAGAGTGCCAGGCCATGCGGATGAAGAGGCCGCCATAGTGGCCGAAGTCGGCTGGCCACCAGTCCTGGCTATCGGTCATGAGGGCTTCGAGATCGGCCTTCACGGCCTTCAGGTCGAGCTTCTTGAAAGCCTCGGCGTAGTTGAAAGTGCCACCCATGGGATCGGTGAGATCCGAGTGCTGCGCGAGAATTTTTAGATTGAGTGCGTTGGGCCACCAATCATTGTTGGAAAGCGCGCCTGCAGCTGTGTGACGCTGTTTCGCGCCCAGGACCGGGCATCCGCCAAATTCAGAACCATCCATAAGAAAGTACCCTCCAGTGTATCGGACTCTATTGTTGAGACGGAGATGGAACTCAGCGGCCTATAAATCCAATGAATTCTTTATGGGAGAGATATAGGGATAATCTCTATCCCATTCAGGCTGATACTGCGAAGCAATTTCATTATCAAAGTCGGGAATTCCAGGGGTTTGTACTTGAAAATCAATATCAATTGTGTGGCGCAGGAGATTTTGGGACGACAGGAGGAAACCTTACATGTCATTCATAGAATTTATTGCTATTTTTGAAGAGACTATAGGTGCATTAACCATGTCTCGACCCGAATCTGACGCTTCTCGGCGCGTTGGAGGGGCGGGATAAGCGCTCGGCAACCGTTCTGTCATCAGCGTCAGGTTTTGGGAAAACCCCAGCCTTACGGTTCAAGCGGCTATGGAAACCGCGCGTTCGTGGGCGCCCGTGACGTTACTGATTGGTAACTGTATGGCGACCAAGGGGTTTCAAGCCCTTGCCGATCAGGCTTCTGGGCGTTCAATGCTGGACGCGAGGTTTTCCAGCACGTCGTCGGCTGTGAAATAGGCCGGGTCGTCCTCGGGCTTGTCGCCTTTGCCCATGATGATCTCGGCCCGCGCCTCGTAGCGGACGATTTCCCTGTAATCGGCAGGACCGAAGCCGTAGCCGAACGGATCATGGAACGCAGCGTTGCGGAAGCCGAACCCGGGCCGATGAAAGGCTGACGGCCCAAACCGCGTGCCGTGGAAAGGGCCGTAGGCGCCAAAGAATCGGTAGTCGCAATAAAATCCCGAATAGAATGGACTACGCGAGAAACCCGTGGGTACGATCATGCTGTTTTCATCGGTGTCGCGCTGAACGACCCGGAAGTGGTCGAAGCCGTTCTCATCGGTCAATTCGGCGGCCCGGTAGAGCAGATAGGTCTCGACGGTCCGGCGTTCTGTCAGGCTGTTGCCGGAAAAACTGACCTGCCAGCGATTGGATTCGATCTTCTGATCGATAAAGCCGCGCTGATTGTTGCCAGCCGGCTGGTAGGGGGTTGCCGTGGCGCAGGCCCCGAGTACGAGGGCGCTGGCCATCAAGGATATCAAGGAGCGTCGCCGCATGTGCTCACCCAGTGGCTTGTTCGGATTTTGTTAACACATGCAATCTGAACGCCAAAGGAACAAGGCTGTACACCGTGTGCGTGGTTTAACGCTGCCCCGGACATGAAAATGGCGAGCCCAGGGGCTCGCCATTCATCGTTTGGAAATTCTGGGCGGGCTGTGCCCCCGCGCGTCAGGCGGCTGCGCTGCCGAGCACGGCCTTGACTTCGAGGAACTCCTCGAGACCGAAAGCCCCCCACTCGCGGCCATTTCCGGACTGCTTGTAGCCACCGAACGGTGCGTTCATGTCTGGACCCGCACCATTGATCATGACCTGTCCAGCCCGGATCTGTTTGGCCACCGCTTGGGCATGTTCCATGTCGCCCGACTGGACGTAGCCGGCGAGACCGTACTCGGTGTCATTGGCCATGGCGATGGCTTCTTCCTCTGTCTCGTAATTGATCATCACGAGAACGGGGCCGAAGATTTCCTCCCGCGCGATTGTCATCTCATTGGTGACGTCCGCAAACACGGTCGGGCGGGCGAAGTAGCCCTTGTTGAAGCCCTCTGGACGGCCAGGGCCGCCGGCCACCAACGTGGCGCCTTCCTCGATCCCTTTCTGGATGAGGTCCTGCACTTTTTGGTACTGGTTCCCATTCGAGATCGGACCGATCGCGCCTCTTTCGGCCTCGCGGGGCATGCCCACCTTCACCGATTCCGCGGCGGCTTTTGCGATCGCTACGGCCTCGTCCCGGTTATCCTTGTGGATGAACATCCGCGAGGGCGCATTACAGGACTGGCCGGAATTGGTCATCATCTGCATCACACCGCCACCAACGGCGGCCTGAAGATCGGCATCCGGCAGAACGATGTTCGGGGACTTTCCGCCCAATTCCTGGGCCACGCGCTTCACCGTTGGCGCTGCCGCCTGCGCCACGAGGACGCCCGCGCGGGTCGATCCGGTAAAGCTCATCATGTCCACGTCCGGGTGGCCCGAGAGGTAAGCGCCTACGCCGGGGCCGTCGCCGTTGACGAGGTTGAAGACCCCCGGCGGCACACCGGCTTCATGCAGGATTTCGGTGACGATCAGGGCGTCGAGCGGCGCGATTTCCGACGGCTTTAGAACCATCGTGCACCCTGCCGCGATCGCTGGGGCGACCTTGCAAGCGATCTGGTTGGCAGGCCAGTTCCAAGGCGTGATGAAGCCGCAAACACCGATGGGTTCCTTTCGGATCGTGACGCCGCCGCGATCTTCCTCGAAGGGATATGACCTGAGGATTCCAGCCATGGAAGCATAGTGACCAAACCCTGCGGGCGCCTGGGCAGCATTCGCGAGCCACATGGGCGCGCCCATCTGATCGGAGATATTCTCGGCGATCTCACCCATGCGCGCCTTGTAGCCCTCGGTGATCTTCTCGAGCAGAGACGCCCGGTACTCGACAGACGTCTGCGAAAATTCCGGAAACGCCGCCTTGGCCGCCGCGACGGCCTTGTCAACATCGGCCGCTGAGCCGATCGAGATGCGAGCAAAGCTCTCCTCGGTCGCGGGGTTTTCAACGTCCAGCGTTCGTGGCTCGACGGGGTCAACCCACTCACCGTTGATGTAGAATTTCAGGTACTCTTTCATTGGGCTCCTCCAAACCGGACCGTCTGATGTTGTTTCATGTGCGCCGAAACGCGCCCCCGGACTATAGACAGCACACCTGGCTTTGTCTCGCCCTCCTGAATGAATTCGCGATTGATCAGGGCGATACCATCGAAGGCGCGTCCTTCGCCCGGATTTGACCCAGGCTTGCTCTCCCAAGGGGCGACCCCTAAGAGCGCTAGTGATGACTAAAGACTTTGACCTCACCCTTGATCACGTCCACGCGGCCGCCGAGCGGATCGCGGGCCAGGTTGTCCGGACGCCGATGAAGCATTCCAGGACCCTTTCGGCCATTACTGGCGCTGATGTCTGGGTGAAGTTCGAGAACATGCAGTTCACCGCAGCCTTCAAGGAGCGCGGCGCGCTGAACCGTTTGTCCGAGCTTACGGACAACGAAAAGAAAGCTGGCATTATCGCCATGTCAGCCGGCAATCACGCCCAGGGCGTCGCTTACCACGCAAAGCGGCTGGGTATTCCGGCGACCATCGTGATGCCGATGAATACCCCTTTCACAAAGGTCAAACACACCCGCGACCACGGTGCGCGCGTCATCCTGGAAGGGCATACCGTCGACGAAGCGGCGGCCCATGCTTTCGAAGTCGGTGAGAGCGAAGGCCTCGTGTTCATTCATCCGTTCGATGATCCGCTGGTTGCGGCCGGACAGGGCACGATTGCGCTCGAGATGCTCGAAGATCAGCCCGACCTCGAGACCTTCATCGTACCGATTGGCGGCGGCGGTTTGATCTCGGGGATCGCGACCGTTGCGAAAGCGCACACGAACCCGCTCAAGGTTGTTGGTGTCCAGGCCACGATGTTTCCAGGCATGGTGTCAGCGCTGGGGAAAGGCGAGATCCCTGCTGGGGGCGCGACCATCGCTGAAGGCATCGCCGTCAAGCGACCCGGCGATATGACCCGCCGCGTGGTGGATGCCCTGGTTGACGAGATCGTCCTTGTCGAGGAAGCGCATCTCGAACGGGCCATCACGCTCTTTCTCGATGTGGAGAAAACCGTCGCAGAGGGGGCCGGTGCGGCAGGTCTCGCGGCCTTGCTCGCCAATCCACGAAAGTTTGCCGGTCAGAAAGTGGGTCTTGTCCTTTGCGGCGGGAACATCGACCTCCGACTTCTGGGGTCCGTGCTCAACCGGGCGCTTGTGCGGGAAAACCGGCTCTCGAGCATTCGGATCATTGGCGATGATCGGCCCGGACTTCTGGCTCTGGTTTCGCAGGTCATTGGCGATAACGGCGCCAACATTATTGATGTTGCCCATAATCGGCTCGCCCTCGATGTCCCTGCAAAGGGCGCGGAATTCGACATTCTGATCGAAACCCGCGACGCGCAACACACCCAGGACGTGGTGGCAGCCTTGGCTGCTGCAGGGTATCCTCCGCGCAGCCTCTAGGCCCGCTTGCGACAAGAGACCTTGGGCGCGGTCGCAGATCGGGCCGTGACGGCGCTTCAAAAGGAAGCTAAGCCGGTGCATTCACCGTTTCTGGAGGCACCATGTCGACGTACAATCGGCTCGTTATATTGGCATCCGCCATCATGGGCGCGACCATGCTTGCAGCCTGTTCAGGCGAGGCCGCAGATACGGCCGACGCGCCACCGGAAGGGGCCGCAGATGAGGTGGAGACTGTCTTGAACCCTGGCGCTGTAATCGACGAATACCTTCCCTGGGACGCAAGCGATGAACGTGTCCAAACGACCGAGAGCGGACTACAGTATATTGTGCTCAAGGAAGGGCCCGAAGATGGGCGCGCACCGGCCGATGTCGATCGGGTGACAGTCCAGTACGAGGGACGCGTCGCATCGAGCGGAGAGAAATTCGACAGCGCCTATGACCGCGGCTCATCCAGCACGTTCCCCGTAAGCGGGGTTATTCCCGGCTGGGTCGAAGGGCTGCAACTCATGTCGGAAGGGGACGAGTACCTTTTCTATATCCCCAACAACCTCGCCTATGGCGGCCAATCCCGCGGCCCGATCATCAAGGCTGGGGACGATCTGGTTTTCAAGGTGGACCTGCAGGAAGTGATCCCCGCGCCGGCACCGAGGCAAGTCAGTACAGAGATCTGGGAGACCTATACGCCGTGGGACCCCAGCCGTGATGGCATCGAAACAACGGCATCAGGACTTCAGTACGTTATCATCGCATCGGGCGACCCCGACAAGGCCTCTCCGAAGGGAGCCGACCGAGTGGTCGTGTTCTATGAGGGCCGTCTGGACGAAACCGGCGCGGTATTCGACAGCGCTTACAAGCGCGGGGAGGCGGCGATGTTCCCTGCCAATGGCTTGATCCCAGGTTGGGTCGAGGCGCTTCAATTGATGCGGCCTGGCGACCGCTGGTTGCTCCATATTCCGGCAGAGCTAGGATATGGGGTTCAGGGGACGCAGGGTGGCCCAATTCCGCCGAATGCGGATCTGAACTTCGAAGTCGAGCTGATGGACGTCCTGCCGGTGCAATAGCGCAGGAAGTTGGCGGGGTTAGGGACCTGCCAGTTGGGATAAGGGAGGCCTATAGGTGCCGCGAAAGATCCGTTTCGGCCTGATCGGAACCGGTTTGGACGCGAAGCTGCGTGCCACAGTTTTGCGGCGCCGAAGCGACTGCGAACTGGTTGCGACCAGCGGTCCGGGGCCATCCTTGAAGTCTGGTATCCATTACGAGGATGCGCGGGGTTTGCTGGCCCGGGCTGATCTGGACGCCATCATCTTCGCGGGCGCCGCCAAGGACGCTGCGGAAGTCTGCTCTACGGCCGCGCGTCGCGCCCTGCACGTGTTGTGCTTGCGATCGCCTGCGGTTTCCCCCGGCGAGCTTGCCGCCCTACGCGAAGCTCAGCGTTCGGCGCCCATGGGCAAGGTGACCCAATACAGCTTTCCCCTCCACTACCACGCCTCGGTGGGACACGCGAAGCGCCTGTCGAAGGAGGGGAGCCTTGGCTGTCTTCTGACCATGCGGGGCGTCTTTGGCGTGGTGCGGGAACCCACGGTCGACGATCGAGGCGGCGCCCTGCTCGACCGCGGCGCGCAAATGATTGACCTGATGAGCGCTTTTGCCGGTCCATTCGATGACGTGAAAGGCTTTGTTGGCCAACGGGCCTGGGATAATCCCGGCGCGGATGACAATGCGATGGCACTCCTGCGTACGGTCGATGGGGTGATCGGGAGTGTGCACGCGTCCAGCACAAGCTGGCGGGAAACGTTCAGGCTCGAGCTCGGGTATTCCCACGGCTATCTCTGGCTTGATGGTCTTATTGGTGGCGATGGCAGCCTTGAACCGGAGGTGCTTGTGATCGGGCGGCCGGACGTCGGCAAGGACGGCGTGCCACTGGCGAACCCAAACGAGGAAATCAAGCGTTTCCAGACCGATAACACCGTCGAGCTCGAGCTTGCCGATTTCCTCCATGCGATCCACGGCAGGGGCCCACAGACCGTTGGAATTGGCCAGCAGGCGTTTGAAGCGCTGACGCTTGTCCACCGGCTCTACAGCGACGACCCGTCCTGGAGCGAACCCTCGCTGCGAACCGCCGCCGAGTAACGCCGCCATGAATGACCTTCTCGATGTTGCCGTCGGGGCCGCCCGTCTTGCAGGCGATGCGCTCCTGGCGAGGGGTGATGGATTTGACGGTGTTTTGTCGAGCGAGGGACGCGATATCAAGTTGGCGGCCGATCGCTCCGCCGAAACCTTGATTGTCGACTATCTTGTTGCCCATACTCCGCTTCCTGTCCTCGGTGAGGAGACAGGATGGCGTGGCGAAAAGGAAGACCGGTTCTGGGTCGTCGATCCGCTGGACGGATCAGCAAATTTCCAGCGCCGCATCCCGTTCTGTGCAGTCGCCATCGCGCTCATGGATGGGGATGTGCCCGTGCTCGGCGTGGTCCATGATTTCAACCATGGCGAAACCTTCGCCGGCGGTGAGGGTGTACCTGCCACACTGAATGGCGCGCCGATCAGGGTCTCCGATATCCGCGAGACCGGTAAGGCGGTCTTGATTTCGGGATTGCCCGTAAAGGCGAACTATTCCGCCGAAGCGCTGGGCGCGATGGCGGCTGAGTTTGCCAATTGGAAAAAGGTCCGAATGATGGGGTCGGCCGCGATGGCTGCTGCGTACGTGGCGGCTGGGCGGGTCGATCGGTACACGGAGGCGGGGGTGCGCCTATGGGATGTCGCTGCGGGAATGGCGATTGTGAAAGCTGCCGGCGGGCGAGCGGAGTTAAGCCCCGGTGACCTCGAAGCGCCGCGCCAGGTTCTGATGGACAATGGCGATCTTCCCAGCGTGCTTCCAAACAGCTAGGGGCTTTAGTCGCACGCTCTCAGAAAAGGCCCCACACCATGCCGCTGACATCCGAACACCTCGCCCATATTGCGCTCAAAGCCGGTGCGGTGATCATGGAGGTGTATGCCACCGATTTCGATGTCGACCGGAAGGATGACAGTTCACCGGTGACCGTCGCGGATGAAAAGGCTGAAGCGCTGATCCTCGAGGGGCTGAAAGCGTCAGATCCGGACCTGGCAGTCATCGCAGAGGAGTCGGTATCGGCGGGCCACATACCCGAACATGGCGAGCGGTTTGCGCTCGTCGATCCGCTCGATGGGACCAAGGAGTTCATCAACAAGCGGGGCGAGTTCACGGTGAACATCGCGATCATTGAACACGGCCGCCCAGTCATGGGCGTGGTCTACGCGCCTGCTCTGGAGCGCCTTTTCGTCGCCGACAGTCCGTCACAGGCCTGGCAAGCCAGCGTTGCGCCCGCTGGGGCCGTTCCGGGGCCAGAAGGCCGGAAAGCCCTCGTCATTCGGCGCGCACCGGAAAAGATCACGGCGATCGCCTCAAAGTCGCACAGGTCACCCGAGACGGACGCATTTCTGGACCGCTACCCAATCGGCAACGTTATCTCGGCAGGGTCATCGCTCAAGTTTTGCCTGATCGCTGCGGGTGAGGCCGACCTCTATCCGCGGATGGGCCGCACCATGGAATGGGACACGGCTGCAGGACAGTCAGTGGCCGAAGCGGCGGGAGGGCGTGTGCTCTGCGAGGACGGCAGCCCGCTGCTTTATGGCAAGCGCGCGCGGGGCTACGACAATCCCCACTTCATTGTCTATGGCGACGTCACGCCGATGGCGTGAGATCAAGGCTGATCGGTGCTTTCAATGCGGGACTGCCGCGCCAGTTTCCGCTGCTTTTCCCGCTCACGGAGTTCGTCCGAGAAAGCGCTCGCGAACACGCCAGCCGGTAACGCAACAACGCCGATCCCCGCAAGCGCTATGAAAGACGCCGCGATCTTGCCCGGCGTCGTGATCGGGTAGACATCACCGTAGCCGACGGTAGTCAACGTCGCGATCGCCCACCAGACAGAGCGCGGAATTGAGCCGAATTCTTCCCGTCCCTCGCCGATGCCTTCAATGCAGTAGAGAACAACGGCGGCGACGTAGACGAGGGCCATGGCCATGGCCAACGTCGTCAGCAATTGCCCCTGGGATCGTCGCATCGTTGCGACGAGGACGTCGACTGCGGGGACGAAGCGGGCGAGCTTGACCAGTCTTGCGAGCCTCAGGACGGGGAGGAGACCGATGAGCGGCGAGTCGCTCTCGGGCGCCAACAAAGTGATGACGAGTTCCGGCGCGAAAGCCACGAGGTCGGCCAGTGCAAACGGCGTAAATACATATCGCACGTGCCCAAGGACACCGCGATATGCCGGATTCTCGCCACTGCTCCAGAACCGAAGACAATACTCGGTTGCGAACAACACAAGGATCGCAAGGTTGAGCAGCGAAAGGACCTGGATCGATGTAAGCCCAAGCGCGGGTTCTGTCTCCAGCGCGACGAGCACGAAACTCGCAACCACCAGAAAGATGATCGCCTTGTTCGTCGTCGAAAGGCCGGGCTTTTCGCGGGCCGAAGGCTCCAACTGTCGGTAGAGCGCCCGGCGTATGCCCATCGTCATGACCCTGAAATCTGCTGGCGGCTCAGCCCCTTAACACAGCTCCCGTGCCCTTGGCGACGCTTGCGACAACCTTGTTCACCACATGGTCGATCTCATGGTCCTTCATCGGAGCACCGCGGGGGCCGAGCGTGATTTCGATCGCGATGGACGCTTTCCCGTCCTCGACACCCTCTCCGCGATACACATCGAATACCGAGACATCCGTGATGAGCGTTTTCTCTGCCGATTTGGCAAGCCGGATGATGTCCCCTGCAGGTGTATCGCTCGAGACCAGGAAAGCCAGGTCACGCCGGACCGGTGACTGATCGGGCGCATCATAAACGGGGCGGGTCTTGCCCGCCTTACCCTTTGGTTTTGGCAGGGCTGAAAGGTCGAGTTCGAACGCAAACATCGGAGCGGCCACATCGAGAGCCTTGAGCACGCGCGGATGGACGGCCCCGAAATGCGCAACCGTGACCTTGGGACCGAGCTTCAGCAAGGCAGACTGCCCCGGATGCCAGGCACCGCCCGCATCGTTGACGATCTGGAACCGCTCTGGCGGCTGACCAATGGCAGCCAGTAGCGCAAACAGGTCAGCTTTAAGGTCAAACAGACTAGGCGTTGGGTCACGTTCCCAATGACGGACAATGGCTGGCCGGATCAGCGCCGTGAGGACCGACGTCTGACCGCTGGGCGTATCATGCCTGTAGATCGGACCGGCTTCGAAAAGCTTGATCAGCCGTTCACCCCGATCTGCTGCCTTCTGTGCGGCAAGGGCGAGATTCCCGACGATGGAGGGCCGCATCTGGTCCAGTTCACTGGTCACCGGGTTGGCGATGGCGAGGCCGGGTGCAAGCGCGTTGTCGCCGCCCGCAAACATGGCGGCATGGTCCCGGGCCATGAAACTCCACGACACCGCCTCCTGGTAGCCGCGCGAGGCCAAGGCGCGCCGTCCGATCCGAATCTGCGACTGGGTGGGGCTCAGCATCGCGCGAATGCCGCCCTCGGGGGTTGGCAAAGAGGTTGTCGGCAGCGCGTCAAACCCTACGAGGCGAGCAATTTCCTCAACAAAATCAGCTGATTGCTCGATATCAAACCGCCATGTGGGCGGCTCGACATACCAGGCGTCACCGGAGTCCTCGATGGTGCAGCCGAGGTCCTTCAACAGCGTTTTCATTTTCTGGGGTTTGACCGAAAGACCGGTCAACCGCTCCACATCGGACTTCTTGAAGACCACAGTCTTCTGCTTCTCAGGCGGTGCGCCGGCGATGACCGGATTGGAGGCCTCGCCGCCGCCATACTCAAGGATCAGGTGGGCGGCAGCGGCTAATCCCTCGGCGCAACTTTCGGGGTCCACACCGCGCTCGAACCGGTACTTCGCGTCCGAGTTTATGCCTGTTGTCCGTCCGGTGCGCGCCGTTCGCAAGGGATCAAACCATGCGGCTTCTAGGAACACATTGGTGGTTCCATCGGCGACAGCGGTGCTTTCGCCGCCCATGACCCCGCCGAGACCGATGGCACCGCTATCGTCGGCGATCACGCACATGTCCGGACCCAAGTCATAGGTCTTGCCGTCAAGGGCAACGAGGGACTCGCCGGATTTCCCGAGCCGGGCCACGACGGCACCGGCCAATTTATCCGCGTCATAAGCGTGGAGCGGGCGTGCCTGGTCGAGCGAGATGTAGTTGGTGACGTCCACCAATAGAGATTTTGGTTGGATGCCGACCGCAAGCAGACGGCGCTGCATCCATTCGGGCGATGGCCCGTTCTTCACGCCGCGGATGTGAACGCCATGGAAAACTGGGCAGGCGCTCTCCTCGTGGATTTCAATCTCGACCGGGCAATCATACTTGCCAGGGATGGGTTTCGTCTTCGGGGCCATGAAGCGCCCAGCGCCAGCCGCTGCAAGATCCCGCGCGATGCCCATCACACCCAACCAGTCTGGCCGGTTCGGGGTCACTTCGAAATCGATGACAGGATCAGCCATGTCCAAGGCTTCGGCCGCCGATGCGCCGAGGGGGATGTCCGAAGGCAGATCGGCAATCCCATCATGGTCTTCGCCCGCATTGAGTTCCTTCGTCGAACACAACATGCCGTGGCTCTCAACGCCCCTAATCTTTCTCGGCTTCTTATCGAGATGCAGATCAATGCCAGGGATGTAGCTCCCTAGCGGCGCGTAGATTGCGGTCATGCCGGTCCGCGCATTTGGCGCGCCGCACACGATTGTCTTGGGACCATCGATCGTGTCGACCTGGCAGATCTTCAGGCGATCAGCGTCCGGGTGAGGCTGCGTCTCACGCACCTTGGCCACGGTGAAGGCTGCCAGTTCGGACGCTGGATCATGGACCTCTTCATACTCCAGCCCGGCCTGGAGCATGATCGACAGGATCTCATCGAGGGATTTCTTCGTGGCGAGGTAATCCTGGAGCCAGGAGAGGGAGAATTTCATGTCAGATGTTCCGGCAGGTCGTTTGCCCGTGGTCTAGGCCCCACGGCGTTCGGCGTCCACATGCAGCTTGGCTTCCGCCGCAAAGTGCAAGTCGAGAATATCCACCAAGGTAAAGGTTTCGAAGATCACGTTCATGTCGGGCGCCCAGCTGCCTTCGCGTCTAAAATACGCTTCGTAGGCGCTACGCCAGGAATCGAGACTGAGGTCGCCCTCGCCTTCCTTAACCGCCATGTCGGCCGTCACAGCCGAAAAGGGCAGCCGTTCGATAGATAGCGTTTCAATGATCGCTACCGGTTTCCCGTCCCCGTTCAGGCAGACCTGAAACTCTCCCACCGCGCTGACTGGGCCGTGGGACGCGGCACTGCAAGTCGCGGTTTTCACCCCGCCGACGGTCAGCGCTGCGAGGCGGGTTGCCGCGTCAGGCGTGTCGCCGAAGGCAACCGTCTGCAAGGTTTGCCAATCAGGAACCTCTCTCACTTTGGTCCCTCGCTGAGGACCAGCGTGACCGATTTATTTCTGATCGTGTTGCCCAAGCCCATGGCGGTCTTCCTAGCTGAGACCACCGCTTACCGATGGCGTGAACCAAGGCGCAAAGCCATAATGGCGCGTCCATGCTGGATCGGCTTCGAAATAGGGGCGCAGGTCCGGCATGCCATATTTAAGCATCGCCAGACGGTCGACGCCCATACCGAACGCGAAGCCCTGATATTCGTCGGGATCGATCCCGCAATTGGCAAGCACCTTGGGATGCACCATGCCAGAGCCGAGGATTTCCATCCATTTCTCACCCTGTCCGATTTCGATAACATCCCCTGTCGTTCTGTACTTCACGTCCATCTCGGCAGACGGTTCGGTGAATGGAAAGAAGTGAGGACGGAAGCGCGCTTCCACATTGTCGACCTCGAAGAACGCCTTCACGAAATCGATCAGGCACCCTTTGAGGTGGCCCATGTGGATGCCCTTTTCGATCACGAGGCCTTCAACCTGGTGGAACATGGGCGTGTGGGTCGCGTCCCAGTCGTTTCGGTAGACCCGCCCTGGAGCGATGATCCGAATGGGCGGTTTGCCGTCGGTCATGGTGCGGATCTGAACTGGACTCGTATGGGTGCGCAGCACCTTCTGGCGACCATCCTCATCGGGCGCCATGAAGAACGTATCGTGGGTCTCCCGCGCGGGGTGTCCTTCAGGGAAATTCAGGGCCGTGAAATTGTGCCAGTCATCCTCGATGTCGGGCCCTTCGGCGACAGAAAAACCCATATCGCCAAAGATCGCCGCCATTTCCTCGAAAACCTGCATGACTGGGTGCAGCGCACCGGTGGCCTGGGGCACAGCCGGCAGCGTCAGATCCATCGTTTCTGACTTAAGCCGGGCTTCAAGCGCTTCGTCTTCAAGCAACGTCTTGCGTGCGTCGACGGTCTCCGCGATTCGGGTCTTAAGGGCGTTGAGCTTGGGACCCATCTCTTGGCGCTCTTCAGGGCTCATCTTGCCCAGCGTCTTCATAAGCGCTGAAACGCGGCCTTTCTTGCCCAGTTCAGCGACGCGCACCGTTTCGAGTTCATCGAGGGTAGAGGCTGCTGCAATGGCGCCCATGGCTTCTGTCTCGAGGGTCTTCGGGTCTGTCATCGGGATATCGCCTCGATCGTCTACGGCCTCAGGCCCATATCCTTATCAAGCCATTTGGCCATGACCAGTCGCGGGGTCTCTGCGTACCCGGTGGCTGCGTAGAATTCTCTCACGGGCGCATTCCCGGGCCGGATCATCAATTGGATCTTCCGCGCGCCACGTGCGTCTGCCCATGCCTCGGCGGCGGCCATCAGTTGTTCGCCTAGCCCTTGTTTTCTGACCTCGGGATTGACGGCGAGATAGTAGACCCAGGCCCGATGACCATCCTCGCCGACCATGACAGACCCAACGACGCCGACGGGAGCGTGTACCACAAATATCTCGGCGTGCGGCGAGACCATCGCGCGGGTGAAGTCCGTTTGCGGGGGGTTGTGCGGTACGACGAGATCACACCGGTGCCACAGATCGATGATAGCCGGCCCGTCGGCCCGCGTCGCCGGCCGTAGAACGGGCTGGTCATTCATGGTTGTTACGCCAGCGCGCCCTTCGCTTGAGCCACAAGGGCCTTGAATGCATCGGGCTCGCGTACGGCGAGGTCAGCCATGACTTTCCGATCAACCTCGACCCCGGCCTTCGTAAGCCCATCGATAAAGCGCGAATAGGTCAGGGTATCATCATGCAAGCGGACGGCGGCATTGATGCGCTGGATCCAGAGGGAGCGGAACTTCCGCTTCTTCACCTTGCGGCCGACATAAGCATACTCACCCGCCTTCCACACGGCGGAATGGGCGGTGCGGAAGGTATTCTTCCGGCGGCCGCGATAGCCCTTGGCCGCGGCGACGATTTTCTTGTGGCGCGCGTGGGCGGGAACTTTGTTACGGGAACGGGGCATCGAGGCCTCCTGTCATTCAGCGTTCAAGATCAGAGCGTGTAGTGCGTGGGCCGACGCGCCTAGAGGCCGTAGGGCAGGTACTTTTTCACGCGGGCTTCATCGGCCTTGGCAACGACAGATGTGCCCCGGTTCTGGCGGATGTACTTGCCGTTGTGGCTGATCAGCCGGTGACGCTTGCCGGCGACGCCATGTTTCAGCTTTCCGGTTGCGGTGATCTTGAAGCGCTTTGCAGCGGCCTTCTTGGTCTTCATCTTCGGCATGTTTCACTCCTGGTGTCTGTCAGCTCGCACCCGAATTTGGCGGGCGGCCGTTGGCAGCCCAGGCAATGCCGTTGCCTGGGTCTGCAATGGAGCACGGCTTATGACCGAGCGGGCCTCGGAATACAAGCGGCGGGACGGGTTAAATGTGCCAGCCCGCGGCCTAGTCGCCGAAGGTCGTTCCATCGCCCTCTTCATCGTTGATGATCACGGCAGGGTTGAGCGGGTCGCGATGCTCGAAACCCTGCTGGTCAGGTCCCGTGAACAGGTCGAGTTGGCGGGGATCGACGTAGCGCTTCCGGCCGCGCCGTTTCTTCGTTCGGCCCGACCGGAAATAGAGGTCATCGGTGTGGTCGGGCTCGGGCTCGCGCGGGGGCTCGGACGGAACCGGATCATTTGTCTTTGGCTTCGGCGCTGGCGCCGCCTGAGCGCCGGTTTCTTTCGGTACAATCCGCCAATAGGTGACCGCGAGAACGGGCTGGCCCGCATCATCCTCGTAGCGCTGGACGAAGCCGTCACCGGCCACCTGGTCAGCATTTGCCAGCATGGCAACGGCCTCATCCTCGCTCGCGGTGATCCATTCCGTTTCAAGCGCATCGACGGACGCGCCAGGGGCGAGCCGTTCGGCATCCGCCCGCGTGCGCGCAGCGGCCTCGGCGCCCTCAAGGGCCGATCGCGCGTCCTCTGCCAGGGGATACAGATGTCCCATGGGCAAGGAGCTAGGTGAGAAAGCCTCCAGCGTCCACGCTCGACAGATGCGGCACGGAGAGCCGTGTTGCAGCCGTGCGCGCAAACCGCAGAGTCACCGACTTGCGCCTGGCCGCTGGCAACGGGTGATCGTCGGCCTCACGAACGATACCGGCGCCAAATCCGTCAGCGATGATGAGGCCCGTGTCTTCGGGCAGGATATCGATCGGAAAGGCCTCGGAAACCGCAAAGAAAAACCGGTCGCAGAACGGTCGATAGTCGGGCCACTTGCTGTCGACCCTAAAATCGTTCTGGCAGGATTTGATCTCAACAATCGTGATTTGGCCCTTGCCATCCACGGCGGCGATGTCCGCACGGCGCCCATTGGCGAGCACCAATTCCGTCACCGCAGCCTGGTCCATCCCGGCCAGCATGCGGATGACACCCCGGCAAAGATCGGCCGCAGGAACCGTTATCATGAGCGCCCCGTCTTCATGCACCCTGTTATGGCAGGGCGTCCTATTTGTTCTTTTCATGTTCCATGAACAACAAGCACCAGCGGGCGTCAATCGGCATTCGAAGAGATGTGAACAAAAGCGCGCGTTTTTAGGAGCCCCTCGTCGGGGCCAACAGGGAGTGATTTTGACCAACCCCGCCCCTGTCATATTGCAAACATATGGATAAGCTACGCGCTGGTCAGCAGATTATCCCAAACAAGGGGGGAGACCCATGCGTAGAATGCGTCAAACCAGGGGGCCCGCCACTTTCGTCCTGTGCGGCATCGCTGGTCTTGTGCTGTCGGCGTGCGACCAGCGGAATGAACGCGTCGACAGGGCGCGTTCCGCTGTCGAAGGCGCCGTTGAGCAAATCCTCGGACAAACCCCACCGCCCGCTCCGATCGAGCTCGTACCGGTCGAGGACCGAGCCTTCGCCGGCGCCGAGATGCAGGATCCGGTGATCACCACGGCAGACCTGCCGCCAGCCCGGTTTGTTGTCGGCTCCATCATCGCCAAACCGAAAGATCTTCCCCCCTTGCCCAGCCCCGAGGACGCGCTGCTCATGCAGGCGCCCGAAGTCGCTGACGAACTCGCAATCGACACCGAAGAAGCAGATATACCCCAGAGATCGCTTCCCCTGGTGCCCGACGAAAACGCCATAGACCTTACAGATCAGGGCCTCTCGCGGAGCTATTCGAACCGGCTCGAACGCGCGGTGATCGAAGATGGACAGTCGGAGCTGCGCAGCCTTCAGAAAAAGCTTGAACAGCGGCGCGCCGAAATCGAAGAGCGGGTCGGTGGTTTGCCCGACATTTCACTCAGTGAAGATGCTCTGCCGAAGGCGAGGATCAAACTCGCCAAGCGCGCCTTGCCACTGCCTGGAACAGCAGACCGTCAGGTTACAGCGCGCGCCTATATGCTCGACGTGATGGATGACTTCGGCTTGTCCGGACAGGTGTCGCTCGACCGGACAGGCCAAATGGTGATGCAGATCGGCGATGATGGCGCCGATCCCACCCAATTTGTGGAAGGGTCCGAGACGCCGGCCGACATCAACTCCCAAATCATGGTCGACCGTAAGATCGACTGTCCGGACAGGCCCAACATGGCCGAGGTTCGGATGGACAAGGCGCTGGCGACGGAGTGCGTCGTGAAAACCCTCCGGGCGAGCGGTGAGTTCGAGTATGTGGAAAAGGACTTTGTATTCGAGCACCAGTTCGTACGTCGGCCACCCGAGACGCCCGTACCAACCGTTGTCGCGCCGAACGATCCGCTTTGGACGCTCCAATGGCACTTCCGGAACAACGGCGACGGCGCGACTGAAACAGCGGGGGGCGCAAGCTTCGAGGATTTCTGGACCCGGCAAGGAACCCAAGGGTCGCCCGACGTCGTCGTCGCTGTGGTTGATACGGGGCTCGACCTTGATCACCCCGACATCATGGGCAGCGTCAACGTGATGCCTGGCTGGGACATGGTTTCCGATCCGCGCATGGGAAATGACGGCGATGGCCGCGATCCAGACCCCGATGACCCTGGCGATCTCTGCGACCCGAATGATCCCTTTGCAGAAGACAGCTTCCACGGCACCCACGTTGCTGGAACGATCGGCGCCAATGTCAGCAACAACCGCTCGGGCGTTGCCGGTGGCGCTTGGCAGGTCGGCGTTGTGCCGGTCCGGGCGCTTGGAAAGTGCGGTGGCCGATTGACCGATATCAATGACGCGATCCGCTGGGCCGGCGGGCTCGTTCCGTCCTTTGACGCACAGGGCAACGAGATCTGGAACGAAAATCCCGCCGATATCATCAATCTGTCGATCGGGCTTTTCGAATTCTGTCCCGCCTCCCTGCAAGACGCGATCAATGCAGTTACGGAACGGGGCGTGGTCGTTGTTTCTGCCGCAGGGAATGCGCGGGTTCCGACCGAGTTCTATGCGCCGGGCGGTTGCCAGAATGTCCTGACCGTTGCCGCTGGCGATGCGCGCGGGGTTATCACGCCCTATTCGAATTACGGGACCGAGGTCGACATCCTCGCTCCAGGTGGAGACCTGACGCGCGATGACAATGGTGATGGCCGTCCCGATGGCGTATTGTCCACAAAGCGCGCTCAGGGCTGTGCGGACCCTGTGACAGGCGAGGCGGTGGAAAGCTGCAATTATGCCTTCGAGCAAGGAACGAGCATGGCAGCCCCCCATGTCTCTGCGGCGCTGGCGCTGATCAAATCCAAGGACCCCGATCTCATCGGCACCGATCTCAGCGATAAACTACTGGCGAGTGTCGATCCTCGCGAGGCGCTCCAATGTGCTGGCCGTTGCGATGTTTACCAGGGCTTTCCAGAGATCCCGAACCAGCCTGGGCAATGCGCCCGGCCTTGCGGACAAGGGTTGCTGAATCTTGCCAATCTCGAATTCTCCGGCGATGACACTTCGGATGAGTGAACAACGCTTTTCCGCTGCGCCATTTTCCGGGGCGTCGAACTCCCGGTTTGTCAGGGTTTTGACGGTTGCTGTTCTGGCGTCTTGCCTGACCGGTTGCATCGGCTGGTTTGCTGGGAGCGGGACTTCGGCGGCGAAGGCGCAATGGTTGCCCGGACCGCTTCAGACGGCCCAGATGGGCGAGGGAGTTCTTATTCCAGCGGCGGGCAGCAGCACCGAGGTTCGCAGGGCTCAGTACATCGTGAAGATCAAGAGCGGCGAAGCGGAAGGCTTGACCCGGCTCTATTTCCGCGACCAGGGCGCTGCGGAAGCGTCTTACCGAGATTGGGCGTCTGACAAACCGCTCTTCAGCAAGATGGACCTTGTTGCTTGCTCCTATGGAGGCGAATTCGTGCTGAGCCATGAATTCACCGGCGACAGCAGCCGAGATGCGGCCGCATCTCCCGATGCGCTTCTCGAGGCCCTCCGCAGCCATCCGCTCGTCGCTTATGCCGATCCCGATTTCGTGGCCCAGGTCGAAACCGGTTGAAGGGACACAGCATGATGTTGAAACGCACCGGATTGGCCCTGGCGATTGCTGCCACGCTTTCTTTCGCGAGCTGCAGCGATACAGCGGATACCACGCCCGATGTGGCGAGCGTCCCGCCGCAACAGACCGATGAAACCACGACCGACCGCGGCGGGGACAAGGCTGTCGTTCCTGCGCAAGGCGCAGCTTCGGCGACTGGCGCAGGGCGTCAAACGGTCAGCCGGGATCAAGCGACCATCGACTGGGACAAAGCCCGGCGGGATCTCGCGTCCCGCGACCGATCGGGTGATGTGGCCACATTCCAGATCGAGTCCGATGGCGAAGCGCCGCCCGTTCCGGTGCTTTTGCCCTCCGGCATTGTGAGACCGGCCAATGCAGAGCGGCCTCGCTACCGGGCGCTGGATGATGGGTATTTCGCCAAGTATCCCGGGGTCGACTACGATATCGTCATCAGCGGAACCAATGAATGGTACTCGGGCGGCTCCGATGACCGCGCCGCGCCGCCCAGCGACATGGCGTTCAACAGGACCATGACGGGCGCCCAGATTGCACTCAACCGCTACGGCGCCGCCTATCTGGTGGAGTTCGAGTGTAACCGAACCGCTGGTGCCATGGCCAATAGTTGTATCGCGGAAGAAGACGCGCTGCAGATTGCAGAGAATTTGGTGATCACGGGATCGCGTTGATGATCCGCTGCTTTGCTGTCCTGGCCCTTGCAGCCACGCTCGTTTCGGCCGGATGCGACGCCATCCGGTACCCGGGCGATGGCGGAGAGGCACCACGCACACCGCCGAGCCGCGGGGAAGGCGATCTTCCTGGCCCACCGCCGCCCATCACGCCAATCTCCGATCCCTACGGCACTGAGGATCCAGCGGCGCCGACTGAACCTACAGACTCCTCTGGGCCGGCGGATGGCGGAACCGGTGACACAGTGGACACCAGGACGCCACCGGATGAAGACGATGGCTCAGGCCCTGTCGAGACCATCGATGCCAGCGCGCCTCAAGACACTGGGTCTTCAGACGCCGAATCTTCAGACGATGGGCTGAGCACCGACGAGAGCGACCTGGGCGATACGCCCGGCGAAAACATCGCCGAGGCTGGAGAGAACAGCACACCCGAAGCGCCGCCTGCTGAACCGTTCTTCAGCTATTTCGCGCCCGGACAACTCCTGCCCGGCTCAGGTACGGGCGCGTTTGACCAGATCGTCCACGCACCGGACATGGTTTTCCCGATCCGGTCTGCGCCCGCTTATCTCCAGTCCCAGGTCTGGAATTTCGGCGGCGGGGTCGCGGGCGGTGACCAGTGCGACTCCCGAAATTTCGCCTATCCCTGGCGCGATAATTTCTGCGAGTCCCGCACCGCCAACAGGGGAACGCCGTTCTGCCCCCTCAACAGGGTTCACCAGGGCCAGGACATACGGGTCGGCAGTCCCGAAGATTGTCGCCAACTCCGCGCATCGGACACCGCTGGCCGCACCCTCCATGAGGTCGTCGCGGTTGAGGATGGCCTCATCTATGATATCGGCACCTACACCGTGAAGCTGAGGAGCGGGGGCCGCGTTTACCGATATATGCACCTGAACATGTCCGAGCTTCAGGTCGCGGAAGGCGATAGCGTCGAAGCCGGCGACATCCTGGGTTACGTCTCGAATGATTTCGGCGGCACACCGACAACCTTCCACCTGCATTTCGAGATCATCCAGAACACCGAAGCCTATGGCTGGGAGCATGTGCCCCCCTATTTGTCGCTCGTCGAAGCCTACGAACGGCGAGAAGCCGGTCGAGGTGAGCGCCTGACAAGCGACGCGACGACAGCCTCGGCGCGGATCCTGCCCATTCCCGAAGGTCTCGAAATCATCGAATAGGCCAGATGTGGCACCAGCGCTTGATGTTGCTTTGCTTGTTCTTGCTTTCTGGGCGAAGTATCAATGATGGCCGGCGCGGGTGTAGCTCAATGGTAGAGCAGAAGCTTCCCAAGCTTAAGACGAGGGTTCGATTCCCTTCACCCGCTCCATGTTTATCGCTCGCGGCGCGTGGCGCGTCCGCGGGGGCGGCGCATTCGCGCCGGCGGGCGTTATGCTTGGATCGCCCGCTGGGCTTCGCGCTGGCGCGCTTCGCTACGCGGTGGATCGGGCTGATGGCTCTGGGTTCGCTCGGTCTCAGGTCGCGCGCTTAGCCGGATTTTTCGGCATGGTTTGTTTCTGCCAACACGTTT
>JBCDLC010000041.1:0-27627 GCA_038745855.1 Pseudomonadota bacterium | reverse complement strand
GGATCGGGCCGTTTTTCCCCCGCCCTTATCCGACCGGTTTGCCGCCCGGCTATACTTGCCGGCAATGAATGCTGAAACGTTGCGATATGCCCAGGCCATGGTGCCGCCGGTCTTCTGGCCGGTGCTGTGGCTGTCGTTCTACAGCCTGTATCTGCTTGCGCCCCGGATGGACATTCCCGAGGGCCACGTCCTCATGCTCGACATATCCATGTTCGGCTTCATCCGCATTGTCGGCACCGAGCCCGAGGCCTGGCACCTGCGGCCCACCCACGAGTTCTTCCGCCGCCCCTACACGGACACGGCCATCGCTCCACACGCGCCAAACCCCGTACCAGCGGCCCCTGACACACCGGCCCAAGGGATCCAGCCGGGCATGGCCCAGGCGGCTCCAAGCGCCCTTCTGCCGACCCCCGGCGCGCTCTCCCCCTCTTGGACGTGGCACGTCCCCCGCCTTGCCCCGCATCGGGCGCGGGCTGGGCGGCGTACCCCATCCGTAGAACTGCGCCCACACCGGCACCGCCACACCCCAAGGCCGCGCCCCCCACCACCGATCCCCAGATATCCCCCAACACAGCCCGCGGGCCCCGCCAAGGCGCCCACACGGGCCCCAGCGCGGGCCGCCTGAAAACTCAGCCACCCCCCACCCCGGCCCCAAAACCGGGAATACACCCGCTGGAAAAAACACCTCGCAAGGCACCTCCCCTCCGCCCTAGGCCGCCCCCGCGCCTTTCCGACAATCCCCATAGGGCGCCCGCGAGCGGCAGCCCAAGCCGCCTTCCTCGCCTCACCGCTTGCGCTCCACGGTCCAGTCTCTAGAACCCCTTGTTATCGAACCGGGATGACAAAGAGGACTGGGCGCCATGCAGGATGTGATCGAAGCGCTGGAAGCCAAGCGCGAAGCGGCGCGGCTCGGCGGCGGACAGAAGCGGATCGACCGCCAGCACGAAAAGGGGAAGCTGACAGCGCGTGAGCGAATCCAGGTCCTGCTCGATGAAGGCTCCTTCGAAGAATACGACATGTTCGTCGAACACGGCTGCGCCGATTTCGGCATGGAAAACCAGAAGGTCCCCGGCGATGGAGTCGTCACGGGACAGGGGCTCATCAATGGTCGTCTGGTCTACGTCTTTTCGAAGGACTTCACGGTTTTTGGTGGCTCGCTGTCCAAGGCGCACGCCGCCAAGATCGTTAAGGTCCAGCAATTCGCCGCACGCAACGGTGCGCCCGTCATCGGTATCTTCGATGCCGGCGGCGCCCGGATCCAGGAGGGCGTCGATAGCCTGGCAGGCTATGCCGATATCTTCGTCGAGAACGTCCTCTCGTCAGGCGTGATCCCGCAGATCTCCGTAATCATGGGGCCTTGCGCGGGGGGCGACGTCTACAGCCCCGCCATGACCGACTTCATCTTCATGGTGAAGGACACCTCCTACATGTACGTCACGGGCCCGGATGTGGTGAAAACCGTGACGAACGAGGAAGTCACCCACGAAACTCTCGGCGGCGCCTCGGTGCATGCGAAGAAATCGGGCGTTGTCGATGGCGCCTTCGAGAATGATATCGAAGCCCTCGTCCAGATGCGGCGTCTCCTCGATTACCTCCCCCTCTCCAACCGCGAGTCTGCACCCGAGCGGCCCAGCTTCGATGACCCTGAACGGATGGAGATGAGCCTTGATACCCTCATCCCCGAAAATCCGAACACGCCCTATGACATGAAGGAGCTGGTTGAGAAGGTTGCCGACGAGGGCGACTTCTTCGAGATCAGTCCCGATTTTGGAGCCAATATCTTGTGCGGCTTCGGACGGCTCGAAGGCTCGACCGTCGGCTTCGTCGCAAACCAGCCCATGACCTTGGCCGGAGTCCTCGATATAGATGCAAGTCGCAAGGCTGCCCGCTTCGTCCGGTTCTGCGATTGCTTCAATATCCCGATTGTCACCTTCGTTGACGTGCCAGGGTTCATGCCCGGGACCAAGCAGGAGTATGGCGGACTCATCAAACACGGCGCGAAGCTGCTCTTTGCCTACACAGAAGCCACCGTGCCCAAGGTCACCGTCATTACCCGCAAGGCCTACGGCGGAGCCTATGACGTGATGAGTTCCAAGCACCTGCGCGGCGATGTGAACTATGCTTGGCCCACCGCAGAAATCGCCGTGATGGGTGCGAAAGGCGCCGTGGAGATCATCTTCCGGTCCGAGCTTGGCGACCCCGACAAGATCGCAGAGCGTACCGCCGAGTACGAGGACAATTTCGCAAACCCCTACGTCGCTGCGCGCAAGGGCTATATCGACGACATCATCCGACCCCACTCGACACGCAAACGCATCATCAAGTCCCTCCGCGCGCTCCGCACAAAGGAAGTCGAAAACCCCTGGAAGAAACACGACAACATCCCGCTATAGGCGCTGGTCAGGACGCCGGAAAAATCGCAATCATCGGCGATGTCCACGGCGTCCTTGATGCGGTGGAAACCCTTGTCGACATGCTCGATATGGATGCGGGCGATCACCTGATCTTCGCCGGTGACCTCGTCGACAAGGGACCGCACTCCGCTGGCGTTGTCCGCTTTGTTCGGCGTTTGGCTGAAAGCGCGCCCTTCAAGGTGACGCTTGTCGAAGGCAACCACGAGGACCGGCACCGGCGTTATCATATCAACAAGACCAAGCGGCCAGCGATTGCCTACACGATGGCGGCCGCTGCGTGGGACCTGCCAGCGCTGGACATGCAACTCACGGCCGATGATCGCGCCTGGCTCGCCGCCGCCGTTCCCTTTGTGAAGATCCCGGCATGGGACGCGATTGTCGTCCACGGCGGTATCCCGGGAAACATGGAAACGCTTCCTGAAAGCCCGGAGGCCGCATCTTCGCTCACCGGCAAAAGAAAGAGCGCGTTCCGGCAAATCCTTCGAACACGCTATATTGACGGTAAAACGGGCAGCTTCGTCGCGTTCGGACGGGAACAACCCGGCGATGTTTTCTGGGCTGAGACCTATGATGGCCGCTTCGGCCACGTCGTTTTTGGCCACCAACCCTTCATGGAAGGCCCTGCGTGTTTTTCGAATGCCACCGGTATCGATACCGCGGCGGTCCATGGCGGGGCGCTAACCGCGCTGGTGCTTCCAAGTCCCAAGAGCGGGGCTGCCGAGCCGCACTTTGTCAGCGTGCCTAGTCGTCCGTACCGGTCATACCGCGCCAGCGCCCAACCCAGCCATCCAGGTGGGGCGATAACACTGACACGTGCGATATGACCCGTTACTGGTTGGAGCCGGACTGGCCCATGGTCGTGTTCCTCAGGGCGCGCTGGTTCTCCTGCTGCTGGGCTTCCCACTGGGCATTCGTCCGGCATGTCCGCTCCCTGGCGATGCGCGATCCAGTGACCCGGCGCGTCTTGCAGGTGATCTGCTCCCGCCACGACCGGTCGGCATTGGCAGCGATTTCCTCGCCGGCGCCGCGGTTGCGGTCTCGTCCGGAAGAGCGCTTGGTTTCCGTGGTCTCGACCTCGTCGAGTACCCGCTCCTCATCGCCTGTGTTCGCGCTATCGGCCTGGGCCATTGCTGCGGTCGCCAGCATGGTGGCCGCCAGTGTGAGGGCTGTGATCTTCATCATTGCGGGGCTCCCGTTTTCAAACTGTCGCTGGAGCCATAACACGATGTCCGAAGCCGCCATACAGTCAATGACTCCCCATGCCTGCTGTTGCTGGCACGGGCGTCGATGCGCGATGGATGTTCAGCCATGAACGAGCGTGAGATCGTTGAGACAATCGTCCGCCTGGCGGGGAAGGGAAGCCGTCTAGCGGACTTTAACGACGATGTTGCCCGTCTGGAGGTAACGGCCGGTCGGCCAACGATCATCACGACCGACATGCTCGTGGAGACTGTTCATTTTTTGCCCGATGATCCCGCCGGGTCTGTGGCCAGGAAATTGGTGCGCGTGAACGTTTCCGACATCCTCGCAAAGGGCGCGTGCCCCGCCGAAGCGCTTCTCGTGCTAGGATGGCCGCGGGGCCGAACCGGATCAGATGTGACCGCCTTCGCCGAGGCTTTAGGGGACGAGCTTTCTCATTGGGGCGCTCAATTGGTCGGCGGTGATACGGTCCATTCACCAGGCGGGCTGTTCGTGGGCCTCACGCTCACCGGGGTTTGTGAGGCAGAGGCACCGGTCCGCAGGGATGGGGGAGCGCCGGGTGACAGCGTCTGGGTGACAGGGACGATCGGCGCTGCGGCGCTTGGCCTCGCTGAGGTAAGATCGGGCAACGTCGACGGGCCGCATGTGGGCCGGTACAGATTGCCAGAGCTGCCGGGCCTTGCCGTTGCGGGGCTCATCGCGCGGTTTGCGACAGCCTCGATGGACGTATCCGATGGCTTGCTGGGCGACGCGGCGATGCTCGCGCGGGCGAGTGGTTGCGGCATCGCCATTGATCTGGACGATGTGCCCTACGCCGTGCCCGGATCAAACCGTGACGCCAAGATCAAACAAGCCACCGGTGGCGACGATTACCAGTGTCTTTTCACCGTATCACAGGCCGCTGAACCTGCCCTCAAAAGCGCTGCCGAGCAGGCGCAAGTGCGAATCACTTGCGTCGGCGTCTTGAAACCAGACTCGGGACTCAGCCTTTCTGAAAGTGGTAAAGCCATCCCACTGCCTGAGCGATTAGCCTATTCCCACTAGGGCATTGAAGCGGGGTACTCGCCACATGTGGGACAATGCTTGCCACCCCGGTAGCGGTTTGGCAGACCTAGCGCCGGCAACGCAGCGCAGAGGTGGCGCGGCGTGCACTGTTCAGGGGAGGGCACTTGATGCCTGTTTGGTTTTACGCCGCGCTTGCGGCGGGTCTGATTTCGGTCGCTTACGGCTTCATACAGCGCAACGCGATCATGGCCGCATCGCCTGGCGATGCGCGCATGCAGGAGATTGCCCAGGCGATCCGGGAAGGGGCCGACGCCTATCTCGGCCGGCAGTATCGCACGATCACCTATGTCGGCATCGCGGTGCTGATTGCACTGTTCATCGCCTTCCGGAGTTGGGAAGTCCCCCTAGGATTCCTGATCGGGGCCTTCCTTTCAGGGGTTGCCGGTTTCATCGGCATGAAAGTCTCGGTGCAGGCCAATGTCCGCACCACCGAGGCCTCGCGCGGAAGCCTGCAAGCGGGGCTCGATATCGCCTTCAAATCCGGAGCGGTTACGGGCCTTCTCGTGGTGGGTCTCGCACTCCTCGGGATCGTTGGATATTACGGATTGCTGATCGCAGGCATCGGCTACAAACCCGATGATCGCCACGTGATAGACGGCCTCGTGGCGCTCGGTTTCGGTGCGTCCCTCATCTCGATTTTCGCGCGGCTCGGCGGCGGCATCTTCACCAAGGGCGCCGATGTCGGCGGTGACATGGTTGGTAAGGTCGAGGCGGGTATCCCGGAAGATGACCCCCGCAACGCAGCCACTATCGCTGACAATGTCGGTGACAATGTCGGCGATTGCGCAGGCATGGCAGCAGACCTGTTCGAGACCTATGCGGTGACCATCGTCGCGACCATGGTGCTCGGTGCCATCTACTTCGCGGGTCTTGGCTATCTCGATAGCATCATGATCCTGCCGCTCGCGATCTGTGCGGTGTGTATCATTGCATCGATTATCGGGACGTTTTTTGTCCGGCTCGGCGCCGGCTCCACCAACGTGATGGGCGCGCTCTACAAGGGCGTGATCGCGACGGGGCTCATTTCAGTCGTCCTGTTGGCCCTGGTGATCAACAACGTCCTACCCAACGGTTGGGGGGAAATGACAGGTGCTGGCGAGGCGCTTGGCCTTCGCAACTTCTCGACCGGTGAAGTGGAACCGGTGACAGGGGCGGATCTGTTCTTCTGCGGGCTTACGGGCCTCGGTGTCACGGGCCTCATCATCTGGATCACCGAATACTATACAGGGACGAACTATCGCCCGGTGCGGTCGGTCGCCCAGGCGTCGGAGTCCGGACACGGAACGAATGTGATCCAGGGCTTGGCGGTGTCACTCGAGTCGACCGCGCTTCCAGCGCTGACGATCATCGGCGGTATCCTGCTCACCTTCAACCTGGCAGGCCTGTTCGGCATTGCCATCGCGACGACGACCATGCTGGCGCTCGCCGGGATGATCGTTGCCCTGGATGCATTCGGCCCGGTGACGGACAATGCCGGCGGGATCGCTGAAATGGCTGAATTGCCCAGCGAAGTGCGTGACACCACCGACACGCTCGACGCGGTCGGCAACACAACGAAAGCCGTGACCAAGGGCTATGCCATCGGTTCAGCGGGGCTCGGTGCGCTGGTGCTGTTCGCGGCCTACACGGAGGATATCAAGTTCTTCGCCGACAATAGCGACGGCTTCCTCTCCGGCGTGGTCGTCGATTTCTCGCTGTCGAACCCGTACGTCGTTGTTGGCCTGCTCTTCGGGGGCCTTCTGCCAAACCTCTTCGGGGGCATGTCGATGATGGCTGTGGGGCGCGCGGCCCAGGCCGTGGTCGAGGAAGTGCGTCGCCAATTCAAGGAGATCCCGGGCATCATGCAGGGAGAGAATAAGCCCGACTACGGTCGGGCAGTGGATATCCTCACCCAGGCGGCGATCAAGGAGATGGTGGTGCCTTCGCTGTTGCCAGTTCTGTCGCCGATCATCCTATTCTTGGTGATCTTTGCCATAGGTGGGAAAGCAGCCGCCCTGGCCGCTGTGGGCGCGATGTTGCTTGGTGTGATCGTCACAGGCCTCTTCGTGGCGATTTCCATGACCTCAGGGGGCGGTGCATGGGATAATGCCAAGAAATACATCGAGGACGGCAATTTTGGCGGCAAGGGGTCTGAGGCCCACAAGGCCGCGGTTACCGGCGACACCGTGGGCGATCCCTACAAGGATACGTCGGGACCGGCCGTGAACCCGATGATCAAGATCACGAACATCGTCGCGCTGCTTATGCTTGCTGTGCTTGCGGGGCTGTAAAAGCCAGCAGCGCGTTCCAGTTGATTGCGCCCCGGCCTTGATGGCTGGGGCGTTTTCCTGAGGCGCTACCGGCGGCCTGTTGGGTTGTTCGGGGTAGCCTCGTCGGTCGACGGCAAAGCGACCGTTCCAACGCTGCCAAGCAATTGTTCGAGCAGTGTCATCTGGCGGCCAAGCGTGGGTGTCTCCGCCGAGGCATAGATGATGACCTCGCCATCATCGGCGTCGTAGAGCAGAACCTCGTCCACGAGATCCTCTTCGTTGAAGCGAATGGCCGTGATTGTCCGGCTGGAGACGCGTGGAATGTAGTAGGCGAGGCGTTCCCGTTCCGCCGAGATATAGAACCAGGTCCTCTCGTCGAATATGCTCTCGGTCGATGGCGTGCCGAGTTTTGCGAGCACCGATGCCCGCGTATCGATACCAACTTCCATCGCCGCAGGCGTGGCCTCATCGGGGATGTAGCCGTGATAATCGGTTATGGGTGTAACGCATGCGGCTGGCGCTACGGATAGGGCAAGCGCGGCGATGATGCCTTTGTGGACCATGTGTTGGACTCCAGTTTGATACATCCCAAGTAGCTGGTGCGCGGCGCGGTTGGCAAGCGGTGGAGATCATCTGTGGCAGGCATTTTCAGTTGGCTGAAGCGATCGCCGGACCCGACGGCGGAGGCCGCGCGGTTGCTGTGTGATGCGGTGATCGCAAAAGCCCGACTGCCCTGGGCGTATGAAAACGCATTTGTTGAGGATACGTTCGAAGGCCGGTTTGCGATGACCTCCCTTTACGGAGGCCTGGTGATGCGTCGCCTGCGGTCGGCGGAGGCGGGTGGTTTGGCCTTGGCAGAGAAATTGGGCGAGGCGCTGTTCGACCGGTTCGACTATGCGCTGCGTGAGCAGGGCGTAGGTGATTCCTCAATTGCGCGAAAGGCGCGGAAGCTTGGCGAGGAGTTCTTCGGATTGGCACGTGCCGTCAACGCAGCGCTCAACGCGCGCGATGTAAGCGTGTCTACGCTTTCACCGGTGTTGCAGAGAAATGGGCTGGGCGGACCATCGCCTGACCCGCTATCGGTTCATGTTCTGGCGGTTGCACAGCATCTTGAACGCTGCAGGGACGAAGACCTGCTATGCGGTCAGATCACATGGACTGCGTGATGATTGCAATGGTCGGCTGGGCTGACTAATGTCCGCCAGCAACGGCCGATCCGTGGGACGTTGAGGAGTTTTTCATGACAAATGGCACCGTTCTGTCAGTCGACGCCATGGGCGGCGACACGGCGCCGCGGGTCGTGATAGAAGGCGTCGCGCTGTTCGCACGGGCAATGCCCGGAGTTTCATTTATCCTGCATGGCGACGAAACGGCGATAAAGCGTGCAGCACCGCGGGCTTTCGCGTCCATCTCGGACAGGTGTGATATTCGGCATACTGACGTTGTCGTCGCCATGGAGGACAAGCCGTCACAGGCTGTCCGTAACCGGGCATCAAGCATGTGGCAGGCCGTGGCCTGCGTGAAGGCCGGAGAGGCCGGCGCCTCAGTCTCTGCGGGGAACACCGGCGCGCTCATGGCCATTTCAATGTTCGCCCTGCGGAAGATGGAAGGCGTGCACCGGCCCGCCATGACAGCGCTCTGGCCGACACCGATGGGTCGATCCGTCGTGCTCGATGTCGGGGCCAATATCGAGGCAGACGGCGACCAACTTCTGACGTTCGCGATCATGGGAGAGGCCTACGCCCGAGCCGTCACCGGTAAGGAAAAACCCACCTTGGGCATCCTGAACGTCGGGGCAGAGGAAATGAAGGGCCATGAAGAGGTCCGGCGGGCCCACGAATTGATAAAGTCGAGCGGTCTGGAGATCGACTATCGCGGTTTCGTGGAAGGGAATGATATCTCCACAGGTGCTGTCGATGTCGTCGTGACCGATGGCTTCTCGGGGAACATCGCGTTGAAAACAGCCGAAGGAACAGCCCGGCTGCTTGCTGGGTTCCTGAAAGACTCGCTTTACCTGTCAGCCCGGACAAAGCTCGGTGGGCTGATCGCGAAGCCTGGATTGGATAAGTTGAAAGAACGCATGGACCCCAGCAGCGTAAACGGCGGCGTCCTCCTCGGACTGAATGGCATCTCGGTGAAGAGCCATGGCGGCACGGATGCCAAGGGTTTTGCGACCGCTCTGCGATTGGCAGCCGATCTTACGCGCAGCTCCTACAGGGACGAGGTCGCACAATCGCTTGCAAGGATAACAGGCCTGCAAGCGACGCCTTCCAGCGAAGGGGCGGCCGCATGAGCGTGCCCCAACTTGAGGGACCGCGCAGCGTTATCCGCGGCACGGGTGGGTATCTGCCCGAGCGCATTCTGACCAACGCGGAACTGGCACGCATGGTCGACACCAGCGACGACTGGATCCGGGAGCGGACGGGAATTTCGCAGAGACATATCGCAGCCGACGGGCAGGTCACATCTGACATCGCTACGGCAGCGGCGGTTCAGGCGCTGGAGCGGGCGGGCCTGAAGGCGGATGCTGTCGATCTTATCGTCCTCGCAACGACGACCCCGGACCAGACCTTTCCAGCCACAGCCACAGCGGTGCAAGCCAAGTTGGGGGCAGGTCCTGGCGCAGCCTTCGACGTACAGGCGGTCTGTTCAGGTTTCCTCTTCGCGCTTGCAACCGCTGATTCCCTCCTAAAACAGGGCCTCTATCAAACCGCGCTCGTGATCGGCGCGGAAACCTTTTCGCGGATCATTGACTGGTCGGACAGGGGAACCTGCGTCCTCTTTGGTGATGGTGGCGGCGCAGTCGTGCTGACGCGAGAAACAGAGAGCGGTTCCGCAGGCGTCATCCGGCATCACTTGCGAACGGATGGTCGCCAGCGCGATCTCTTGCACGTGGATGGAGGCGTTTCCTCAACGGGAACCATCGGACACGTTCGGATGCAGGGTAACCGCGTCTTCAAGCATGCTGTGACAAACATCTCGGCGGCGATCGCTGCGATCTTGGAGGAAACCGGTTACGGCCCTGCCGATATCGACTGGTTCGTTCCGCACCAAGCCAACCAGCGTATCCTCGATGGCGTGGCAAAGAAGATGCAGATCAGTGAAGAGAAGGTGGTGTCCACGGTTTCACGGCATGGCAATACATCAGCCGCGTCCATCCCCCTGGCGTTCAACCACGCCGTCGAGGATGGCCGTATAAAGCCTGGCGATCTCATCCTGTCAGAGGCGATGGGCGGCGGGTTCTCCTGGGGCGCGAGTCTTTTCCGTCTATAGGTCCTACGGCGATGCACCGGCGCAAGCTTTCCCAAGCTTAATGCCAGCCCATTGAAAGTGCGTGTGATTTTCGGCGATATAGGTTACACTCGGTCCGGTGAACGCAGACGGGGACACATATGACAGGGAAAACGATCACGCGCGCGGAAGTCACCGAAGCGATCGTGAGTCAAATCGGCCTGACGCGGCAGGAATCGGCGGCATTGCTCGATGATGCCCTGGAGATGATCAGTTCAGCGCTTGAAGAGACAGGCACAGTAAAGCTCTCGCGCTTCGGTAACTTCGTCGTTCGGGACAAGACAGCGCGTGAAGGCCGAAACCCCAAGACTGGGGCGGAAGCAACAATCACGGCTCGGAAGGTCGTGACATTTCGGCCTTCGCCACTCTTGAAGTCAAAGGTGAATCCCAACGACCTGTAGATCTGCCGCAATGGAGATCTACCCGTGCCAAGGGAACGCACCGAAAAGGAGCAGGACGCTTACAGGTCTATTGGAGAGGCCGCCAAGCAACTCGGTCTTCCAACCCATGTGTTGAGGTATTGGGAGACGAAATTTCCCCGCCACATTCGGCCGATTAAGCGCCCCGATGGTCGTCGACTCTATCGCAAAAATGATCTCGACAGTCTCCGCGCGATCCAGATGCTCGTCCATGAGAAGGGCATGACCCTACGCGGGGCGAAAACCCTGCTTGTCGAGAGAGGCGTGGAGGCTGTTTTGGGCAGTGCGTCCGATATCGGCGAGCTTCTGACCACGTCACCCGTTCATGTGCTGCAGAACTCCGTCGAGACCGCCTTTGGTGTCACGAAAGGAGCGGCGGTGGAGAGTGTCGCCAGTTCCGAAACTGCGCTTACATCACAGCCAGGATCGAAGGCGCGGCTGGAAGCTGCTTTGAAGGATATGAACGCGTTGAAAGCGCGTCTGGACATGGCGCGAGACCAGCGCGCCGCCTGATGGCGTCTTAGAGACTAGGCCGCAGTTTTTTCAACACCGCGTATGAAAGTTACAGAAGAATGGTCGGAACGGCAGGATTCGAACCTGCGACCCCCGGTCCCCCAGACCGGTGCGCTAACCGGGCTGCGCCACGTTCCGCCAATGCCCGTGATGTGCGCTGTATAGGCCGGTCGGGACCAATGTGGCAATTGGTGAATTGCGCGTCTTCAGACGAATGGCTGCGGATTGCTGAAAGCGGGTGACTGCTGTTTTCACAGTGCGGGCTGCATCCGCTGTATTTACTGGTGGGCGATACTGGGATTGAACCAGTGACCCCTGCCGTGTGAAGGCAGTGCTCTCCCGCTGAGCTAATCGCCCGAATACTTGTTGCGTGGGATAATCTCGAGTTTAGTGACCGTCAAGTCGGGGGGAGGGGATGGAGTGACCCGACTATTTGCATGCCTTTATTGCGTAAATGCAGACCGATTCGGTTCAGCCGCAAGTAGATCGCTGGAATTAGGGCGCGTCCGTGGCTCCATTGTCCGCAAACGTGTCGGAAATTGGGAATCTGATCGAAAACGCACGCTTCTGAGATGTCGCCTAAAACCACCATCGGGTGCGTCCATTCGTTCATTATGAATGAACGTTCAGACAGGTCCAAGTGTAACTCACCCCTTAAAATCAGTCCTTGAGATATCCCTTCAGGGCTGTCATCTCTCAGAGATAAACGCGGGCGCTGACCTGTGAGTAGTGAAGAAGGACAGGCCGAAAACAGGGGGTTACCCCTGGAGATCAATAAACGGACCTGGAGAGTGTACATGAAAGATTGGTGTGATGCAGAAGGCGCGAAGCGTCTCGCAGACAAGATCCGTGAGTACTGGATCGAACGGGGATTCGAGGTTGATCTCGATTTCGTCGATTCTGGTTTTGTTGCCGCCATGCGGAGTGCGCGGACAGATGTTCGCAGCAACATGGTGAACGGTATGCCCCGTCGGCGATCGGCCGGGGAAGGCGCAGTGCGCCGGACGTCTTATCGTCCCGATCCTGAGGCCCAACTCAGCGCTTAGTTGACAATTGCCCCAAGTGCTTCGGCAAACTCGGAATAGTGATTGATAACTGCGTTTGCCGCTATCTCGCTCGGCAGCGTTTCTTCATAGCCGAACGTCACGAAGATAAAGGGCAGTCCTGCGTCCAGGGCTGCCCTTTCGTCTGTGCGGCTGTCCCCCACCATGATAGCACGCGAAGGGTCACCACCGGTTGCGGTGATCGTTCGAAGAATGTGGTCGCCATCTGGTTTCTTGGAAGGGACACTGTCGGCACCGATGACCCCATCGAAGAACGTCGATAGATCGAGTGCAGCGAGCAGGGCATCGGTGAGCGACTGGGTCTTGTTCGTGCAAACCGCCAGGCGCGCGCCAGAGCGTTTCAGCATTTCGAGCACCGGGAGTAACCCCGGATAGGGGTAGCTCTCCACTGCAATATTTGACCGGTAGAAATCCAGGAACTGCTCCCAGAGTTTCCCCATCTTGGCGACGTCAGACGCGGCGCCATGGGCGTCGAGGCCCTGCTGGATCATGACCTTTGCCCCTCTGCCGATCATCGTCCGCATGTCGTCGAGACCGACCGGCGGGTACCCCGCCTTGCCAAGCACGTGGTTGAGCGCATTCAGGAGATCGGGCGCGGTTTCCACGAGCGTTCCGTCGAGATCGAAGACGATGGTCCATCCATCAAGATTGATTTTCGAAAGCGTTTGACCGGTCATGGGCATATCCTGCATGTGCGGAGGCCAGAACCTCCTGCGTCGTAACCCCCCCGACGTGAACGGAACCGGCTGGTTCCGCAAGCCAGACGACGGGCGCCCTCGAGTTGGCACCGTAGACAAGCGCTGCAGGAGCGCAAACGGAGACGTAACGGTACATGGAACGTGCAGCGGTCATTCTGGCAGCGGGGCAGGGCACCCGAATGAAATCGTCCATGCCAAAAGTCATGCACAAGGTAGGCGGCCGGGCCATGGTCGATTGGTCCATCGCGCTTGCCAGGGCTGTGGGTTGCGCCAGGATTGTCGTCGTCTGCGCACCGGGACAGTCCGTTCTTCAGGCCCATGTGACGGCCCAACTGGGTGAGGGCAGTGTTGCAATCCAGGAAGAACCCCTGGGAACAGGTCACGCTGTACGCGCTGCAGAGCCGTTGTTGCATGGGCAGGATTGCAAACTTGCCGTGATGTTCGGGGATACACCGCTGATCCAAGCTGAAGCGGCCGATGCGCTTTTCAATGCGCTCTCAGAGGACGTGGCCCTGGGTGTCCTCGGTTTCGATGCTGAGGACCCCGGTGCCTATGGCCGCCTGATTACCGATGCCGATGGCGTCCTCACAGCGATTGTCGAGGCCAAGGATGCATCAAAAGCGCAGCTGGCGATCAGATACTGTAACTCGGGCGTTATGGCGGGCCGAGCGTCTGACCTCTTTAACTACCTTGCCCGAGTCACCAATGAGAACGCGAACGGTGAGTACTACCTGACGGACGTCGTTGGCCTGGCTGTTGCCGATGGCAAGGGCTGCAGGGCCGTGAGCTGTGCGGAGGCCGACACGCTCGGGGTCAACACACGCGCGCAATTGGCGGAGGCAGAAGCAGCTTTCCAGCAGAGAGCCAGGGCACAGGCCATGGCGAACGGTGTCACCATGATCGCGCCCGAGACGGTATTCCTGAGCCATGATACGGCCCTCGCGCGCGATGTAACCATCGAGCCCCATGTCGTGTTTGGGCCAGGCGTAGATGTGGCCGCGGGGACCCATATCCGGGCGTTTTCACACATTGAGGGTGCGCGCATTGCGACCGGTTGTAAGGTAGGGCCCCATGCCCGCTTGAGGCCCGGCACCACGTTGGAAACGGGGGCGGTCGTCGGCAATTTTGTGGAAGTCAAGAATGTGGAGATGGGTGCGGGCGCAAAGGCAAACCATCTGTCTTATCTCGGCGACGGCGAAATTGGCCCGGGTGCCAACATCGGTGCGGGGACGGTTTTCTGCAATTATGATGGGATCGCGAAACACCGAACCGTGGTGGAAGAAAACGCGTTCATCGGTTCGAACTCGGCCCTCGTTGCCCCGGTCCGCATCGGGCCAAGCGCCATGGTCGGTTCCGGTAGCGTGATCACCGACGATGTCCCAGGCGATGCCCTAGCGCTGGGGCGGGGGCGGCAAGTCGTCAAGCCCGGTGCAGGCGCAGGGGCCAGGCATCGCCGGTCGGCACGCTCGGAAGAGGGAGAATAAGCAAAATGGCCTGGGATCGGGAGAAACGGAACGCCGCAAAGGCCGCCCTGGAATTCGTTGAGGATGGTATGACGCTTGGCCTTGGCACGGGGTCCACGGCAAAGTTCTTTATCGAACTGCTAGCCGATGAGGTCGCTGACGGTCTTCTCGTACGCGGTGTACCCACGAGCGAGGACACAGCACGGCTTGCCAAGGCCCACGGTGTTCCGCTCGTCGATGTGGACAAGGTCGCACAAATCCATATCACCGTGGACGGCGCTGACGAGGTCGACGGGTACGGAAATCTGATAAAGGGCGGCGGCGCAGCGCTTCTGCGGGAGAAGATCATCGCAAACGCGAGCGATCACATGGTCGTCATCGCCGATGCGTCCAAACAGGTTGAACGGCTTGGCGCTTTCCCGCTGCCGCTCGAAGTCACACCATTCGGCGTCACAATTACGGCCAAGAAAGTGTTCGACGCGCTCTGCGCATCCGGGATCGATAAGCCGAAGGTCACCTTGCGCATGGACGATGGGGGCAAAACGCCGATCCTCACCGATGGCGGCAATCACGTGCTCGATTGCCGATGTACCCGCATCCCCGATGCAGAGGCCACCGCCGCCAGGCTTTCTGGCGTCCCGGGTCTCGTCGAACATGGTCTGTTTCTCGGCATGGCGCGCACCGTGATCATTGGCAACGAGGGCGGTGCAACCGTCTTTGAGTATTGACGTAGACGTCACGCGTGTCGCCTTTGGGCACGGTCACCTTCAGGAAGGATCCCGCCATGACCACGACGTATGACTTCGACCTCTTCGTGATCGGGGGCGGCAGCGGCGGCGTCAGAGCCGCGCGCATATCCGCGCTTGCCGGCGCGCGTGTGGGGCTTGCGGAAGAATATCGCATGGGCGGCACATGTGTGATCCGCGGCTGTGTACCCAAGAAGTTCATGGTCTACGCCAGCCAATACGGAAAGGCGTTCAAGAGCGCCAAGGGCTATGGCTGGTCGGCCAATCACATCCAGTTTCACTGGCCAAGCTTTGCCGACGCCATGAATGCGGAAGTCGATCGTCTCTCCGGCATCTATATGCGAAACCTCGTGAACGCAGGTGCCACGGTTTTCGAGGAACGCGCCGTCCTCGAAGGTCCCCATACGATCCGGCTTACAAGCTGCGGGGAAACTGTCACAGCAGAGCGCATTCTCGTGGCAACGGGCGGACAGCCCTGGCGTCCCGATGCAGAGGAACTTCCAGGCGTTGAGCACACCATTACCTCAAATGATGTTTTTCACCTGCCAGCGCTTCCAAAGCACATCGTAATCGCGGGCGGCGGGTATATCGCGGTCGAGTTTGCCCATATCTTCGCTGGGCTCGGTGTCGAAACGTGCCTGGTTTACCGCGGTGAGACGGTTCTTCGGGGCTTTGACATGGACGTTCGGACAGCCGTACACGAAGGGCTCAAGGACGCCGGCGTTCGGGTGATCACACACACAATCTTCGAGTCCATCGAAAAAACCGACAACATAGATGCACCACTTCGCATCGCGCTCTCCAACGGGACAGCCCTCGATGCCGATGTGGTTTGCATGGCGGTCGGTCGGCGCCCGAACACGCCGGGACTGGGGTGCGAGGACGCGGGGGTCGCGCTTGCACCGAACGGCGCCATCAAGGTCGATGAGTGGTCGAAGACCAATGTCGATGGGGTCTGGGCCGTCGGCGATGTGACCGACCGGCTGCAACTCACCCCCGTCGCCATTCGCGAAGGCCATGCGTTTGCAGACACCGAGTTCAATGACAAGCCGAGGCATTTCGACCACGAGTTGGTCGCAACCGCGGTCTTCTCCCAGCCGGAGGTTGGAACGGTCGGACTTTCAGAGGCCGAAGCGCGGTCCAAGTACAAGGGCGTTGATATCTACAAGTCCCAGTTCCGACCGATGAAGAACATGCTGTCCGGCGATACGACGCGCATGCTCATGAAACTGGTGGTCAAGGCCGATGACCAGCGTGTGCTTGGCGCACATATCGTGGGGCCGGATGCGGCTGAGATGATCCAGATGCTGGGTGTCGCAATCAAGATGGGGGCAACCAAAGCAGACCTCGACGCCACCTGCGCCGTTCATCCCACGGCGGCTGAAGAGATCGTGACCATGAATACCAAATGGGTGCCCGAAGCGGGCTGATCTCGACCGTTATTCGGACAACACGTCCTGTGTGTTGTCGATCTCCGCTTGAGAGAGCTGCTGGGCTGTGGTTTCTACCGTGTCTTCAAGGAGAAGACCTATGAGCTGGACCCCAGCCGACTGGCGCGCCCTGCCAGCCAAGCACATCCCCGATGATTACCCCGAACCGGAAGCGCTCGCCGCTGCCGAGGCGCGGATTAATACCTTTCCGCCCCTCGTCTTTGCAGGCGAAGCCAGGACGCTCAAACAAAGGCTTGGAGAAGTGGCGGCCGGGCGAGCGTTCCTGCTCCAGGGCGGTGACTGCGCCGAGAGCTTCAAGGAATTCCATCCCGACAACATCCGCGACACGTTCCGCGTTATCCTCCAGATGGCCGTAGCGCTAACGTTTGCCGCGGCGAAACCCGTCGTGAAGGTCGGCCGGATTGCCGGGCAATTCGGTAAACCGCGTTCGGCGTCCACCGAAACGATCGATGGTGTGACCCTGCCGTCCTACCGGGGCGACAATGTCAACGGAATGGAGTTCAGCTCCGAGAGCAGAATTCCGGACCCAGATCGCCTGATACAGGGCTATTCCCAGTCCGCCGCAACGCTGAACTTGCTGCGTGCCTTCAGCCAGGGCGGCTACGCCGATGTGAACAACCTCCACAAGTGGACCCTCGGCTTCGTGGACCGAAGCCCACAAGGCGAGCGCTACCGGGCGATGGCCGAACAGATCAGCCAGTCCCTGGATTTCATGGCGGCCTGTGGGATTACCCCAGAGAATTCACCGCAACTTTCCCAGGTGGAGTTCTACACCAGCCACGAGGCGCTTCTGCTTGGCTATGAGCAAGCCATGACCCGGATCGATTCCACATCGGGCGATTGGTATGACACCTCCGCCCACTTCCTCTGGATCGGTCACAGGACGCGTCAACTCGACCATGCGCATGTGAACTTTCTGAAGGGGGTGAAGAACCCGATTGGTGTCAAATGCGGCCCGGGAATGGACGCCGATACACTCCGGGCGCTGATGGACACGCTCAACCCTGAGGATGAGCCCGGCCGGCTCACGCTTATCGCTCGGTTTGGGGCCGATGGCATTTCCGAACATCTGCCCGGCCTTGTCAGGGCCGTTCAGGAAAGCGGCAAGACCGTCGTGTGGTCCTGTGATCCCATGCATGGCAACACGCAAAAGACCGAGACAGGCTACAAGACCCGGCCCGTCGACAAGATCCTGTCCGAGGTCAGCCAGTTCATCGATATCGTTTCCGCCGAGGGCGCCTATCCTGGTGGGGTCCATGTCGAGATGACAGGCCAGGACGTGACCGAGTGCATTGGCGGTGCGCAGGCCATTACCGAGGGTGACCTGTCATCGCGATACCACACCCATTGCGATCCACGGCTGAATGGCGAACAGGCGCTTGAATTGGCGTTTCTGATCGCCGAGAAGCTTCAGACCGTGGCCGCAGGCACGCACCCAGCCCGGCACGCTGCGGAATAAGGCAAGAGGACAAGGCCATGGCTCGGCGGGGCTTGCCCGCCTGGGCGCGGGCATCCGATATTCTGGATCTCTTGCGCCTCTCGGTGCCCATCGCCGTCACGCGCATGTCGATGATGCTGATGAGCGTCACCGATGCGATCATCCTCGGCCAGTTTGCGCCGGGCGAGTTACCGTTTGTCCTGAATTCCTGGCTGCCCATCGGTGTCGGCTTGGGGGCAGGTCTTGGCCTCCTACTCGGTGTTCAGGTTCTGACGTCAGAGCTTATGGGCGTTGGCCAGCGTGAACAGACGGGACGCATCTTTCGCCGCGGATTGCTGCTCGCAGGTGTCTTTGGCCTGTTCCTGCTCGCCGGTACCTACCTCACCGCTAAACCCCTCTTCCACCTGATGTTCGTGACCCTTGCCCCAGGCGGCGAGATAAGTACTGCGCTCACCCCGTCAGACGTCGCCCAGCGTACAGCATCGGTCACGGAGATCCTGTCGCTCTCCATGCCCGGTTTCATGATTTCGGCGGCAGCGAGCTATTACCTCGAGGCCCTGCGACGGCCATTGGTCGTGACAGTCCTGTCCTACGGGGGCGCCTTGATCAATCTCATCCTCGATCTTGCCTTCGTCGGTGGCTGGTGGGGCATGCCAGCCATGGGCGCTGAAGGGGTTGCGATTGCGACGACGGGATCTCGCTGGGCCATCACGATTGCACTCCTGGCCGCTGTCTTCCTGCTCACACCCGGGTTCAAGACTGCGCGGCCGGGGCCACACAGTGAAGGTCGTCGCCAGGTGTCTGTGGGTGCTGGGACGGCCATCAGCAATGTCGCCGAATGGGGCGGTTTCAATTTCACCTTCATCATCGCGACGTGGGTCAGCCTCGTGGTCAACACGGCCTACGGATACGCCATTCAGGTGATGGGCGTCATCTTCATGATCTACATGGGCATCGGGACCGCCACCAGCGTTCGGGTGGCAGAGGCATTCGGCAGGGGCACACCATTGATGGTCCGCGATGCGAGCCGGTTGGGTGTTGCGGCAACGGTTGTGGTGGGGATCGTCTTTGGCTTCGCAACCTTGGTGTTCGCCGATCAGATATCCCGCGTCTTTGTTGCGGCCGATGCAGAGCTGGACGGGGTTCTGCTCGCGCCCCTGATCGCTTCACTTCTGATCTATGTGGCCATCGTCAGTTTGTTCGACGGGCTCCAGGCCGTCGCTGCCATGGCGCTCAGGGCGCAGGAAATCGTCTGGCTCCCGACGGCCTTCCATGTGGCAAGCTTTTTCTTCGTGATGATCCCCGCATGCTACATCTTCGCGATCGTCTTCGGCCGGGGCGCAACGGGCATGATGGAGGGCGCCGTACTCGGTGTTGGTGTCGCAGCGACCGTGCAGACGCTCTACCTCGAATACAGAACGGCGCGCCACCGAAATGACGCGCCGTCCGACATCACTCAATTGGAGTGATGGGTGCCTTAGATGTCCTTGAGAACCGTCGCCGGCTTGAAAGCGGCTGACGTTTTCTCTGCAATCTGTATGGTTTCGCCGGTTGCAGGATTGCGGCCCTCACGGGCATTCCGCGTCTTTGCGTGGAATGTTCCAAAGCCGGCAATGGCGACCTGTTCGCGGCTCTTCACAGCACCCGTAATGCCTTCGAACACCGCATCCACGGCCTCGCGGGCTTTCTCTTGGGAAAGGCCGGCTGCTTCTGCCACGAATTTGGTCAGTTCACCCTTGTTCATGGGATTCTCCTCTAAAGGCTATGACGCCGGAGCGCCAATGGCAGCGTTAAGGTCACGATTCGAATGACCCGCATACGCTGAAGCCCTTTAAACACGGGCTATGCGCCGAGAATCCACCCCTCTTCGCGCTCAACCGTTACAATTTGTGTGGAAACCATGCTCTCCGGTCCGGCGAATGCCGTTCCGAGCCGCTCTTTCGCGTCCAGATCGGCGTAATGGCGGGCGATTGCCTCCACCTGGGCCGCGTCCAAGGTCTGACCAGGGGCCGGTTTGACATCCAGCAGAGACGGGTAAATCTCGGCGATGACCACCTGAACGTCGCCAAGGGTTTCATCTGTAAACGCCGTGAGCCCTGTCTCGTAGGGCCACAGCACCGCGTTTGGAAGGCGCTCATGCAACGCTTGCACATGGGGAATGCCGAGGATCATCTGGCTTCCCACGCTTCCGGTATAGGCGAGTTGCCAGGCCGATTTCGGTTGGGCCCGTCTTTCCGATCGCATCCAGTCTTCCACCAGCCGGAACTCGGGCACGGGTTGATCCGCCGAGAAGTCAGGTTTCTTCCCACCCAGCGTATTCACTTGGTCCTTGGCAGGCGCCCCCCAAAAGGGGAAGGGCCCTTTCGAGATGGCGTAGTTCATGCCAGCAGCGATGGCGAAGCGGGCATTGGAGTTGTCAGGCCGCTCCCGAACCTTTGCGGACAAATGGTCGTGGATCGCTTTCCAGGGCGGTGTATCCCGCGTATCGAGCCCGAGCGCATCGGCTGTGCCGGCCGGATAGCCAAAGCTGAAATCAAACCCCAGCAGGACGCGATCGCCCCGTCGGGTCAGTTTGCCAACCATGTCCTCGATGAAGACCCGCGCCTTGAGCCGCGTATCAGGATTGACGGCCCTGAACTGCAGCTTCAGCCGCGCATCCTTGGCGAGAATACCGACCCAGATCGAGTTGGGGCCGGTTACGGGTTTGGCCGCTGCGCTCCAATCGACCATGATATAGGCGTCAAAGAGCGTCGCCATCGCTGGTTTTTCTCCTTCTTGTGATGGGCCCAGTTGGGCCGGTTAGCCGATCTTCACAAGCATCTTGCCCGTATTCGAGCCCTTGAAGAGCCCGAGGAACGCTTCTGGCGCCTTTTCGATCCCCTCCATCACGGTCTCTTCGTACTTCAATTGGCCACTGCCTATCCACGTGGAAACGTCCCGCAGGAAGTCTGCGCGCATATCGCCGTGTGAGGAGACGATGAAGCCCTTGAGCGTCAACTGCTTACCAACGGTCTGGATCAGGTTATGCGGGCCAGGGGCGGGTTCGGTGTTGTTGTATTGCTCGATGGCGCCGCACAGCGCAAAGCGCGCAAACGGCCGGGCCGCTTCGATCGCTGCGGTGAGATGGTCTCCACCGACATTGTCGAAATAGACATCGATCCCCTGGGGCGCTGCCCCGTAGATGGCGTTGGCCAGCGCCTGCCATCCGCGATGCTCCCTGTAGTCGATCGCGTGATCGGCGCCGATCGATTTCACGTAGGCCGCTTTTTCCGGTCCACCGGCCGACCCGATCACCGTGCAACCCTTGATTTTCGCAATCTGGACCACGGCCGATCCCACGGCGCCCGCGGCGCCCGATACGAACACCGTATCGCCTTCCTTTAATGCGGCGATCCTCAGAATGCCCGAGTAGGCGGTCAGACCGGGCATTCCTGCGATCCCGAGAAAAGCCGAGTCGGGCAGGTCGGCGGGCGGCAGTTTCTCGGCCATCACGGCAGCCGGGGCCGCTGTCCAGGCGCTGCGCCAGCCCGCGATCGAGAGGACCTTGTCACCCGCACTGAAGTCTGGATGGTTCGAGGCTTCCACAACCCCAACGGCGCCGCCTTGCAAGACTTCGCCGATCTGGAAAGGCGGTACGTAGCTTTTCCGGTCCATCATGCGTCCGCGCATATAAGGATCGACGGACATCCAAGTGTTACGGACCTGGATCTCCCCAGGTTTTGGATCGGCGGCCTCACTGTCGACCAACGCAAAGTCTTCAGGTTTCGGTTCGCCGACGGGCCGGGCGGAAAGGGTCCAGTCCTTTGAGGGATGGGCGGTCATGGTGGGGGTCCTCCTCGTTAATCTCTTTCCCGAGTGTGGTCGTTGATTTCAGCGAACAAGGGAAGGGGGGACGTTAAAAACTCGGGGGCCTGCCGCGCGCCATTGCCCTTGGCGGTGCGGCTCCGCTAGGGAATGGCGATGGATCAAGGACATTTCCCATGGAACCATTGAAGGTGGGGGTCGCTGGTGCCGGCGTCTTCGGCACCTACCATGCCCAGAAAGCGCACACGTCCGCTCGGGCTGAACTTGTCGGCGTCTATGACCTCGATGGCGTCCGTGCAGAAACGGCTGCAGTCGCCTATGGCGGGGCGGGCTACGACGCGCTGGAGCCTTTGCTCGCGGCTTGTGACGCGGTGATCGTTGCCGTGCCTGCCGTCCACCATGAAACCTTGGTGGCCCAGGCGTTGAATGCGGGCAAACACGTCCTTGTCGAAAAGCCCCTGGCACTCACAGCAAAGGCGGCGCGCCGGTTGGCCGGACAGGCGGTTACCCAGGGCCTGGTTCTCCAGGTCGGCCACCAGGAGCGGTTCGTCGCCAAACACATGGGCATTTTCGCAATCGAGGAAGTGCCCATCCGGCTCGAGTCGGTCAGGGCCGGGCCTGCCCCTGCGGATGGACGGGCAGGCGATGTGTCGGTGATCTGGGATCTCATGATTCATGATCTTGACCTTGCGGCTTGTATGGTTTCCCGCGCTTTCTCGGCGGTAAAGACCGAGGGTGTGGTCGGCCGCTCTGGACACCTGGACCAGGCCACCAGCGAGTTCGAATTCGTCGCTGGGGGAAGCGCCTGGCTGCATGCGAGCCGCACCTCCAGCGAGCGGGAACGGACCATGAAGCTGGTCTATCCGTCCGGAGAGATTTCCGTCGATTTCCTGACCCGAAAGGTCGAGAATACAACGGGGTATGCCGTCCAGGTTGATGTGTCTGGCGCCTTGCCCGATCCCCTCGAGGCGGCCGATGAGAGTTTCTTCAAGGCTTGCCGCGGAGAGGCCATGAGCTTCGTTCCCGGGCACGGCGCTGTCGCCGCTGTCGCCATGGCTGAAGCTGCGCAACGCGCCGCCGGGTAGCGCGGGTTCCAAGGTGAAACGCTGTCTGTTTGGTGTCCCGTAGCCATGCAAGAAACAGACCTCGAAGCGGCGCCATGGGGTACGTTGAAAGGCGCCGCTTTGGGGCTCGGGTTCGGCTGAGCTTTCCGCGATTGCGATTGGGTCTGTACGGAAGGGGTAGCGCATTCTATTTCGCTGGCCATGGCCCGCACGCTCTCTATCCTCGCAGCCCAGCTCAATCCCATCGTTGGCGACATCGAAGGCAACCTCGCCCAAGCCCGTGAAGCCTATGGTGATGCGGTGGCGCAAGGGGTGGATGTTCTGGTTTTCCCGGAATTGTTCATCCTCGGATATCCGCCCGAAGATCTTGTCTTGAAGCCCAGCGCAGTGAGCGATTGCATGGCCGCCGTCCGAGCCTTGTGTGAAGCAACAGCAGACGAACGGACGGCTATCATTATCGGTGCTCCCTGGCGGGAAGGCGCGCATCTCTTCAATTCGGCGCTTGTGCTCGCCGATGGCACAATCATGACCCGCCACGACAAGGTTGAACTGCCCAATTACGGCGTGTTCGATGAAAAAAGGGTGTTCGACGCCGGTTGGATGGAAGGGGCGACGGAACGGAGGAACGGGCAGGGATCGGTGGTGGAGATTGCCGGGATCAAGGTGGGGCTCGCGATTTGTGAGGACATCTGGTTCGACCGGGTTCCCCTGGCGCTCCGCGACCTGGGCGCAGAGCTTCTGATCGTTCCGAATGCATCGCCGTGGCGGCGGACGATCCAGACCGAACGGCATACGACGTTTTCGAGCTGGCAGAAAAACGGTCTCCCCTATCTCTTCGTCAACCAGGTCGGCGGCCAGGACGAATTGGTCTTCGATGGCGCAAGCTACAGCGTCGATGGCGACGGCCGGGAACACCAATTACTCGGTGATTTCGAGACCGGGTTTGCATCGCTTACCTTCGACGCAGAGACCAGACGCTTCACCCCGGATGGATCGGGCGCAACCCTGAGCACGGGAAAAGCGGCTGAATATGGCGCCTCTGTCCTCGCGCTCCGGGACTATGTCAACAAGAACCGGTTCCCTGGCGTTGTGCTTGGGCTTTCCGGCGGCATCGACAGTGCCTTGACCGCAGCGATTGCGGTCGATGCGCTGGGACCCGATCGGGTTTGGTGCGTGATGCTGCCATCTCGCTATACCAGCACTGAGAGCCTTGAGGATGCCGAAGCCTGTGCCAAAGCCCTTGGCGTGCGCTATGACACCGTAAGCATCGCACCGGGCGTTTCCGCCCTGGATACCATGCTCGGCGCATTTTTTTCCGGCACCTCGCCAGATACGACCGAAGAGAATATCCAGTCCCGATTGCGAGGGCTGACCCTGATGGCGCTCTCGAACAAGTTTGGCCACATGGTCGTCACGACGGGCAACAAGTCCGAAATGGCCGTGGGTTACGCCACCCTCTATGGCGACATGTGTGGCGGCTATAACGCGCTCGAGGACGTCTACAAGACGGAGGTCTTCGCCCTTTCCCGCTGGCGGAACACGTCGGTTCCCAAGGGCGGTCTTGGCCCGGCGGGCGAAGTGATCCCCGAGCGCATCATCACGAAACCCCCTTCCGCGGAGCTGCGAGAAGACCAGCGTGACGATGACAGCCTGCCTTCCTACGACGTGCTTGACGATATCCTTCGCGGGCTGGTCGACCTCGAAGAGGATGTCGAGGACATCATCGCCCGGGGCCATGACGAAGCGACGGTTCGGCGGATTGAGCACCTCCTCTATATTGCCGAATACAAACGCCGACAGGCACCACCCGGGGCCAAGATCGGCGGCAAGAACTTTGGACGGGACCGGCGTTACCCGATCACCAACCGCTTCCGCGACCGCTAGCGATCACCGCTTCAGGAAGTCGGGAATGGCATCCTCGTCGCCAAAGCCCACGAGCGCATCGGGGGCCGGTGTCAGCGTATCGGACATCTCCCGCTCGCGGCCGGATCTCCGGCGGCCACCTCGATCCTTCCGATCTTTCTCGGCGCCCCCGGTCCGCTCGCTTTTCGGAGGTGCCGTTTCATCAGCCGGCTCCAAATTCGGTTTCGCCTCGGCCTCGCGCGCCCCATCCTGATCCCGGCTTTCCTCGCGGCTTCTGCCCCGACCGCGCTCCCGGCCTCTTCCGTCCCGGCCTCGTCCGTCGCGACCTCGGCTGTCTCGGCGGCGCCTGTGGCCACCCGTGTCTGGTGGCAGGTCTGCCAGCTCTTCTGCGAGCCCTTCCGGGAAAAAGGTCTCGACCTCCTTGCCGATCATGCGCAGGACCCCGGCCCACGACTTTTCGTCCTCGGGGCAGACAATCGTGAAGCTCTCGCCCTTGCGCCCGGCGCGCCCGGTTCGGCCGATCCTGTGGACATAGTCTTCATCCTTCGGCGGCGGCGCAAAGTTGAAGACGTGGGAGACATCGGGAATATCCAAGCCCCGGGCGGCCACATCCGATGCGATCAGGAGTTTCAGGTCGCCATCGCGAAAGCGGTCAAGGGTCTGGGACCGGTAAGCCTGGGGCAGGTCGCCGTGGATCGCAGCCGCATCAAAGCCATGCTTGATCAAGGACTTCGCAACGATATCGACCTCGCGCTTGCGGTTGCAGAACACGATACCGTTCTGGACATCGCCGGCCTTGATGACCGCCCTCAGGGCATGGCGCCGGGCCTTTGCGTCGTTGGTTTCCAGCGGCACCACGTACTGGGTGATGGTGGAAGCGGTTTCTGCCGGGCGCGAAACTTCCACGCGCTTTGGTAATCTTTGGAATTTCTCGGCGAGCTTTGCGATCTCCTTGGGAAACGTCGCAGAGAACAGGAGGGTCTGTCGCTTGGGCGGCAGCAGGGCACAGATTTTCTCGATGTCGGGGATGAAGCCCATATCGAGCATCCGGTCGGCCTCGTCGATGATCAGCGTCTCAACGCCGGTCAGAAGCAGTTTGCCGCGTTCGAACTGGTCGATCATCCGGCCGGGCGTTGCGATCAGGACATCCACTCCCGCCGTGAGCAATCGGTCCTGGTCTCGGAAGCTGACCCCACCGATCAGGAGCGCCATGGAGAGCTTCAGATACTTGCCGTACTTTTCGAAATTTTCGGCCACCTGTGCGGCAAGCTCCCGGGTGGGCGCTAGGATCAGGCATCGCGGCATGCGCGCCCGAGCCCGTCCCTTTGACAGTCGATGGATCATCGGCAGGACGAATGCGGCTGTCTTGCCGGTTCCGGTCTGGGCGACGCCTGTCACATCGCCCCCGAGGACGATGTGGGGAATGGCTTCGGACTGGATTGGCGTGGGCTCGTTATAGCCTGCCTCTTCGACAGCCTTGAGGATATCCGGGGCGAGCCCGAGGGTGCTGAATGTCATGGTGTGTGCGTCTTTGCGGTTTATCTGGCGGGTCGTATGATTCCGCGATGGATAACCGCGGGCGTCGTGCATGGGCCGGCGCACGCGTTTCGTGCGGCCTGGCGAGATGGGAGATAGTACACAAAGCGGGCGAGGTACAGCATTTGCGGTGCCGGCACCGGTTTTGCCGCAACCCTGCCTTGCGCCCGGGCGTCCAGATGATTGGGCTCATGGCATGTGGAGCGGTTTCCTTTTCGGGCGAAGCAGGGTCGATGCGGGGCTTGAGATGATGTGGGGGTTGGCGTTCGCCCAGCAAGGACGGGGAGGAGGCGAGGCTCACCATGGATGACAGACCGGGCCGACAACTTGATGAACTCGTCGCCCGGGTGGACGAGGATCGTTGGCTGTCGAGCCGCTATGCCAGGCCGGCGGACCGGGCGGCGCTGATCGCGCTCTACGGGTTGAACTACGAGCTTGCGCGGATCCGGCTGGCGGTGCGTGAGCCTGGCCTGGGGGCGATCCGTTTCCAATGGTGGCGCGATGGGCTGGCGGCGGATGGGCGCGCCGGCACGGGTGGACGGCATGTGGTGACGGAAGTGCTCACGCCTTTGTTGGAGGCGGGCAAGATCCCCCACGGGGCGGTGGATGTGCTCATTGATGGGCATCAGGACGCTTTCGAGCAAAAGAACAGGGCACTGGAGCCCGAAGCCGCGCTTGCGCGGTTTGCCATGGACATTGTTGGCGGAGATGGCGAGGGTCCACCGCCGGACGTCTCGCCCATCGCCCGGGCCTATGCTGCGGCGCGCCGGGGGGAGGCCGGGCAGGCGAGTCGCGGCGCCGAACCGGGGACTGGGCCGAAGCCTCGTCCGGCCGATGGTCCAGTGTCTGCCGGCCTGACCATTCCCGTGGTGTATCGCCCCGCCGTCGCGCACCTCGTGCTCCGCCATGCCTACCGCGCCGACCGGACGCCGGGCGCACTCGAGAAACGCTGGCGCATCATGCGCGCCCATCTCACCGGCCGGATCTGAAATTTGGGCAACCGCTCGTGTTTATATCGCTCGCGGCAGTTTGGCTTTCGCCAAACGCCTCCGTGGGGGCGGAGCAGTTGCGCCGGCGGCCGGTCGGCCTTGCGACGCTTTGCGTCGATACGGGGCGCTGATTTGGGTTTGTGTTCCGTTTCCGCGCGGATGCGGGCGCAGGGCTTTATGCTTGGATCGCCCGCTGGGCTTCGCGCTTTCGCGCTTCGCTACGCGATGGATCGCGTTCAGGACTGTGGGTTTTGTTCCGTTTTGTAGGGGGGCTCGTTGCTTCGAGCGTTTGGCAGCCGTCCGCGTTTCCGCGCGAGCGTTAGAGCTGGCGGATTCTGGGGCTGTTGTTGGGGGCTCGGC
>JBCDLC010000040.1:0-27927 GCA_038745855.1 Pseudomonadota bacterium | reverse complement strand
GGCCTACCACCTCGCGCGCCGCCGCCCCGGCCTCCTCAGTGCACCCCCCTACCGCGGGCCCCACAGCGGCCAACAATTCGGCACCGAACCCGGCGCGCTCCATGATAGTTTCGCCGTAGCAATCCTCGAACAAAGCCGAGCCAGGCCCCCACCCCTGGGCCGAGCCCCAAACAACAGCCCCAGAATCCGCCAGCTCTAAAACGAGCCCGCGGAAACACGGGCGGCTGCCCGAAACTCACGAGAAGCAGAATCCTTCAACAAACCGGAACCAAAACCACAGTCCAACGCCTGCTTCCGCGCGGAAAAGGGGTACAGCCCAAAATTAGCGCCCCGTATCGACGCAAAGCGTCGCAAGGCCGACCGGCCGCCGGCGCCCCTGCGCCGCCCCCGCGGAGCCATCCGCAAAGCGGATCTGGCGCGAGCGATATCAACCGGCCACAGGCCGAGAAGGGGGCAATTGAGAAAGATCTAAACTCGATCCATCGCGTAGGGAGCAAAGCGACCCCAGCGGGAGATCCAAGCATAGAGCGCGCTCTAATCAAATTCGCGCTGCCACTCGATAGAGGCACCTTGGCCTTCGCTGGGGGTGAGGTCGGTTTCGATTTCGAGGTTGCTGCGGGGGGTCCATTCGATGATCAGGGTGGGTTGGCCGACGCCGTCGGTGCGGACCTGGAGGTAGACGTCCTCCGAGAGGTATTTGCCCGTGGTGACGTTGGTGTTGCCTTCGGCGCTCTGGCCCAGGGTAAGGGTGTCGACGCCAAGGGCATCTTCGAGGCTGCCCATAATGTCGAGCCCGCCGCCGCCGCCGGCGAGGCTGGCAAGCGCGCTGGCCAGTTGCAGGGCTTCGAGTTCGGTCAATTCGGTGGGCGAACGGCCGAAAAGGACACGGGACAGGATTTCGTCCTGGGGCAGTTCCGGCTCGGCCGACAGGGCAATCACCGGCGCCCGGGGTGTTCCCGTGATGGTGACGATGGCCCGGATATCGTCGGCCGACCGGACGGCCCTGAGGTCCAGTTCCGCATCGAGGGGGTCGCCATCGATCCGGATTTCGGATTCCTCGAACAGGAACCGTTTTCCGGCGAATTCGAACGCCCCGCGAACGATTTTGGCGACGCCCCGAATGGTGGGATCATCGGCCGGGCCGGTCAGGGTGCCGTCCATGCTGAGCTCGGCATCCAGGCCCTGGCCCTCGACGAAGATCCTGCGTGGCGCGCGGACGGTGATATCGAGATCCACGCTCGGCCCGGCCCTTGGGTCATCGGGGTCGTCATCGCTAGGGTCTTCGAAGCGGACATCGAGGGTCTGGTAGCCGGCGCCTTCGAATTGGGTCGGGTCGATATCGGCCCGGTCGATCACGATATCGCCGGAGACGGTGTAGCCTTCGGCGCTGCCCTCGACGGAGAGGTCCAGCGAGCCCGCCGCTTCCATCTCGTCCCTGTCGACCAGGGCGAGCCGATTGGCGCGGAGGGATACCGCGGTTTCGGATCCATCGAAGCTGTGGCGACCCTCGGCCGAGACGGTCCCGCCGTCTTTCCCGGTGCCCTCAAGGAGATCGAGGGAGACGCCATCGTCCTGAACGCGGGCAACCGCGGCGAGATCGGTGAGGATGAAGCCCAGGTCGCCATGTTCGAAGCGGCCCCGGTCCAGGCTCATCCGGCCGTTTGCGGTTGTGTCGCCATCGAGGAATTGGCCCTCCAAGGCGAGATCGAGTGTACCGGCCAAGGCCATGGAGGGGGGCAGAGCGAGAATGGACAGGGCCTCAATGTCCCCTCCACCCGCGAGGCTGTAGGTCAGCGGCTTAGACCCGTCGAGACGGACCCCTGGCCATCCCTCGGCCGGAAGCATGGATCCAGACGCTCTGGCGGTGAAATCGAGATCGTCTTCGTTCGATGCCTGGGCGAGGGCTGTGAGAGTCGTGGGGCTGATATCGACGGAATAGGTAAGACCCACGGGCTGGTCTGGACGGGAAGCGGCGGCGAGGTCAGTCAGGGCACCGCTCAGGCTGATGGCGAGGGGACGGGTTTCAGCTGCGGGTGTGATGGCGAGATCGCCCGAAAGGGTGCCGCCAACGACGGCCCGGTCGAAAAGGGCCAGAACGGGAGCGAGGGTGAGATCCGAATAGCCGAAGGTGAGGCCGGGCGCATCCGGCACGGTATCGACGGTGAATTCCGCCGTTCCGCCAAGCAGTGATGCGCTGCCCGCCGCTTCTATCCGCCGCGTCGGCCCATCATGGGTCACGCGCCAAGGCTCTTTGGCCCGCGCGACAAGATCGCTGACCGCAAGGGTTGGAGACACGGACAAGGACTGCCTGTCGCCATCAAGGCCAGAGAGTTCGCCGTCCACATCGAGGCGCACTGGGAAAGTCTGCTCGCCGGTGTCGAGCGTGCTGTCGAAGGTGGCGGAGAGGCGGCTCAAGCGACGGTCGCCAGATGCGGAGAGCTGGAGGCGCCCGGCCCCGAGCGACCCGGTTGGGGCCAGACGTGCGTCTGCGTCGATGGCGACTAGTGCGTCACCGAGGCGGATGTGTGCATCGACAGCGCGAATGGGGCTGGTGGTCGTGCTGGTAGGCCCGATTGCACTGCCGGCTGTGCCGGAGATCACGAGGTCGGCCTCGACGGCCATGGGCGCCCCCAAGGGAGCGCTTGCCTCGCCCATCGCAGTCAGCCCGAAGGCGCTAGCGCGAAGATCTGAGATGGCCCACGCCTCTGGTGAGAGGAAGGTGTTGGTTTCGAGGGTCGGCGCCCCGTTGGAAACGCCGTTGAGGGCAGACGTTGTGAGGGTAACTGCGCCGTCGAAGGTGGTGAAGGTGGAGAGCGTTCCATCCATGGTGAGGGACACACCGTCAACGGTCTGTCCAGCCGTCTGCAGGGTTCCGGCCTTTGTGTTGAAGGCCAACGCGAGGGTATCTGGCGGGCCTGACAAGTCAGCCGCGAGAGCGATATCCGCGATGTCCAAATCGTCCCGGAGGAAGCGGTCAGCGGCCCCCTCGAGTGTGAGCGACAGGTGGCCATCAGGCGTCCTGCTGCCGGCGCCCGAAAGGGATGCACCATCGCCGTTGAGCGCAAATTGGGGTAGCGTGAGTGATCCATCTGGTGCCAGTGCAAGCCGAGCTTCGAGGGCGACGGCATCACCGGCCAAGGCAGCGGCGCCTTCGGGAAGGCCTGTGAAGTCGGTTAACCGCACGTCGAACAAGGCTTCGAGCGGGGCATCGCCGGTCCGTTGCAACCGCCAGTCTCCACCAACGGAGAGCGGAAAGGCCTCCGCCACGGCCCCATCGAGTCGCACCGTACCGCCGATGTCGATATCGCCACCGCCAAGGCCTGCGCGACCCGTACCGGAGAGGCTGGCATGGGCCCCCGAAAGACGGACCGAGTCGAGCGTGACGCTGTCGGCGCTATCCTGGAGACGGGCCTTCAAGTTCAGGGACGGGGACTGGCCAAGCAGCGTTCCGACCGTGCCATCGAGTGCCGCGTCTTCGGCAGCGAAGGTCAGAGATAGCGCAGGTGCTTCGCCGGTTAGATCAATGGTAATGGGTCCCTTGAGCCCAGCAACGGGACCCAACGGGGTCATCACGTCATCGAGGGTAAGATCGCCTGTTAGCGACCAGTCCCCGGGCGTCTGGCGCGTCAACACGGCCAAGCGAACGATCTGTGCATCCAGATCCGGTACGCCGAGGCTGTCGCCCAGATCCCTGAGGGAGGCGACGATGGCGATGGGTGCATTCCGGTTGGTGATGTCCGTACTGACCACAGCGCTGAGCCGGTCGCTTGTCGCTTGCAGGGAGACGGTCGGGGTGTCCCCAATCCCGCTTTCGCCGATGGTTAAGGCCACCTGCTCTCCGATGCGGTCGCCGATGCCGGCCGTGAGAGGATGGTGCGCGAGATCCATTTGGGCGGTGCCGACCAAAGCGGTGGCGGACCCGGAGAGATCCATCGCGAATGCAGACTGCCCGTCGATGTCGGCTGCCGCGGTCAGGGTCCAGTCTGAGATGTCACCTGATGCGTCGAGGGTAATGCCCATTCCCTGATCGGGCGCGAGCCGGGCGAGGCCGGCAATCAGGCCCCCGGCGGGCGCGTTCACGTCGACAGCTCCCTGTAGGGCGCCGCCCCGCGGCCAGTTGAGATCTATATCGACGCGGTCACCCACAGCATCTGCTGGCACCAGGTGGACGCTCAGTGCTCGGCGATCCCGCGAAACCGTCGCGGACGCTTCGGCAGAAGACACCGTTGCGCGGCCGGTAAGCCCTGTGCCGGTTTCGAGTCGTCCAATCCCCAGTCGCCCAAGTGCGCCGCCCTTCAGGAAGCTGGAACGGCGGCTTGTGTCACGGCGTTCGACGGTGGTCTCACGTTCGGGTTGGCGAAGGATATCGAGCGTACCGATGTCGATCGTGTCGACGACCAGTCGTCTCCGGATGAGCGACAGAGGCGACCACTTGGCGTCGACTGCCTCGACTTCCAGCCAAACGCCGTCGGCATCCGTCACGGTCAGGCTATCGATGGAAAACCGGCCGAAGACATCACCATTGAGGCCATCGATCGCGATGATCTGGCCCGCCGGTGACACCCCTTCGATACGTGCTTCGACGAAATCGCGCCCGAGCCCCGTTGCCCCAAGCGCTCGGACACCAACTGCGACCAGGACGACCCCGCCGAGGACGCTGGCGGAGCGAACGAGCCAGCGGCGGGGATTTGACTTGGGTGCTTTCGGCGCGGTCTCAGTCATCAGAAGGCCTGTCCGATCGAGAGATAGACCTGGACTGGATTTTCCCCATCGCGGCGGTCAAGCGGCGTCGCGATATCGAAACGGATGGGACCCGCCACAGTGTCATAGCGGACCCCAACCCCGACACCGTAGCGCAGATCATCAACGCCAATTCCCGGTTGGTCGGTGACCCGGCCCGCATCCACGAAACCGACCCAGCCAAGTTTCTCACCGGTTTTCCAACGCAGTTCGGCCGACAACTCGAGCAGGGATTGTCCGCCAAGGGGACGACCATCGGCGCTTTCCGGCCCGATCGACTGGAAGGCAAACCCGCGTACGCTGCCGCCCCCACCGCCAAAGAAGAGCTCGTCTGTTGGAATATCCACGAAATCGCTGCCGACGACGGACCCCGCGCGGACCCGCAAGGCGGCCACCAGACGTTGGTCGGCGTCCAAGGACCTGTAACCCCGAACTTGTCCGCTCAACCGCAGCAATTGCGAGGAGACTTCCCCCGTTGTGATTGTTGGCTCCACGGCGGCATTGGCCCGCCAGCCCCGCTTGGGATCGAGGGGATTGTCGGCCCGGTCAATGCGAGCGCCGCCGATCAGGCCAAGGGTCTGGATATCCCGTGTATCGACGTCTCCGGTGTCTGGATCGATGACACGCGTTTCGCGGGTCACTTCGCCATTGACGCCTAGGGTGAAGGCCAGGTCTGGCGTAATCGACTGCTCGGCAATCGCGAACATTTGCACGCGCTGTCGGTCGAAACCGTCGGGGTTTTCATCGGCCACCAAAGCCGCAAGTTCCAGGTCGCGGCCGAAACCGAATTCGTGGGGCCTGTCCCAGGTGATGGCCAATTGGCGCTGAAGGTCGGCGACGATAAGCGACGACGACACCGTATCCGCCCGTTTGGAGGGATTTCGCCGTTCGTAGGTCAAACCCACGCCCGGTCCCGTATCGGTGGCGAAGCTCACACCGGCCGCCACACGGTTGCGTCGCCGGTCTTGTAGTGTGACGAGGACATCGCGCACTTCAGCGCCACTTGGTGCCGTGCGCGTTCCGTCCCGATCGAAATCGACCTGGACACTTCGGAACAGCCGGTCCTGTGACAATCGACGTTTCAGACCATCGATTTCACCGGGTGCATAGGGCGTGCCCGGCGGGAACGGGACGAACCGGCCAAGATAGGTGTCCCGCGTGCCGCCATCGGTGTTGAACCGGACCGTGCCGAGCAGAACGGACGGGCCTGTTTCAACGCTGTAGCGCACATCAAGGGTTCCGGCGGCCTTGTCACCAACGGCGCGGCGCGAGACGATCTTTGCATCCGGATAGCCGGACTGTTGGAGGGCCGCACGGATTTGCCCCTCCTGGGCGATGACCACCGACGGCAGCGCCACATCGCCCGCGCCGATTGTGAGCGCCGCTTGCACCGCCCGTTGCGCCTCCGGGCTGGGCACTTTTGCGCCATAGTCGATCGATACATCCGCGATCTCGAAGCGGGGACCTGGCTCGATCGTGAGCACGGGCCGGGGCGGTGGGCCGATATCGGTTCTGGCTGAAACGCTTGGTGCGAAATACCCGTTCGCATTCAACACGGTTTCCGCCGTTGACCGGGCGCGCTGCCCAAGCCGCCTGGCGCCCAGCGTGCTTTCGGGTGCTTCAATGGCGCTGAACGCGGCCTTGATCTGACCCTCGATGTCGGCGGGCAGTTCGGTCTCTGCGAGCACGACCGACTGCGCGGCGGCGGCGAGTGGGAGGGCGGCTGAAACAAACCATGCTGCCACAGTGCGCTGCCCGCAGCCGATGATGGAGGGGTGCGTTGTGGACGAGGCCTCGGGGGCGGCGGGGCGTTGGCCGCTCATGGCAGTCCGCAAGGGGCAACGCAATCGGGCATGGCCTTGGGTATTCTGGTGTTTGCGGCGGGCTTCAACGGGCTTCACCCAGACCTTAGTCCGCAGCGTTCGACAAATCGTAGAAAACGAAGAAATCCAGCGGCAGCGCCCTACGAAGGTATTGGGAAACAAATCGGTTCTGGTTCGCGATGCGGCTGCGCGGCACATGGATCACATCGTAGCGCGCCAGGGGGAACAAGTCTGCCGAAGCCGGGTCCGCGAACGCGTTTGTGAGATCGACACGCCGTGTCAGGATCGTCCCATCGAAATCGCGGCGCATGAGTAGAACATCACTGAGCCGCGCTTCCTCTGTGGGCCCGCCAGCCATGATGATGGCCTGCAAGAGATCTGTCGGGCCATTCAATTCCACTGCACCGGTCTGCGCGACGGCCCCGCCGACAAACACCTGTGCAGGCGCTTGGGACACGGGCAATACGTCAAGAGACGGGTCGACCAATTGCGCGCGATAAGCCGACTGGAGCCGGCGCTTCACGGTTTTTGTGTTCGCTGCAGCCGCAGGAATAGGATCAATAAACGGCAACCGCAAGGTGCCATCGGCGGCGACGGTAACAGTGCGCGTGAGTTCCGGCGCCGTGTGGAAGACGATTTCAACGGTGTCGCCTGGCGCAAAGAACACGTCCGCCGGCAGATTGGCCGTTGGCCAGGGCGCCGGGGCCAGTGTGTCGGGTGGGGTGATCGGCGTCGAGCAGGCCGCCACCAGTAACGCTGCAACGCTCGCTTGGGAAACCTTCACCGGAGGGCTCCGTTACCCGACTAATACCACAGGAGATCGCCATCGAATGCTTAAGGAATCATCAAATCATCGTATTGAGAGCGCGACGTTGCACAGGTGCGCCAAACGACATGGGTGATCCCTACACCATATCCTTGCGGGAAGCGGCTTCTACCGATCCGTTGTTCGTCAGGCCACGCCTCAATTCCCGCGACCTGCTCGCATATTTCTGGCTGGCGAAGTGGTGGATGCTTGCGATCGCGATACCTGTCCTGGTGGTGGGCCAGTTATGGGCGCAAAGTGTTCAGCCGCAGCAGATTGCGAGGGCGCAGCTCCTGGTCGCTGAGGATGGTAGACCCGTGTCCCGGGACGTGCTGCGCTTCGAGGCTGAGCAGATTTTATCCCGGTCGCGCGCGCCATCGGAAAGCATTGCAACGGCGTTACCGCAGGGCGCGCTCACCATCGGTGTTCAGCGCAACCGCTCCGCCCTGCTGCTCACGCTTGATGGGCAGAGGGTCGATGACCCCGTTGCCGTTCTGGAGGGGCTCGTTTCCGCACACCTTGGGGATAGCCAGACTGCTCGGTCGAGTGCGGAGGCGCCCAATAGTTCGCTGTCAAAAACGTCACCGACCGATGCGGATGCGCCGGACGCAGCGGATGCGCTGCAGACTGCACTGGCCGAACGGCAGGCGTTTCTTGATCGCCATGGCCTTACCGATTTCGATGCTGAACGCGAGCGGCGCGCAACGGCTCTGAATACGATCGACGCCGCGCTGGTCAACGCCGAGGTTCGTTCGGCGAGTCTCGCGCGCCAGCTTTCGGCACTGGACAGACAGTTAGCGGACACGCCGCAAACCCTTGCGGCCGACACGGGCCCGGAGCTCGCCACCGAGATAGAGGCCCTGCGCCGCGAGCGTACGCTGCTCCTGATGCGCTACACCGACCAGTCCGTCCCCGTTCAGACCATTGATCGCCAGATTTCGGCGCTTGAAGCGCGTCTTGCGGCGCGCCCTGCCGCCCCGGGCGGAGCAACCCGATCCAACCCTGCCTACGGCGCCCTGTTGGCGGATAGAAACCGCGTCGCGATCGAGGCTGATGCCGCCAAAGCCGCCGTGGCGACCCTGCGCCAACGCCGGGCAGACGCGGAACGCGGTATCGCAACGCTTGCCGGGCTTGAGCCCGAATGGCGAAGGATCGCAGCGCGCGTTTCCAGACTGCAGCCATCATTATCGGAAAGTGATCAGGCCCCTGGGAACGCGTCTCGGATCGATGGGGCCAGGGGCGAGGTTTCCATTGATGGCGGCGCACGCGAACGGGCCCTAGCAGGACCGATCCAGTCAATTGACCAAGCAGAGGCAACAAGGCGGCGCCTTTCTATCGGGTCGGTCCTTCTGGCTGGCTTTGTCGCCCTTATGACAGGGATCGTCTTCGCCCGAACCCGCAAGACTTTCGTCACACCGAACAGCGCGGCGCGAACGGTTAACCGGCCGCCCATCGCTGCCATTCCTCTCCGGCGATGAGGCGCTTTTACATGTTGTATTTACGGCCTATCCCACCCGCCCGGAATCTCGGACTGCTCTATCCATGCGCGATCTGAGGGCAGACCTTGGCCACGTGGAGCAGGCCACCCGGCGCCTTGCAAGCGCCAATGGAAGCCGTGCGATCATGGTGCTGGCCGCAGATCGGGGCGCGGGCAGCACCAGCGTTGCGGTCTCCCTCGCGCTGAGGGTGGAGGCTTTGGCGGCAAGGGCGGTTTGGCTTGTCGATCTAAACCTCGATAGATCGGATGCGTTCGACGCCTTTGCGTCACCGCCTTTCAGCGCCGAAGGAGAGATGAGCCGGCCGTACGACGCTTCGCTGGGGCGTGCCCCGATTTATTCCCTCTCCCCAGAAACTCAGCTCGAAGCGCAAGCGCGTGGAAGTGACAAACTGCTCTGCGTACACCAGGTGTCGGCGAAACGCCTGCTCGTCACGCGGATGCGGCATGAGCGCCTATCAGCGAACCAGCGGATACAGTTTCGCGATAGTCCCAGCTGGTGGCCGGCCGTGCGAACGGCTGCTGATTGGACGATCGTCGACGCGCCCGCGTTGTCGGAAACGGGAACGGGGCTCACCGTTGCGCAGCATACGGATGGGGTCGTCATTGTACTGAGGGCCGGTAAGACGTATGCGGATGATGCGATTGCTTTGCGGCGTGATGTCGAAGCCGCCGGTGGGCGTGTTATCGGCCTGGTGTTGAACGGGATGAACCCGGTTATTCACAGACTGACGGGGAGCCGCCTCCGCAGGGCCAATTAACATTCGCTCAGGCGATGCGTGTTCAATTGCCGCTCGAAAAGTGCCCCGCCTGAAGGGGATCAGGCGGGGCAGAGCTGCTTAGCTGGGTATCGCTTCAGGCCAGCCAAGCAAGGTTTGGTTCTTACTCAAAGGCGTGCCGAGGCTTAGGTGCCTGCTGACATGGCCGGCCCGCTGAGTGCGTAGAGTGCGCCGCCGGTGTCCGCCTCAACAATCAGGGCGAGGTCACCGGTCTCTCCGCCACTCCGTTTCATGGCTTTGAAGGTTCCCCGGCGGACCCGGCGCCCCTCAGCGTCTTCCAGGCGCCACTCCGTGAACGCAAGGTTTTCATCTGTAAACGTCACATCAACATCCGCGATCGGGGGAAGCCCAATGGGTAGCGGTTCTGATAGTTCGCCGTCCAGTCGTCCGAAGAGTTGGGTCACGAAAAGTTTTCCGTCCGCTTCGGCAAATCCGATACCGCCGTGAGTGAAGGTCTTGCGCAGCATATTGTCTGAGTTTACCGGGTCAGACATGAGCAAACCGTATAGGCGGACCGCATCGGTGCCTGCTTCCACAACGATGACATTTGCGCCCATTGTTCCGTAAATGCCGGTTCGATCCATAATCTGCACGCGCTCGCTGTGGGTCCGCCCGTGCCTGTCGCCGTGGGCCGCATAGCCGTTTGCCGCCATATCCAAAGCGTGGGCGCGGGCGGCACGGTCAAGGCTCGTCCGGCGCTCAAGCGGTGCAAGCCCGGCCTTCGCCCTCGACCTATCCGCCAGGGTCAGCAAATCCTTAGCTGCAGTTTCCAGTGCTTCGGGCAGGGGCTCGGAGAGACACGCTTCAGCCTCTTGTGCAAACGCTTCTACGCCAACGCCGTATCCATCGGAAAGCTCGCACGATGCGGCCATGCTGGGCTTGCCGGACTCTGCGGCCGCCATGGGCACAAGCGCCGCCAAGGCTAGCGCTGTGACCATCAGACTCTTATTAAGTTTCTTGTCATAAATCTGTAACATTGCCCGAGCATCTGCCCATCAGATCGCGAATGCAATCTTGACAGGCTATTTTTCCGTCAGCAGTCCGCTAAAAATGTAGTCATGCACGGAGTAATGTACTGAGTTTATTGCAAATTTTGCGATGAAATATTTGCCGTGCAGATACAAAAAAGACCGCCCGAAGGCGGCCTTTCGTCCGTGTAGGCGGTACTCCGTATACAGAATTATAATTATTCTTCTTCCGGCTCTAGCTCTTTGCCGGTTTCCTGGTCGACGACCTTCATCGATAGGCGAACCTTACCGCGATCATCGAAACCGACGAGTTTCACCCAAACCGTGTCGCCCTCGGCCACCAGGTCCTTGGGATGCTTCACCCGTTCATTGGCCATCTGCGAGACGTGCACGAGCCCGTCCTTTGGACCGAAGAAGTTCACGAAGGCGCCGAAGTCCTTGATCGACACCACCTTGCCTTCATAGATCTCGCCGACCTCGGGCTCGGCCACGATTTCCTTGATCCGCTTCTTGGCCGCCTCAAGCGACGACTTTTCCAGGGCCGAGATCTGGATCGTCCCGTCATCGTCGATGTTCACCTTGGCGCCCGTCGTATCCACGATATCGCGGATGACCTTGCCGCCGGAGCCGATGACATCCCGGATCTTGTCGACGGGAATATTCATGACTTCCATCTGCGGCGCGTGGTCGGAAAGTCCGTCCCGCGCCTCGGAGAGGGCCTTGTCCATCTCCTTCAGGATATGGAGCCGGCCGCCCTTGGCCTGTTCCAGGGCCGTCTGCATGATGTCCCGGGTAATCCCTGCAATCTTGATGTCCATCTGCAGGCTGGTGACGCCTTCCTCGGTGCCGGCGACCTTGAAGTCCATATCGCCGAGATGGTCCTCATCACCAAGAATGTCCGACAGCACCGCATGCTTGTCGCCCTCAAGGATCAGACCCATCGCAATGCCGGACACGGGCCGCGTGATCGGCACACCGGCATCCATTAGTGCCAGCGATGTTCCGCACACGGTGGCCATCGATGACGAGCCATTGGACTCCGTGATTTCGGATACGACACGGAGCGTGTATGGAAACTCCTCCGCACTCGGAAGAACCGCATGGGTCGCCCGCCAGGCAAGCTTGCCGTGACCGATCTCCCGGCGGCCTGCCCCGCCAAGCCGGCCGGTCTCTCCGACCGAATAGGGCGGGAAGTTATAGTGCAGCATGAACCGCTCTTTCGATGTGCCGCCCAGCCCATCAATGAATTGCTCGTCATCGGAGGTGCCAAGCGTTGCAACGCACAAGGCCTGGGTCTCACCGCGAGTGAACAGCGCCGATCCGTGGGTGCGCGGCAGCACGCCCACTTCCGATACGATGGGCCGAACATCGGCCAGTCCGCGGCCATCAATCCGTGTCCCCGTTTCCAGGATGGAACCGCGAACCACGTCCGCCTCGGCCTGCTTGAACGCTGACTTGAACACGCCCGGTGCCATGCCGTCTGCGCCGTCTTCCGCGGCGACCAGTTTCTCGGCGGCCTTTTCCTTGGCCGCACCCACCGCTTCCTGGCGGTCGAGCTTGTCCTTGATGCCGTAGGCCTTCTTGAGGTCCTTGCCCACGGCCTTGGTGATCGCTGCCACCTCCGCCGAGAGGTCTTCGCCGGCAAAGTCAAACGGCTCCTTCGCCGCTTTCTCCGCCAGTTGGATGATCGCATCGATGACCGGCTGCATAGCCTCATGCCCTGCAACGACGGCGCCGAGCATCACTTCTTCGGAAAGCTCTTCGGCCTGGCTTTCCACCATCATGACCGCGTCTTCAGTGCCGGCCACCACGAGGTCCAGATCGGATTCCTCAAGCTGGTCGACCGTCGGATTGATGATGTAGCCGCCATCCTTGTAGCCGACCCGTGCGCCGCCAATCGGGCCCATGAAGGGTGCACCGCTCAGCACGAGCGCGGCCGATGCGGCCACCATGCCGAGAATGTCGGGATCGTTTTCCAGGTCGTAAGAGACGGCGGTGATGATCACCTGCACTTCATTCTTGAACCCGTTCACGAACAGCGGGCGGATCGGCCGGTCGATCAGGCGCGATGTAAGCGTCTCTTTCTCGGTCGGCCGGCCTTCGCGTTTGAAGAAGCCGCCAGGAATTCGTCCGGATGCGTAGTATTTTTCCTGGTAGTTGACCGTCAGCGGAAAAAAGTCCTTAGACGGATCACCTTGCTTTTGGAACACGGCCGTCGCCAGCACTGTGGTGTCCCCATAGGTGGCCAGAACGGCCCCATCGGATTGGCGGGCCATCCGCCCGGTTTCCAATGTGAGTGTGCGGCCGGCCCATTCCAGCGACACGGTTTGCTTATCGAACATGCGTTTTGTCTTTCATTCACATACGAAAAACCCGCCGGCCCCCATGGCTCGGCGGGTTGTCTGGGGACGCCCTAGCGGCGGATCCCCAATTCCTTGATCAGTGCCTGGTATCGGCCCTCATCCTTGCCCTTGACGTAATCAAGCAGCTTTCGCCGATTGGCGACCATGCCGAGCAGGCCCCTGCGAGAGTGTTTGTCCTTCGCATTGGTCTTGAAGTGCTCGGTGAGATTGTTGATCCGCTCGGTGAGGATTGCGACCTGAACCTCTGGGGATCCCGTATCGCCTTCGCCCCGCGCGAATTTCTTGATCAGTTCCTGTTTCTTTGCAGGCGTAATCGACATCGTACATCTTTCATGTTGTGCCCCCCATACGGGTAGCAGCGATTGCAACAGAACGTCTTGATGACGCGAAATCAGCGCCCGGGCCTCGATGTTCCTTCCGCGAGCCGGGATGTCGTCCAGCAGGGCGAAAGGCAGGGCCCAGAAGCCAAGCGCGCCGTATGGCACCTTTACCGCAGAAAGGGAAGACCATATCGCCGCAACGACTGGCGTGTTTATCGAACAATACCAGGTTGCCGTGATCGTGGACTTGCGCACGGCGTGACTCAGCAATTTGCGCGCCTCCTGCCCTGATCATTGCGGATAGTCGTTAGCGTCTCAAAGGTGTCACAAAAAACAAACGGCGAGCCCATCGCTGGACCCGCCGCCTGCACTTGATGTCAGTTGTTGGAGCCTACCAGTTGAAGCTCGCCCGGGCGTAGAGGAACCGGCCCGAGAAGCCATAGGGGCTCCGCGTCGAGAACGGGAAAATGCCATTGAAGTTCTGGTTGCTCGGCGTCAGCGTCGGATACTCGTCCAACACATTGTCCGCACCAATCCCGACATTGAGCTGGTCGGTGACTTCCAGATCGACGGCAATATCGAAGATCCAGTCCGCATTCAGCGTGAAGTCATTGTCCGGATTGTTGGAGGGGTCGACCACATCGCCGAACCGCGTGCCACGTAGATTGACGTTGGCAGCTTGGTATCCCCAATTCGCCCCAAGGATCAGCTTCGTTTCAGGCGCACTCTCCTCGACTGTAAGCTGTCGATCGCGGCTGAACAGGGTAAGGTCCGGAATGGCCGCATTCTCGGGCACATCCGTCACATCAACAGTGGCGTAGTTGAACGCTGCAGAAAGATCGAGTGAACCCCACTCTGACAGATCAAACCCGTACCGCGTAACAACGTCGACGCCCTCGGATTCGGTCTCAAGGCCGTTCTGGAAGAAGCGGACGCGTTGCACGCCTTCCACCCCAGCGTCTGCAAGCACCGCATCCACCGCCGCGCCACCGAGATTTTCAGACAGGAAGATCTGATCTTCGATGTCGATCCGGTAGGCGTCGATGGTGATGAACCAGTCATCGGTTGGGGTGAGCACCAGACCCGCCGAGAAGCTGAGAGATTCCTCAGCATCGAGTTGTCCGCCGCCAAGCGCAACGGCCGCATCGGATGTCGCCGGGAACGTTCCCACCTCGAAGGGTACACCGTCGATGAAGTTCGTCGAGATTGCGGTGAAGAACTGCTGCTGAAGGCTTGGCGCCCGGAAGCCAGTGGACACCGCGCCCCGCACCGCCACCTGTTCGGTAAAGTCATACCGGCCCGTCACCTTGAAGTTCACCGTGTCGCCGAAGTCTGAGTAGTCCTCATAGCGGACAGCGCCGGACAGAAGGATCTGATCCGTCGGTTCCCATTCCACATCGGCATAGACACCGATAGCATCGCGGCCCTCATCAATGGCCGACTCCGGTGTGAAGCCAGCGAAAACCTGGGAGCCGCCAGCAAACGTCACCCCGAAATTCGGATCGAATGGATCTGGGAAGGTCGCTGGATCGTTGATGTCGAAATTAAGAGGAACATTTTCGCCCGGAACTGGGGCAAAGTTCACGCCTGGCGTTCCGCGGAAGCCGCCATTGATGAACGAATTGGGTTCGCCGGCCTCAATCTCGAAGCCTTCATCCCGATACTCGGCACCGAACGAAACGGTGGTCTCGCCCGGAAGGAGGTTGTCGAATGTCCGGGTGATGTCGGCATTCAGGCTCAGCTGGTCAAATTGAAGCGACCCCGCATCAAACGTGGTCGGGCTGGTTGGCCCGAGCGAGGCGTTCAACGTGTTGGTGATGGTATATTCCAGCTCGTTCGACCCGTAGGTCACGCTGAAATCGGTGTCCCACCCTGCGAGATCGCCGCGCACACCCGTACTGCCGCTCAAGTCCGTCACGTCGCCAACGATGAGCGGCAGGAAGCCATCGGGGAAGATCTCGGTCAGGTTGCGCGGTGTGGACCGTGTGCCGAGGGGACTTGGCGCGGAATCACTCGAGCGGCGGTAAAAACCGGCAGAATCCGCTTCCCGGTCCTGGAAACCGGCGGAGCCATAGAGTTCCCAGTTTGCGGAGAGGTCAAAGCCGGCATTGGCAAAGAAACTCAGGTTCTCGGCGTTACCGTTGCCATACCGGTGATTCAGCCGGTCGAATGTGGTTTCCCTCGGATCGAGCACGCCCGGCACCGGCGTGATGAATTGTGAGCGCGGATCCAGGCCGGCCCTGTTTGTGGGGTTGCGATCGGAGTACTCGGCCGAGAGGGTGACGAAGCCCGCATCAGTCAAAGGCAGGCCGACCCAACCGCCAATGGTCAGGGTTTCACCGTCGACCTCGGACCGGTTAAGACTGTCAGGATTGGTAACGTGGGCGCCATAACGGACGTTCACCTGCCCGCCTTCACGCTCTTCCTTAAGCAATACGTTGATCACGCCGGCGATGGCATCTGAGCCGTATTGCGCGGCTGCACCGTCTCGCAGGACCTGAACACTCCCAATCGCCGATGTGGGGATAGCGTTCAGGTCAACTGCAGCAGAACCGCGGCCGACAGAGCCATTGATGTTCACAAGCGCCGCAGAGTGTCGCCGTTTGGAATTCACGAGCACCAGGGTTTGGTCCGGCGCCAAGCCCCGCAAGGTCGCCGGGCGGACGATATCTGTGCCGTCGTTGATTGCTGTCTGATTGAAGTTGAAGCTGGGCACCGTTGTCGAGAGGATCTGGTTTAGCTCGACCCGGCCGGTGCTTTCCAATTCCGCAATCGGAAAGACATCTACAGGGACGGCGGTCTCAAGGGCCGTGCGATCTGTCGCCCGGGTACCCGTCACGACAATATTGGCCTGGCGCAGCTCGTCTTCAGATGTATCCGCCTCTTGCGCGGCCACAAGCCCCGACGCTGAGGCTGCAAGCGCAAAAGCTGCTCCATATTTCAACAGTGATTTTCGACAGCGCATAAAAATTCCCTCCGTTGGGTAATTGATCGGTGCACCGCTAAGGCTGGAAGAAATCGGATTTTATTCAAGTCGTGAAAGATAATTTCTGAGGAGTGTGTGAGCGAAGTCACATGTTCCAATGGACTGCTGCAGTAATTGGTTGGCGCCAAAATTTAGTATTTTTAGTCGCCATTCAAGATTGAGCCGCTAGCACGTGCCGATATCTAGGAAATACACGTACGCAAAGTATAGAAAGGCCGACTACATGAGTATCCAGAGCGTGAACCTCTAATCGGTTTGAATGAGCTGCCAGCAGGATTTCAGACCGCGGCCGTCATGCTTTTCACGCCATCTGCGTCGAGCGGTGTCTCTCGACCCTCGTCCGCGGCCTCTTCCGCCTCCCGCGCCGCGCGTAGTTCATCTGCCTTGGCCTCTACCAACTCGACGATGTGCTCTACCATCTCGGCGTTTGAAACCTTGTGGCTGGGGGCTCCGGCCCGGTACATCATGCCCGCTTCCTTGCCGCCACCGGTGAAGCCCAGCTCCGTCAACGATGCTTCACCGGGTCCGTTCACAACGCATCCGATAATCGAGAGGGAAATCGGCTCTGCGATATGCGCGAGGCGTTGTTCCAGCGTTTCGACGGTTTTGATCACATCAAAACCCTGCCGCGCGCACGATGGGCACGCGACGATGTTCACGCCCCGCGTCCTGAGGCCAAGTGATTTCAGCATCTCGAAGCCGACCTTGATTTCTTCGACCGGCTCGGCAGACAGCGACACGCGGATCGTATCGCCGATGCCCATCCATAGGAGGTTCCCCATACCGATGGAGGATTTCACGGTGCCTGTGCGCAAGCCCCCTGCTTCGGTGATACCCAGGTGGAGCGGCGCATCGGTGGCTTCGGCAAGCTGCTGGTAGGCCGCTACCGTAAGGAACATATCAGACGCCTTCACCGAGATCTTGTACTCGTGGAAGTCGAGATCATCGAGAATGCGTGCGTGGTCGAGCGCGCTTTCGACCATGGCTTCGGGGCAGGGCTCTCCATACTTTTCCAGAAGGTGTTTTTCCAAAGAGCCGCCGTTCACGCCGATCCTGATCGAGCAGCCATTGGCCTTTGCCGCGTTTACAACCTCTCTCACCCGCTTTTCATTCCCGATATTGCCAGGATTGATCCGCAGGCACGCGGCGCCTGCTTCAGCCGCCTCGATGCCCCGTTTATAATGAAAGTGGATATCGGCCACGAGCGGGACGTTTACTTCCCTTGCGATCGTTTTGAACGCGCTGGTGGCGTCGACGGTCGGACAAGATACCCTGACAATATCGGCGCCTGCCTCTTCAAGCCCGCGGATCTGCTCGATCGTCGCGGCGGCGTCCTCGGTTGGCGTGTTTGTCATGGACTGGACGGCAATGGGTGCGTCACCGCCCACTTCCACCTTGCCCACGCGGATCTTGCGACTGGGCCGCCGCTCGATGGATCGCCATGGCCGATGGGCGTTGTGAGACATTCAGGGGCTCCGTGGACCTTTCAGGACCGACGCCCCCTATGTGGCGCTGATGACCTCCAAGGTAAAGCCATCATGGTGGCGCAGGCCAGCAATTCGGCGAGCCTTTCAGACGTTTCAGTGCCTGGGAGACACCGCGTCGCTGGCGGCAAGGGTCGGGGCGACCGACCTGAGGGCCTCACGCGCGATCAGGTCGACGCTCTCAGCGTAGACCGACACTTCATTCGTACCCAGCGGGCCGACGACCACATCACCAACGCGCCATTCGAACGCGCCGCCATCGCGCGCAGATACCGTCCAGCCCGCCCCGATCCTTGGGTAATAGACTTCGCCAGGCCGCATCTCCCGATCTCTGAAGAGCGTTCCGTTCGCTCCGCGAACTTCGACCCAGCCCCTGCGGACGGCTACGAGGGTCAGCGGAATAGCCGTAAAGTCGCCTTGCATGGCGGCCGCCGCACTGTCGAACGGCGGAAGTTCGGTGCGCGGCGCTGTCTCAATGGCTGTCGTGTTCTGGTTCGCGGTATCGATGCGACCGCTGGACAGGGAAAGCATCCCGGCCAGGCAGACGGTCAATCCACCAGCGATCGCTGCGGGCATAACCCAGCCCGGCCGGGGCCCGCGTACCGGGTCCATCCGGACAGGCTGTGGCTCAATCCGCTGTGCAACCGCGTCGAGATCTGCGCTTTCCGCACGATAAATCGAGAGGATCTCATCGGCTGGCAAATGCAGCGCTCGCGCGTAGGTCTTGATGCGTGGCGCCCTGAAGCCTTTGGGCATCGCACCCAGTTCCATTGCTTCGATCGCCGTGATGACGCTGCGGTCGAACTTTAACTGCGCAGCGACCGCGTCCACACTCAGGCCCTGGGCCTGTCGAACAGCTTGCATCAACGGTCCAACCGGCACCGTTTTTTCGCTCCGCGTCCTGCATTCCAACAACCGAGCTGCACGGTTCGCTGGAGAAAGATCTGGCCAGTCGTCGCCCAGCATACCGAAATCGAGCGTCGGCCGATCTGTGTCCGCAGCATGCGCCTCTATACCGGCGGGTTGGTCGAGGTCGTTCGTCCCGGGAAAGGACACCACGTTATCGGATGGTTTTGGGTGCGCCATTGGTGCCTTGGTCTCGCTCGCAATCTACATTTGAACGCGTGTTCAGACGCCACCGTTGAGCCCTGCGCACGTTTTTAGACGAGCTCCGCCGCCTTTTCAATGAAACGCGTCACGCCCAAGAGTGTCGCGAAACAAGGCTAACACTTCCTTACGGAGGTCGCCCGTTCCTTGCTCGATGAGATTGCAAATGGCGTGCCGGATTTCACCGATATGGCTAGATCGGATCGCGAGTTTCACCGGTCCAATGCTAGACGCCGGCATCGAAAGCTGCCGGTAGCCGAGCGCGACCAGACACAGAGCGTGCTCGGGATGACCCGTTGCCTCGCCGCAAACGGATGCCTTGATATCGAACCGCGTGCAGTCATCGGCGACCTGTTTGAGAAAGCGGAGAGCTGGGCGGGACAACAGGTCGTAACGGTCCGCTACTTTCGGTGTCATCCGGTCGGCCGCGAAGAAGAACTGAAGCAGGTCATTCGTGCCAATCGAAATGAAGTCCACCTCTTCGCTGATCTCTTTTAGCGCGAAAGCAAAAGACGGCGTTTCGAGCATGGCACCGACAGAGATTTCAGTCGGCATCTCATGGCCGCGTGCGCTGCTCCAGGCCAGTTCCTCATTGAGAAGCGCTTTCGCTTCGAAGAACTCCTCCGGCACGGTGATCATCGGGAACATGACGGTCAGCGGCCGGCCAGCCGACGCCCGGATCAGCGCCCGTAATTGTCGACGGAAGAACCCTTGCGCATCCAACGCAAACCGGATCGACCGCCAGCCAAGGGCAGGGTTTTCCTCGCGCTCGCGGTTGAGGTTGGGCAGCATCTTGTCGCCGCCGAGATCGACGGTCCGGAAGATAACTGGTTTGCCCCCGGCGCGCTCGTAGGCATCACGATAGAACGTCTCCTGCTCGCCCAGCCGCGGCATGCTTTCGGCGACCAGGAACTGGAATTCAGTTCGAAACAAGCCAACCCCGTCAGCCCCGGTCTTCGACACGTGGTCCAGATCGAGCTGCAACCCCGCATTCAGCATCAGGCGGACATCGACCCCATCCTTGCTTCTGGCAGGCGCGTCACGGAGCGCCGCGTACTGCTCTTCCCGCTCGCTCGATAGGGCGACCCGATTGCGATAGGCATCGTTCACGGCTTCATCGGGGCGAATGTGAAGCAGGCCGTCTTCGGCGTCGACGATGACCGGGTCTCCGGACTCCAAACTGGTGGTCAGTCCCGGCATCCCACCGAGCGTCGGAATACCCATCGCCCGTGCGACGATCGCCGCGTGGGACGAGACGGACGCCTCCTCGATCAGGATGCCTTTCAACCCGGACTCCCTGTATTCCAGGAGATCTGCGGGTCCGAGGCGGCGGGCCACGAGCACCACTTCGCCCTCCGCGATTTCGGCCTTCAGCCCATCATTGCCGCCAAGGGTCCGCAGTAGCCTGTTATCCAGATCCTCAAGGTCGAAAAGCCGCTCTCGCAAATAGGGGTCAGTGGCTGTCTCCAGGCGCGCCCTGTGCTCGCGCCGCGCCCTGTCGATGGCCGCTTCCGCGGTCAATCCGCCATCGACCGCATCCATGAGGCGCTCTGTCCAGGCCGGATCATGGGCCAGCAGACGGTAGGTTTCGAGCACGTCCCGGGGCTCACCCATCAGGGCGCCGCTATCGATGGCCACCATGGAGTCGACGTTCAGCCGCAACTTTCGCAGGGCATCTCCCAGGCGCTGGACTTCCTTGGCCTGATCTTCGGCAAAGAACTTGGCTGCGGGCACTTCGGGATCATGGAAACGGACCTCTCCGAACCCGATACCGCCGCACAGGCTGCGCCCCTCGAGTTGGGCAGGGCGTCGCGGTTTCGCGGAAATACGGTCGCCGGTTTCATTGGTGACAGTTCCCGCCACCTCGGCCAACACCATGGCGATGGTCTGCAGGGTCTCGATTTCATCCTCGCCATAGATCCGCTCGGTCCGGTTCTGGACGGTGAGGACACCGGTGACCCGTCCGCCCCTGAGGATTGGGACACCAAGAAACGCGTGGTACGGGTCTTCGCCGGTCTCGGGCCGGTAAGAGAAAGCCGGATGGCGCGGAGCGTCCTGAATGGCGAGAGGTTGGGCGGTCTGGGCAATCTGTCCGACCAGGCCCTCATCAATGGCCAGTTTGGTCGAGAACACCGCCTCCTGACGCAAACCCTCTGTTGCGACCAGTTCCAACTCGTCAACCTTGCTCCGCAAATAGATCGAGCACACGTCCGCCACCATCGTACTGGCAATGAGCTGGACGATCTTGTCCAACCGGTCACGCGTGTCATGGCCGGCCGCCATCATCTGTCGGAGGCGGTTCATCAGCAGACGAGGGGCTGAGAAGGAGTGAGGCATCGTCAACAAGTGTCGGGGATCAGCTTACGCTGCGTCAAGTCCGAAGGCCGTGTGAAGAGCGCGAACGGCGAGCTCGGTATAGGCAGCCTCGATCAGGACGGAGATCTTGATTTCGGAGGTAGCGATGACATCGATATTGATGCCGCGCTGATAAAGAGCCTGGAACATGGTTTCGGCGACGCCCGTGTGGCTCTTCATGCCGACGCCGATAATCGACACCTTGGCGACATCCTTGTTGACCTCGAGGCGCTCGAAACCGATGTCAGTTTCATTGGCCGAAAGCGTTTCCTGAGCAATCGCGCTGTCCCGGTCGGTGCAGGTGAACACCATGTTTGCGCGTCCCCCGCCCCGCGCATTGGCCTGCACGATCATGTCCACATTAACGCCCGCTGCGGCGAGAAGCGAGAAGATCCGCGCGGATACGCCAGGTTTGTCTGTGACGCCGAAAAGGGTGACTTTCGCCTCGTCGCGGGAATATGCGACACCGCTGACCACTTGTTTTTCCACGATTTCATCCTCCGAACAGACGAGGGTGCCCGGATTGGGCGTGTTATGCTGGACGAAACTCGACAGCACCCGGATGGGCACGCCATGGTTCATCGCCAACTCCACAGACCGGGTCTGAAGCACTTTGGCGCCTAGCGATGCCATTTCGAGCATTTCCTCATAGGAGATGCGATCGAGCCTCTGGGCCCGGGGAACGATGCGAGGGTCTGTCGTGTAGACCCCGTCCACATCGGTGTAGATATCGCACCGGTCCGCTTGAAGCGCAGCCGCCACAGCAACGGCGCTTGTGTCTGACCCGCCCCGTCCCAAGGTCGAGACCCGCCCATCATCGGTGACGCCTTGAAAACCCGCAACAACAGCCACTTCCCCAGCGTTGACGCTCTCGGGTAGCGCACTGCCCTCAAAGCCGAGAATCCGCGCACGGGCGTGGTCGCCGTCGGTCTTCATCGCGAGCTGCCAACCAAGCCAACTGCGGGCCCGCACGCCGCGCCGACGGAGCGCGAGGGCCAGCAAGCCACTCGACACCTGCTCACCCGATGAAACGACCACGTCGTATTCATCGTCGAACGCGTCTGGCTTGAGTTTCTCGGCCGCTGCCCCGCGGGCCAGGTCGACGAGCCGGTTTGTCTCCCCGGCCATGGCAGAGACAATCACGGCCAACCGCTCCCCTATGCCGGCGCGCGCGGCCACGAGGTCAGCCACATGATCAATCCGCTCCAGCGAGCCGACAGATGTGCCGCCAAATTTCAGGACCGTAGGTGCCATTGCTTCCGCCTGCTGTTCGCCCATGTCTCCGCTAGGGCTCGACCTCTTTAGGCGGCCATTCCCTTGTGAGCAAACAGGAAGCCTTACCCGCATGGTTACGAATGGTGAAACCGGCACAGATCGTCCGACGACGCCCAGCATTGATGCGTCGGAAATCGATAAGTTCACGGCCATGGCGGCCGAATGGTGGGATCCGAAGGGCAAGTTCCGGCCGCTGCACAAGTTCAACCCAGTGCGTCTAAGTTTCCTTCGTGACACCATCACCGAACACTTCAGCCGGGACCCGTCCGCCCGTCGGCCCCTCGAGGGTCTGCGTCTCGTTGACATCGGATGCGGTGGCGGGCTCGTCAGCGAACCGATGGCCCGTCTCGGTGCGACGGTCACCGGCATTGATGCGGGCGATGCGAACATAAAGACCGCCATGGTCCATGCCGAGCAATCGGGCGTCTCGGTGGATTTCCGGGTGGGAACAGCTGAGGGTTTGCTGACAAGCGGCGAGCCTCCTTTCGACGTGGTCTTGACGTTGGAAGTGGTTGAGCACGTGGCCGATCCTCACAGTTTCCTGGTCGATTGTGGGCGACTTCTGGCGCCAGGCGGAATCATGGTCGTCGCCACGCTCAACCGTACCGCGAAAGCGTGGGCACTGGCCGTTGTCGGTGCCGAGTACGTGCTCGGCTGGCTTCCCCGGGGGACGCACGATGTCCGGAAGTTCATCACGCCCGACGAAATCGAAGCAGCTGCGCTGGAAGCAGGGCTTTCCGCGCGCCCGGCGCAGGGCGTCAGCTACTCACCGCTCATGGATCGCTGGTCTCTGTCAGCTGATACGGCGGTAAATTACATGATGGTGGCGACACGGAGCAATTGAACGGTTACAAGCTGTCCACAATGCCCGTTGTGAAGCCGCTGGACGTTTTAGAGTATTGGATTGGCCCAGCGCGTGACGATGCGGCGGCAGCTCTTGCGCGCCAGGACCTCTGGTTTTCCCCGTCTGACGAGACAGACCAGCATATTACCCACACCTATGGCGAGACTCTGGAGGCGTTACAGGCTGGTCTTGCTTGGGAGTGGGCTAACCGAAGTCCCCGCGCGCGGCTTGCGGCGATTATCGTGCTCGACCAGTTCAGCCGAAATATTCACCGCGGCCTGCCTGAAGCGTTCAGCTACGATCGCCTGGCCCGGCTGTTGACCTATCACGGCCTAACCAAGGGCGAGCATGCGGGGCTCATGGAAGCCGAGCAGTATGCCTTTTACCTGCCGCTGGAGCATGCCGAAGATCCGGTCGACCAGGCGGAATGCGTTGCCCTTTTCGAGAAACTCGAGCGCGAGGCGCGTGCTGAATTCCTGCCCTTCGTTCAGATTGGCCTCGAGTTTGCCCGACAACATAAGGCCGTGATCGACCAGTTCGGCCGCTTTCCCTATCGAAATGCTATCCTGGGACGGGAAAATACGCCCGAAGAGCACACCTTCCTCGCGCAATCGAAAACCTGAAGACCCTTCCTAAACAGTCGGGTAAACAGGGTCTTATGACAATTCGGCCCATTTCCTGCTTTGCGCCAACCACGATTGTTCAACACATTCGAGGTGCTGGTGATGGATACCCGCTCGATAAAACGTCTTCCCCGCTGGGCGGGTCTCTTTGTTGCCATGGCCGTTGCCAGCGTGTTGGCGGCCTCTTTTCAGAAGGCGTCGGCCGATCCCGGCAGGGATTTCACTTTCGAAAAGCCCGGAGCCGAACGGAGCGCCCAACAAGCGCCTATACCTGTGGCGTTCACGATTGGCAGTCCGGATAGGGGCGACACGCCGCTGAACCGCAAGCGGCTCCAACTCGACGCGATTCCCGATGCCGTGATCGGAGCCTTCAAGCCAAACACGCATTTGAAAGTGTGCTACCCGACCCTGTCCAACGCGCCGTCTTTCAATAATGCGAAGTATGTCCGGCATTACCGGCCCTTTGTCATCGCCCGCGGCCGCGTGGTTCTGGCCACCGCGCCCGTTAACGATGCTTGTATGAGTTCCGGCTTCGGGCCGCGGTTTGGGCGTATCCACAAGGGCGTCGACTTCAGCGCCCGGAAGCACTCACCCATCCACGCGGCAGCACCGGGGACTGTGATGGAAGCGGGCTGGGCGCGCGGCTATGGCAAGATGATTGTCATCGACCATGGCCATGGTGTCTTCACCCGATATGCCCATCTCAACCGGATCGAGCGCGGCATCAAGCCAGGCGCCAAGCTCAGCTTCGGCGAGGTCGTTGGCACCATGGGCAATACGGGCAACTCTACTGGCGTTCATCTTCACTACGAAGTGCTGACGGGCACGTGGGGACCGCGCAAGGCCTACGGATTGGCGGCGCATAATCCGCTCGACCTTCCAGCCTACACGCCCGCTCGAACGACCGTGACGTTGACCATCAACACAAGTGCCGCGCCCTCCATCGCCCGCTGACTGCGATCTTGACCGGCGGACTGGCCGAATGGGTATTCACCTCCGGTTGAGAGGCGCTGCGTTATAGAAGAGCCGGGGTAGATGCGACTTGATCGAGGAACCGCCATGTCACCTCCAGTATCCATCCCCGGTGTAGCGACGTTAGCCGCCGCCACTCCCGAGGTCCCCACCACGATTGGGATCAGGACACTGATCCGGACAACGATCGTGGCGCTGCCACTCTGGATGGCTGCGTGCCAATCCCCTCAGCCGGACACCGACTGGGTGCGGGTCGTTGTTCCGCCGCCTGCATCGCCAGACATTGGTTCGACCCAGGAGCCACAACCCGCTCCGACCGATCGCCGTGCTCAAGGCCCGTTTCAGCCAAACGCCAACCTGAAGCTTTGCAATGCACGCCTATCGAATCCGCCATCGGTGGACCGGGTTGGCTTTGTCATCGATTTCGCTCCGTTGGTCGTGGCACGCGAGCGAGTCATTCTCGCGGCGGCACCGGCCAATGATGTGTGCCTCAGTTCCGGTTTCGGACCTCGGAGTGGGCGCTTGCACAAAGGGATCGACCTTGTTGCACGGCCCGCTGGCCTGATCTACTCGGCCGCGCCCGGCATTGTTCGCGAAGCGCGTTGGGGCCGGGGTTTCGGGTGGTTCGTTACAATCGACCACGGTCACGGCGTCTATACGCGATACGCCCATCTCGAGGCCTTCATGGAGGACATCAAGCCCGGCACCCGGCTCGGTTTCGGGCAGGCCCTTGGTAAGATGGGCCGGACTGGCAATGCAACGGCGACTCACCTGCACTATGAGGTCCTGACGGGTCGTTGGGGCCGGAAAGGTTCGTTTGGCCTGAGCGCCATCGATCCCCTCTCCTTGCCTGGATATGATCCTTTGCTCACCGCCACCAATGACCGTCCACGCGAACAAAGTTGACGCAGCGTCACGATTGCCCGAAGTCTACCCCATGATCGATTCTCCAGACACCACCCGCCTGGCAGACACCGCAACGGCTGACATTCCTGGCGGCGACGCACCTGGCAAGCGCGAGAGGGCCAAGGCGGCCAATCGAGCGGCCATTCTTGCCGCTGGCCGGAGGGTGTTTGCCCGTTTGGGTTTCGAGGTGACCACTGTTCGAGACATCATCCGCGAAACCGATCTCGCTGCTGGAACCTTCTACAACTACTTCAAGTCGAAGGAAGATGTGTTCGAAGCGATCGCCGGTGACAGCGCCCGCCGATTTGGCGACCGCCTTAAATCCGTCCGCTCCGAAGCCGCCGATTTCGAAACCTACATCCGCACAGCCTTCAGGGCGTACTTTCAGTTCCTCGCATCGGAGAATACCGATGCGATCAAAGCCGGCGCACCCCACATGGCACTCATCGGCGTGCGCGTGGATACGCCAGAGGTGAAAGCCATCTTCTCCGAAATCCGGTCAGACCTCGACCGTGTCCTCGGCAATGACCGCGTGGCGCACATGGATACCGAATATCTCGCGGCCGCCGCCGTCGGCATCGCCCGTGAAATGGGCGACCATATGCTGGCCAGGCGCCCCGTCGATCCCGAAGCGGCGGCCGATTACGCTGCAAACCTGCTCCTGTCCGGCATTCGCGGGATGGGTTTCGACCATAATTGAGGCTTTGGGGGCGCCCTGTCCCACGAGCCTCGCCTGCCCGATCCGGAGTTTTCCATGTCCCTACAGCGCACGCTGATCCGCACCCTTCTGAAGCTGCCCCCGAGCTGGCTCGTCCGCATGTCGGGTGGGCAACCTGTTGTGTTGGGCGGCCGAACGCTTGACCCACACACCCAGTTCCTGGCCCATGGTGCCCAGCGCCAACCGGCCATGGCGACCATGGATCCCCAGACCGCGCGTGCAACATCGGCGGCAGGCCTGACCATGTTGGGCGCAGACCCCGAGCCCGGCGTACAATGGACGGACTCCGTGATCGATACCCCGGATCACAGGATCCCTGTCCGTATCTATCGGCCGGCAGACCAGGATCCCAACGCGCCTGCGATGGCCTTTTTCCACTTCGGCGGCGGTGTCATCGGCGATCTCGAAACCTGCCACGCCTTTGCCAGCATGATCGCGTCCATCGCGCGATGCCCGGTCGTCTCGGTCGACTACAGGCTTGCACCTGAGCACAAATGGCCTGCTGGGCTGGATGATTGCCAGGCCGCCTACGAATGGACCCTCAAGAATGCGGCCAGCCTCGGCGCGCCCGCTGGCGAAGCCGCGATTGGCGGCGACAGTATGGGCGGCAATTTCTCAGCCATCATTGCACAGGACGCGAAACGGAACGGCTTGCCGCTCCCCTCGCTTCAACTCCTGATCTATCCCGCCGTGGACGTTTCGCAGGAAACCCAATCGCATACGACATACGCCGAGTCCTATCCGTTGAGCACTGAGACGATGCGCTGGTTTATGGGGCATTACATTCCAGCCGGCCAGGATCTCACCGACGTCCGTATTTCGCCGGCCCAGGAGATGGATCTGGAGGGGCTTCCGCCTGCGATCATCGCCACCGCTGGGTTTGATCCACTGGTCGATGAAGGCGCGGCCTATGCGAAACGGTTGGAAGCGTCTGGCGTCGACGTGACATTCAAATGCTATGACAGCCTCGCCCACGGCTTCACCGCGTTCACAGGTGCGTCCCCGGCGTCTGATGCCGCTTGCAGAGAGATTGCGGGCATGGTCAGGGCGGCTTACGCGAAGCGGGCATCGAGCTGACGGCGCCCGGCCGATGGCAAGGTCGGCGGCGGCGGGCTGGCGCCCGCGCCAGCACCTTTGCCCGGCCCGCGCCATGGCGCGTCCGGTTCTGTTTTCCAAATTTTACTGCGGTCTGAGGAGGTCAGGGGGCCGCGGGTTGGCTTGCGTCGGCGCTTTGGCCCACGAAGCCTGTCATGAACGCCTGCTTGTCTTTCATGTGAAGCGCCAGCAGACCCATGTCTCCTTTTTGCAGGGTCAGCGAGGCGCTGACCCGTTCGATTTTACCGAAAAGCTGCCCGCCACGGCCG
>JBCDLC010000039.1:0-28498 GCA_038745855.1 Pseudomonadota bacterium | reverse complement strand
GTATTCCACGTGGGCGGTGTTGATCGTGATCCCGCGGGCCTTCTCCTCGGGCGCACTGTCAATGTCCTCGTAGGAGCGCTTCTCAGCGCCCGTCACATCGGCCAGAACCATCGTGATCGCCGCCGTCAGCGTCGTCTTGCCATGGTCCACGTGCCCGATCGTGCCGATGTTCACGTGCGGCTTGTTCCGCTCAAACTTCTCCTTGCCCATGGGGCCCTCCTTGGTGCGCCAAAAGCGGGGGCGGTGGGATGGCCACGCCCCTCCGGGGTGTCAAAAGGGGCCGCCTACGCTGGCCTCTGATCGCGGGGGCATACTGCACACCCACGCCCGGTTCAAGCAGGCAGGCCCGCGTTTTTCGCTGGCGCGTCCAGTCTCTGGCAGGCGCGTTGTTGTCATATTCGGTTTACCGGCGCCCGCTATCGCAGCACGATTGTGAAACGTAACCCGCCTATCGGCCAATGGAGCCTGCCATGATTGACGCCCTTCGCGACCATATCGACAGGGTAAAGGCGCAGCCGCTCAAGGCCCTCGCCAGGGCTCGGCTGGGACAGGCGGCTTTCTCCGCCGCTGGCTGGACCGCGGATCTTACGCGTCATCGGCTCGACGGACGGGCAGACGAGGCCCTCGTCTCCTGGGGAGGGGCACAAGGCATCCCCGGCGCCATAAGGGCGTTGTTCGATGGGGGCACCGTGAACCCCTCGGAGAACCGCCCTGCCCTCCACTGGGCCCTGCGCGCACCGACCGACGCGGGTCCTGCGCTCTCCGGAGATCCAGCCGCCGTCCGCGCAAGCCTCGATGCACCGATCGCCTTCGCCGCGGCCATCCGCGACGGAACGGTGACCGCAAGCGACGGCGCGCCCTTCAGCGCCATCGTCCATATCGGCATCGGCGGCTCGGATTTCGGCCCGCGCCTCATCGCCGACGCGTTCCAGGCCGAAGCGTCTACCGCTTTCGAGCTCCGCTTTGCAGCCAATCTCGACCCCCTGGATCTTGACCTCGCCCTCAGGGGCCTGGATCCGGCCCGGACCCTCGTCATCGGGGTCTCCAAATCCTTTGGCACGGAAGAAACCCTCTACAATCTGGGCCGCGCCAGGGCCTGGCTGTCGGGCAGCCTGGGCGAGGGGGCGAACCACCACCTGGCCCTCGTCACGGCAAACCCCGAACGGGCCAGGGCCTGGGCGGAAACAGGCGCGGAAGGCGGATCAGCGCCTCACCTCTTCGATATGCCGCTGAGTGTTGGCGGGCGGTTCTCGCTGTGGTCAGCGGCAAGCCTCGCCTGTTTCATCACCCTGGGCGAGGAGGCCATCCGCCGTTTCCTCGCCGGGGCCGCGGACATGGACGCCCATGTGAGAACAGCGCCCATGGACGACAATCTCGCGGCGCGCCTCGCCTTGCTCGATGTCTGGAACACGTCTGCGCTGGGTTTTCCCATGCGGGTGGTTCTGGCGTATGCCCGGCGCCTGCGCTTCCTGCCCACGTATCTCCAGCAGCTTGAGATGGAGTCCAACGGCAAGTCCGCCCGGCCCGACGGCACCCCCGCGCCGCTGCCCACTGCGCCGGCCGTTTGGGGCGGCGAAGGCTCAATCGGGCAACATTCCTATCACCAGTGGCTTCACCAGGGGACCCAGCCGGTCCCGGCTGAATTCATAATCGCCCTCGACCGGGGCGGCGATCCCGAAGGCAAGCGCGCGCTCATGGCCCACGCCCTGGCCCAGGCCGAGGTGCTCGCGAATGGCCGCTCCCTCGATGAGGTGCGATCTGAGGAGCCGGGCCTTCCCGACGCGGTGGCGCGGCAGAAGGTGCATGCCGGAGGACGTCCCTCGACCATTCTTTCCTGCGACGCTTTCGACGCGGCGAAGCTTGGCGCGCTCATCGCGCTTTATGAGCACCGGACCTACCTCGCCGGCGTACTCTGGGGCTTGAACAGTTTCGACCAGTGGGGCGTCGAGCGCGGCAAGACCATGGCCGCCCGGTTACAGCCGGTTCTGACCGGCACGTCAGAGGCGGAAGACCCCATCACCGCCGCCCTCGCCGACAGGCTGAGAAAGGGCCTTTGACCGCGAAACTATACCGGTAGGGACCCAGCCATAGGGTTGCGGTTTCGGGAGCCCGCGGGCGCAAGGTTTTGTGGATGGCGGTCCCGACAGGATTCGAACCTGTGACCTCTGGCTTCGGAGGCCAGCGCTCTATCCAGCTGAGCTACGGGACCTGAATGGCCATAGGCGGAGGTTTAGGCGAAGATCTCGGGGGGCGCAATGTATCAACGGTCAAGGCTGAACAGGATGTCTGCCAGGTCCGGCAACGATTGGGCCGCCCGCATATCAAACCGGCTCGGAACCTTGTGGAACACATCGCAGGTGCCATGCTGGGCGCAGCAATGGGCCTGTCGCAAGATCGCCTGGGCCAGGCAACGTGGGGCAAAGTCGTCCCAGTCGTCCCAGCCATAGGCGGATAGGGCGACGTCGAACAGCGTCTTGTCCGCCTCGAAAAGATCGAGGTGCAGCTTTGCGAACTCGAATGTCCTGTCGGCCACCATCGCATCGCCCCAATCGATAATACCGGTGACGCGAGAGGCTTCGACAAAGACGTGGAGGTCCATGAGATCGCCATGCACGAGGGCGACACTGCGGGCATCACCGTACTGGTCGAGAAAGTCAGGGATGCCTGCGAAGAGACGCCGGGGCACGCTGCTCCGCCCCATGGCGGCAATGATGGCCGCATCTTCCAGGGCCCAGGGACGATCGCTGGGCATCTCCGCACGAGTATGTATCCGGGACAGACACCGGCCAAGGTCTGCGGCGAGCACAGCCCGCGCCGTCGGAGAAGGCCGGACCTCACGCCAGGGCGCGCCCGGGATCCGAGACATGACGATGTAGGGGCTTGCCTCAGCGCCCCGCCCGAATGCGCCGCGATCGATCAAATGCGGGGTCCTGATCTCGGGATCATCCGCAAACTGTGTCAGCGCGTGCAGCTCTGAGTCGTACGTTTCGGGGGCGCTGCTTTGAACCCGTGGATCGTAGATCTTTATGACGGATCTTTCCGTCATAAACACAGGAAAGGTGCCCCCTTCGCCGCTGAGCACCGTTTCGTCGCCGTCAGCCTCTCCGCCTCTCAGGACCGCTTCCGCGCGCTCCCGCCAGTCATCATGCATGGTAGGGTCCCCACCCTTAATTCGAAGTCGGACTGTAACATCGAACATGACCCTGTTGTAAACGGCATTGTGAAGACGTGCAGACCTCTGGTGTCCGCGCTCAGGAAGCGGTCCCGCAAAAGCTCTGTATGCGGTCAATCGCCTTTTCGAGCGCTGCGTTCGAGGTGGCGTAGGAAATCCTGAAAGCAGGCGACAGGCCGAAGGCGGCCCCGAAGACCACGGCCACGTTCACTTCCTCCAGCATGGCCTCTGCCACATCGGCATCCGTTTCGAGCAAACGGCCGCCCTTGGAGGTCTTTCCGATCAGGCCTGCACAGGACGGATAGACATAGAATGCCCCTTCTGGCGTGTCGCAGTGGAGCCCATCGGCGGCGTTAAGGCCGGCAACGACCATGTCGCGCCGCTGTTTGAATACCGCGTTCCGCTCTTCAAGGAAATCATGGGATCCGTTCAGGGCTGCGACCGCCGCCCACTGGCTGATCGAGCATGGGTTCGAGGTCGATTGGCTCATCACCTTCCGCATCGTATCGATCAATGGCTTTGGCCCCGCGGCGTAGCCGATCCGCCAGCCGGTCATGGCATAGGCCTTCGACACCCCGTTCATCGTCAGCGTCCGGTCATAGAGCTGGGGTTCCACCTGGGCGATTGTTGCGAAGTCGAACCCATCATAGACAAGGTGCTCATACATATCGTCGGTCAGCACCATGACCTGGGGATGACGGAGCAGGACGTCAGCGAGCGCCCGAAGTTCATCCCGGGAATAGGCGTTGCCCGTGGGGTTGGAGGGTGAATTGAGCACCAACCAACGCGTGTTGGGCGTGATGGCGGCCTCAAGGGCCTCGGGGGAGATCTTGTAGCTTGCGTTGGCCCCACAGGGCACCGTGACCGGCGTGGCACCCGTAACCCGCACCATCTCCGGATAGCTGACCCAATAGGGCGCGGGAATGATCACTTCGTCACCGGGGTTCAACGTTGCGATGAAAGCGTTGAAGATCACCGGCTTTCCGCCGGGCGACACGTTCACCTGGTTCGGCGCGTAGTCGAGGCCGTTGTCGCGCTTGAATTTCGCGCAGATGGCATCCTTCAGTTCCGGAATGCCGTCCGCTGGCGTGTATTTCGTCTTGCCTACATGGATCGCCTCGATGGCGGCGGCCTTGATATGCTCGGGTGTGTCGAAGTCCGGTTCGCCAGCGCCTAACCCGATCACATCGACCCCGGCCCGCTTCAACTCAGCGGCCTTGGTGCTGACCGCAATGGTTGCAGAGGGCTGGACCCGCTCAATGGCCGTCGACAAGGTGATATCAGACATGGAGACCTCCAAAGTGCGCGGCCTGTCTTAGAACAGCTCGCCCGGAAACAAAATCGCAATTGCCCGGCGGAATTCATTCTGTCGATGCATGCCATCACGCAGTGTTACGGAGTGACGCTTTACGGTGCGCGGGTTTTGGGTCGGATGTGGGAAATTCGACGCACCTCCTTCACGAGGCCTCAACCCTGTTCTGGCACAAATGGGCGTCTGAGTACCGTCAATACCGGCGGCGCAACCGAGCCCGTGCCATGTCTGCCTATGATCAGGTCCTGATGAAATCCGAGCGCATCTTCCAGAATTTCCTGGAAGATGCCGAACGGTACATCGCCACCGTGACGCCGGCTGAAAAGGCTCTGGCGGTCTGCGTGTTCGGCCTGGTCCTGATGTTTTTCATCATGCGTAAGCCGCAATCCTACGAGGATGGAGGCGGGATGGGGCGGCAGTTCGTGTTCGCGCTGATCATCGTGATGCTCATGGGGTTCGGTGTCGGCTGGCTCTACGGCGGCGATATCCAGGATTATATCCAGATCTGACGACCGCCTGTTCCCGCCGAACAGGTGAGCGGCGCTTCAGCCCGGTTACCCAACGCTGAAAAGCTCTCTATCTTTGTTTGATGGCTGTCCGCACAGACACTTCGGAACGATCGCCCGCACGCGCGGAGGTGCGCGGCGTTGATGTCATCAAGGACAATCTGAAACGCTTGCCCGGAAAGCCGGGCGTCTACCGGATGTATGATGCGGTCGGCGACGTGCTCTATGTGGGCAAAGCCAAGAACCTGAAGAACCGAGTCTCGAACTACGCGCGTATGGGCGGGCACACCCAGCGCATCGCAGCGATGATTGCGAACACCGCCAGCATGGAATTCGTGGTCACCGAAACCGAGACAGAAGCGCTTTTGCTGGAAGCCAATCTGATCAAGCAACTGAAGCCGCGCTTCAACATCCTGCTGCGTGACGACAAGAGCTTTCCCTATATCCTGATCCGCAGGGACCATGACGCGCCACAGATCCTCAAGTATCGCGGCGAAAAGCGCGACAAAGGCGACTATTTCGGCCCCTTCGCCAGCGCCAACGCGGTGTCGCGCACCCTCGACACGCTCCAGAAAGCGTTCCTGCTGCGCACGTGCGAGGACACGGTGTACGCCCAACGCACACGGCCCTGTATGCTTCACCAGATCAAGCGGTGCGCCGCCCCTTGCGTCGACCTCATCGACCCCGAGGCCTACCAGGCGCTCGCCGATGAGGCCGCCGACTTCCTGAGGGGCAAATCGGCAGCGCTCCAGGACCGGTTGGCGGCAGAAATGGAGACGGCCGCCGAAACCATGGAGTTCGAGCGCGCCGCCATGTTGCGAGACCGTATCCGTGCCCTCGCTGTGGTTCGTGCCAGCCAGGACGTCAATCCGGACGGCATCGAAGAAGCCGATGTGTTCGCGATCACCAAGGAGGGCGGCCAGTCCTGCGTCCAGGTCTTCTTCATCCGGGCCGGACAGAACTGGGGCACCAGCCAACACTTCCCACGCCATGAAGACGAGGAAACCTGCTCGGAAATTCTCGCCGCTTTCCTCGTTCAGTTCTACGATAAACGCCCTGCTCCCAAGCTCATCCTGGTGAACGAAGCCCCGGACCAGTCCGGCCTCATCGAAGATGCATTGGGTCTCAGGGCCCCGCATAAGGTTCAGATCCATTGTCCCCAGCGCGGCGGCAAGCGCGAGCTTGTCGTCCAGGCCGAGCGGAATGCCGGTGAAGCGCTGGCCCGAAAGCTCGCCGAAGCTGCAAGCCAGGTGCGCCTACTCAAGGACCTTGCGAAAGCGCTGGACCTTGATGCCCCGCCCCGCCGCATCGAGATTTACGACAACTCCCACATCCAGGGCAGCAATGCGGTCGGCGGCATGGTGGTGGCCGGCCCCGAAGGCTTCGACAAGAACCAGTATCGAAAGTTCAACATCAAGGACGCCGAACTGGAACCGGGCGACGATTACGGCATGATGCGCGAGGTCATGCGCCGCCGGTTTTCCCGGCTCCTGAAGGAGTCCGATGAAGCCGGTCGTCCGCTTCCGGATCTCCCCGCGTATCCGGACCTTGTCCTCATCGACGGTGGCCCCGGACAGCTCTCTTCCGTGCTCGAAAGCCTCAACGAGATCGGCCTCGGCCCAAGCGACCTCAACATCGTCGCGATCGCCAAAGGGCCAGACCGCAATGCCGGCCGGGAGAAATTCTACCGCCCCGCCCGGTCACCATTTCAGATGCCAGTGGACAGCCCGGTGCTCTACTACCTCCAGCGCCTACGTGACGAAGCCCACCGCTGGGCAATTGGCGCACACCGCGCAAAGCGCTCAGCCGACATCAAGAAGAGCCCCCTCGACGAGATCGAAGGTATCGGCCCGACCCGGAAGAAAGCCCTGCTCCACCGCTTCGGCTCCGCGCGCGGCGTGGCACGCGCCAAGCTCACCGACATCGCCGACGTCGACGGCATCAATCAGGCCCTCGCCGAGCGCATCTACGGGCACTTCCATGGCGGCTAGGGCCATGGCGGGACAAGCTTTTGTGACTGGACCGGTGGCGTCGCAGCCGACTAAGTGTCGAGGTAATGACCACGCTACTGCAAACTGTGGCGCCTCCGACAAAGTTCGTCGATCTTGAGGTGACGGCGAAAGGGGAGAAGCGCGCCAGCGTCGATTGGCGCGGGCTGAAGACGCTGTGGCTCAACACCGGAACGCTGTGCAACATCCAGTGCGTGAACTGCTACATTGAGAGTTCACCCCGGAACAGTGCGCTTGTCTTCCTCAAGCTGGCCGATGTGCTGCCCTATCTCGACGAGGTCGACGACATGGCCGCCGGGCCCATCGAGATCGGTATCACGGGGGGAGAGCCGTTTCTGGCGCCCGAGATCATCGACATCCTCGATGCCTGCCTCAGCCGCGGCCACGATCTCCTCATCCTGACCAATGCCATGCGGCCCATGATGCGGCCCCGCGTCCAGAAGGGGCTTCTCGCGCTCCATGCGCAGCACCCGGGCCGCATGACCCTGAGGGTATCGCTCGACCATTACACCCAAGCGCTCCATGACAAGGAGCGCGGCGTGAAAGCCTTTGGAGAAGCCATCAAGGGCCTGCAATGGCTGTCTGAGAACCGCTTCAAGCTCGCGATTGCCGGCCGTCAGGACCTTTCTGAAGACGAACCCACAGCCCGGGCGGGCTATGGCGCGCTGGTCCGGCGCGAGCGGCTGAACATCGACCCGGCGGATACGCGCCAACTCGTTCTGTTCCCGGAAATGGTGCCGAATGACGACCCGCCGGAGATCACCACCGAGTGCTGGGGCATCCTCGATGTGGATCCCGCCAGCATCATGTGCGCCGACCAACGCATGGTGATCCGCCGAAAGGGCGCTGAGCATGCGTCTATCACCGCCTGCACGCTACTGACTCAATCGGCCGATTTCGAACTCGGACGCACCCTCAAGGAGGCAACGGCAGAACCTGTTTCCTTGAACCACCGCTGGTGTGCCACGTTCTGCGTCCTCGGCGGCGCGAGCTGCTCGGCGTAATCGGCCCCATCACCCATCGTCACCCGTCACACGGCCCCGCAGCGCCTTGACTGCGCCCCTCTGTTTCTTTTCCGCCAGCCTCCGGCGCACCGAGCCCGCCGTCGGCCGGGTCTTGATGCGCCGCTTTGGCGGTTCCAGCGCACGCTTCACCATGTCTGCCAACCGGTCCCGCGCGGCTGTCCGGTTCTGGGCCTGGTGGCGATGCTGCCGCGCTTCAATCAGTACTGCGCCCTCATTCGTGAGACGCGCGCGGTAGAGCCGCTTGAAACGCGCCTTCACCGCCGGCGGCAATGCGGAATGGTCCACGTGCCAGCGGAGTTGGACCGCCGTCGCCACCTTGTTGACGTTCTGACCGCCCGGCCCGCCGGCCCGGACGAACACCTCCTCCAACTCCCATGCGCCGATGGAAACCGTGTCCGTGATCACAAGGTCGCCGAAGACAGGCTCGGGCATGGGTTAACGCACCGTTCAGAGGCAATTCAGGTCGCGAGCGTAAGCTCATATCTGAATTAGGGCTGCAAACGCACCGGCCCAAGCCACGAGCGGAGACCAGTCATGGCCCGGACCACCGACATCAGTCTTGCGAAACTCCTGACGATTGCCGTGGCGGCCATGTCCCTCTCGACCACAACCCTCGTCCCCCTCGCGGAGGCCCAGCAACGGGGCGCGCGCGGCGAACGCATTGAGCGGATGGAGCGCATCCAGCGCGGCGAAAGGAGCGACCGGCACCAACGCAGAGACCGGGGTGCGCGCAATGGTGGCCAGGACAATCGCGCCCAGCGCCGAGACCGGAGCCAGAATAGGGGCCAGAACCGGGGCAATAATCGGGATCAAAGCAGACGCCAGAACGCCAATTTCGACGGGCGCCGCGACCAGGGTCAGCGCGGTGACCGCATGGCCCGCGCCGATACCGGGCAACGCCAAGGCCGCAGCGACTTCAGGGGAAACCGAGGCGAACGGCGAGGAGGGGAGGGCCGTCGCCAGGATGCCAATTGGCACGGCGGTCACCGCGGCGGACGGCACGATGGCCGCCGCGACCACCGAAAGCATGCGGGCCAATTCGAGGGCGGCCAACACCATGGCAAGAAATTCGATGGCGGCCAGAAGCACTTCGACCAGAAACATGTCGGCAAAAGGCACGGCGGAAAAGTCTTCGATGCCCACCACCGCGGTAATCGGAACTTCAAGGATAATCGCTCACGGGGACACCGTGGCTTTCGCGATAACCGCAAGGGCTTCCACTCGGGCCATCGGGGATTTCATTCCGGACAGAAGGGGTTCCACAAGGGCCACAAGGGGTTCCGCTCCGACCACAGAGGATTTCACTCCGGGCAAAAGGGTTTCCGGTCGGGGCACGGGGGCTTCCATGGCGGTCACAAGGGTTTCCACCGGGATCACAAGCGGTTCCACCATGGCCACAAGGGTTTCCACCACGGCCACAAAGGGTTCAGGGATAAAACGTTCAGCCGCCGGGGGTTCCACAGCAAGAAAAACCGCCGGCATTTCCGATCCAAGCGTTTTGTCGACCGGCCTTTCTACAATCATTTCCCCCACCGTGCGTACACACCCCGGTACAGCATCGGCGGCGTCTACCGGCACTACCATGGTCGCACCGTGATCCTTCACGACTACTATAATTTCGGCCTCTATGATCCGCCCTATGGCTATCACTGGGTGCGGGACAAGGACCGCGGCGATGCGATCCTCGCCTCCGTTGCCACCGGGGCAATCATTGGGCTGGCCATCGGCATCCTTTCCTACTGATCATTGGGTGCTGCACGCCTGTGCAGGCCCTCTGACAGAGAGAGGTCATGCTGCCACCCCCTTCATCACCTGCAAAAAATGTCTTCGCCCACAGCGATATTCATCTTTCCGAAGGCATGAGTCGTGCTTAGGTTACGGCGTCGCTGCCGGATCCTTTGCGGTGGCGGCATAGTCGTTAACAGCAGAAAGGAGGTGATCCAATGTCGAGTGAGAAACCAGGTGAGGCCATTGGGTCTGTATGGGTTCGGGGTGACGTGGAGCAGCCTCTGCGCGCCATCTGAACACATCCAGGTGTCAGGGATCGATAGACCCCTGCCCCAAGATCCAAGAGCCAAACCGGCTCACGGGCGCCACCCCCCAGGGGGTGGCGCTTTTGATTCCAGCGCCCGCCGGATAACGGTTCGGGTGCGAGGTCAGTGGGAAGCGAGGCCGGCGAGAAACTGTGACCATTACGGGGCATCTGCCCGCTCGCCTTTTCATCGCCCCAATCGCCTGCCATCTCCCAAGCGTCGGCATTGGGCCGGCCCTTTTGAGAGGCATCACGCCCATGCGGCTAGACCGAAATCCTTCGTGTATAGCCCTTCCGACAGCGGGAGGGCCCGTCAGTGCCGCCCGCGCCTTAGCCGGTCAGCCCTGACGTCACTCCAATCCAAAACGGATCTGCCAGACCCATATGGAACGGGCGCCATCTAAGGCGCACGCCCCATGCTTGCTGGCCAGTGATGGAGGTCTGCCATGGCAGACGGAATGACCATGCGTCTCGGTCAAATGGTGCGGGCGGTGAAAACCCCCACGCCCTTGCTGCAATTCCTCGCCGGTCCCCATGCCGAGCGTATTGCCGCTTGCTGGCCTGCGCCCCATGACTGTTTTTTCGCGCTGCCTGCCGCCCGCCGACATGCGGCCGTGATCCTGCTCTCCCATGGCGGCATGGACTTCGATGTCCTTGCCCGCCTTGTCGAGCGCCACAAGGATGCGGACATCGCGAGGAAACTCGTGGCCGCGGCCCACGGCCCCTCTGCCGAGGTGCCTGCCGGGCTCATGAAGGCCATGGCGCGGATGGGCGAGACCCAGTGGCAGCTTCGGGACTACGACCTGTTCCTCGATCTTTTCCGGGACGAACAGGCAAGCCCCGTGCTGCGGCACATGGCGGACATCCGTCCTGAAAAGCTTGCGCTGATCGGGGCGCTGCCTGCCGGGCTCCGGGAAGCCAGCATCGTCGCGCTTGTTCCCAATGGGGATGCTGCGCGCGATCTTGGTCTCGCCTGCGACATCGCCGTGCGGATGCAGGGCGAGCAGCACGCCCGGCGTATTGCCGAGCGCCTGCGCCGGGCGAAGGAAAGCAGCCAGCTGTTCGCCAAGGCAGCGGAGGAACTCGCCCCCGAGCGGTTCACCCCTCCCCTGCCCGTGCCCGCCCTGCCCAGGCCCTTCGAGGCCGTCACGGAGCGCAAGCAACTCGCAGCCATCGCGCTCGAGTTCCAGAACTGCCTCCGGGACTTCGCCTACGATATGGCGCTGGGCCGGATGGCGGTGTTCGCCTGGCGGGTCGAGCCTGCGATCGTTCTGGCCCTGCGCTGGGACGCTGCAGGGTGGCGCCTCGCCGAAGCAGAGTGCAAGGCCAACACTGACGCCCCCGACGCCTCGCTTCGGGAGCTTGTCTCAATCCTGGCCCGGTTCGACGTTCGGACGGGGCCTGCCCTCGCAACCCTTGAGCGGCGGCTCAACAGCCACGCCCACGGGCATGCCGAGAGCATCGGCGACAGCTTCAGGGACCGCCTCGAACTGGGCGAGCTCTGGGACTGAGACACCCATGGCCTGGACCGGTCTTTCCCAACGGGAAGACCGGTCCTTCTTGTCAGGCCGACGGGGCCGCAAACGGCGCGCTCACCCCTGCCAGAAGCGCCGCGACAGCACCACGAACACCGCAATGAACTCCAGCCGGCCAAGCAGCATCGCAATCGCGCACACCCATTTCGCAAACACCGACAGCGTCTGGAACGTACCATTCGGCCCGATCTCGGCGCCCAATCCCGGCCCCACATTCGAGACCGACGTCGCCGCCGCAGAGATCGCCGTCAGTGGATCATCCACCTGCGTACCGATCAGCACCGCTGCAATCAGGAACGTGCCCACATAGAGCCAGACGAACACCATCACCGATTGCAGTGTATCCTCATCGACCACCCGGCCATTATACCGGACCGGCGCAAGCTGGTGGGGGCGGATCACGCGCTGGGCATGGGCCATCACCGCCTTGATCGAGATTTCGAGGCGAAACATCTTGATCCCACAGGCCGCCGAGCCCGCACACCCGCCAAGAAACGTCAGCACCAGAAAACAGATCACCACCGGATCGCCCCAGAGATCATAATCAGCCGACGCATAGCCCGTCCCCGTCATGATCGAGATCACATTGAACAGGGCGTGGGAGAGGAGATCGGCATCGCCCTCGAAGGGCACGGCATCCTGCTGCCGCGCCAGCGTCACAACCAGGGCCGTGAACACGATCAACAGGATCGCGTAAAGCCGGGGCTGGCTATCGGTGAACAGGCGCGCCGGTCGCCCCCTCAGTAGCGCCAGCGCTAGCAAGCTGAACGGCAAGCCCGCTGCGAACATAAACACCATCGCCACGTACATCGCACCGCTGTCGGCAAACACCCGGAACGAGGCATCATGGGTCGAATACCCGCCTGCTGCGACGGTTGTCATGGCGTGGGCGACCGCATCGAAACTGCCCATCCCCGCGCTCAGATAACCAAGCGCGCACAGCGCAGACAGGATGAGATACACAAACCCCGTCTGCGCGGCGATATCGGCGACCCGGGGCAGGAATTTCCCCGATTGATCGGAGCTTTCCAGCTGAAAAAGCTGCATCCCGCCCACGCGCAATCCCGGCAGGATGGCAATGGCCGTCACGATGATCCCGATCCCCCCGATCCATTGCAGGATCGCCCGCCACAGCAACAGCCCCCGCGGCTGATCATCCAGCCCCGTCATCACCGTCGCCCCGGTTGTCGTCAGCCCGGAAATGCTCTCGAACATGGCGTTGGTGAACCCCATGCCAGACCCGATGAACGGCACCGCCGCCACCAGGGGCAACACCGCCCACACCAGAACCGTCAGCAGAAACGCCTCGCGCTGCCCCGTGCGGGGCGGCCGGTTGCCCCGCGTCAGCATGTACACGACACCGCCCGCCAGGATCGCCAGGAAGGCACTCATGGCAAAAATGCCCCAGTCGCTCCGCCCGTCGATCACATCCAGCACAGCCGACGGCACCATCGCCAGCCCGAGCAGCGCAGTCATGATACCCATGGCAAGAAGAACCGCGCGCAGATCCATGCCACGTGTCTAACGCGGAACCCTCAAAAGGGTGTATACTTTTCAGAACCGATCAGATGACCCTAACGCGGCTGCCGCACAGCGGCCGCACCGCTGGTAAAACGATCACGTCTCCTCCGCCTTCAGCCGCTCCAGCGACCGGATATCGGCTGCAACCTGGCCGTGGATCGTGCGCAACAGGGCCCGCGACGACTGGGTCTCTGTTTCGGGCAGCTTCCGCTTGATCCGCTTCATGAGGGCCCGCTCAGTCCGAAGTACGGCATCAAGCGCCACCCGCGTGTCGTTCGAAACAATGGTCTGCAGATCGGCATAAAGCCGGCTCGGCGCCCCACCGATACCTCCAAACTGGTCCGGCTCACCGCCCAGCGCCATGACCCGCCGCTGGACCTGGCGCAACTCCCGCTGCCTCTGGTCCGCCAGGGCCACCAGCGAGCGGGTCACTCGGGGTTCATTGTCCGGTATCAGCGACGCATCGCGATAGCCCACCTCCGCATCGATCAACAGCGACGCGACCTGGTTCATGGCATTAATCTCTGCCAGCCGTTCCGGCTTCAACGACGTCATGTCGGCGCCTGGCGCTGGTTGCGGCGGCTCCGACGTGGCGCATGCGGTCAGCCCCCAAACAAGCGCCGATACAAGGGTCTTGGTGAACACCTTCATGGGATCACACCTCTCATAGCTCTCAGTTTTCCGGTAAGCCACGCGCAGGACGGATGGGGCATTCATCGCCCGCCAAGTCGGTTATGGCCAAGCATGGCCCCCGTCCCTGTTGTCACCCAATCGCGCTCCCTCGCGCCGGTCCAGTTACGGTTCGGTCAGGAACCGCGCGGCGCCGGTCGAGTTTATCCAACAGTTCTACGAAATATTTCCGTTATATTACAGCGCAATAAAAGAAAATGACCTCGCCCAATCCTCCCCCTCTGAAACCGTGGTAGTCTACGGCAATGGATCTTTTCATCCGTCTTCTTTTCTGGGTTCGCGCCCGACTTGTGTCTGCCGCCGAGCGTATTGCCGGGCTGGCAGCCCTTGGCGTGCGCGGAAACCAGAGGCATGCACAGCAGGACCTGGCCGGGGAATGGGCGCCCCTCACCAGGAACCCTGTGCATGTGGCGACACGCCATGGGAGCGATGGAAAGCCCAAGGACACCCTGGCCGATTGGGCGTGGCCAGGCATTGGGCACGTGGTTAGTGGAGTGGATTGCGGCGTTGGGCAGCCGGTAGCACAGCAGCGCGGACGGGAGCGCGATCGGATCCGTTCCCCGTTCAAGGGACACAGTTGGGGATCAAAGCAGCTCCCCCGATCGTACCCGTATTTGACGAAAGTGGTCGCCGATGGCTTTAGAGGGGTGGTCGTCAGGCACGGGCCGAACGCCTGCGTAAGCATGGTCGATCAGGGCCTGCGAGCATCAAGCAAGTCGCATTTCGATCAAGGATGGAAACGCGATCGCGCTGGGTGCACACTGCGGTGTTCCACCGTTGCCAAGGGGCCTCTGAGGTCGGCGCGTAGGGCTGTCGCCAGACCAGGATAACCCACGCGGCCCTGACACCGTCAGGCCGCGGCACAATTCATCGAAAAGACCAGACGCGCAGCAGCGCGAGCCGGATGCCGGTGCTGGGTTTCACCATTTTCCCACGGCACGCCGCCTGAGCGAAACACACCCCCCGCCCACACGGGCGGGAGACGCGTGACCCGTGGACCTAAACCGCCTCTTCGGCCCCGTCGGCCTCTTCCGTAGTCTTCGGCGGCGGAGATTTGATCTCGACATATTTGAAGGCGAGTTTGCCATCGTCTTTCTTGTCGACGTCGATCTTCACGGTCCCACCCTTTGTGAGCTTTCCGAAGAGCAGTTCTTCCGCCATGGGCTTCTTGACGTGTTCCTGGATCGTCCGGGCCAGGGGCCGGGCACCCATTTCCGCGTCGAACCCACGCTTGGCCAACCAATCCCGGGCCCGCTTGGTGATCTCGATCGTCACGTTCCGATCCGCCAGTTGCAGCTCAAGCTGCAGAACGAACTTCTCGACCACCCGGTCGATGATCTCCGGCGTCAGACCGCCGAACTTGATGGTCGCGTCGAGCCGGTTCCGGAATTCGGGGGTGAACATGCGCTTCAGCGCCTCGTCCACTTCCTCGTCCTTCTTGCCGGCCCCGAACCCGATCGAGTTCCGCGCCGCATCGGACGCGCCCGCATTGGTCGTCATGATCAGCACGACATTGCGGAAATCGACCTTGCGTCCGTTCGCATCGGTCAGGGCACCATTGTCCATCACCTGCAACAGGATGTTGAAGAGGTCCGGATGGGCCTTCTCGATCTCGTCGAGCAGAAGGACACAGTGGGGATGCTGGTCCACACCATCGGTCAACAAGCCGCCCTGGTCATAGCCAACATAGCCGGGCGGCGCACCGATCAGACGGCTCACCGTGTGCCGCTCCATGTACTCGGACATGTCGAAGCGCAGCATCTCCACGCCCATGATGGAGGCGAGTTGCTTGGCCGCTTCGGTCTTTCCGACGCCGGTCGGCCCGGTGAAGAGATAAGACCCAATCGGCTTGTTCGGCTCGCGCAAGCCTGCCCGCGCCATCTTGATCGACGCTGCGAGGGCTTCGAGGGCGAGATCCTGTCCGAAAACAACCCGTTTGAGGTCCGCATCCAGGGATTTGAGCCGGTTGGCGTCGTCCTTGGTGACCTGTTTCGGGGGGATCCGAGCAATCTTCGCCACGATGGCTTCGATGTCTCGAACACTGACGGTCTTGCGGCGCTTGCTCTCGGGCTTGAGCCACTGGCTGGCGCCGGCTTCGTCGATTACATCAATCGCTTTGTCCGGCAGCTTCCGGTCCGTCAGGTACCGGTCTGCCAGTTCCACGGCCGATTTGATCGCCTCATTCGTGTAGCGCAGCCCGTGGAATTCCTCGAACTTCACCTTGAGGCCCTGGAGGATCTTAATCGCATCCGGCACGGTCGGTTCGACAACATCGATCTTGCGGAACCGGCGGCTGAGCGCCCGGTCCTTCTCGAAGTGCTGTTTGTACTCCTTGAAAGTCGTCGAGCCCATGCAGCGAAGTTCACCCGACTGCAGTGCCGGCTTCAGCAGGTTTGATGCATCCATCGCCCCACCGGATGTGGCGCCCGCTCCGATCACGGTGTGGATCTCGTCAATGAAGAGGATGCCCTTATCGAGCCCTTCCATCTCCTTCATCACCGACTTCAACCGCTCTTCGAAATCACCGCGATACCGCGTTCCAGCCAAAAGCGCACCCATGTCGAGGCTGTAGATCACCGCTTCGTCGAGGATCTCGGGCACTTCACCATCAACGATCTTCTTCGCAAGCCCCTCGGCAATCGCTGTCTTGCCCACACCCGGATCGCCCACGAGGATCGGATTGTTCTTGTTCCGCCGGCACAGGATCTCTATGCAGCGCTCGATCTCCAGATCGCGGCCGATAAGCGGATCGATCTTCCCGGCACGGGCTTTCTGGTTGAGGTCCACGCAATAGGCATCAAGCGCCTCATTGCCCGATTTCACATTGCCATCTTCGTTGGCTTCAGCACCCCGCGGTGTGGTCGAACGCGACGCGCCGGATTTCTTGGCGACGCCATGGGAGATGTAATTCACCGCGTCATAGCGGGTCATGTCCTGCTCCTGCAGGAAGTAGGCAGCGTGGCTTTCCCGCTCGGAGAATATCGAGACGAGAATATTGGCCCCGGTCACTTCGTCCCGGCCCGAACTTTCCACGTGCAGGATCGCGCGCTGAACGACCCGCTGAAAAGCGGCTGTCGGCTGCACCCGGCCTGCCCCATCATCGATGACCAGGCTCGACAACTCATCGTCGAGATAGCCGGTGAGGTCCGTGCCAAGCCGATCCAGGTCGACCTTGCAGGCGGTCATCACCTCCGCCGCCTCATCGTCTTCGATCAGGGCGAGGAGCAAATGCTCCAGCGTTGCGTATTCATGGTCCCGGTCGGCGGCATAGGTGAGCGCACGTTCCAGGGCTTGTTCGAGGCTGGGGGTCAAACTTGGCAAAGGATACCTCTACTCTTCAATCGTCTTTTTCCATAACACACTGGAGCGGATGTTCGTTGCGCTGGGCCATGTCGAGCACCTGCGCTACCTTCGTTTCCGCCACTTCGTACGTATACACCCCGCATAGCCCCACACCCTTCTGGTGCACGTGAAGCATGATCCGGGTCGCTTCTTCCCGGCTCTTGTTGAAAAAGCGCTCCAGGACGAACACGACGAATTCCATCGGCGTGTAATCGTCATTCAGGAGCATCACCCTGTATAGTGACGGTTTTTTTGTACGAACCCGGGTCTTGGTCGCAACGTTTAGATCCTGTCCATCATCACCAGCGTCGCCGTCACCGGGAATGGACGGCCCCTCGGGGTCGTTCATCTCAAGTGGGATCATCACCGGTCGCATGTTCTGGATCGCGTCCATTGCTTCTCGACTCATAGCCTGACCATCCCGGCTGCGTCTTTCAAGTTCGGAATCATGCTGCACCCAGTTTTTTGACCAGACTGCGCACACGTTTGGCATTCGCGCCCATGTCTGAATAACCAACCCGCGAGCGGGAGTAGATGGCAAGTTGCGAGGCGGGATTGCCGCTCTTCGCGTTTGAGGTGTCTTCATGGCCGCGATCCACTGCGAGGATCTGGATGTCCATATCGTCCTTGAACCGCATCAAGTCTGTCGTCGCAACGGCTTGAATGCGGCCGCCAGGCCGATCCTGGACCACAATTTCAGTGTCCCGCACGCCAGATAGAACGGAAAGGATGTGGTCATGCAAGGCCTCTGGAGCCTCTGCGAAGACCGGAGAAATTTCGTCGGGTTCAGCCTGGGCACACAGTCCCTCGGGCGCGAGCAGAAATGTGTTCGGTGACCCTGGCCGTACCAGTGTCTGAAAGTCGAGGAAATCAGCCACCCGCCGCATATGGGTGACAGGGCCCTGCGCGTCCACCCCGGCTCGGGCAGACAGGGTGCTCAACTGCGGTCAATCGAGGGCCGCAACAAAGAGAAGCGCCGGTTCCAAGCGGAACCGGCGCAATCACGAATTCAACTTTCAGGCTCCGTGCGGATAAGCCCTCGGAAGCCTTCTACTTCGTAGCCGTCAAACGCTCGACGCACTGTCCAGCATGGGCGTTCAGCGGCTCGGCGGCGTCGCGCATGGTTTCAGCAACAAGCGTCGCCATTGCATTGGCTTCGCTCATGCAGGTTTCCATCGCCGTCTTGGAGAGATTGGCCTGCATCTCGACAGCTTCCTGAAGAGACTTCGCGCCAGCAATCGTCTTGGAAACTTCCATCAGGTTACTCACGGCCCCTTGGAAGAAGGCAAGGCTGCGCGCATTCGCTTCCTGCATGCCCTTCGCCGAAACGCGAGCGGACTCGGCGGCCGCGGATAGCCCTTCGCGCTGAAGTTCCGTCACTTCGCTGGCCATGGACATGAAGCGGTCCATGCCCTCCTTCATGGCCTCGGGTGAGATCGGCGATTCGCCGTTTATCACTGGGAAACCAAACTGCGGTGCTTGTGCTTTCGCCTTAGGCATAGCGGAATTCTCCTTGTCATGTGCTGGTTCGGAAATACGCACTTTTGTTCGCACATGCAAGATATTTTTGTGCAGCGCACAATTTTAGGTCGGACAACTTTTGGGTGAGGGAGCCCTGAATAATCGCCGAGTGTTAACGACGGATCAACCGTATGACACAAAATTGCCCCGATCCTTGCAAGGCGTTGCCCCTGTGACCTGTTGGAGCCGATCCATGACGCTGCTTTACCAAACAAGATCGATTTTTCGAAACGTGGTGGTGGGAGTTGCCGTGATTCTCGCCAGCGTCGTACTCACAACGCCTGCAGCAGCCGAAAAGTATGCCTCGATCGTAGTCGACGCGGGCAGTGGCACGGTTCTCCATGCCCGCCACGCTGATGCCGACCGCCACCCCGCATCCCTCACCAAGGTGATGACCTTATACATGTTGTTCGACGAAATCGAAGCCGGCCGCATCGATCTGGACGACAGGATGGCTGTATCACGGAAGGCTGCCAAGCAACCGCCATCAAATGTGCGCCTCAAGCGCGGGCAGACGATTTCGGTCGATGACGCGATCCACGCCCTCGTCACGAAATCCGCGAACGACGTGGCCGTTGTCATCGCAGAACACATCGCGGGCACGGAAGACCGATTCTCCGCGCTCATGACTGTGAAAGCCCGCGTGCTTGGCATGGAAAACACGGTTTTCATGAACGCATCGGGTCTGCACCACCCGAACCAGGTCACGACGGCGCGAGATATGGCCAAGCTCGCCGCCGCGGTGATGGAAGATCACCCGGCGTTCTACGCTTACTTTTCAACATCTGAATTCAAGTATGGCCGGCGCACCTACACGAACCACAACAAGTTGCTCGGCAGTGTTGATGGCGTTGACGGCATAAAGACCGGCTACACAAGGGCGTCCGGCTACAATCTCATGGCCGCTGCGAAACGCGATGACGAGCGGGTCATCACAATCATGCTCGGGGGACACAGCGCGCTTTCGAGAAACGGCCATGTATCAGACCTCATCGAAGCCGCTTTCCAGGCCTTGCAACCTGAAATGGCCCCTACCGCCCCGACCATGCAGACGGTATCGTTTGATACAATCACCGACCCGGTCCACCCAAACGCAGCGGCCATTCCGATGCTCAACGGAAAGCCCTTTATCGTCGCCGAGGGCGATGAGAGCGGCTAGCCGTCCTACAAAAAATATGGGCGTGCCTCACCCGCTGCCAAAACCAAGACATTTACCAAGGCGCCAGGCCGTCCTATCTTGAGCTCAGAAATGTTTAGGAGGCCCACATGGGTTCAGTCGGTCCCTTGCAGCTCGTGCTGCTCGTCGTTGTCGCCCTGCTGCTTTTCGGAGGGCGCGGCCGTATTTCATCCATCATGAGTGACATGGCGAAGGGCGTGCGCAGCTTCCGCCAAGGGCTCAAGGATGAAGACAAGCCTGCGGTCGAGGATGACGACATGGTCAATGTCACGCCCCAGAAGGAAGAGGCGAAGTCGGGCTCCTGACGTTGGTCCCTCCAGCAGGGTACTCACAAGTCGAGGCGCGGGGGCGCCAAGCGGCACGGACCAGGAGGCACGCCCATGCTGCCCCAATTCGGATTATCGGAATTTCTGCTCCTGGCGGTCGCAGCTCTTATCATCGTCGGCCCCAAGGACCTGCCCGTGATGATGCGCCAGCTCGGCCAGTTCGTAGCGAAGGGGCGTGCCGCTGCCCGGGAGTTCCAAGCAGCATTTGACGACATCGCGAAGCAGGCTGAACTCGACGAGCTGCGAAAGGAGATCGAGGATCTGAAACGTGCCAACGCCCTGACCGAGGCGCAGGCCGATCTCACCGCGTTCGAGCAGGATGTGAACCGGGACGTCATGGAACGCACACACCCGCAGCCGAGCAATACCGGTTCCAGTTCCGATACCGACAACGACCCAGCACAAGCACAGCCCGCAGAAACAGAACCCGTGCCCGGCATCAAAGGATCCACCGCGTGAGCAACGGGCCCAGACAGACCGCCGATGACGTGGCAAGCAGCGAGGCGCCCCTGCTTGAGCACCTCACAGAGCTGCGTAGCCGGCTGATCTACGCCCTCCTCGCCCTCGGCTTCTGTGCAGGGCTCTGCTTCGGCTTTGCCGAAACCATCTACAACATCTTACTCCGCCCCTTCGCAGACGTGGCCGAGGCCGCCAGGGATGGCGCACAACTGGAACTCATATACACCGGCCCCCTCGAGTTCTTCTTTGCGAAGCTGAAACTTGCACTTTTCGCGGGACTGTTCCTCGCCTTCCCCTTCATTGCCTACCAGGTCTACGCGTTCGTGGCGCCAGGGCTCTACAAGAATGAGCGGGGCGCCCTGCTTCCCTTCCTGGTCGCCGCGCCCCTGCTTTTCGCGGCTGGCGCAGCCTTCGTCTACTTCGTCATGATGCCGATGGTCGCCCGGTTTGCGCTCGCCCAGGAGCAGGTGGACAGCACAGTCGCGGCGATCACGCTCTTGCCGCGCGTGTCGGAATACCTCTCCCTCGTGATGGCGCTCATGCTTGCTTTCGGGATTTCCTTCCAGCTCCCGGTGATCCTCAGCCTCCTCGGCAAGGCGGGCATCATCGGCTCGGAAACGCTCAAGACCGGGCGGAAGTATGCCCTGGTCGGTATCCTGGCTTTTGCCGCCTTCTTCACCCCGCCCGATGTAATTAGCCAGGTCTTGCTCACCGTCCCGGTCTACGGCCTCTATGAAGTCAGCATCTGGCTGGTCAAAATGATGGAGCGCGAGGCGCTGAAGGAAAAAGCAGCCGCAGAGTAGGCACAGGCGGCGGTTACAGCCAGGCCGTTTCATCTCCGGTCCGGTCATCCCAAACCCTGGCATCCATGGCCACACTCTCACCTTACTCGTGCGTCATCTGAACGCCCGCGTCTCACGGGAAAGACGCCGCTTCGGAGAACCGATATGCTGGATGCGCTCCTCCTGAATTTCGTGGTGTCCGCCAATCACGGTCTGCTGAATGCCGCCCTCTCTGCCGCCGAAGCGCCGAAGACCTTGCGGGCCGCCTTCACAGTGTCTCTGGAAAGCGCAGACGCCACGCACATCTACAGCTTCGACCCGCGCCGGCCAGAGGGTGAACGCTGGCAACGCGGCGCCCAAACCGGCCGCGACGCTGCCCTCGACGAGGTTGCCGCGAACTGGCGGGGCAACATCGCCCCCGATAGCTGGCTGTTCCCCGACGATCTAAGGTCCAGTCTATCCAACACCGAAACAGCCGAAGCGCTCGGCCCCGCGTGGCGCATCCGATACGATCATCAGCTCTCGGCCAATGATGACAGCGCGCTCGACGAATGGGCCGCCCAGAGCCTTTCGGCCACGGCCTGGATCGACCCAATCTCCGAGCGCTTCCTCCGGATCGACCATGAACTCGAAGATCCCGTTCGCGGTCCCAGCGGGGGCCGACTCACCCGCTTCCAGCAAACCTATCTGCTCGAAACAGACCCGATTTATGGGGTGAGCTATGTCGCCGCCTTCGCCGTCGATCTCTCGGCAAAAGCCGGGTTCCGCAACTTCGAGCGACGCTACGAAGCGCAAGTGCTCGATGTCACCTTTTTCTTTTCCAGCCCCGCCGCTGAGTGGGCCTTCCTGAAGAACAAATCCGGCAATGGCGCGGAAGACCCCACAGAAGAGAGGCGCATTGCCCCTAGCCCCCTGCAGGACACACGCTAGTCTTCTTCCTATGATTCACATGGTGAAACTCTGTGTCGGCGCCGACGATGTCGATGATCTCATCGCCTGGCAAACCCATCTCATGAAGACCTATCCCAAGCCGGTGCACCATACGCGTATGGTGCCGAAGCGGGCCGATGATCTCATGGATGGCGGATCCATTTACTGGGTCATCAAGCGGGCCATCCGCGTGCGCCAGGAAATCCATGATGTCCGCGTTGTCGAGGATGGCGGGGGCCGGCCCCTTTGCGAGTTGGTGTTCAGCCCGGAACTGGTGCTGACCGAGCTTCAGCCAAAGAAACCTTTCCAGGGCTGGCGCTATCTCAAACCCGACGATGCGCCTGCAGATCTGACAGGCGGTCCCGCGGCCGATGTTCCCCCAGACCTCGGTCAGGCGTTGAAACAGGCCATGGTCTGGTAATTCCCTCGACACAAGCCCCCCGCCGGGGCGGAGACACCCCGCGCAAACACCCAACGAAAAAGCGGCGCCCCGAAGAGCGCCGCTTTCCCTGATTTGATATCGCCGCCTTATTCGAAGGACTGCGACAAGGACAGGTACACAAGACGCCCACGCGGATCGTGCACTTTCGTATCGTAGCCGAAGTCGTTCGCCTGGCCGGTCACGAAAGGCGGATCTTCATCGAACACATTGTTTGTGCCGACGGTGAACCGGGTTCCGTTTCCGAAGCCGAAAATGTCTTCGAAATCGATGTTGTACTGCAGGTCGACCGTGGTCCAGGCGTCGACTTCACCGATGTTCTCGCCCGTCGCACTGTTCTCGTCGTATGAGGAAATATAGCGGACGACTGCGTTCACGCTGTGACGGCCGAGCCCCCACGAGAGGGTGTTGTTCGACCGGAACTCGGGGATCGGATTGGCGAATGGCGTATTCGCATTCCGGTTGCCTGCCCCTTCCAGGACCGTCCCGTCAGGCTGGGTGATGTCGAACGAGTTCACCCAGGTGTTGGTCGACTCAATACCGAAGCTGCCGAACGATGGCGTATCGAATTCATAGCTTGCGGTGAAGTCGATGCCATCGGTTTCGGCCGACGGGGCATTTTCCCGCTCGGTGAAAATGCGCAGGGCCGTCGCCGTCAGCGGATCCCGAATAATGTTCGGGTTCCTAAGTGCGACGCATTCTGGAACCTGAGCCACCACCGCAGCAACATCGCAACCCGCCGCCGCGAGACCGGCCGCTTCCTGCACAATGAGTTGCTGCCCGGCCTGGGTGGAAATCAGGCTGTCATACTTCACATTATAGTAGTCGATATCGAACACAAGGTTCTCAATCGGCTCCCAGGACGCACCGATATTGATGGTATCGGCTTCCTCGGGATCGAGATCAGGATTGGGCCTCGCTGTCTCTGCCAGAAACACCAGTGAGCCCGTCAGCGGATCCAGAGTGGCATTCAGCGCTGTCTGGATATTCGAGATCTGGAACAAGGTCGGTGCCCGGAACGCAGACGACCATGAGCCCCGAATCGCTAGGGAATCATTCGGCGCCCACCGCGCGGCGATCTTCGGGTCCGTGCTGGACTGGCCGCTGGAATAGTCCTCAAACCTGAGGGCCACCTGGGCATCCAGCACACCAAACCGCTCATTATCGACGAGGGGCACGGCCAACTCGCCGAAGAAGGCATCGACCGTACGTTTACCGCGCGAATCTGGCTCGCCGATCAGGAAGATCAGATCCTCTGCCTCGGAACTGGTCGGATTGTCCGTCACCCGGATTTCCCTGCGGAACTGGTATCCGAAGGCTGCCGAGAGCGGGCCTGCCGGCATCTCGAAAACGTCGCCCGTCACAATGGCGTCGATCGTCGTGAGGTCAGTCCGGGTCAATTCAGGGTCCGTCAGCGTGATGAAGTTCACGAGTGCTGGATCGTTGGGGACCGTCGTAATCGATGAGCCAAAGGGGTTGAAATACTGACAATCACCCACGCCGGGTGTCCCGTTGAGGACATCACAGTCGGGGCCACCGAGGCCCTGCAGGGCCAAGTCAAGCCGCGAGCTGATCTGGTCGGGCACCTGCGCAGAGCGTTCATCCCGTGAGAAGGCATAGGCGAGCGTGTAGTCCCAACCCGACGCGAATACATCACCTTCGAGCGCTGCGACCGCGCGCCAGGCTTCATCACCAAAGTTGCCGATGGCCCGGTTGTCACCCGGCGCAAGACCATTGTTGCCAATCGGCCGGCCGCGCCAGAGCACCGGCACGCCGAACGGGTTACCCGGGTGGTCCGCCTCGATCCGTGGGAAGGACAGGTTCGGGAAGGACGTGGAATAGCCGCCAAGGTAGTCCGCGGTTGTATAGCCAAACTCGAACGTGAAGACGTCACTATCGGTCAGGTTCCGGTCGGCGACCACATAGGCCTGGATCCGCTCCTGTTCGGGCACCAGGGTGAAGTTCGGCCCGAAGTCAAAGATACACAGCGATCCGGTGTTGATGCCCTCGGGATTGTTCGGCCCACCGCATTCGGGATCAGGGTTGAACCCCGGCGCCGGATTGGCATCAGGGAACGTGGGCGATGGCCCGAGCAGGATGAACGAGCCGGGATTACCGAAAGTCGACAGCGTCTGGAATGGGAAGTCCCGATCCGTCGTGCGCAATTCGTCCACTTCAAACGCTGAAATGGCCGCGACCACACCGCCCCTATCCCCTTGCGTGCCGAAAATGGCCTGCAGGTTCATCGTGTCATGGTCATCGCCGCGGGTCGTGGCCTGGTAGTTATAGCGGAATTCCGCGCCCTCGAAATCGCTGCGGGTCTTGAAGTTGACCACCCCGGCCACAGCGTCCGAGCCATAGATGGCGGCGGCGCCATCCTTCACCACTTCGATGTTGCCGATCATGATCTGCGGCAGAAGCGTGCTCAGGTCGACAAAGGTATCGCCCCGGTTGGTCACAGCGCCCGAAACCGTCTGCCGGCGGCCATTCACCAACACGAGGGTCGACCCAACGCCAAGACCGCGGAGGTTGACGTTCGCGGTCCCCACATTGTTGCCCTGGGTCAAGGCGTCGGCCTGGTTCTCTGACCCGGTATTATAGGTCAGCGTCCGGGCTAGTTCAGCATTTGTCAGGATGCCCGTGTCGGTAAAGGCATCCTGCCCCAGGTTGTCGATAGGGTTCACGCTGTCGAACTGGTCGGTGATGTCCCGCTTGATAAACGACCCGGTGACAACAACCTGCTCCTGGCGCAGTTCGGAATTGTCTTCCTGGGCCACGGCTGTACCGCCTGCAGCCAGGGCGGCCGTCGACAGCGAATACAATAGTCCTGTAGCGAATTTCATGGTGGGATCCTCCTCTCGCGAGCGCCGGATCGTTTTGGCCTCCGAGGACCCGATTTTCAGCACTCTCCTGGAATGACTGTTACTGAATCGATCACCATTGAAAAGCGAAATTCCTTGACGCATGGGCAACCAAACGGTGTGCAGCGCAGCAATTTCTGTCTAATTTAACGCTGGATAAGACCAAATTGCTGGCAAACATTGCTATTCGCACACGCAAAAAAAGAAAATTTCACCAGCAGGCTTGACCGGTCTGCTAAATGGCCAAGGCCAGGTTATCAATCAGCCGTGTCGCGCCAACCCACCCTGCACCCAGCATCCGGAGCGCGCCGGGCCACGCAGCCCGGTCAGCAGGCGGTGCCACCAGCGACACAGCATCGACCAGGTCCACATAATCGATCTTCGTGAACCCCGCTGCCAGGAGGAACCGCTTGGCCTCTGCTGTCACGTCCGCTGGCGCCGCCCCCTGTCGCGCCCGGATCGCACCCCTGTGGAGCGCTGCGTGAAGCGCGCTAGCGCACCGGCGCTCCTCGGCGCTGAGATACGCGTTGCGCGACGATTGCGCGAGCCCGTCGGGGTCCCGAACCGTCGGCGCGCCCACGATCTCCACGGGGAAGCCGAGGTCCATTACCATCCGCCGAACGATCTGAAGCTGCTGGAAGTCCTTTTCGCCAAAGACAGCCACATCGGGCCGAACATGCAGGAACAGCCGGGCCACAACCGTCGTCACCCCATAGAAGAAGTGCGGCCGGTAAATCCCGTCAAGCAGGTCCGAAAGGCCAGGCACCCGAACATCCGTCACAGAGCCCGCAGGATACATCTCATCGGCCACCGGCAGGTAGACCGCATCGCACCCAACGAGCCTCAGCTTTTCGAGGTCCGACGCCTCATCCCGCGGATAGGCGGCAAAATCCTCCCCCGGAGCGAACTGCATGGGATTCACGAAGATCGAGACAATCACCACATCGGAGCACGCACGCGCCTGGCGAACCAATTCGAGATGACCATTGTGTAATGCCCCCATGGTCGGCACGAAGCCGATCCGTAATTTCTGCTTTTTATACTGATCACTAAGCGCCCCAATTGAAGCTCTGGACCGTACAACCTGCGGGGGATGCGAGGGCATTGGCTTTGTCCACGAATAGGATATTTAAAGCTTTGATTAACCGAGCTGAGAGAAGGTTACGACATGGTTCACCGCCTCTTACAAGCCATCAAGCAGGCAGCCATCCTGGGCCCGTTGAGGCTCACCGCCCTGCCCCTTTCCTCCCGCATTCGGGCACCGCGCATCGGGGCAACGCTCGCCGCGCCCACACCGCGCATCCTCGCCTCAGACGCGCCCCTCGGCCGCGACACGACCGATGACTGGATGTTCGACGCGCCCGAAAGCCCCCTCGCGCCCTATGCCGAAGGCTTCTCCCGCGAGCTCGACCGCGTGTCGGGCGCTCTCGAAACCCTCCGCACCCTGCTCGCAGATATGGCCAAGCTCGAACCGGCAGGCGCGGTGCCCGTCAACGCGGTCCATGTGCCGCTCATCACCGCGACCGGCCCAAGCGATGGGTTCCTCTTCGACGATGCGGGCCTGCCTGGCCTCGCGTGGCCCGCGCGCGTAGTCGAGGGCGATGCGGTCTTCCTGTTCGAGGATACCGGATCTGCAACCGGCCTCTCGGTTTTTGACAGCCCCCTGACGGAAAAGCGTGTCGCAGCCTGACCCCCGGGGACTACACCTACGCTCCTCTCACCCATCTTCCTGCCCCAGTTCTTCTTCCTCTTTCTCTGGCCGATATCCCGGCTCTGGTCTAAACCCTGTCCATGGAGGATTCCCTGGCTGCTGATGGGCAACCCACCCTAGAGGCCCCTGGCACGGGCCCGGATGGCCGCCCGCGGGTGGGCCGCGTCATCGTGGTAGGCAACGAAAAGGGCGGTGCCGGGAAGTCCACCGTCGCCATGCACCTATGCGTCGCGCTCATGCGCATGGGCGCCCGGGTCGGCATCGTCGATCTCGACGTCCGCCAGCGCAGCCTGACCCGTTACAACGAGAACCGTCTGCGGTGGATCAAGTCGACAGGGGCAAAGCTTCCCATGCCGGAAATGATCCGGGTCGATGCCTCCACCCAGCGCGATCTCGACAAGGCCGAAGCCGAAGAGACCCGGCGACTGGAAGACGCCATTTCCCGGCTGCGCCAGACCTGTCATTTCGTCCTGATCGATGCGCCCGGCGGCGACACCCACCTCTCGCGCCTGGCCCACATGCATGCCGATACGTTGATCACGCCCCTGAACGACAGTTTTGTCGATTTCGACCTTCTTGGCGACGTCAATCCGCAAACCCTCGAAGTGATCCGGCCAAGTTTCTACTCCGAAATGGTCTGGAATTGCCGGAAGAAAAAGGCCCAGACCAGCCGCCAACCGATCGACTGGATCGTCATGCGCAACCGGATGTCGCCGCTCGAAGCGCGCAACAAGCAGAAGGTCGGCGAAGCGCTCCAAAACCTCGCCAAGCGGATCGGTTTTCGCATGGCGCCGGGGCTCAGTGAGCGGGTCATCTATCGTGAGCTGTTCCCGGCAGGGCTGACCCTGCTCGACCTCAGCGAGAAGGGCTCAAACATCTCCTTCACCATGAGCCACGTCGCCGCCCGTCAGGAACTGCGCGACCTGCTGATCATCCTCCAACTCCCCGAATTCGAAGGCCGCGACATCGCATTCTGAACCGCGATAGGCTTTACACTTTGATCCCTCATTTTGCTTGGATCTCCCGCTGGGCTTCGGGCTTCGCCCTCCGCGACGCGATGGATCCGGCTGAGGGCTCTGGGTCAGCGGAAGATTTGATCCGGTGGATCAAATCCAGGCGGACAAGGCCACGGCAGTGGCGTTGAAGGC
>JBCDLC010000038.1:0-30202 GCA_038745855.1 Pseudomonadota bacterium | reverse complement strand
CGGCGAAGCTGTCGTGGAGCGCGCCGGGTTCGGTGCCGAATTGGCTTCCGGTGAAGGAGCCTTTGTACGGCGGTGCCCTGAGGAGGCCGGGGCGGCGGCGGGCGAGGTGGTAGGCCAGGCGCCTTGCTCTGGCAGCGGGATCGTCGATCAGGGCTTTGAGAGCAGCGAGACGGTTCAGGAGTGGGGCGGCATGAATGGGGCCGCTCGGCTGGTGGTGGCCGGGGTAGGATTGGGATTTGGCTCTCGCGGCGGCTTTAAGCGCTTCGATGCGGGTGCGGTCGAAGGGGCCGCCATTCGGGAAGATGCGGAGGGCGTGCTTGGGCGGGCTGAGTTTGCGCTCTCGGTAATAGCGGATGTGGGGGTGGTCGTCGTTGGAGAGCGTCGGCTCGATCTCGAGGGCGAGGAGGATCAACACCCGGCGGATCCAGGACTCGAGCATGGCGATGCCGGCCTTCAGGCGTGCAGCAGCGGCCCGCGTGAGGAAATCGGGCGCGAGATGGAGGTCATCTCGGCCGATCACGCGGGTGTATAGCTGCTCGCCGAAGGGGCGGAGCTCTTCGATTGTGTCGGTGATGTTCGACATTTGAGGGCAGCTTATCACGGGCGTGGACCCGTCGGATAAGTGCCGGGTTTTCGCAACGATTACAGGGCGCGGGGCGTGGATAGGGGAGAAGTTATCCTACATTTTGGGTGTCCTGCGGGGCAGCGCCGCGCGGTGGGGGAGACTGGGAAAGGCCCAGAGCCCTCAGCCGGATCCATCGCGTAGGGAGCGAAGCGACCACAGCGGGGGATCAAAGCATGACGCGCCCTGACCAATGCTTTTGGTCAGGGCGTGAATGTGTCCTCGCCCCTAAGTGGCGCGGGCGGCGCAGGCTTCGTCGGCGGCCAGGGCGTCTTTTGCGACGGTGATGCGCTCGTCGATCGTCTTGCATGTGTCGGGCATTTGCGCCTCGCCGAGCACGCGGACCTGGTCGCAGGCCTTCTTCTCGTTCTCACGCTCAAGCACGGCACTTTGCAGGTCGAAACACCGGAGCGCGACAGCTGTATTGTCCTCTGACGCCATGAAGTCGAGCCAGCCGCGACCGCCGCGACTGTTGGCTTCCCGGAACGCTTCCCGGGCACCGGACCGGTCGTCACGCTCGTAGCGGGACTGGCCGATGAGGACCCAGGCCCCGCTCCGGTCATTAAGCCCGCCGGCATTGATGGCCTTGAGCATGGCCTCTTCGGTTTTCGCCCAGTTCTTCAACTCGGCATAGGACCGGCCAAGACGCTCATACATCTGGCCGCCGCCGCCCATCTGGGCCGCCTGTTCGATGATCGGGATGGCCCGTTCGAACTCCCGCGCGACCTGGTAGAGGTTGACGAGCAGCTCCATCTTCTCCTGGGTCCGGGGGATCCGGCCGGCATTCATTTCCTTTTCCAGAATTTTCGCGGCCTGGTAGGGCACGTCGAACTGGTTGTAGAAATTCACCACGCGCATGATTTCATCTTCGGTGGTGAGCAGGCCCGCCAGGTACATGGCTTTCTGGACCTCGAAGGCCTTGCGCTGTTCGTCGGCCCGGAAATAGTCGCCGGCAATCGCATCCCAGAGCTTCCGCTCGGTGGGGTTCCGGGCGAGAAGCACCTCTAGAAGCTGGGCTTTTTTCGCGAGCTGTCCGGTCCGATCATAGAGGAAGATCAGGAAGTCATAGACCTGCCGCTCGGCATTCGGGCCGTCTGCCTCGAACACCCGTTCAGCATAGGGCAGCGCTTTCCGGTCCTGGTCGGTTTGCTGGTAGAGCACCGCAAGCTGCCAGTTCTGGTCCCGGGTCGGCGTGGCGCCGGCCCCGATCCACCGCTCCATGTAATTGAGGGCCGTGACCTTGTCGTCGGCCTGGAGGTGGAGCTGAGACAGGTTGTAGTAGGTGTTGGCGGCCTGGTCTGCGGGAATAAAGCCATCGGCCAACGCGCGCTCAAGATCACGCGCGGCGCCGGTGTAGTCGCCATTCTGGACCTTGATCGCGGCCCCGAGCCGGAGGACGGCGCCCCGCTCATAGCAATTGAGCTCTATGCCCTGGAGCTTGTTTAGCTCTGCCAGGGCGCCGGCCGGGTCTTCGTCGACCATGAGCTTGGTTTCGGCGTTGAGATAGGTCTGCCCGGTTTTCGAGCTGAACTGGGTCTCGAGACACTCCTGGGCGCTGGCCGTACCGAGGCCGACCGATGCTGTCACAGACAGGACAGCGGCGTATTTCAGAATCGATTTCATCATCACGTCTTTCCTGTTTGACTAGCCGTCCATCTGGAACACGAGGGGGTAGACCACGTTGCGGCGTTCGACGGCGGTTCCGCGGACGATCTTTGGGGCAAACTCCACGCGGCTGACGGCCCGCTCTGCGGCACGTTTGAAGACATTGTCTGTGCAACTCGCGTCGATGTTGAAGGGCTTACCCTGGGTGTTCACGTCGAACCGGACATCGCAGGAGCCTTCCGTACCGCGCTCGGCTGCCCGTTGGGGATAGGTGGGCACCGGTGGGCGGATCGGCTGGGCGTCCCGGTCGTTGATGGCGACGGGATCCACGGCCAGGGAGCTGAGCCTGTCGAAATTGAGCTGGGTCGGTGCAGCGCCCTGGATGTTCGGCGTTGGCAGGTCGATGTCCGACTTGCGGGTGGCGAGCTTTGGCGGCGGTGGCGGCTTGTTAGCATTGTCGAGCCTGCGGGGCTTGGCCCGCTGTGTGCGGCGGACGTTCTGGTCTTCCTGCTGGGGCGTGATGGCTTCCAGGGTGCGCTGGGCGCGCTCATCGGGCTCATCGAAATCCTGGCTGATGGCCAGCCGCATAAAGTGGAACAGGCCGAGCACCACAAGCGCCGCGAGGGGGCCGCCTATACCGATGCGTACGAATGGGTTCGTGAACATGGTGTCCTCCTAGTCTTGTGCCGTGGAAACGTTTACGGCAGTGGCCCCGTCTACGTCCTTGATCGTTTCCATGAGACCGATCAGCACTTCTGCGCGTGCCTTGTTATCGGCCTGGACCACGATTTCCCCCTTGGGATTATCCTTGCGGAGTTCCTCCAGGCGGAACTCCACTTCGACCGGATCGACCTTCTGCTTATCGATGTAGATATCGCTTTGGTCATCGATACCAATCAAAATTCCGAGCGGTTTGACGATCTCGTCGGTTTCCACATCGGTTCGGTCAATCTCGACGCCCGGCTCCTTGATGAACTGGGCCGTCACGATGAAGAAGATAAGCAGGATGAACACCACGTCCAGCATGGGCGTGAGGTTCACGTCCTGCTCGTTGTTGTCGCCGCCTGCCCTCGCACGTCTTGCCATTGGGTCGGTCTCCTATTGCCGCGCGCTGAGCAGCACGTTTACCGGGGTGGCCTGGGCTGCGTAGGCCTTGTCGCGGATGGCGACGATGATGCCGCTTTCCGCATCCGGGTGGGCCTGGATGATCACGGCGCTTTCGGGGTTTTCCGCCTTGAGCCGCTCGATATTGGGCCGTACGGCGCCGACATCGGTGGGCCGGCCGTTGACCCGGATGAGACCTTCCTCGTTCACGTAGATCTGGATGGTCGGCGTCGGATTTTGCGGCTGGTTCGGCGGCGGAGGGGGCGGCGGCGGCTCGAGGCCGATTGCCCGCTCCTGCACGAAGGTCGCGGTAACGATGAAGAAGATGAGGAGGATGAAGACCACGTCCAGCATGGGCGTGAGGTCGACATCCGCCTCGGACGGTTTCCTGAGGGCACGACCGCGCATTATTTCAGCTCCATCGAGTCTTCGACCTGTTGGACAAGCCGGTTCACCTTGCGGTCCATGCCCGAGGTGAAGATGATCCCCGAAATCGAGGCCACCATGCCCGCCATGGTCGGGATCGTGGCGCGGGAGACACCCGCGGCCATGGCCTTAGCGTCGGCACCATCGGTGAGGGCCATGATGTCGAACACCGAGACCATACCGGTAACCGTACCCAAGAGACCCAAGAGGGGCGCGAGGGCAACGAACACCTTGGCGATGGCGGTGAACGCCTCCGCTTTCTGGCGCACCTCGGACACGAGCTTGTCCCGGATCCAGATGGCGTACTTCGACGAGTGGTCCGTCCGCGTGTTCCACTCGTCGATCGCCCGCTGGGCCACCGTGTCGTGGGAGAAGCGGAAGTAGAAGATCCGCTCCAGGATGAACAGCCACATGAAGAATGTCGCCGGGAGGATGAAGAGGACCAGGATCGGCCCGCCCCGGTCGAGGAACGCCTGCAGTTCAGCGAATCCCATCGGTCATCTCCTCTAGTCGGAGAGACATGGCCATCAGGCCATGCCCCGCGCCGAGGATTCCGCCCGCTCTGCCACGAGGCCCGCGGCCTGCTCGTCCAGCAATTGCTGGTTCGAACGCGCCATGGCCGAGGCAACAGCGTGCAGCAGGATCAGCGGGATGGCTGCGACGAGGCCGAGCACGGTCGTCACGAGTGCGGTGGAGATACCGCCCGCCATGAGCTGGGGATCGCCCGCACCGTAGATCGTGATGGCGGTGAAGGTGATGATCATCCCGATCACCGTTCCGAGGAGGCCCAGAAGCGGGGCAACGGCTGCAAGCACTTTGACGATTTCGTTGAAGCGCTCGATCTTCGGCGTTTCCTTGAGGATTGTCTCGTCAAGCTTCAGTTCAAGCGTGTCGACGCCTTCGTTCTTGTTCTGCTCATAGGTCGAGAAGACCCGCGCGAGGGGGTTGCCATCACCGGCCTGGCGAGATTTCGCCGTGGACCGCATCGCACCGCCCTGAAGGAACAGGGTGACGATCTTGAAGAGCGCCAAAAGCACACCAATCGGCAGCAGGATGTAGAAAATGAGGAAGCCGACAGGGCCGCCCTGGCCGAGGCGGTCGCCCAGGCCGGGCAGATCACCAAGAATGCCGAACAGGTCGCCTTTTGACGGGTCAATCGGCGCGCGCACGATCTGACCTTCGCCGGCATTGATCAGCGAGGACATGGTGCCATTGAATTGGCCACCGGGCTGGCGACGGAACGCCACGAGCTTCGGCTCGTCACCCTGGTCGGTGACGACTTCGACGAAATCGGTGCCGTTCATGGTGGCCGCCGTGAAGACGCCGACGCGCATGATCTCGACGTCCTGATTCTCACCTTCCGATCCGATGTTCGACACGTTGGCCGTAAAGGCCGTGACTTCGGATTGGGCGACCATTTCCTGGAGAATAGCCTTGGGCAGGCTGTCCAGGTCTGACCGGGTTGGCAGGGTTCGGGCCTGGGAAATCTCGGACAGCTTTTCGACGCGGCCCGGATACTGGAAGTTCGCGAAGCTCTCGCGGATTTGCGGCATGGTCTCGCCCGCCGCAGTCCTAAATTGGCCGAGCAGTTCGGAGAAGTCGCCGGCCTGGGTCTCAAGCTCGGCCTGGAGTTCGCCGAGGGCAGCCTCATTCGCGTCGAATTCGGCGCTCAAGGCCCGGCCCCGCGCTTCGAGCGTGGCAAGTTCACCGCGCGCACCGGCCAGGATGTTTTCCTGTTCCTGGTTGGCCTGCTGGAATTCCCGTAACCGCGCCTGGTTCTCGGCCGACAGCTCTTCGGAATCAGCCCGAACCCGTTCGAGAACGTCGGAGAGGGACTGGGCGGATGCCGGCGCCGCAGCGACCAGCGTGGACAGGCCAAGGGCGGTTGCCGCGCCGAAAGCCTTGATAGAGTGGATCATTTTCATCGGAAAACCTCGAATTACGCGAACGCGGCCCTATTGGACCGAAAATTTCTGAACTGGACCAAACAGCACTTCCTGCTGCTTCTTCCCGGAAGCGACGCGGATGGCTTCCCGCACATCATCGATCATCCCGCCCGGCAATTGTTCCCAACTGCCCGAGGCCCGGTTGTAGAACTGGCCTTCGCTGTCTTCCCGGTCGATCCACACGAGGGCGACGCGGCCATACTGGAAGAAGTCGACGGCCTTCTCTGCACCGCCAACTTCGATGTTGTCTGTCCAGGTATCGATTGTCCGGCCGTATTCCATCTCGTTTTGATAGGCCTGAATGATCAAGCGATAGCGTTCCGCGGTGGAGACCTGGGGATCTTCCATGGCGGCGTCGAGCCCATTCAGCCGGATCTGGCGCTCTTCCTGCTTAAACGGCAGGTCAGCAGCCACGAAGGCCTTAAGGTCGGTGATCATGTCCAACATCATCGGGATCGTCTGGGCGGTAATTTCATCAACGCGGCCCAACTGGTCGGTGAGCGATTCGATTTCCCGCTCCTGGCTTTCAACAACCTTTTCCTGTTGGCGGGCAAAAAGCTCAGCTGCGTCCCGGCGCTGGAGGATGGTGCGGAACTCGCGAACCATGTCGCTGCGCTCATCATCAAGCTGGTTGATCTGGGTCTGAACCTGTTCGGCGCGGCGGGTGGCCTGCTCGCCTGTTTCCAACGCCTGACTTAGCTGCGCTTCCGCGGGCACACTGGCCGCCATGACGAGCGCAGCGGCTATCGCGCCACGGGCTGGTGTAAGAAGTGTTTTCATCAATGCTCTCTCACTCTGCGCAGGGACGCAGTCACGCTCTCGGCAACCGCGAAAAACTGTGTCGGGCCGCTCAAGCGACCGCTTATGGTGGAAGGACACACACATCCCAAGTGGCGGAGTGGATGGAGACGTTGCCGTCCACCTCCCCGGTGGTCTTGCTGGGGTGTTGATCACCCTCTCTGAACTGTTGAACCGGCCCCCGGTCCGCACTCACACCGGCCTCACCAGCGCGATTGGCCGGACGCTACCAACACCGTGAGCGAGTTTCAACACAGTTCACTTTTCATTTGAGAAATTGCAGCGGAGTGAGCGTATTGGCAACACCGGACGTGCAGTCCTGGTGGGGCAGAGTGCAGTCAAGAAAGTCGCGTTTTGCTAGAAAGTCTGGATCTTTCCAGCGGTGCGCCTGGAAAGATGGCTGGGGCACCAGGATTCGAACCTGGGAATGGCGGTACCAAAAACCGCTGCCTTACCGCTTGGCCATGCCCCAGCAGAGAGCGGGTGCTTAGCGAACCCGCCCTGCGGATGCAACATATGATGTGCTGTAGAGCCGTTTCCAGTCCCCCAACAGTTCAACACATCGATTTAGTGCTTTACTCATCGATATCGGTCACCATATCCTTTATCGATATTCGATAGGCTTTGCTTTGCGCACCTGCCCTCTCCGGCATGTTCGAAGCCAGCCTGGGAGCCCATACCGCCAGATCCGATGACGGCCCATTTGAGGAGTGTCCACAGTGAAGACGTTTTTCCTATCCATGGCAGGAGCGCTGGTTGCTCTCCTCCTGTTCTTTGTCGGCGGTTTCCTCGTCCTTGCCGGCATCGTGGGGGCAGCCACGGCGAGCGATCCCGCACCCGATTCGATCGTGTTGAGCCTCGACCTCAGGGAAGACTTCACTGACCAAGCGCCTGCGGGCGGGATCGCTGCCATCTTCGGTACGGTCGGCTTCACAGACGTCATCACGCGGCTTGATGGCGCGATCGATGATGATGCGGTGAAGGGCGTCTACTTGCGCGGGAGCGAGTTTGGCATGGGCATGTCCCGAGCTGAGGAACTCCGCGATGTGATCAAGGACCTGAGGGAAGCGGGCAAGTTCGTGGTCGCCCACTCCCAGGGCTCGGGCCTCAATTCCAGCCCCTCCACCCTGCGCAGCATCACCGCCGCCGATGAAATCTGGCTGCAACCGGGCACGGAGATCAGCGTCGCGGGCATCGCCTTCGAGACGCAGTTCCTGAAGGGCCTGTTCGACAATCTCTCGATCTCAGCGGAGATCGAGCAGTTCCACGAGTACAAGAACGCGCCGAATATCTACAAGCAGTCAGATTTCACCGAGCCGCACCGGGAAGCGATGACCGCCCTGGCCAACGACATCTGGACAATTTCTCTTCGAGACATGGCCGATGACCGCGCCATCCCCCGCGATAGCCTCAAGGCGCTGCTGGAAAGCGGACCGATCACGGCAGAGGCCGCCCAGGAAGCGGGCCTGATCGACCAACTCGGTTGGCCAGCGGATGCGGAAGCGTCCGCCCTGGACCGCGCGGGCGATGGTGCAACGCTGGTTGCTGTCGCCGATTACGCGGCCCCTGTCGCGCCATCGCGGGCGCCGATGATCGCCATCGTCGGCGGCGAGGGCGGGATCGTTTCCGGGCAAAGCGGCACAGACCCCTTTTCGGAAAGCGTCGGCTTCGGCTCGGATTCGGTCGCAGCATCCATCCGCGAGGCCGCCGACGATGAGAAGATCGAAGCGATCGTCTTCCGCGTCGAGAGCCCCGGCGGCTCACCGACGGCGTCCGACCAGATCTGGTCGGCCGTGGAAGCTGCACAAGCGAAGGGCAAGCCTGTTGTGGTGTCCATGGGATCGGTTGCAGCCTCTGGCGGGTATTATGTGTCAGCCGGCGCGGACCATATCGTCGCGAATGAAACGACGATCACGGGCTCAATCGGGGTCTTCGGTGGCAAGATCGCCATTTCGGAAGGCCTCGAACGCATCGGCATCACCACGTCCACCGTCTCTGTGGGCGGGACGTATGCCGACGCCTGGGGCACTGAAGCGTTCTCCGACGAGGACCGGGCAACCCTGCGCGCCTCGCTGAGCCGGACCTATGACCGGTTCCTCGAGATCGTGTCCGATGGCCGGGGTTTGTCGGTTGAAGAGGCCGATGCCCAGGCACGGGGCCGGGTGTGGAGCGGCCAGGCGGCCCTGGAACGCGGGCTGGTGGATAGCCTTGGCGGGTTCCGGGATGCGATCGAACAGGCCAAGATGCTGGCAGAAATCGAGCCTGAAGAGGATGTGCGCCTGATGTACTTCCCCGCGCGTCGCACCGGATTGGATGCACTGGATGGGTTCTTTGCCGTGAGCGAGGATACGGCCGCAACGCTGGCCGCGTTGAACGCGCTGACGTCCGACCCCCGGGTCAAGGCCATGCTGGAAGAAGCCGAAGCGCTCCAGTCAGGCCAGGTCCAGACCCGTATGCCGACGATCGTGGCACGGTAAGAGGACCGGGCCCCAGCGCCCGCCGCTCCCCCAAACATGGAATCCCGGAACCAATCAGGCTCCGGGGTTCTTTCTCATTACGCCCCGATAAGGGTGAGCTTAGGAATGAGGGGTCGCGGCTCAGGCTGGCCGAAAGGTCAGCGCGAGCCCGTTATTGCAGTAGCGCAGACCTGTTGGCCGGGGACCATCTTCGAAGACGTGGCCCTGGTGGCCCAGGCAACGGGCACAGTGATATTCGGTCCGCGTATACCAGAGCTTGTTGTCGGGCTTGGTGCCGAGCGCCGTCTCTGAGATCGGTTTCCAGAAGCTCGGCCAGCCGGTGCCGCTGTCATACTTCGTTTCGGACGAGAACAAGGGCAGGTCACAGCCGGCGCAATGGAAGACGCCGTCCCGTTTTTCGTCATTCAGGGCCGAACTGAAAGAGGGCTCTGTGCCCTCAAGGCGCAGAACGCGGAAGGCGGAATTGTCGAGCCGTTCGCGCCAGTCCGCATCGGTCAGGGACCGCCACTTGTCGACATCAGCCAGCGCGCTGTTGGCGGCCGTGCTTACAGTCACTGTCTCGGATGTCGCCCGGCTACAGGCGGCACCCACAGCAGAGACGCCGAGGCCGGCCAACAGTGCCCGGCGTGTGAAGGAAGAAATCTTTATCATGACGTCGAGATAAGCTGTGTCGGTGCGCTTTGCCACTCACACAGCGGTGAGTTTTCGTGAGGGCGAAAGCAGGGTTGCCATGCGCGATCTGAAAAGAGGGAGCGACCTAGGTTCCTGTGAAGACCGGGTCTCTTTTCTCGAGAAAGGCAGCGGCGCTTTCCTTAGCATCACTCGTGGTCATGAGGCTGCGAATTTCCTTCATCGCCCACTCACCAACATCGCGCCAGTCGGGATCGAGCGCCCGCCGGAGCCCGGCCTTTATGGACCGGACGGCCTTGGGCGGGTTTGCTGCGATGCGCTCCGCCAGTGCCATGGCTGTTGGCATGAGGTCTCCAGGCGCGGCCAGTCGAGACACGAGACCCATGGCCAAGGCGTCCTCGGCCGAAACCATGTCCCCGGTGAAAAGCAGCTCGCTCGCCCGCTCCCGGCCAACAAGATGCGCAAGACGACCAAGGCCTGCGGCGTCGCAGCATACCCCGCGCTGGACGAAAAGTTCGCCGAAGCTGGCTTTTTGCGATGCGATCCGGATATCCGCCATGATCGCGATCTCCATGCCCCACCCCAAGGCATAGCCATTGATCGCCGCAATCACGGGAATATCGGTGTAGAGCAGCGCATCGGCGGCGGGTGTCAGCCCTCCGGTACGCCGGCCACGCTGCACCATTTCGGCGGGCGAATTCGCATTCCCCTGGGACAGGATTTCCTTGACATCATCACCCGTGCAAAAAGCCCTCTCACCTGCACCGGTAATGATGATCACTCGCGACGTGCACCCACGAACGGCATCCTCCAGCGCCATGTAGAGCTCATAGTTGAGGGCGTTCATGCGGTCAGGGCGATTGAGCGTCAGCGTTGTCACATGCTGATGGGTATCGATTTTCAGGACGGACATGGGCGCTTCCCCTTCGCGGCAAGTTTTTCGATATGAGTCGCTTCTATGAGCCCAAAGGGTGCGCCAGGCCAGGGAACACACCTGACTTCGAAAGATCCGCTTGGGTCTCTACCGCATCAGCGATCGGGGCGGTTTACCTGGGGTCAGTGCCCGCCGAAGGCCAGTAGCGCGGTGACGGGGACCGCATGCGCTTCGATGCGTTTGGCCCCGCCGAGGTCTGGCAGGTCAACCAGGAACACGGCGCCGATAATGTTCGCACCGCCCCGGCGGAGCAGCTTCACGCCCGCCTCGGCCGTTCCGCCCGTTGCAATGAGGTCATCGACCAAGAGAACGGTTTCGCCCGTGCCGACACCGTCGGTGTGCATGTGCAAGGCGTCGGACCCGTATTCGAGGTCGTAGGTCTCCGACAGCGTGTCGTAAGGCAGCTTGCCGGGTTTGCGTAAGGGGAGGAAACCTGCACCCAATTCGCACGCGATGGCGCCGCCCAGGATAAATCCGCGCGCATCGATCCCCGCGACTTTCTGGACGCCCTTGCCGCGGAACGGGTCTGCCATCCGCGTGATCGCCACCTTGAAGGCCTCGGCATGGCCCATCAGCGTTGAGACATCCCGGAACATAATCCCGGGCTCGGGATAGTCCGGAATGGTGCGGATATGGGCTTTGAGATCCATGGGCGCAGCTCACCTGTTGCAGACGCCGCGGACCGGAGCAGATCGGGCCGTTTCGATCAAGCTGTTGGCAGGCCGCCGGGCGGGTTGGAGGCTGGATTGCCGGGCGCCCGGTCACGGTCGAAACCGGTTTCCGGGCCGCTGGTGTCACTATTTCCATCAGGACCATCGCCCTCGAAACCGCCACTATCAGGCACCTCGCTGGCTTTGCGCACGCTGTAACGGCGACCAAACGGACCCCTGGGATCGGCCTTCCGGTCGTAGCGCATGGAGTAATACTCGTGCGCGGTATGGGTCAGCGGCGCTGGCGTGAGGGTCATTCCCAATTGACGCAAGCGCTCGACGACCTCGTCGCGTAAGTGCCGGTCGGGGAACGCATCGGCGCGAAAATTGTGCCGCTTCATCCAGTCTCGCACATGCCAGGACCGGGTTGATTCCGCTTCCACGGGCCGGGCGCCGCCGTGCTCCTCCCAGAGGTACAGCGTGACGATGGCGTCGATCAACGTCTCGATACACGCTTCGACCTCGGGCTTAGCGACCGTGCCGTTGGAAAGGGCTGACTTCAGGTCGAGTTTCCGGGACTCAAGGCTGAGATAGGTGGCACCGAACACCGATAGTGCGTTTCGGTTTGCCCGGATGGGGTGGGCGAAGATGGAATCCATCTGCGGGTGGCGAATTGGCATGAGATCGCCCGCACTGGCAGGCTGTCCCCGGGAAATGGGGCCAAGCTCTGCCATGAAACGCTGGATCGTCAGGCGCAATTCATGGCCAACGCCTGCAAGCGCACTACGCGCCGCCTCCTGGCGCTCGTCCCGGTCCAGGTACATGATCCAGGAAATCGTCACGCCGGCGGCGACCAATACCACCAGCGCCAGCGTCTGGAACTCTACACTGGACATGGGCTTCTCCCTCGCGTCCGACGCCTTGACCTAGCAAAACCCTTGCCGTGCGTCGAATCCGGCGCACTTACGCCCCGTTTTTTAGAGGACCCGACCCGCTACCGCGTCGAGCTTGGCAAGCAGGACGGGATCGCGGGCATCTGGCGCGGTGATGAGAGCAAAGTCCAGGACCGTCTCAATTCCCTGGGGCGATGGTGTCCGCTGGGTCGACGACAAAACCTCGCAAAGCTGCGCAATGGCGCCCCTGGCATAGGCGGCATTCTGCCCCATGATTTCGAGGACATTCGTGACAGAGACATTCTCCTCTTCTTCGTGCCAACAGTCATAGTCGGTCACCATTGCAAGGGTTGCGTAGGGCAGCTCTGCCTCCCGGGCGAGCTTTGCCTCCGGCATATTGGTCATGCCGATCACATCGCATCCCCATTGGCGGTAGAGCCGGCTTTCGGCGAGCGATGAGAACTGCGGCCCCTCCATCGCGAGGTAGGTGCCGCCGCGGTGGACCGTGACGCCCTGGGCCGCGGCGGCGTCCGCGCCGAGTGCGGAGAGCCTTTCGCAGACCGGATGGGCCATGGAGACATGGGCCACCATGCCCGGGCCAAAGAAACTCTTCTCCCGCGCAAAAGTCCGGTCGATGAATTGATCGACGGCCACAAAATCCCCAGGCGCGTAGGCCTCCTGTAGTGAGCCGCAAGCCGAAAAGGACAGGATATCGGTGCATCCGGCCCGCTTCAGCGCATCGATATTCGCCTTGTAGGGCACCGCCGTCGGGGTCAAGGCATGGCCCCGGCCGTGACGGGGGAGAAAGACGAGATCGATGCCGTGCAACGTGCCGCGCATAAGGGGCGCAGACGGGCTTCCCCATGGCGTATCGACGGTCTCTTCCCGCGCGGCTTCCAGGCCGGGGATGTCATAGAGGCCTGATCCACCGAGAATACCGAGCGTCCACTGGGTCATGGGATATCCTTGCTACTGAATGTCATGATGCTGCGGCGCAAGGATCCGCCACAAGACCGGGCCGGGCGCAATGACGTTTGTCGTCCGGTGAAATCAATTCAGCGTGCAAGGATGCGGACCGATGGCACTCCCTAGGGGAATCGAACCCCTCTTTCCAGGTTGAAAACCTGGCGTCCTAACCGATAGACGAAGGGAGCGCATCTCGGTGAGCGGCGGATATAGACGCGCTGGTCGACACTGGCAAGCACGCCGGCGCGCCAATATGCCGTCCATCCCGCAAAACCCGTCCCTCGCGTGCTGTCTTCAGTATGCGGCCTACGCCTCAGCCGCATCCATGACATCGAATTGAACGCGTTTCCGGCCGTTCCACTCATCGGCTTTCAATTTCCCGCAGACATGTAGCGGGCGGCCGGCAAGCGCGGCTTGTCCAACGGGCTCATCGGCCATGCGCCAGGCCAAACAATCGATCTTGCCGGTCTCATCCTCGGCCGTGAACTTGAGATGGTTCATTCCGATGCGGCGTGCGCCGCGCACTTGGACACCTTGCATCGCAAAGACGGGCTCTGGCGCCCCTGCACCGAACGGTCCGATCGATTGCAGGGAGTCGTTCAACTCCAGCGTGGCTGCTCCAGGGGCGAGGACAGCATTGACGGCGAGCCCTCGCGCCGCGCGGCGTTCTTCCACAAACGCCGCCATGTGGCTGACGAGCCACGCATCGAAACCGTCGATCTGGTCCGGGTCGCATGACAGACCGCCCGCCATCGCATGGCCACCACCGGTGATGATGATCCCCGCCTTGGCCGCCGCAGCGATAGCGTCGCCGACATTGACCCCAGGGACCGATCGCGCGGAGCCCTTGGCCACGGGGCCCAGCCCCTGCCCCCATCCGATGACGATGGATGGGAGGTGAAAGCGCTCCTTCAAGCGGCCGGCCACGATCCCGATAACGCCCGGATGCCACCCCTCACCGCGCGCCACCAGGATCCCCCGGTCTGGGTTGGCGTCGAGCTGCTGCTGGGCCTGGACCGAGGCCTCGTCGAGAATAGCCTGCTCGATTGCCTTTCGCTCATCGTTCAGAGCGTGCAACCGCTCCGCCAGCGCAATCGCCTCGGTTCGGTCGTCGCACGCGAGCAGTTTGGCGGCGATCCAGGGGTCACCAACCCGCCCGCCGGCATTGAGGCGAGGGCCAAGGATAAACGTCGCATGGTAGACGCTGTCGATGGTGCCGATGCCGGAGACATCTGCCAGTGCTCGGATACCGGCGTTTTCGCCCCGGCCGAGCACCTTGAGACCTTGGCGAACAAAAGCGCGGTTGACCCCCTGAAGCGGAGCCATGTCGCAGAGCGTGCCCAGACACGCCAGATCGAGCCAGGCCATTAGATCTGGTAGACCGCCCGCTGGCGCATCCCCCCGCCGGCGCGCGATACGGTTCATGGCAGCGGCAAAGACGAAGACAACACCGGCCGCGGCCAGGTGGCCCTGACCAGAGGCACAGTCGGGCCGGTTCGGATTCACAAGCGCAGCGGTCTCAGGCACCGCGTCATGCATCAGGTGGTGGTCGATAACGATCACTGGCAAGTCGATCTTTCGCGCTTCCTCGAGGGCCGTCAGCGCTGCTGCACCGCAGTCGACCGTGATCACCAGATCTGCGCCCTGGTCTTTCAAGGTGCGGAAGGCTTCTGGCGAAGGACCGAACCCCTCGGTCAATCGATTGGGTACGTAGAGCCCCAATTCCCTGCCCCAGGCCCGGAAATACCGCGTGAGGATGGCCGACGATGTCCCCCCATCGACATCGTAATCGGCAAACACAGACACCGACTTACCGGCGATGAGAGCGTCGAGCACCATCTCGGCGGCCCGATCCATATCGCAGAAGCCGGAAGGATCAGGAAACGTCGTTTTGAGGGTGGGAGACAGGAAATCCTCAACCGCATCCGCCTCCACGCCGCGCTGCGCCAGCAAACGCGCAAGTAGATCCTTGTTTGGGCCCAGCGCCGCCGACAAGCGCTGCACGGCCTGGACATCAGCCTCCCGCGCGAGCCAATGACGACCGGTAAGCGAATCGCGGACATCGAAGAGACAATCGGTTTCTGGAAAGGGGGCAAGAACAGCACTCATGGGGGCCGTCCTAATGCGAGTCGGCGCCCTTCGATGCAAGGGTTTGTGTGCACGGGGCGGGTCGAACAGGTGCGTGCCGGAGCCAATCGAGCGCCGCATCCCAAAGGGCAAAGGCTCGCGCCTGGGCGCCCTCTCCCTCCGCAAAAGCCCTCGCGGCCTGACCCATCACCGCCATCCGGCCCCGATCGGCCTTCAGGGCCAAGACGGCTTGGGCGAAACTGGCGCCGTCGCCTGGCGCGATCGTCTGTCCGAAACCGTGCCTGTCGAGGATCTGCCCAATCTCTCCTACGGGACTACCAACGAAGAGGGCCGGTCGCCCCGCCGCGGCGATACCGTAGATCTTGCTGGGCACGATCAACGCTTCCGTGGAGGGCACAAGCGTCAACCAGTGCAAATTTGGCAGGCACAAAGACTGGGCGAGCGCGCCCCGCGGCACATAGGTCCGTGTTTCGACGTTAGTCAGCGCGAGCGCGTCGGCCCTGGCATCGACTTCCGCGAGCAAATGCCCGCCTCCAACGAACAGGAATTGGATGCGGCGCTCGCCGCGCAACAGCGTCGCCGCTTTCATCACCGTATCAATGTCGTGGGCGCGGCCGAGATTGCCGAAATAGCCAATGATGAAATCGTCTGCGCGATAGCCCCAAGCCGCCCTAAGCTGTGCAGCGACTTCTGGATCGGTTGCCGATTCACAAACAGTGGCGTTGGGGATCACCACCGTCTCAGCCCGGCCACGGGTCTCTGCCTCGACGAAAGCGGCCATCCGCGACCCCACGGCGACATTCAGGTGGGCCACCGACAGCGAACGATTGCGCAGCGCCCTGAGAAGCGCACGCCCCGGCAGGCTGAAACCCAAGGCCGTCGCCACCTCGGGGAACACATCCTGTAGCCAGTTCACCCGCCGAGCCCCCTTCAGCCGAGCGGCGAACCCCACAATCATGCCCAGCATCGGCGGATCTGTCTTCGAGATGACGACATCATGCCTCCGCGCGCGCTTCAGCACGGAGAGGAAACTCGAAGCATAAAAGGACAGGTAGTCGGCGGCACGGCCCAGCAGACTTCCTCGGCCAAACCCCGTGGTGCGCACGCGCGCAATCTCGATGCCCGACCAATCCTCCCGCGCTGGATAGCGTTTATCCGCGTTGGTGTATGATAATTGCGAGGTCACCACCGTTACGGTCCGGCCACTGCCTGCAAGATAGCGGGCGAGGTCGGTGAGTATGAGCGATGTTGCACTTTCATCGGGATGAAAGAAGCGGTTTACGAAGATCAGCTGCCGCTGGTCTTGGATGTTTTTTGTAGTCCCCCCGGCCATCTTGCGGTGACCCAGCCCCCCCTCGCGTTAAGAGATCAGGCCTTTCTGGCACTTCTTATATGGCGAACCATACCGTCGGAGGACGTCATGACAAGAGTCTCGGTATGAACTTTGTCGCCCACGGTCCTGACCCCCTCCAACAACTCACCCGTTGTCACGCCCGTTGCGCAGAAGACGGTTTCCCCAGAGGCCAGGTCATGGAGGTCATAGGTCTTGTTGAAATCGGTGACACCGACTCTCTCGGCGCGCCGCCGTTCTTCATCATTGCGGAAGATCAACTTGCCCTGCATCTGGCCACCCACGCATTTGAGCGCGGCAGCGGCCAGGACCCCTTCAGGAGCCCCACCTGAGCCCAGATACAGGTCCACTCCGGTTGACGGATCGGTTGTGTTGATCACGCCAGCCACATCGCCATCGGTGATCATCTTGATTCTGGCGCCGACGCTGCGGATGTCGGCGATGATGTCGGCATGGCGCGGCCGGTCGAGCACACAGGCGGTGATCGCCTCAGGCGCGACACCTTTTGCCTCGGCCAATGCGCGCACATTGTCCGACGGGCTTTTTTCAAGGCTGACAATGCCGGGCGCATAGCCCGGTCCGATCGCGATCTTGTCCATGTACGTGTCGGGCGCGTGCAAAAGGCCGCCCCTCGGTGCGATCGCCAGCACGGCCAGCGCGTTCGCCATGGCCTTGGCAGTGAGCGTTGTGCCTTCCAGCGGGTCGAGGGCAATGTCGATTGCCGGTCCGGTGCCGGTGCCAACTTCCTCGCCGATATAAAGCATCGGCGCTTCGTCTCGCTCGCCCTCACCAATAACGACACGGCCCTGGAAATCGATGGCATTAAACGCCGTGCGCATGGCATCCACGGCGGCCTGGTCAGCGACCTTTTCCTGGCCGCGCCCGACCTCTGTACTGGCGGCGATGGCGGTAATCTCGGTCACGCGGACCATGGCATCGGCCAGAGTCGGGATGAGTATGCTGTCGGTCATGTTTTTTGTCCCTGCGGGCAAGCTGCTCGATCGTTGGCGGTGAGGATGCTTCCCTCACGCAAACTCCGTGCCCGCCTCGATACGGATCGCGCGGGGCCGGTCAACAGCGCTTTCAAGCGACGCCGCCCGCTCCACGGCCCTGTCCATGGTTGCCCGCGCCGCCGGATGGGTAACAATCGCGACAGGGCTCGCACCATCTTCACCGGCCGAATCCTGGAGGAGTTTATCCACAGAAACTCCCTCCCCGGCCAAAGCGTCTGAAAGGCTCGCCAGTGCGCCCGACCGGTCACTGAGTTGGACGCGGAGGAAGAAGGCGGACGTCTCATCGCCAGACGCCTGAACAAAGCGCCGCACGGCATGGTGAGGCGCGCGGCCGAACGCCGATCGCACCCCGGGATTGAAGAGCTTGGCGATGTCGCCCATGACCGCGCTCGCCGTTGGGCCAGGGCCAGCGCCCGGCCCCGTGAGCGTGACAGCCCCGAGGGGGTCCCCCTCGATCCGCACCGTGTTCAACGATCCGTTCACCTGCGCAAGCGGATGGGCGATGGGAAGCGCCATGGGCTCGACCCGGCAGACCACCGCATCGCCCGTCCGCTGTCCCTCCGCGATCAGTTTGATTGATAAGCCCAAGCGTTCTGCCATGCGAAGGTCGAGCAAGGTCACCCCATCAACCCCGGAGACAGCCACCTTCGAGAAATCGAGATCGGCCGAGAAGGCCATCGCCGAGAGGATTGCGGCCTTGTGGGCCGCATCAATACCGGACACATCGAGCGTCGGGTCCGCTTCAGCATAACCGAGCCTTTTGGCATCGGCGAGTACGTCCTCGTAGGTCCGGCCGGTGGCCAACATTTCTGTCGTGAGGAAATTGCAGGTGCCGTTTAAAATACCTGCGACGCGTTGGATTTCGACACCGGCGAGGCTGTCTCGGAGCACCCGGACGACGGGGACACCGCCGGCCACAGCGGCTTCAAAGAGGAGGTCCACACCGTTCGCCAGTGCGCGCTCGGCAAGGGCCTGGCCATGCTCAGCGATGAGCGCCTTGTTGGCGGTGACGACGGGTTTACCCGCATCGAGCGCTGTCTCGACCGCGTTCTTGGCGGGCCCGTCAGAGCCGCCGACCAATTCGACGAATGCGTCGATGTCTTCACGACCGGCGAGAGCAACGGGATCATCAAACCACGCATAGCTTGAGACATCGACGGATCTTTCCCGGTCGCGGGTCCGCGCGCTGACACCAGAGATGCTCAGCGATCCCGGGAGACGGAGGGACGCCTGGCGCTCCGTCAGGCCAATCAGCCCGCACCCCACGTGGCCCAATCCCGCTATGCCCAGTCTTATCGCCGTCATGCTCGCTCCCGCTTCGCCTGCCCACTCGCCTACGCCGGGAACCGCCCCTGTTCAAGCGCCCCCGATTCCAGCGCTGCCGAACCCAACAACGGCCGCACCTGACGCGTCGCCAGACGCGGCATTATCAACAAGACGCCCGCCCGTGCTTCATGACCCTGAAAACAAGCGAACAGAACGGGCGTTTGCCTACCCAGTATCATGGCGACCGTTCGCGGGCCCGATCGGTCGTTCGTCGTCTGGTGCAAGCGTCCTCAACGGATCTTCCACAATGCTGGGCCCTTCCAGGGGCGGCACGCCCGACTGGGTAATCTGCAAGGTTTCGAACCGGCGCGCCTTTGGCAGCACATTCCGCTCAAGCGAGCCGACCATGGCGTTATAGCTCGACACGGCCCCGCCCAAGCCCTGGCCAACCTTTTCTATATGTCCCGCCATGGACCGGAGCGCATCGTAAAGATCGCGGCCAAGGTGTGCCGCCTCTCGGGCGTGCCCAGCGGCTTCCTCCTGTCGCCACCCATAGGCGACCGCTTTCGCCAAGGCGATCAGCGTTGACGGCGTTACAATCAGGACCCGGTTACGAGCGGCAAAATCGAAAAGACTTCTGTCCTGCTGAAGCGCGGCGGCGTAGAAATTCTCGCCGGGCACATACATGGCGACGAAATCGACCCGGTCGGCGAAATCGCGCCAGTATGCCTTGGCAGCAAGCCGTTTCACATGGTCCCGCATCTTGCGGGCATGTCCGACCAGAAACGCATCCCGCTCGGACGGCTCCGCAGCCTCGGACGCCCGCAGAAAGTCTTCGACCGTGACCTTTGCATCGATCACGATTTCCCGGCCACCCGGCATCCTGATGATCACATCCGGGCGTTGACTCTTGCCATCCACATCACCGCTGGCCTGCTCGATGAAATCCGCGTGGGGCGATAGTCCTGCCATTTCCAGGACGTTTCGAAGGCTTTCCTCGCCCCACCGTCCCCCGCCCCGAGGGGATGACAGCACGGTGGCGAGCTTCCCGGTTGCCCGCCGCGTTTCGGCAAGTTGCGCGCTGATCGCTTTCACCTGCTCAAAGATTGCGGTCCTATCCTCGGTACGCGTGCGTTCAAGCGCATCGACCCGCGCCTGGAACGCCTCGAACGTGCCGCCAATCGGGGCCAACAGCATCTTCAGATTGGCTTCTGCGGCTTCAGACTGCCGCGCAAACGTTTCGTTCGCCTGCCTGGAAAAGCTCTCGTGCGCGGCGCGCACCGCGTCTTGTGCCATGGACGCAAAATGCTGGCGCGCTTCTTCGGCGCGCATGTTCGCAACGGCCAGGTCACGCTCAGCGACGGTTGCGCGGTCGGTGGTCTCGCGCAAACGATCCTCCATCGAGGCGACCTGTGCCGACATTCGAGCCAATTGCTCTTCGAGGTGGGCCTTTTCCGCACCCAGCACACGCAGCCCCGCGCGCGAGCGCGCCTGAACCCAAACCAGGATAAGCCCCGTCACCAGAAGCAAAGCCCCCAGGGCAAGGTGTAGGCCGTCGAGGCCAATACTTCCAATTTGCACGGTCAAGGACGTTCCAGATGGCATGATCCAACCTTTCCAAGGATGGAACATACACCGAACTTACAAACCTACAAAGGGAAAATCCTGTTTTGTTCCAACCGGTGGACAAGACCGCTGTGAATGGATCAGCACGCCGCAAACGTAGTGTCAGCCACTATCCCCTTTCACCGCTATCGAGCGTCCGCCGGATCGGGCCTTCCTCGCCGGGTGAAAATCCCTCAACGAGACGAGAAATGTAGGCCGAGAGCGTATCTCTCACCTCATAAGGCGCTTCCATCGGCAGGAAATGCGTCGTCCCCCGGCAGGTCTTCACAGCAACGCCCGGGTTCTGTTTTTCAAGCCTGCGCACCGACGCATCGGACATGACAGATCCCGTCTCTGCCCTCAGGATGATCATTGGCGTGCGGGCTTCCCGTACGGTTTTGAGCGCCCCCCAGGGCCGGTTCCGTTGGGCGCCGAACGTGGCCGCCTCCCACGCGGGCGTGCACGTGAGGCTCCAAACCTGTTCGCGATCATCGGCATCGGTTCCACCGTCGACGCGCTGGAGACCGTCCAGCAGGTAGTCCTCGAGGAACGGTTCACGCCACGTGGTGAAAGCCCCGCGCCCATTGTATTTTTCCCGGGCCACTTCAGGAGACGGGAAAGCCGGTCGGCGCCTCCGCGCTTGTTTGACCATGCCCGAGGCATTCTGCGTGAGCTGGGCGACAAGAGGTGCCACATGATTGGCACGGTAGTATCCGGGCGACAGGATCACCGGATCAGCGAGCACCAACCCCTTTACAAGGTCAGGACGCTCCCCAGCCACCAGGAGCGCGACGGTTGCGCCCATCGAATGTCCCCCCAGAACCACGCCGCGTCTCCGCCGGCCACCGCCCATCTCCTCAAGGGGCAATTGTTGCGTCAGCCAAGCGATCACATCGTCCCGGTAGCGGCGCCAACTCTTGAGCTTTGACGGCTGGGCGGGCAGCGTCGTGAGGCCATGTCCGCGCAGGTCCACGGCCGCCACGCGCGCCCGAAGCCCCAGCGGCGCCAGGATGGACTGGTAGGTCATCGCGTTGAAACCGGTCGCGTGAAACCAGACCGCAGAAAGCGGCGCCAGCGGATCGCCGAACTCCACACCGGCCATCTCCCCATCCAGGACAGCGTGGCGAAACCTGCGGATCATGCCTGCGAACCAAAAACCTTCTTCAGGAGATCGGTCGTTCTCGCCACCGGGTTCTCGCGGATCTTCTTCTCCTCTGAAGAGAGGTAGAAAAAGAGCCCGTCCAGCCCCCGGTCTACGGCCGTCTCTGTGAGGTCTGTCTTGAGGTCCGTGGCCACCGCACCCAGGCCATTGTTGTTGGCCACCGTTTCGAGGGCTGAAAAGGCCCCCGAACTGGTGAGCGCCTGGTCCATGAACGGCGTCAGAGCTTGCTCAAGACCGGTTTCGGTTTTCGCCCGCAGGAACTCGGTCGCAGCATTGTCCTCGCCCTTCAGAATACCGACGGCATCTTCCAGGGTGATCTCCTTGACCGCCGCAATGACCAGCCGCTTGCCATCGGGCACGGCTGCCTCCGCCGCACGGTTGAGCTTCAATTCGAGATCGTCCAGCGGCGCCGACAGACCAACCCGCGACAGGCCCGATTGCAGATCGCCAAGGCGCCCCGGAAGGGGGATCTTGATGTCTGGATCGGCGAAGTAGCCATCGGTCTGGCCGAGTTGGCTGGCAACCCGTTCCGTGCCCAGGGTCAGCGCCTCACGCAGCCCCGCTTCGATTTCCAGCGTCGATAGCCCGGCGCCCGCCTCGTCCCCGGCCGCACTTCCCAGCACGTCGCCGAGAACGGCGCCAAGCGCCTCGCCGTCGGTCGTCTCACACCCTGCGACCACGCCCAATCCAATTAGGGCTGCAGCCACTGCGAGCCAACGGCCGCGCCGCCCATTCACCGGGAAATTCGCTGTGGTCATAGGGGTCCCCATTGCTTGTTTCCCCACCACATCAAGAAAACCAGCGGAAAATACAAGGAATTCCTGCGCCCTGCCCCTGCGCCGCATTGGCGCGAAGCACAAGACAGGCTTACTCTCGTCAGCGAGGTAGTGGGAACAACCCACGATCGGCCCAGTGAGGAGGAAACACATGCTACGCAACGGCTACGACTGCTTTGATGTCACGATCGAAGACAAGGTCGCCCATCTCGTGCTCAAGCGCGGCGACGCGTTGAACACCATGACCAAGGCGTTCTGGAACGAGTTACCAGAAATCGTCGAGGCCATCGACAGCGACGCGCTCGCCCGAGTGATCGTCATCTCATCGACCGGCAAGCACTTCTCTGCCGGGATGGACCTTGCGAACTTTGCCGGTGGTGAGAAATACCACGACCACTACGTCGCGGCCGAAGCCTTTCGTTCCAACATCGCCAAGATCCAGAGCAGCTTCAACGCGTTGGAAAACGCCCGCGTGCCCGTCCTGTTCGCGCTGCAAGGGGGCGTCATCGGCGGGGCCATCGACATGGTTTGCGCCGGTGACATCCGTTGGTGCACGACCGACACCTTCTTCACCATCGCCGAGATCAATATCGCCATGACCGCGGATGTCGGGACGTTCCCGCGCCTCCAGCAGATCATCCCGCTCGGATGGGTGAAAGAGCTGGCCTATACCGGCCGCAAACTCACCGCCCAGGACGCCGAACGCATCGGCCTGGTGAACGGCGTTTTCGACACCCATGAAGCCATGCTTGCCCACGTCTTGGACACCGCCAGGGAAATCGCTTCGAAGAACCCGATCGCCGTGACCGGCTCCAAGGTGCTGATCAATTACGGCCGGGACCACACCACGGCCGACACGCTCGACTATATCGGCGTCTGGAACGCGTCGATGTTGGCCCCGCCGCACATGAAAGAGGCCTTCGAAGCGAAAACGGAACGCCGCGAGCCGGTGTATCCTGACCTGGCAAAACTCCGCCGGACCCCGATGTAGCGCCGCAGGGCCGCATGCTGACGGGCCGCTGCCATTGCGGCGCGGTGGGCTGGACGTTCATGGCCCACCCCACCGCTGCGACAGCGTGTAATTGCACGCTCTGCCGGCGTTATGGCGCCCTGTGGGCCTACGGACAAATCGATCACGATATCACGACGACGGGGCATACGGCGACCTATCGGCGAGCGGACGACGGACAACTCGACGTCCACTTCTGCACTGCATGTGGCTGCATGAGCCACTTCATCGCCATCGCAAGGGATACGGAGGGCCGACAACGAACCGCCGTCAACCTGCGCCTGTGCGACACGCCAGACGCGATCCGCACGGTCCCGATCAGGCATTTCGACGGGCTGGATACGTTCAAGGAACGCCCACACGACACCCGGTGTGTCGCGGATCTGTGGTTTTAAAACGCTACCGTATGACACGCGTGTGGAGCGACAAACCCGCGATCCTCAGATAACAAGACAGAAGTCTGGTGCAGCATCTGCTTCTGGACAATCAACGCATCAGATCAGGGCATAGCCCTTCGCATTGATATAGTTCTTAAGGGTGCTGGCGCGGTTTCGCGGATCGGGGTGCGTGGACATGAATTCCGGCGGGCGTTGGCCGGAAGACTTTTCATCCATCAACTCCCACAGGCGCACCGACTGGGTCACGTCATACCCGGCGGCATGCATGTAATCGACGCCGTCGATATCGGCCTCGGTCTCGCTTTCGCGGCTGTAGGGCAGCACGACACCAAACTGCAGCGCGGCTCCACCAAGCGCGCCAATCATGTTGCCATACTGGCTCAACTCCCGCGATGATGCGACGGCCACCTGGCCGGCGAGCAATGCGCCCTGGGCCAGAACGGCCCGGGACATGCGCTGATTGGCGTGGCGGCGGACCGCATGGCCAACCTCGTGGCCGAGAACAGCCGAGACCTGGTCGTCATTCTCTGCAAGGTCGACGATCCCGCGATAAATGCCAACCCGGTTGCCCGGCATCACAAACGCGTTGGCATCGTCGGTGTCGAAGACGGCCACATCCCATTGTTCACCGGCCTTGGGCGTCACCCGCTCGATCCGGTCCCAGATCCCCATGACACGTCGTTCCAGCGCCGGATCCGTGGTTTGCGGTGTCTGGGTCTTGAGATCAGACCATGCGGTCGACGCCATCTGCGCGATTTGGCCTTCACCGACAAAGGCCAGTTCCGTCTCGCCCGTGTAGGGGTTGGTCGTGCAATTGGTGAGGATTGGGAAAACCGTTCCGGCCGCAAGCCCCATCACCAGGCCCCGCCGGGAGAGATTGACCTTCGGCGCATCTTTCAGAAGCGCCCCGTCAATTTTCATCCGCTCTTCCATCGATTGACCTCTTCCTTCAATAGACTTGGCATCTTGTTTACTAATGCACGCGGCGATTTGAACGTCCACTGAACACCCCTTGGCGAAAGCAAGGCACGTCTCGCCACACATGTTCGTATCGCCGCAGACGCCCCATCATTTCGCGCCGGAATCAGTTCGCATCCCCGTCAGCGGCAAGTTTCTGTGCTTGTGCCACCCAGAGTTCCCGACCCACACGGCCGGAAAAGCTGAGATAATCATCGATCCAGGCTTCATTTTCCGGTGTCCAGGCAGCGATTTGGCTGAACCGGTAGATGCCAAGCTCGTTGAGGACGTCCTGGATACGCGGGCCGATGCCGCCGATTTCCGTCAAATCATCGCTGGCGTCCCGTGGTTTCGCGATACCGGGCGGCTGCTCGATTGCGAGGGCCGCCTCTGGTCCTAGGTCGGTCTCTTCTTGCGATGCAAAGGTTTCATCGTCCGCCGTTTCCTCTACCGCCTCCAATTCACCTGCTTCTTCTGCCGCTCCTTCTACCGCCTCTTCTACCGTCTCTGGGGCCTCGCCGGTCGCGTCGTCTGCCCGATCCGCCGATGCTTCCGCCTCAACCGCGGGCGCCGGCTCCATCACAGGTTCGGGATCAGGCTGCCCGTCCAGCTCTGTTTCGGGCGTATGCTCAGGGGCGATGTCTTGGGTGATTTCTTCGGTGATTGCTTCGGTGATTTCTGGCGCCGCCAGCGTGTCCGAAGCGGTCTGGTCGGCCTCGTCGATGGCCTGTTCTGGCTCGGGTATTGGCCCCGTCTCCAGTTCCGCTTCGGGCGCCGCGCCGCTCGGCGTGTCTGAGAGACCGTCTTCGGCGGCCAAGTCTTGCATTGGCTCACCCGCAAATGCTTCGCTCGTTACAGCCTCGCCCGCGACATCCGCAAGGGGCGCATCTTCTATGGGCACATCACTGGCCAGGTCAGACGCCGGGCGATCGTCATTGGAATTTTCAACCGCCGCCTGGGCGTGTTCCGCCGCGGCAGCGCCCGCTGCAAGGGCCCCCGCCGCCAGGGTCGCTGCCCCGCCGCCAGTGCTCGTCCCCTCCAATTCAGGGGCGACACCCCCCTCTTCGAGATAGGCGAGACGACCCTCAAGATAGCGGTTCCGCCACCGCAAACGCGCAACCTCCTCATCCGTCGTTTCAGACGGTTTCGACGCCGAAGCGTGCTCAGGGGTAACATCCGTTGCTTGCGGCGACACATCCTCTGGCCCGTCGGCCACGGGCGAAAGCGCCTTCGCTGTAGCAAGGGTGAGCTTGTCTTCAAGAACCCGGACACGGGTCTGCATATAGCCGTTCTGCCAGCGCATCTTCGCCAGGTCCGTCGGGTCGATACCGGCACCGGGGTCAGCCGCCTCGGCCGGCGCCGGTTCGGCGGTTTCGCCGCCGGCTCCTGACGCTTCCGAGGGAACCGCCGCTGCAAGTTCCTCTTCAAGCCGCCGAACGCGCGACTCGAGATAGCGGTTTCGCCATTCGAGACTGGCCTCCCCATCTTCAGGTGCCGCAGGCGCACCGTCAGACGCCCCCGCGCCGGCTCCAGCACGCGCCCCAGCACCAGCAAGCGCGCCAGCCGCCGCTGCCCCCGCAAGCATCGCCGCCGAAGACCCGCCCTCGCCGCTGTCAGAGCGTTCGGCCTTCAGGCTTTCAATCTCACGTCGTGCCTCGGCAAGCTGCGCATTTAACCCATCGATCTCCCGGGCGCGATCCTCCAACAGTTCAGAAGATCCATTGTTTGCCACCGCCGGAACGGGCCGCGCCTGGCGCTGCGCGGCATAGAGCGCTTCGATTTCGGACTTGGCCCGATCCAATTCCGTCAGCGCGACATCCCGCTCAACCATCGCACGGCGGGCTTTGCCGCCAAGCATGAGCCCCCGGATGCCGAGGCCAAGGAACAGGCCCGTGAGGCCCGCCGCCGCAAGCAGCATCCAGATATGGGTTGCAAGCCAGATCATTCCTCGCTCCGTTCCAGTACTTTGAACTCAAGGCGCCGATTGGCGCTCCGCCCTTCTGGCGTTGTGTTGTCGGCAATCGGCTGATCGGGGCCATACCCCACAACCAGGAGCCGCGTGCGATCAAACCCGGTCTCCGCCATGTAGTTGGCAACCGCCTGGGCCCGCGCCTCGCTCAGCACCCGGTTCGCCCCCCGAGCGCCCTGATTATCCGTATGTCCGCCCAGCTCGAAAACCAGCGCCGGGTCACAGCGGCCTGCAACCGCCATCAGCTTGTCCAGCGTCTCGCCGCTCTCCCGGGAAATCGATGCCGATCCCGTCCCGAAAACCACCCGGTTCACATCCAGCACCGACGCGAAAGCCGCCTCGCACGCCTCCCGGGGATCCGCCGAAAAGTCGACGCCGGCGATCTCATCCACTGCAACCTCAACGCTCGCCGCCGACAGCGTCACAGCATAGGGCCCCGTCAGCCGCTCGAGATCTTCTGTCAGAAAGCGCAGCGTCGAGCCGCTCGCCTCCCCTTCAAACCGGTATCCGTCCCCACCCGGATCAAAAGCCATCTCTCCGGTAAGAAACCGGGCAAACTGCGGCAGCCCCAACCGCACCCCGTCCATCCAGCCAAGGTTCTGCCCGGCCTCGACAACGACCATCTCATCCACGATCGCGCCGTCAAAAACCGAACCCGCGATCTCCAGGATCTCCGCCCGTTCGTCTTCGCTCTCGACCTGGCCTGAGAATAGCAGCGCGTCCCGGAAATGACGGGCAGACCAAAGCCCCGGTCCGCGCAGATCCACCGCTCCGGCATAGGGCGCCCCAAGCGCTGACACAGCCGCCGCCACATGTGCCCGCACCGAAGCCGCCGAAGAAAACCCCGACAGCGTGAGCTGGCGGTCACGCAAGCGCACCTCCCCTTCGTCGAGCATCAGGAGAAGCGACAGGCCGTCCGCCGCAATTTCCCCCCAATCGGCCGTTGGCGCGCCCGACGCAAGGCTCTGCCCATCGCGCCGCACCGCCCCGCCCCGCTCTCCCACAAGCGCTTCAAGCTGTTCCCTCACCCCGTCACTGGGCACAAACCCCGTAAGCTCGACCCCGCCGTCCGCAGATTTCTCAGCCCCCCACGTGAAGGGCGAAACCACCGCCGGCGCATCGATCAGGGTCTGCACCACGGTCACGCCGCCATAGACCAAGCCACCATTCCCGTTCGACGTCAGCGCCGTCTGCGCCGCCTCGGCCACGCGCGCAGCATTCGGCTGGGTCCCCCGCACCGTTGCCACCTGGCCCTCCATCGACACCTGCGCCCACGTGTGGCCCGCGCGTTGCAACTCATCCTGGGCTGCGACCTGTAGCTGGGTTTCGATAGCGCTTGCCGCCTCCGGCATTTTCGCCCATCCCCACCATCCCAACAGGGCGATCCCGGCCAAGCCCAGAACCACCATAAGCGTGTCGACAATGCGCATCTGCTCCCCACATCTGTCGGCGAAGGACCCGCAGGTTTGCCCGAAAGGTGAAAGCCCGGCAAGGGAAACTCGGCAGCGATCATCATGACCTCGAAAATCGACGAAATTACAAGCGCATCAAACCCAATCGTTAAGCGATTTCGAAGCCTCGACCGTAAGAAGGGCCGGGCCGAAACCGGCCTGTTTCTCGCCGAAGGGATCAGGCTGATCACCCAGGGGCTCGCCCGCGGCTGGACCCTTGAAACGCTGGTCGTCTCCACCGCATCGGCCGAAAATGCCCCTGTCGCCGCCTTGCAAGCGCGTGCGCAGACCCATGGCGCGCGCGTCGTCCACGCCCCCGGGCACCTGATGGCCAGGATGGCCCGGAAAGACAATCCCCAGTCGGTGCAAGGCGCTTTCCGGCAGCGCGCCCAATCCCTCGCAGACCTTGCGGTCAACGCCCATTCGGCCCGGTTCCTCGCCCTCTACGAAGTTCGCGACCCTGGAAACCTCGGCACACTCGTACGCACCGCAGATTGCGCCGGCATGAATGGCGTCCTGCTGGTGGAAACGTGCTGCGACCCCTACTCCGTCGAGGCGGTACGCGCCTCCATGGGGTCCATCTTCGACATCCCCGTGGTCCAGACCAGCGCCCAGGCGTTCCTCGATTGGACAAAGGCCCACCAGATCCAGCTTTCCGCAGCCAGCATGAACGGCACCGTTCGCCACGATGAGGCGCACTATAAGAGCCGATCCGCCATACTGATGGGCAATGAACAGTCGGGGCTGCCCCCGGCCATGGAGCAGGCCTGCGATCAACGGGTGCGCATCCCCATGCGCGGCGGCGCCGACAGCCTCAACCTGGCCCAGGCGGCGGCCATCATGGTCTATGAGGTCTGGCGGCAGGGGGACTTCACATGACAGACGTCACAGGAAGGGGCCAGATTGATCTGCCCAGCCACGATACTGAACGCGATATGCCCATCACCACGCGTCTCCTCATCGCGGATGATTGGCAGGACTACGCCTTGCTCGACAGCGGCGACGGGCTGAAACTTGAGCGCTTCGGCACACAAACCGTCATCCGCCCCGATCCCCAAGCCTATTGGACGCCCCAGTCACAGCCCACGTCCTGGCGCGCCGATGCGCGGTTCGAAACGGGCGGCGAAGACAATGATCGCGGACGATGGGAGCGGATCAATCCCTCCGCCCCGGATGTCTGGCCCATGGCCTGGCAATCGCTCACCTTCGAGGTGCGCCGAACGCCTTTCCGGCACCTGGGCCTTTTCCAGGAACACTCGGTCCACTGGACATTCGCCGCCGATCAGATTGGACGGGCCGGGCGGCCTGTACGGGTGCTCAACCTGTTCGGGTATACGGGGATGATGTCGCTGGCCTGCGCCGCTGCTGGCGCTGAGGTCGTCCACCTCGACGCCAGCCCGAAATCAAACGGCTACGGCAAGGCCAACCAGGCCCTTTCTGGCCTTGAGGATCGCCCCATCCGGTGGATCACGGACGACGCCATGAAGTTCGTCGCCCGGGAAAATCGCCGCGGCAACCGGTATGACGCCATCATACTCGATCCCCCCAAGTTCGGACGCGGCCCAAAGAACGAGACCTGGCGGTTTGAAAACGACTTCACTGGCCTTCTGGACGCAGCCCGCAACCTGCTCACGCCCGACCCCCTTTTCGTGATCCTCACGGCCTACGCCGTTCGCCTGTCCTATCTCTCGATCGGTCAAGCCCTGGCAGACCGAATGTCCCCCTTCGGCGGCCAAATGGAAATCGGCGAAATGGCCCTGCCCCAGAAAGGCGCCGCCCGGCTCCTGCCAACGGCAATCTACGCCCGGTGGATGGCCAACAAGGACTGAATATTCATTCTGCCTTGATCGCATGATGCTTTGATCGGGCATGATGCCTTGATCCCCCGCTGGGCTCCGGGCTCCGCCCTCCGCGACGCGATGGATCGAGTTCAAGACTGCTGGTCCTTCCCGATCCTTCCCCCGCCCCGTAGCCCCGTAGCAACTGTTGTTCTAGGCGTCAGCCTGGGACGTAGTTCCGGCCTTCCCGGATGATGGCGTTGAGCTGTGTTAGGAAGACCCGGGCGACGGCGATGAAGGCGACCTTGAGTGGCTTTCCGGCGTCCTG
>JBCDLC010000037.1:0-32953 GCA_038745855.1 Pseudomonadota bacterium | reverse complement strand
TCGGGCGCGAGATGGAGATCATCCCGGCCGATCACGCGGGTGTATAGCTGTTCGCCGAAGGGGCGGAGCTCTTCGATGGTGTCGGTGATGTTCGACATTTGAGGGCAGTATACCACTGCCCCAGAGGGGGCGGATAAGTTTAGGGGGACTTCAAGGATTACAGGGCGCTAGGCGCAGAAAGTGTGGGATAAGTCTTGATTGGGGATGGGGGCTGGGCTGTACGCTGCTGGTGTGCGCGTTGTGCGGGCGGTGACCCCGCCCCCTATCCGTGCTCGGGCGACCGATTTCATCGATTGCTGATCCTCGCACCCCACAAGGCGGGGGAGGCGCGTTGGTTGAGACCGGGCAAGAACAACAGTCTTGAACCCGATCCATCGCGTAGCGAAGCGCGCCAGCGCGCAGCACAGCGGGAGATCAAAGTGGAAAGCCTTAGACGAGGCCTTCGCGCTGGGCGCGTTTGCGGGCCAGCTTACGGGCGCGGCGAACGGCTTCGGCTTTCTGGCGCGCTTTTTTCTCGGACGGTTTTTCGAAGTGGGTCCGGGCCTTCATTTCGCGGAAGAGGCCTTCGCGCTGCATCTTTTTCTTCAGCGCGCGCAGGGCCTGTTCGACATTGTTGTCGCGGACGATGATCTGGACGATGGGTCTTCTCCATGGGCAAAACGCGCAGGTCGCTTGGAGGGCCAGCGCGTAGCAGTGTCTGGGTTGTGGCCTGGGCGTAGGCCCCGACTGGATGTGCGCGCCTATAACACGGGCGTTCGGGCGTGCCTACACCTATATGTGGATCATGAGCACTCCATCAGAAGCCTTCCGCGCGACCTGGCTCGCCCATTTGCTACCGTTGGTTCCAAGCGAAGGCTGGACCTCGGCGGCGGCGAGCAAGGCAGCGGCCGAGGCGGGCCTTACCGAAGGCGAGCAGGCCCTCGCCGCGCCGATGGGCGTTCGCGACCTGTTGCGCGCTTTCTTTGACGGAGCGGAAGCGGAGGCTCGGGACCGGCTGGCGGCGGCAGATCTTGAGCCCCTGCGCGTGCATGAGCGCGTTGCGTTGGGCGTTCGGACCTGGCTCGACGTTCTTGAGCCGAACCGGAAGGCGGTTTCGCGTGCGTCGGTCAGGGGGTTCATGCCCTGGGGCACGGGCGATGCCGCCGCGCGAACCTGGTCTGTGGCCAACACGGTCTGGACGGGGGTCGGCGACACCTCCGAGGACTATAATTACTATTCAAAGCGCGCCCTTCTGGCGGCGACGATCGGGCCGATCGTGCTCTATTGGCTTCGCGATCCCGCCAGCGACGACCTGGATGCGTTCATCGCGGCCCGGCTCAAGGGCGCCATGCGGTTTGGCCAGGCCGGGGCGCGGGTGTTCAAGCCGTTTCTCGACCGGTTTGCCGGCGGCGCGGCCTGATTTGCGGGTTCCCTAGTGAGATTGGCGCCTCTGTTATCGCACCCAGGCGCCGGGCGCGTTTGTGCGGTAGCCAAGGGCGCGGTAGGCCGCGTCAATGAGGCTTTGGCCGCGCGCATTGAGCAGGAGGCCCTGGCCCATCTGGTTCATGGTATAGCTGAAGGCGAGGCCACATTCGGGGTCTGCAAAACCGATTGAGCCGCCGGCCCCGACATGGCCAAAGGCGCGCTCGCCCATGATCGCGCTCATCTGGTCGCCTTGGGGATAGGCGCGGCTGTCCATGGATTTCATGAAGCCCGAGGCGAAGCGCGTGGGGGTAAGGAGGGTGGCGTCGAGGCTGGTGGCTGTGGTCACGCGAGTCATGGCGTCGAGGCGATCATTGGAGACGAGCTGTCCGTTATTGGTCGCAAGGGGCGTGTACATGGCGACCTGACCGCGGGCATTGGAGATGCCGCCGGCGCCGCCGATCTGAGCGCGGTGGGCGCTGGCATCGTTGGGAGTCCACCCGCCGGCATTCATGAAGGACAGCGCTTGCAGGGAACCGGGCTTTGTCATGAGGTTGATGGCGAAGGCCGTCGGGATGTCATCGGGCTTCGGCTCGTATATGGCGATCGGCGCGATGGGGTGGGGGAAATCTTCAGGAATGCCGATCCAGAAGTCAGCGCCGGTGGGGCCGGCCACCTCGTCGGCAAAGAACTGGCCGAGGGATTTTCCGGAGACGCGGCGGACGAGCTCCCCGACGGTCCAGCCGAAATTGACCATGTGGTAGCCATTGCGGGTGCCGGGCTCCCACCAGGCTTCTTCCTGTTCCATCCGGCTAACCATGTAGTCCCAGTCCAGGAAGCCGCCCTCGCGGATGGGGTCGCGGCAGGCAGGGACGGCGCTCTCATGGTTGAGCATCATCTGGACGGTGGTGGCTTCCTTCCCGTTCTGGGCGAAGCCTGGCCAGTATTCGGAAACGGGAGCGGCGGGGTTGAGCAGGCCGCGGTCGATCAGGATATGGGCGCAGAGGGCGGTGGCGGCCTTGGTGCAGGAGAACACGATGGAGGTGGTGTGTTCGGTCCAGGCCTCGCCGGTCTCGGGATTGGCGGTGCCGCCCCAGAGGTCGACAAGGGTTTCGCCATTGACGCTGAGCGCGACCGAGGCGCCGACTTCGCCGCGCTCTGTGAAGTTTCGCTCGAACTCGGCTTTGAGCGGCTCGAAGCGTGGGTCGCATCTGCCCTGGACGTTGGTGTGCATGGTGTTTCCTTCCCGCGTTGATTTTGGAACATCCAAGCAGGCTTGGCGGGGAAAGGGGAGGGGTTTCTTTTGGGTTGCGCCGTGTGGAAGCGGCGGTGCGCTTTGTTAACGATTTTCCTTGCGCGCTAACAGAAATGTAACGTCTTGAATTCCCGCGCGGGGCATTGCTGTTAACCTTTTGTTAAATAGTTGGCGGTTTGTTCTTGTTTCGAGCACGGAGTGGAGCATCCTGCGCGGTCGAAACGGGGTTTCAGCCCCTCTGTGGAAAACGTTTCGGGCTTTGCTTGTTAACGAATTCCGCGGGCGCGCTGATCCTGTCGATCGGAGCTGGCCACGGGCGGTTCGAACAGCAGCAACACCCTGAGTAAGCGTAATGGAGAGCCCCATGTCTGCCGCGAAATCAAAGAAACTCCTGTCCACCGTCAGCCGCTATCGCGCGTTGATGCGCAAGCGCCGGGAGACGTTCATCGCGGTGAGGGAAGCGGAGATGGCGCTGATCGAGACGTTGATCTCGGCGGACCAGGAGGCGCTCAAGCAGGTGCAGGCAGACCGGCTGGAGAGCAGTGCGGCCAGCGATGATGCGGCGGTGAACTAGTCGCTAGCGGGTGCCAGGTTCAGGGCGCAGCGCCCTTCCGCCTGGGGTGCGCTGGCGACCTGAACGGGGCACCCACCGACCACACGAGGAACAGGACAGTCTGATGCGTTTTTCACCCCGAACCCTCGCCGGGTATACCCTGACAGCGGCCGCTTTCGCGCTGGCGGCCATGAGCGGCATGGTCTCGTTCACCGGTATCACGGCGCTGTTGCCGACCATCCCGGGCATCGGTTTCCTCGGCTTTGTCATCGCCGTGACCACGATTGCGCTGGGCATTGCGGTGATCGCCGAAGTCATCGACCGGCACTGGCGACAGGCAGCCGTCTATGGCGTGCTGCTGGCGCTGGTGGCCTGCAGCGACGGCTATACGAACATCCTCGCCCTGCAGGGGCAGGTGAGCGAAGCCGAGCAGGCGAGCGCAGACCGGAACCAGAAGTTCACGGCAGCAGAGGAGACGTTGGCACTCACCCGGGAGGAGATGCAGCAGACCCATACGCTGATTGCGCTGATGAACGCCGATGCGGCGGAGGACATCAAGCGCGCCCAGACCTATCTCGCCAGCCGGGGTCTCTATCTCGGTGCGATCGACGGAATCCGCGGCGGTCAGACGCTTGCGGCGATGCGCGCAGAAGGCGCGGCCCTCTCCGATCGGCTTGCGATGTTGCAGCAGCGGGAAGATGGGCTGATCCCCGTTGTATCGGCTGGGGCAGATGTGGTGGAGGCGCCATTCTCGCTGGAAGATGCGTCACTCTATGGTGTCGTGATCACGGCGTTCGGCATCCTTTTGAGCTTTGCTGGATCGGCCCTTGTGAATACGGGCAAGGCGATGGGCGACCGGGAAGACGATGTTGCCGAGCGGGAGACCGAACTCGACCAGTTTGAGACGGAGCTGCTGGGCGTTATCGCCGAGGAAGACGCCTATGCCCACGATGTCTGGCAGTCGGCTTTTGCGCTGCGGCGGGAATTGGAGGCCGCGGATGGGGCAGGGTCAAAGCCCGGTGAGCCGGACGATGTGGCCCATCTTCCGTCCGACCCGGACTTCGTGCTTACCGTAAAGGGTGAGCGCGCCATCCGGGAGATCCGCCAAGAGCGGGAGCTCGCCAATGATGTTGTCCATGACCACACCTGGCGCGACAAGTTCCGTTCGGCCTAGGGGCCATCCAGCCACGGCGCGGATGTGGTTTTCGAACTGTCCTGTACGGCAGGCTTCCGGGGTCCAGTGACCGGAATTATGAACGCGGGGCGCAAACTCGTTCGCGAGCAGGGCGCCCCCTTCCATGACGAAGAACTCAAGGGCGAGGACGCCGATATAGTCGAGCGTCGTCACAAGCCGGACCGCGGCAGCTTTGGCCGTCGCTGCTGTTTCGGGGGTTATCGCAGCCGGAACTTGCGAGCGTCTTAGAATACCCCCGCGATGGATGTTTTCGGGAACATCCCATGTGGCGGTCTCGCCATCCGGTGTGCGGGCGACGATCACCGATATTTCCCGCTCGAACGGGGCGAAGGCCTCGAGGATGCACGGCTGCCCGCCAAGGGCCGAAAACGCATCCAGTGCGTCGGCCTCTGCACCGAGACGCAATTGGCCCTTGCCATCATAGCCTTCGCGGCGGGTCTTCAGGATGCCCCGGCCGCCGAAATCTGAAAGCGCTGACTGTAGCGCTTCGGCGCTGTCGACGGTGCGCCAGGGGGTCACTGGGATGTCGCACGCTTCGAGGAAACGCTTTTCGTTGGCGCGGTCCTGGGCGACGCCGAGGGCTTTTGCGCCCGGCCGCATGGGTGTGCCCGTGGCCGCGACTGTCTCTGCGGCGGCGACCGGCACGTTTTCCCATTCCAGCGTCACGACATCGCAGGCGCGGGCGAACGCTGACAGCGCTTCGTCGTCGTTGAAGGCGCCCTCCCAATGTCTGGCTGCGGTGCGCGCGGCGGGCGTATCGGCTTCCGGGCAGAAGATAATGGCATCCAGACCGAGCTTGGCCGCGGCATCGGCGAGCATTCGCCCAAGCTGTCCGCCGCCCAGGATGCCAATCGTGCCGCCGATGGGGACCATCAGTTCTGCTGGCCGCTCGTTGGTACTGGGTCTCCTGGCTGTGTTTTTCCTGGCGGGCTTCCCGCAAGCTGGCCCGTTTCGGGGATGTCGGCGACCGCTTCGGTCTGCGCGCGGCGATAGGCGTCGAGGGCGATCCGCAACGTTTCATCGTTGCCCGCGAGGATCGAGACGGCAAGCAAAGCGGCATTCAACGCGCCGGCCTCACCGATTGCGAGGGATCCAACGGGTATGCCCCGCGGCATCTGGACAATGGAGAGCAGGCTGTCGAGACCGGACAGGGTTTTTGATTGGACCGGGACCCCAAGCACCGGCAGGGAGGTTGAGGCCGCCGCCATTCCGGGTAGGTGGGCCGCACCGCCGGCGCCGGCGATGATGACCTTCAACCCTCGACCGCGCGCCGCCTCGGCATACTTCACCAACCGATCGGGTGTGCGATGGGCGGAGACGATCCTTGCTTCGTGCGGCACGTTGAACTGGTTAAGGATTTCACAGGCGTGGCCCATTGTCGGCCAGTCCGACTGGCTGCCCATGATGACCCCGACAAGCGGGCTGTCGTGTGCAGGATAGAGGGGCAAGACGAAGGCTCCGCCGTCTGCAAAAGGGGAGGCTTAGGGACATTCGTGGTCAGGTCAAGCGCGGCGCGCAAGACCGGGGCCGTGCGTGTTCAGCCAGCACACCATGGTGACGCGTATCTTTCTGGGGCTTGTTGCCCTCAGCTTTTTCGCCTTCGGCTTCTGGAGCCTGACGAGCCCACTACAGATGACGAGCCAGCTTGGGGTCAACGTCTCGGGGCCGAATGGCGCCTTCGAGATGAGTGGGATCTATGGCGGGGTCAGTCTCGGCGCCGGCGCGATGTGTCTGGCGGGAGCGCTGCTCGACCGGATGGGCCGGCCCGCGCTGTGGTTTCTGGCGACGTATATGGGGGGTTATTGCTTCGCCCGGCCGATCTCGTGGATCCTGCACGGCGCCCCACGGTCCGATTTTCATGCGTTCATTGCTTTTGAAGCGGCGATCCTGGCAGGCGCCGTCGCACTGCTTGTGACGCGCCGCGGGGTTTGACCCGGTCGGGCTGCGAGTAGCGGCCTGCAAGCAGCGGTCTGTCTCGCGCTGACACGCGGGCGTGGGCCGGCCCTTGTGCGGTTTCCCCAGCGAGGGCGTGTGGGCGGAGCCCTGCTGGCGCCACTGGAGAGTGGGTTCGCCCCGAGGCGGTGAATTTCCCGCACAGGGGGGTGTGGGCGTGCCATGGCGCGGCGCTTGCGTTTTCGGCGGCAGATACAAGACGCGAGGATGTAGGGACCGGGCTTACCCGGACTGCAAATCCCGCCGCCGGAGCACACCCTGCATGCTGCAACGCATTGCGCATCCGAATACGAAGATCATGCTGGACGCGTGGAAGCGGATGGACGGCTTGAATTCTGGCCCGGCCGATGAGCCTGTCATCGGGACCGACCAGGCGGATCTGTTGTCCAATCTCTTCCTGGTGCGCCAGACGCCGGAGGGGAGTTGGATCTTTTCCAGCGCCGGGGAAGGCGTTTCCGCACAGCTCGGCAGGGCGCTGGTGGACCATGATTTCCTCAGTCTCTGGACAGGACCTGACCGGCAGATGATCGAGGGTCTGATCGGGGCTGTGGTCGAAGGGAGCGCACCGGCATTGGCCCGGGCGCGGGGGGAAACGCTGGCGGGTCGCCGGCTGGAGGTCGAGTTGGCACTGGCGCCGTTGCCGGCAGACCGTGGGGGCGCTGGGCGGCTGCTGGGGCTCTACCAGTCGCTAGGGGGTGAGGGGCTGTTGGATGGCCGGCCGATTTGGACCCATAGGCTGGTCGGGATCTGGCCACCGGAACGGGCACCGCGCCAGCCGCGTCTGCGTCTGGTTTCGACATAGGAAGGCTTTGGCATTGGGGTCCTCTTCGGGGGCCAGCGCGGCGCCTCAACCATTTGTGAACCACCGCTCTTTATATCCGGAAGTTTGCGACGCCCGATTGGGTGAGACGTGGTTTCATGGGAATTGGGGCTGGGATGGTCGTTACCGCTAAGGCTCAACCGGAACGCAACGAGGCTGTCGCGGTCTCGCCTATGACCCAGGACAAGCGCCGGTTTCGCCGCATTCTGATGGCCATTGATGGGCGCTTCCTGGACGGGTCCAGTGAAGAGCATACGATGGTCACGCAGGATATCTCCTGTGCGGGGGCGCATCTCATTTCCACGCACCGTCCGAGCATTGGCGATACGGTGGTACTCTATCTCGATGAACTCGGCCGTGTGGCCGGCAAGGTGGTGCGCCATACCGAGCACGGGTTCGGTGTGGTCTTCGAGGTGACGTCTCGGAAGCGGGACAAGATTGTCGACCGGCTGACCTGGCTTTGGAACCGTGACGATCTCCAGCTGGAGGACGACCGGTCCATGTCTCGTTATACGGCCGGTGGTGCAGCGCTGATTACCCTGTCTGACGGCCGATCCATCCAGTGCCATGTCCTGGATATTTCGGCCACGGGGGCTGGCCTCGAGGCGATGACACAAGCGCCATTGGTGGGCGATATCGTCATCATTGGCACACTGAAGGCCGAAGTGATGCGCTCCGAGGGGCGCCAGTTCGGCATTCGCTTCCTTGGCCGGGTGGACGTCAGCAACGATCTCTGATCGCTGCTGCGCGCCGGGCGTAGTCTATTTACCGGTCCAGTTCGGTTTGCGTTTCTCTGCGAAAGCGCGAGGACCTTCGATGAAGTCTTCTGACTTGAAGAGTTCGCCGATGGCGGGGAACCGGGATTCGAAGGCCTCCTTGTAGTTGGCGATATCGAGCCCCCCCATGACCGCCTGTTTCGATGCGCGGATCGACATGGGGCTGCATTCCATGATCAGGCCGGCCCACCGGCGTGCCGCGTCCATCAGCTCGGCCTGGGGGACGACCTCGTTCACGAAGCCCAAGCGCTCGCCCTCTTCGGCGGGAACGTGCCGGGCGGTCATGATCATGCCCATGGCGCGTTTGAGGCCGATCTGGCGGGGCAACCGGTGTAGCCCCCCTGCCAGGGCCGCAAGCCCGACCTTGGGTTCTGGCAGAGCGAAGCGCGCGGTGTCTGCCGCGATGATGAGGTCACAGGCCAACGCGATCTCGAAGCCGCCGCCCATGGCGACACCGTTGACCGCAGCGATCACGGGCTTGTCGAGATCGTAGCGGGATGTGAGGCCGCCGAACCCCGAGGGGACGGCAAACATGTCTCCGCCGCTGGCTTGGTAGCGGAGATCATTGCCGGCCGAGAAGGCGCGATCACCGGCGCCTGTGATAATCGCGACCCAGAGGTTCGGGTCGGCGGCGAAATCATCGAAGATCTCACCGAGTTCCTTGTTGGCCGGCGGGTGCAAGGCGTTCATCTTCTCGGGCCGGTTCATTTCGACGACCAAGAGGGGTCCCTCTTTGGTGACGTTCGAGAATTCGTATTCGGACAATTGTTCCTCCCATTTACAGATTTTTAGATTTGGTAACCGATGTGTTGGAGTTTTGGAGTGAGCCTAGCTGCGAGCACGACCATGGGAAACCCTGCGCTTGATCTTAAGGACGTCGACCCCCGGGTTTGGCGCGTACGTGCCGGGGAGACGACTTATGGCCCGTTCACACTGGGGCAGATGATCCAGTTCGTCGCCGAAGGGCGGTTGAACCATGAGAGCGCGGTTTCCGAAAACGGCGGCGAATTCCTGCCGGCGGGAGAGATACGAGCCCTGCGCAGTACGCTTCAGTCGAAGTTCGGCATGCCCGACGAAGCCGAAGGGGACGCCACCGATACCGGTGATGCAGAAGAGACGGCAGAGAACGAAGCGGTTGAGGCAGCGGCGCTCACGAACATGGTGATTGTGCTTGAGCCCGCGGAAGACAAGGGTCCGCTTCTGATGGCCCTTTCCGGGCTTGGTCCCTTTGTCGAGGCCGCCCAGGGCACCGTCGTATTGAAGACGCGGACGCGTATTTCCAAGGTTCAGATGGCGCTTGCCAAAGCCGCTGTGCCGGGAGACCGGGCCATCATTGTCGATGCAGGGGCAAACCGGGTTGCGTGGCTGGGCATGCGCGCGGGGGAAGACACGGCGCTACGAGCGCTTTGGGATCAGACGGAATAGCGTGGCTCTTGGATTGGCGCCCTGAGCTGGGCCTGCCAGCGTTGTACGCCCTATTCGCCGCCTTCGCTGACATCACCGTCGAACAAGCCGGCCTGTAGTGTGGCTGGCGGTTTTTCGCCAACCTTTTCATAGGCGCCAGGCGTCGCCATCCGGCCCCTGGGTGTGCGGGCGACGTAGCCCTTCTGCATCAGGTAGGGCTCGATCACTTCTTCGACGCTGTCGCGGGCTTCCGAAAGGGCTGCGGCGAGCGTGTCGACGCCCACGGGACCGCCCGCATAGGTCTTGACGAGCGCCTGGAGATAGCGGCGGTCGAGGGCGTCTAGCCCTTCCTCGTCGACATCGAGGCGAAGCAGGGCCTTGCTGGCCGATGCTTGCGTGATTGCCTCGCCATCTGCCTCGGCAAAATCGCGGACCCGGCGGAGGAGGCGAAGCGCGATTCTGGGCGTGCCGCGCGCGCGGGTTGCGATTTCGAGGGCGCCATCATCGGTGATGTTTGCCCCGAGTTTTCGGCCCGCTGCCAACACAATGCGCGCAAGCTGTTCCGGGTCGTAGAATTCGAGCCTCATCGGTATGCCGAACCTGTCTCGGAGCGGGGTCGCGAGCAGGCCAGCCCTTGTGGTGGCGCCGACCAGGGTGAAGGGCTGTAGGTCAAGCCGGACCGAGCGGGCGCTCGGCCCCTCGCCGATGACGATATCCAGCGCATAGTCTTCCATGGCCGGGTAGAGGATTTCCTCCACCGCCGGGGGCAGGCGGTGGATCTCGTCGATAAACAGCACGTCGTTCGCTTCGAGGTTGGTGAGGATCGCGGCGAGGTCACCGGCCTTGGCGATGACGGGGCCTGAGGTGGCGCGAAAGCCGACACCAAGTTCCTTGGAGAGGATCTGCGCCAGGGTGGTCTTGCCGAGCCCCGGCGGGCCGAACAGGAGGACATGGTCGAGCGCTTCGCCCCGGCCCGCTGCCGCCTTGACGTAGACCTTGAGGTTCGCCTTGGCCTTGGCCTGGCCGATATAGTCATCGAACGTCTGGGGGCGGAGCGCACGGTCGAGCGCTTCACCGGCCTGCATTTCGGGATCGGTGATCGAGCCTTCGCGGGAGTGGCCAAACGCGCCGGTGTCGGAATCGCTCATGCTGCAAGTTCCTTGAGCGCGGCCTTGATCAGCGCGCTGACATCATCGCCATCGGCACCTTTCTTGACGGCGGCGGCGACAGCGCGTCCGGCATCGGTGGCGCCGTAGCCAAGGTTGGTCAGCGCAGAGACGGCCTCGCTTCGGGCGCCGGACAGGGGCGCTGCGGCTTGTGTGCCTTCACTGGCACCGGGCACACCGCCCGAGAGCGCGCCGAACCGGCCCATGGGCGGCGGTTTGCCGGCAAGTTCACCGACAATGCGTTCGGCCAGTTTCTTGCCCACGCCCTTCGCCCGGGTGACAGACGTGACATCGCCCAGGGCAATGGCATCCATCATTTCGCCGGGTGTGAGCGCATCCATGAGCGCCATTGCCGCCTTGCCGCCAACGCCAGGCACGTCCTGGAGCCGCGCAAACCACGCGCGGGCCTCGTCACTTTCGAAGGCGTAGAGCTGGATCGAGTTCTCGGTGACCTTCGTTTCGATATGCAGCACAGCACGTGCGCCGGTCTGGAGTTTGGAGAGAAGGCGCGTTCCGGCCTGGGCGACATAGCCGACCCCATTCACGTCGATCAGGACCGTATCAACACCGATCGCAGCGACTTCCCCCGTCAGCCTGCCGATAATCATGCCGCGCCCTCGACCGGCCGGTGGTGCGCAGCGCAGATCGCGCAGGCAAGGGCGTCGGCGGCATCGGCAGTGACTTTACCGGCGCGCGGGAGGAGGCGCTGGACCATGAAAGAGACCTGGTCCTTGTCGGCGCCGCCGGTCCCAACCACGGCGAGCTTGATCTGGCGCGGGGCGTGCTCGCTGACGGTGATGCCGGATCGGGCGAGGGCGGCCATGGCGGCCCCGCGGGCTTGGCCGAGCTTCAACGCCGAGCGTGGGCCCGCATTGACGAGGGTTTCCTCAACACCGGCAAGGTGTGGGCGATGCTCGAGGGCCAAGGCCGTCACTTCTGAAAAAATGCCGGCCAACCGCTCGGCAAGGGCGAGCCCTGGATCAATCTTGATCACACCGTGGGCGATATAAGCCAGCCGTGCGCCTGTCTGCTCAACCACGCCCCACCCGGTCGTGCGCAGGCCCGGATCAATGCCGAGGATACGAATCGTTTCCCTCATACGCGCAGACCTTAGCCGTTTCGGTTAAGGCCGTCTTGCCGTTTTCTCGCTTTGTTCAGAGGAAGACGGATTGACGAGGCGCGCGGGAGATCAAGCTCAGCGGGGACGGAGGCGCTTAGGCGACGCGTTCGACCATCATGGACTTGATCTTGGCGATGGCCTTCGCAGGATTGAGACCCTTGGGGCAGACCTGAGCGCAGTTCATGATGGTGTGGCAGCGGTAGAGCTTGAAGGGATCTTCGAGGTCGTCGAGCCGTTCGCCAGTGGCTTCGTCGCGGCTGTCGATCAGCCAACGGTAGGCCTGGAGAAGCGCGGCGGGGCCGAGATACTTGTCTCCGTTCCACCAGTAAGATGGGCAGGACGTTGTGCACGACGCGCAAAGGATACACTCGTAGAGGCCATTGAGTTCGTTGCGCTGTTCTTCCGACTGCTGCCATTCCTTCTCTGGCTCTGGCGTGTCGGTTTGCAGCCAGGGCTGCACATAGGCGTGCTGGGCGTAGAAGTTTGTGAGGTCTGGGATCAGGTCGCGGATCACCGGCATGGAGGGTAGCGGCGCGATCGTGATCGTGTCGCCCTTGATCTCGTCCCAACCGCGCGTGCAAGCGATCGTATTGTGACCGCCAATGTTCATGGAGCACGAACCGCAGACGCCTTCGCGGCAGGAGCGGCGGAACGACAGGGTGGGATCAATCGTGTTCTTGATATGGAACAAGACGTCGAGGATCATCGGCCCGCACTTGGCCAGGTCGACCCAGTATGTGTCCCAACTCGGATTGCCGCCCTTCTCGGAGTTGTAGCGGTAGATCCGGAATTTCCTTAGTTTCCCAGCGTTCTCGGGCTTCGGCCACGTCTTGCCGATGCCAACTTTGGAATTCTTTGGAAGCGTCAACTGGACCATGGGAACCCTAATACCACCACTGTTTAAATGCGTATCTAAAATAAATTACCGCTCGGTACAGGGCCCCTGCTGACGCACCCCCTTACAGCACAAACCCTGCCAAAGACCCCCAGACGCGATGGGATCGCTTGGTCGGGAAAGTTTCACTGGCCAGCTTGGCGCGGATCATGCGAACTTAAGCTCACGAAAAGTTGAAAATGGGGAGAAGATCCATGCAGGAGTTCTATTTCAGCGCCAAAGGCCGCATCAGCCGCAAGCAATGGTGGCTTCGGTTCGTCTTGCCGCTCATCGGCCTGTACCTGGTCATTGTTGTCCTTGCCGTCGGTATCATCGCGGCGCTGGGCGAAGCCGGAGCTATTGCCAGTATCCTGTTGTTGCCCGTGTATATCGCGCTGATCTGGACGAGTGTTTGTGTCGGCGCCAAGCGCTTCCACGACCGGGACATGAGCGGTTGGTGGGTGCTGTATTTCATGCTCATCGGGCTGGGCATAACGGCTGTTCAATATGGCGCAATCTTCCTGTTTGGCCCCGACAACGTGCTTGGCGGGATCATCGCGGGCGTTGCGTTGCTGGCCAGCTTAGTCGTCTCAATCGTGCAGATTGTGATCCTTGGCTTCCTCCCGGGAACCAAGGGGCCGAACCAGTATGGCGCAGATCCGCTTGACCCGACCGGTGGCACAGCGGCGACGTTCGCCTGAGCGGCTTGATGACTGAACGAGAAGATGAAGTGAAAAAAAGCCCCCTTTGCCGTTTGGCGAAGGGGGCTTGTTATTTGGCGATAGGGTTGCCCGCGTCAGAATTCGACACGGAGCCCCAGGGCGATGGCCTGGTGCGTGACGTTTTCCAGTCCGAGTACGGCCTGATATTCGGCAAATCCGCTGAAACCGTTGGGCAGCACAGCCGAGGCGCCAACCGCCAGGTCAAAGCTGGTTTCGTCCGCTGGATTGGTCGTGATGGTGAACGTGCTGTCCGACACCCGTTCGGCGGCTGTGTAGCGGGCCCTGACCGACTGTTCGTCGTCCTGAAGTTCGAAAATGGCGCGCCCGCGAGCGTAGGGCAGGAACACGCCCCAGTTCGCATTGACGGTTCCTGACCAGATCCCGCCTGCTGACAGTTGCAGACTGTCGACTTCCTGGGAGTCGTAGGAGAGGTTCAGCCCAGCAGCGCCCGTTTCACTGAAAGCGCCAATGTCTGCGTAGTAGTATGAGACCTCAGCGGTCGGCGTGAAGCTAACGCCGCCTTGGTTGTAGAGCAGGTAGGACGTGCCGGCTTGAAGCTGTAGCGTGTCAGCGTCGGAGTCGCTCGATGCGACCCGGTCGATGACGGCGAGACTGCCCGGGTCACTCTGACCGCCGCCGCCGGCCGCGTCACCATTCCGGTCAATCACACTGATGATCCGGCTGTTCGAGAAGTCAGCCTGGCCAACGGAGACGAGCCCGTTCACTTCCCATTTGTCGTCCGGCAGGAAGACCCCGAAAATAGAGAGGGAGATGCTTTCTGTATCCAGCGATCCGCCGGAGCTGGTGCCGCCGATGCCGTCGAAATCGGCCGAGCCGTCGACATAGCTGATGGCGCCGCCACCGATCAGGCGCTCCGAGAAGGCATAGTCGAGACCAGCCGCGACGTAGAAGCCGTCCTGATTGAAGCCGAGTTCCTGGCTCGTTGAGTCCTGCTCGCCGTCATAGCCGCCGATTGTCACGAAACCATCCAGCGCGCGGTTGCGGGGACCGGCGGGCAGGCTGATCTCGTCGGGATTGTTGGAGGCAAGAATGACTGGCCGCTGCGGGACGAGGCTCGCGAACTGGCGACCGCGGAGTTGACCGGAGACAGCGCTGATCCGGCCGGCAACGGCTTGGTCCGCGCGATTGGCCCGGGTGGTGGCGTCGCTCTGCTGGGCAATGTTCTGCACGCCCAGATACTGGTCGAGAATATCGCCCTGGGCGGTGAGGCCAGGGAGCGTGGTGCTGGCGAGCGGCTCGCTGAGTGCCCCATTGCAGCGCAGGAACAGGTCCTGCTCATCGGTCGCGGTATCGCGCTGTTGCGCGAGGATCGGACAGATCGTGGCAACGTGGGCTCGGAAACTGCCATCTGCATCGGTGAACGATTGAGCATTTACCTCTAGAGATGTACCAATGACCAAGGTCGCCGCAGCGAGCGACGTCCTGACTAGGATTTTCATAACCATCTACTTCCCCTGGAATTGCTGATGACCGGACAATCCAGCCTCAGCTTTTTTCTTATCCCGCCGTGGTTCGACCACATGTGTTTCTTAACACAGTCGAAAATCGGCGTTAAGGTAAGCAATGGGTGTTTGCTCGGTTTTTTGAGCGTGGGTAGAAGTAAAATGCCTGATCAGATGACAAGACAGAAGTATGCGGTTCCGGAAATCGCTAGTAGAGCGAGATCAACAGTTGGTCTTCGCGGCGCCTTACTTGGCAGCATTATTGCGCTCTCGCTTCTCGTGCCAGAAATCGCAACGGCAGAGGACTATCGCCCAGGAAGCGGCGACGAGTTCATCGTGGTCGACTGCCTCCTGCCCGGACAAGTCAGGCGCCTTGGAAACCGGGTTTATCAATCGAGGCGACGACCGGTCATGGCGACGGCCAAGGAGTGCCATATCCGGGGCGGGGAGTATGTGCTCGACGACCGGGCATCGCTCTCGGGATCACTGCAAGCTTGGTTGCCGCTTGCCATGGACGGAGATGTCGAGGCCCAGAACTATGTTGGGGAATTGGCTGAGCGGGGCCCCAATGGCCAGCCTGATTATGCTATGGCGCGGCTGTGGTATGGACGTGCGGCAGAGCAGGGCAGCAACACGGCACGGTTCAATCTTGCTCGGCTCTATGAGGATGGCCTGGGCGGGGACGCGGATCCTGAAAAGGCGGCGGCGCTATACAAAGCTGCACACGGTTTCGACGGTGAACTCGCGACGCTGGTCAGCATGGTCGATACCGGACAGATCACGGCCCTGCAGAGCGAGTTGGATGAGCGGAACGCGGCCCTCGTCGCGCGCGACGCAGAGATTGAGCGACTGAGGGTCCGGATCGACGTCCTCGACCGGGACCAGGCAGCGCTCGAGGCTGAGCGAAACGCGGCGCTGAACGAAGCAGCCGCCCTCCGAACGACCATCGCCGAGCAGCGTAGTGCCTTGGCCACTGCCTTAGCGGAAACAGCGCAAGCAAGTGTCCGATCGGCAAATGCCGATGCCTTTTCCGATCTCGAAGCTGCACGAAACGACCTTGCGCTCAAGCAGGCCGCACTTGAGCAGCGGGCAGGCACTCTGGCCGCGCGCGAGCGAGCGCTTGGCGCGGAACTGGAAGCCCTTGAGACCGTAAGCGAAGCGAATGCCAGCGAAGTCACGCGGCTGACTGGCGAATTGGTCGCGGCGCGGGCGCAGTTGGCAGCCTTGGAGGCGGATGCGGCTGGCGCGACACGCCAACGGGACGCGGCGCTCGATCAACTGGCAGGCACGCGGCAGGATCTAGACGCGCGTATAGCGGCGGTGGCCGAGCGCGAGGCGGCGCTCGCGGCGCTCGAAAGATCGGCGCGTGAGACGGCGACGACTGAACAGGCCGTCCGCCAGGCCGAACTGGATGCGGGGCGCGCTGCTCTGGCCCAGGAGAGGGAAGCATTCCGGGCAGACTTTGCAGCCTATGAGGCGAAGCGATCGGAGCTGGAGGCCCGGATCGCAGCGGTGGCCACCAAGGAGGCGGCAGTGGCGTCGAAAGCGGCGTCGGTGCAAGCAAATCTCGCTGCGCTGAACGCCCGGGCGGCCGAGATTGAAGGACTGGCCACTCAGCAGGCCGCGCTTGCGGCAGAGCGGGACGCTTTCGAAGCGGAGCGGGCGGAAGCCAGGACGGCTCAAGCCGAATATGCCGCCCGGCTCGACGCCTTGGCGCAAAGGGAACAACGCTTCGCCAGGCAAGTTGAAGAGTTGGAGCGCCGCGCCACAGCGGTCTCCCTCCAGGAAGCAGAAATCGACAAGCGGGAACGCGACGCCCTTGAAGCGAGAACGTCCGCCGAAACAGCGCTTGCGCAACTGGAAGCGCTGAAACAGCAGATACAGCTTGCTCAAGATACGCTCGCGGGCGAAGGCGGGCAGAGGAGCCTCGTTCCGGGTGTACAGCCTCTGACACCGAAACCGATCCGGGATACGTTCGAAATCGAGTTCGGCACGTACCACGCGCTTTTGATCGGCAATGAGAACTACTCAGATCCTGACTGGCCGGACCTCGATACATCGCACAATGACGTCTCTGCGATCGGTGAGTTGCTGAAAACCAAGTATGGCTTTGAGACAAAAGTACTCAAGGATGCGACGCGGTTCGACATCCTGAAGGCCCTTAGCGATCTGGGCGACGAACTGGGCCCGGAAGACAATCTGCTGATCTATTTCGCCGGTCATGGACAATATATTGACCAGGTGTCGAGCGGCTATTGGGAGCCGGTCGACTCCATTCCTTACAAGACCGTAAACTCGATCTCCGTCCAGGATGTGAACACGCAGCTGAGCCTGACCAAGGCGCGGAAGGTGCTGGTGGTCTCGGACTCGTGCTATTCAGGCGCGTTTACGCGGGCACCCTTTGCAGTGCTCGACACCCAAGCCGGGCATGATGCCCGGGAGAAATATCTCCAGCAGATCGCCGGAAAGCGCAGCCGGAATGTGATGACCGCTGGTGGGTTGCAGCCCGTTGCGGATGGGTTAGGGAACGGCCACTCCCTGTTCGCTAGGGCCTTCATTTCGGCTTTGGTCGACAATGATGACGTGGCGCTTGGCCGGGATGTTTTTTCCCGGGTTCGGGATGTGGTGACGGTGAGCGCAACCGCCATGAACTGGGAGCAGGAGCCAGAATACGACGAGATCGTCCACTCCGGCCATGAGGGCGGTGATTTTATCTTTGTTCCCGTGGCGCCTTGATTGCCAATGAATGCTGGGGCCCGTCATGGATCACGAGGTCTGTTATGGGGGGGGGGGGGCGAAGCGGACTTTCCGTCAGCGTGCGGCTACGGCGTAACCGTCACCGTCAACTCACCCAGGGCAAAGGGGGCCTGGCGCATCTCGGCATAGGATCGCAGGAGCCAGGTTTCGGGGTGTGCGTCGGATATCTCCGACGTCGCTGTGTTGAAGGTTTCGAGCGTTTCAGCATCGACAGCGAAGCACTCGACCCGGTAGTTGCCGGGCACGTCAGGCGCGACCAGTCGCGGGCTGCCGCGTTGGGGGGCCATGGCCGTAACGTTGCCCATGAGCCGAAGCGGTTCCCTGGGGCCGGCAAGTTCCATGGGATAGGCGATCTGTGCGTCACCAGCCTGGGCGGCCGAGCAGAAAACGCGGGCATCGAACGTTGATTTCAGTTTGAAGATGAGTGGATCACCCGGCTTGAAGGTGGCCGCGCGAACGGCGAGGCCGATCTCGAGTTCGGGCGAAACGGACTTTTGCCGCGCCCTGTCGCAGTCTTCCCGGTCGAGATCATCACGGACCTCTGCCTGGGCGAGACAGGCCTCATAATCATCGGCCCGGGTTCCGCCAATATCGGCCCGGCGGCCTGGATCCAATGTGGCGTCTGCCAAGGACAATCCACTAATGGCAAGCGCGCTCGCGGGCACGTCACCCGCGTACGGTCCGCTCTGTGAAACGGCTATGCGTTCACCCGATTGGTCGAGAACCTGAATGCTCTCACCCTCTGCAAGGGTGATAGGCGCGCCAGCGGGGATAATGTCCCCGGTGGTGTAGCCTGCTGCTGCGCTTTCGATCACCAGACCATCGGCCGTGGCAGGCGGTGCAAATGCGAGGGCGACAATAGCGGCCACGGCTGCCATCGGCCTGGGGCGCGGCGCCTTGCCAGAGCACTTCGCTCTCCTGGCAATGGATTTTGCGGTGACCTTGGCGCTAGACTTGAAAGCTGTCGGCGGGTGTGCCGACGTACGGTATGGGAGTGGGGCAGCGATTTGACGTCCGAAAGGTTCAGATGGGCAGCTCTGGCGCTTGGCACCGGCGTTGTCGCCTGGCTGGCCACACTCACAAGCCCCGTGAGGAGCGTCGAAGCCTATCTCTCCGATGTCCGGACGTCTGCCCATAGCCGCACCGCATCCCTTTCTGACGACATCGTCATCCTAGCCATAGACGACCGGTCTATGGAAGACTTTCCCTATACCTCCCCTATAGACCGATTTTTCTTGGCCGAAGTTGTCGAGAAGCTTGACAAATCAAAGGCACGGGCAATCGGGCTCGATATCGTGCTCGATCGCGCAACGCTTTCGGAAGCAGACAACGCGCTAAAACAAGCGATGGAGCGTGCGCAGGCGCCGTTGATACTGGTAGCAGATCCTGGCGCTGCGGCTCGCGGAGCCATTTGTCAGGGATCACCCTTGGCCCAACGCCCGGCTACGGGAACGCTGGGCAAGTTTGCAGGGAATGGGTTGGAAGCCCACGGCGTGCTTTGCATTGATCGGTTGGATGACGTGTTCCGAGCGATGCCCGAGCGTCAATCGGCGATTGCGTCCTTCAGTGAGGCCTTGTTCGTGACAGGGGCGGGACCAAAAACGCCCGAAAGCGCGGCGCCCCGGCAGCTGCCGAGCCGACATCGCGAAACCTGGCCGGTGCCCTTTAGCCTGATGCCCGATGGGCGATGGCCGTTTGCCACCTATTCCGCGGCAGACCTCCCGCTGCTCCCGGCAGACTGGTTCAACGGAAAAGTCGTGCTCGTCGGCCAGATCGTGCCCTATAGCGGCGACTGGCAAGCGACACCGCTGAGATTTGCCCCGGTCCGCCATACGATTGAGCCGGTTACCCTCATGCCCGAGGGACAATTGCCTGGCGTCGTTCTGCATGCCTATGCACTGCAAGCAATGATCGATGGACAGATGGGGCCGGGGGTTGGTGGTGCCTTAGGTATTTTGGCGATTGTCCTCGGCGTTCTTTGTGGAGTCGGGATCGGGCTCGGGCGGTTGCCGCTGCTTCGCGTGATCCCGGTCCTGGTCGGGACGGTGGTGGCCGCGTTCCTGGCGGTCTACTTCACGCACGGGCTGTTCGACGTGATGGTTCCCTTTACGGGTTTCGTCCTTGGCCTTGTCGCGTCCGCCCTTGCGAGTTTCGCGCTGATGGAGCGGGCAGAGCGCACCCAGCGGCGCATGATCCATGCGAGTTTCGCCCATTTTCTGGCCCCGGAGGTTGTCGACCAGTTGGCGCGAACACCATCGCGGCTGGCGCTCGGGGCGGAAGAGAGCGAGATTACCGCTCTGTTTACGGACCTCGCGGGGTTCACGCGCCTCGTTGATACCACCGATCCCGATTTGGTCACGAAGACCCTCAACGGTTATCTCGACATCGTTGTCGATCTGGTCGTTGCCCACGGAGGGGTTGTGGACAAGATCGTTGGCGACGCTGTGCATGCGCTCTTTTCCGCCCCGCTCGAAGATCCCGACCATCGTGCCAATGCCATCCGATGCGCGGTTGCCATCGAAGCGCGTACGGAAGCCTATCGCGCGCGGTGTGCCGAGGATGGAGTATCGCTCGGCGAGACGCGGATCGGCGCGAATTCAGGACGCGCGCTCGTCGGGAATTTCGGCAGTACGAAGCGGTTCGACTACACTGCACACGGTTCGGTCATCAACGTCGCCGCACGGCTCGAGGCAGAGAACAAGCGCTTCGGCACGCGGATCTGTATCAGCGAGGCAACGTGGGTCGATGTGGATGGCGTCGTCTATCGCCCTGTGGGACCGGTCACTTTGAGAGGTGTGGATACGCCGCTGGATCTCTTCGAAGTCTCGCCCGCAGGCCGGTTCACTAAGCCGGTCCTCGACGCCTACAAACAGGCCTTCGGGCAGCGCCGCACTGACCCCGAAGCTGCAAAGCAAGTGTTCAGGGCGCTTCTGGAGGGGGATGGGGGAGACGCTTTGGTGGCCTACCAGCTCGCACAACTCGATCGGGACTAAGCAAGCCGACCTGTGTCCCAGAGCACAGACGGGACAGACCGTGTCTTTGTAGAAGCGAAGGTTCTCCCTGGCCCTTGCTTCGGCCGATCAGATCCTTGCGCATGGTGATCCCCTTGGACCTTCTCACGTTGGCCTTCTGGCTCGTTGCTCTCCACTTCATTGCTGATTTTCACCTCCAGACCGATTTCATTGTTCGGGAGAAAGCGCCGAGCGGCAATGCGATCTGGCCTTGGGTCATGTCGGCCCATGCGGCCATGCACGGCATCATGGTCGCCCTTGTTTTGAGCCCGATTTACGGGGTCGCAGAATGGGTTGCCCATTGGCTGATCGATTACGCCAAATCAACGGGGCGACTGCGCAGCGGCGCTTGGGACGTGCACCTCGACCAGGCGCTGCATCTCGTAGTCAAAGGGCTTTGGCTGGCTCTCTATGCCGGCTTCTCCAGTTGATATCGAGAAAGTTGCGGCGTGTGCTGGTGAGCACAGAACCAAGCCCGGATATGGGGCAAAACAGGCTCAACAGACACACACCAAACGCTGAGGAGCCACCCCATGTTCAAGTCGACCGTCGCCGCCACCGCCCTGATCGCCGCTTCCTTCCTGGGCGCCGCTTCCGCTGAAGAGCGGACCATCATTACTGAAGCTCCGACGGCAGAAGAGTATGTGGATATGCTCTTCGCCACGGCGCCACCTGTTGAGATCAAGACCCGTGGGCTGCCCGCTCAACGCGTGAAGACGCGGGGCATCGCGACACGCGGTATCCAGATGACCGGCGCCAATGCCGCGAGCACGGCCAGCCAAGCCCGTAAGGTTGTCACGACGCAGGCCCAGAACACGGCCCAACGCCAGCCGCTCGCTCAGCCAGCGCCCAAGCCCATCGCCCAGGCTCCATCACCGGCCCAAGCCCCGGTTGCGGCGAAGCTGACTGCGCAGCCGCCAGTCCCTGCGACACCTGCAAGCGCTTCTGCACCGTCGACCGCAGCGGTGTCGGACGCAACGCCTTCAAAGACGACCGTCGCCCCGACCCCGAAAATTGTCGCAGCTCCCGTGAATTTCAGCCACGACTCCGCTGATATTCCGGCCTATTTCGAGCCCTATCTCATCAACCTTGCCGCAGCTATGCAGCGCCCAGAGGCCGAAGGAAAACTGCTGATCGTTTCGGGTCATACTGATAGCCGCGGCTCAGCGAATTATAATCTCGACCTCTCCATGCGCAGGGCCCGGGCAATCGAAGTGTTCCTTTTGGCCCGTGGTGTGGATGCCGCACAACTTGTCTCCACCGGAAAGGGGGAGCGGGAACTCATCGCTGGCCGTGAGGACGAGCACGCCATCAATCGCCGCGTCGAATTCAAGGTCGCTGGGTGAACCCGGCCAACACAATACTCACTATCCTCCTCCAACCTTGTCCCGGGGTGTCCTGCCCCGGGTTTCTTTTCGGCGATTTGCAGCCAAGCACCGGCCGCGATAGGTATTGGAACGGGAGACGAACAGGGGAGGGGCCGGCCATGGCCACGCCGATGTCAGAACTTTCGCAAATGGTTCGGGGTGGATCTGTTCTGTCAGACCTTCCTGCGGCCTGCATCGACCAACTCGGCACGCTGGGTCAGAGGCGCGCCTATGCCAAGGGACAAACGGTCTTCCAAAAGGCCGATCCGGGAGACTTCCTCGCGATCATTCTCTCGGGCCGGCTGAAGGTGAGCGGCTTTTCGGCGTCCGGGACTGAGACGGTGCTAAACATCCTGCAGACGGGCGATGTGGTTGGAGAAATCTCAGCTATCGACGGTCTGGAGCGAACGGCGGATATTATCGCTTTTGAGGCGTCCGAGCTCTTATTGATCACGCGGGCATCGCTGCACCGCCTGATGGAGTCTGATGCTCAGTTCACCTTGGCCCTTGCAAAAGCGCTCGCCCAGAAACTGCGGGCGACCTCGGATGCGCTGGAGGCGACAGCGCTGGACATGGAACGCCGGGTCGCTTCAGCGCTTCTGCGTCTTGCCGAACAGAACGCGGTTGAGCTTGAGGACGACGAAACCCGCCACACCCTCAAGATCGACCAGACAACGCTTGCCCGCTATGCCGGGCTCACACGCTCAAACCTCAACCGTGTCCTGAAGCGGTTCGAACGCGTTGGAGCGTCCCGGCATGAAAAGGGCGTGCTCCACATCCTTGATACCGATTGGCTTGCTGATTTCGCGATGGGAGAGGACTGAGCGTGCTGGCCTTGTCTTCCTGCGATATCTCGCCGGGCGAGGAAGACGACGGAAGCGCCGCAAATATTTCGAGTGCATTTGCAACCTAAGCGCGATTTATTCACATCGAGCGAATATGTTTTCCCTATATCGGCGAACATCGATGTCGCGGTTGCCCCCGGGTTGTTCACGGCATCGTGCTGCTCTTGGTTCCCGCCGAGCAGCGCATCAGTATTCCATCCACTTTCCCACGGGGATCCGGCCAGTTCGGATCCCCGTTTTTTCTGGTGCAGACGCTGCCGCGCCTATGCCTCAACAGGCCGACCGATACTGTGGTAGTCGAAGCCCGCCCGCGCCATGTCATGGGGATCGTAGATGTTTCGGAGGTCGACCACGACACTGCCGGCCATATCCTCCTTGACCCGCTTCATGTCGAGCGCGCGAAATTGGTGCCATTCGGTGACGAGGACGAGGGCGTCCGCGCCTTCCAGTGCGTGCCACGGGCCGTCGCAATATTTGGGGCCGTCCATGAGATGCCTGGCCTCATCCATGGCCTCTGGGTCGTAGGCTTTCACGTGGGCGCCTGCTGCCATGAGTGCGGGAATGATATCGAGGCTCGGCGCATCGCGCATATCGTCGGTATTTGGCTTGAAGGCGAGGCCCAGCACCGCGATGGTCTTGCCGCTGACGTCGCCGCCCATGGCACCAATAACGCGCTTGGCCATGTCTTGTTTGCGCTTGTTATTGATATCGATCACCGTGTCGACGATGCGGATGGGGCTATGGGCGTCGTTCGCGGTCTTGGTTAGGGCAAGCGTGTCCTTGGGAAAGCAGGAACCGCCATAGCCCGGCCCTGCATTCAGAAATTTACGCCCGATCCGGCCATCGAGCCCGATACCGCGTGACACTTCCTGGATATTCGCCCCAACTTTCTCACATAGGTCGGCGATCTCGTTGATGAACGTGATCTTCACAGCCAGGAAGGCGTTTGCGGCGTACTTGATGAGTTCGGATGTCCGGCGGGACGTGAACAGGATCGGTGTCTCATTCAGGAAGAGTGGGCGATAAAGTTCGCGCATCTGTTCGCGTGCGCGTTCGTCATCGGTGCCAACAACGACGCGGTCCGGGATCTGGAAATCCTTGATGGCTGCGCCTTCGCGAAGGAATTCGGGATTGGAGACGACAGCGAAGTCTGCATCTGGCCGGGTTTTTCGGATGATGGCTTCGACCTCGTCTCCCGTCCCCACCGGAACGGTCGACTTGGTGACCACCACAGTGAAGCCCTCGATGAGGCCTGCGATTTCCTCTGCGGCGGCGTAGACGTATGAGAGGTCTGCGTGGCCATCGCCCCTTCGGGATGGCGTGCCAACAGCGATAAACACGGCGTCAGATGTGCGAACTGCTTCTGCTGCATCGCTGGTAAAGAACAGGCGCTCCTCCCGCACGTTCCGAGCGACGAGGCTGTCGAGGCCCGGTTCGAAGATCGGGATTTCGCCCCTGTTCAATTTTTCGATCTTCGACACGTCCTTGTCGACGCAGGTCACCACGTGTCCGAAATCTGCAAAACAGGCGCCTGACACCAACCCAACATATCCGGTCCCAATCATCGTGACGCGCATGGGCCGTCTCCTCTATCGTCGTTCTGCCGATCGCAGTTTGCCGGAATGGGCGCTCTGGGCGATCCGAGATGGCCGCCCCGCCCGTGAATTGTGCCGAGGGTTCGCGCCGCTCCCTTTCCGCGTCAACCCCTCTTGGATGGATCGCTTTCAGTCGGGGATGAGAGGTGACGTAAAATTCATATTGTACTCGATATAGGATATAGTATAGAGCCTCCCTGGATTGGGTAAAAAAGCACCTGATCACCAAAACAGAAGGGCCGTCGAAACACCGCGGCACTGTAGTGATGAGAGGAAAAAGCGATGATCTTGAAATGCATAGCAGCCCTTGGATTGGCCGTGTCCCTGTCGAGCACTGCATCAGCTCAGGATTGGTATGTCGGCGGCACGATCGGCTTCAGCCAGCAAAACGACAGTCCGAACTCTGGAGAAACCGGAGCGTTCACGACGGGAAACCTGGGTGATGGTTCCACGCTGGCCGTTGCGGAGGGCACCGAATATGGGTGGGATACGGAATTCGATAGTGGTCTCGCGCTGTCCGGCGAAGCGGGCCTTCGATTTGAGAACGGATTTCGTGCCGCTGTCGAGGTGACCTACTCAGAAGCCGATGTGGATACACATGAGGGCGTCACCCTCGGTGGTGGAAACATCGACGGAGTTGACGCGGCCGCGCTCGCTGGCGCGCCAGATCCCCTCGACGTCACCGTGGGCGCTCTCGTGGCGGATGGACAGGGTGACATTTCGAGCACATCGATCTTCGCCAATGCCTACTACGATTTTGGCTTGGGTGGCCCGTTCCGCCCGTTTGTCGGCGCGGGCATCGGTCTTTCTGATGTAGACGTCGAATACTCGCCTTCCGGGGTCGGTATCATCGATGGTGGAGACACTGTCTTCGCATATCAGCTCAAGGCCGGCGCGAGCTATGCGCTTACCGAACAGCTTGAAGCCTACGGTGAATATGCTTACCGCGCAGCCGACGAGATCGATGTGTCCAACGACTTGTTTCCGGGCCGCCTCGACATTGAGAGCGAAGTGAATGTGTTCTCGGTCGGCCTGCGATACACCTTCGGCTAAGCGCGTGGAGGCTGTTCCGTTCGGCAAAGGTTCAGTTCTGTGTCGTTCGGGTGAATCCCCGTGTCTGCGTCAGCTCGGACACGGGGGGCAGCCAGACCACCAGGCTAACGCATGCGCCTACTCTTCGATCGGCAGGGTCACGCCGGAGCGGCGCGCGACGATCTCTCCCGCTTCGTTCTTCAGCACCTCTGTGAAGAATGCGCCCTGTTCGCCGTAGAGGCCGACAATGTCGACATACAGAGTTTGTGGATCGCTGGGGACGGGCGGGAGTTCGTAGGATGACTGTGTCGTGATCCGGCCGACCTCGTCTGGACCTTCGCATTCCGTGAATGTTCGAACAGCCTCCTCACCGTCGCCGCCCGCCTCTCTGGTCAGGATCTTGTTTCCGTCCTGGCGAACATAGGATGTCGATCGTTCCTCCATATCACCCCCGAAGGAGGAATATTCCCAGGAGCCGTCCTCCAAGCGCACGTGATCCGATGTTGTCCGGAACGTATTGTAGCCACCGTTTACCTGTGCGTTCACGCCCGTGTACGACACAGGTCCCTCTACAAAGTCCAGCACCTGCGCAACGCAAGCGGATAGATCAGGCGTTTCGTCGACCTCTTCAGCGTGAGCGATAAACGCGGACGTCGCGAGCCAGACTGCGCCCACCCCAGCCAGTTGTTTGAACGGTTTTTTCAAGGCGATCTCCCTCATGCCGAAAATCTGAGGCTAAACGGAGACGTTCTGCCGACTCAATGCGAAAAGCGAGGATGGTCTCTTGCGCAGGTTCCGGCCAAACTGCGATTTATCGGACCGCCCCTGCGCTGCTCCAGATAATTGAGCAGATGCCGCCAGATCTGCCTGTTCGTTCGGCAAACGACGCATATTGGATGCGTTTCTCAGTGGATTGCGTTCCTGCCCAAAGGACTCGCGCCACCTTGATCTCGGCGAGCAAGCTTCCCAGATCTTTATTGCGGTCGCCAGACAATATGGGGCTGCCGGATATCGGAGACCCCACTGGCGCATCGCCTATCCTGTCTGGATCAGAAGGAGATGAGAATGACATTGAACCCTTCCCCCACCGCCGATCCGTTCGAAACGGCAAACCTGGTGTACATCCGGCCACTTGCCGAAGGCGAGATCGAGACCCTGCTGTCTCCGACCGTTCTGGAAGATCTGCAGGCGTCAGAGCCGCTCTTCGCCGTCCACAACGCGAAGGGCGACCGGATCGCAATCGTGGAAGGCCGAGATGCCGCCTTCGCTGCGGCGCGCGCCAACAGCCTCCAACCTGCCAGCCTTCACTAGCGACTGGGCTTAAACCGAGGCCGTCAACCGGGGACAATTAGAATAGTCCCCGGTTCACGAGCGTCGTTGCCCCTCTGGGATAATCGACATCAAGCGTACCGGTCGGGGCGTCATCGGGCTCATCTGGCGCATCGAAGCCCCGCTCGATCGTCATGACCTCGGCGACGGGTTCATGCCTGCGCCCATTGGGATCGAACACAGTGAATCGTGCGCAAAACAACGCCTTTTCCCCTTGTGGGTTCAAGGCTTCACCAGGGCCTGCTTCCGCTTCGATCCGATCTAGAGCAAACTCCACGATCTTCGGTAAAACGGTGCCTGGTTCCACAATCGTGGTGTCGAAGACGCCATCCCTCGAGTACCGGAACATCTTGTTTTCATCGGACACATCGCACCGATCGAGCGACTGGCTCTTGAGGAGTTCGATCTTCGTGATGACGAGGGCCCGTGTCCCCCGGTTCGACAGAACAATGTTGAAGGTCGGCCAATACTGATAGCTGGCCGAGCTGCTACCATCGCTATCGCGTCCACTGCCGGTTTGCATATTCACAGACAGATCAGCCGTTGCGACGGTCAAGGCATATCGCGAGTCAAAAAAGGTGAGATAGGTGGTCAGGCTCGACAGCACCATGGCGGCGAGCGACAGGACCGTGCTGGATAATCCCCGCATTCTGCTTCCCTCTATGCGCTTGTGCCGGGCACTTCGGCGTTCTCCGTGGCGCCCCAATCGGCATCGGCAAGTTTCCGGCGGACGATAGCGCCGACGGATCGGGCGGCGTCAAGCCCAACCGGGTAGCGCTCGGGCGTTCGGGCACCGGCTGGAAAATGCAACACAAGTCCCTCCCGATGGTCTTCAGGTACGGCAAGCCCTCTCTGCGCGAAAGCAACTTGGACGGCTTGCCACTCGGTTTCAGGATCGTAGTCGGGCCGCGATGACCCATAGTTGGGAGGATCCAGGATCAGCGTCTTGGCCAGGTATCCGCCATCGATCAACTGATCGATTTCCCAGAGTGTTCCGTTGCGGGGGGAGGGCAAAAGGATGATCAAGGCGGCTTGCTGCATAAGGGCCGCGATGGCGTCCTGCCATTGGGTTTCGGGAACCGCGATGCGGCCAGCACCTTCATGTTCCAACGGCTGACCCAGGGCGACCAACGGTGCGATCGGCCGCAGAGCCGCCTCGATTTCGCTTTCGATTTCAAGCCGATCCTCATTGACGACCATTCCGCGTCCGACGCGGACGGCCGTCAGTCTGCGTCCGGCTAGGGCGTCGGTAGATACGAATGGCCGAAGGTAAAGGATGAACGGCTCAGTTTGTGTGCCGGTTCGAACCGCATCGAACACGTCCCGCGCGCGCAGATCCCGGCGGTGTTGCTCTGTCTTGCGGGCAGCGTCATGGAACCACTGACCGCCGAGCAGGCCCAGAAGCAACAGCCCGGTGAAAAGCGCCAGCGTTGCCCAGCCCGGGAGAGTCGGTCGCCCCGCGCCATAGGCTGACAAGATCCCACCCAATGCAATCACGGCAACGCAGCCAACCCGGAAGGCCCAGGCAAGAAGTCGGGTTTGGCGCCGGGAGGGTGTGGATTGGATCAGCGTCGTCAACATGGAAGCACTCCTCCGCCGCGATGCGACGGCGCTCTGCGCGCCTGACCGTTAGTCAGCGACACTCGCCGATTATTCCTTAGCCGATCATTGGACGATGTCACGAGCAGCGGTTGGGCACGCACATCTTCATGACCGTCGGTTCCCTGTGCGTGGACTCGATGCTTGACTTTCCTGGCGCGCTCGCACACCCGCCCCCCATGATTATCGCGATAGACGGTACACTGGCGTCCGGTAAGGGGACCCTGGCGCGGCGGATATCGGCCAGGTATGGGCTACCGCACATGGACACCGGGCGGCTCTATCGGGCGACCGCAGTGTCGGCGCTGAGGCGAGGAACCGACTTTGGAGACAGTGATGCGATGGCGGAAGTGGCCAGGCGCCTCGATCTCGGAAGCTTTGATGAGGCTGACCTTCGCACCCCCGAGGCGGGCCAAGCAGCGAGCAAGGCGGCGGCAATTCCTGCGGTGCGGTCGGCGCTTTTGGAATTGCAGAGGACCTTCGCGTCCCAACCGGGCGGTGCAGTCCTTGACGGTCGTGACATCGGAACGGTGATCTGCCCGGACGCGGATGTGAAACTCTGGATCGACGCCGACGTTCGGATCCGAGCGGAGAGACGGCTGACGGAATATCTGGCAGCCGGACAGGACTGGACCTTCGAACAGGTGGTCGCCCAACTGGATGAGCGTGATGCCCGCGACCGGAACCGTTTGACCGCGCCAATGGCCCAAGCGACCGACGCGGTCTTGATCGACACTGGTCCTCTGACTATAGACGAAGCCGTTGAGCGGGCGAGCGCGGTGATTGACGAAGTGCGCGTCCGAAGAGAGACATGACACGCTCCTAGCCTTGGCGCCGAACAGGCCTTCGCGGCTAAATCCAAAGAGCTGTCTCAACGTGAACCTTTGAAACCGCCGGGTATGGCCCGCGCGGCGTTTCTCGTTTAGGGGACGCCTGTGCGGTATCCGGCTCGAACCCCTACGGACCCTAATGGAAACCACTGACAGCATGACACCATCGACCGACGACTTTGCGGCGATGTTCGAAGGCAGCGCCGCTGCATCTGCGATGATTGAGGGAAAGGTCGTTCCCGCCACCGTGATTGGCGTCGAGAATGATTTTGTCGTCCTCGATGTCGGCCTCAAGACCGAAGGCCGGATACCGGTGAAGGAATTCGGCCAAGACGGCGACCAGCCCGAACCCGGCCAACTTGTCGAAGTCTTCCTCGAGCGGATCGAAAACGCGCTCGGCGACGCGATCCTCTCCCGGGACAAGGCGCGCCGCGAAGAAAGCTGGGTCAAGCTCGAAGATGCGTTCAACGCGACGGAGCCGGTGAAGGGGGCCATCGTCGGCCGTGTGAAAGGCGGATTCACCGTCGACTTGGGCGGCGTAAACGCGTTCCTCCCAGGCTCGCAAGTGGATATCCGACCCGTCCGCGATGTTGGCCCGCTCATGGGTGAGGTCCAACCGTTCGCGATCCTCAAGATGGATAGGCCACGCGGCAATGTCGTGGTCTCGCGCCGTGCGATCCTAGAAGAGAGCCGTGCTGAGCAGCGCGCCGAAATCGTCGGCAACATGAAAGAAGGCGACGTCCGCGAGGGCGTGGTCAAGAACATCACCGACTACGGGGCGTTCGTGGATCTCGGTGGTATTGATGGCTTGCTGCACGTCACGGACATGAGTTGGAAGCGGATCAACCATCCGAGCCAGGTCGTGAATGTGGGCGACACGGTGAAGGTGCAGATCGTCAAGATCAATCCGGAAACCCAGCGCATCTCGCTTGGCATGAAACAACTCGACAGCGACCCGTGGGAAGGCGTCGATGCGAAGTACCCGATCGGCATGCGCATGAATGGCCAGATCACGAATATCACCGATTACGGTGCGTTCGTTGAGCTCGAAGACGGTGTTGAAGGCCTGATCCACGTCTCTGAAATGAGCTGGACCAAGAAAAACCTGCATCCGGGGAAGATCGTTTCCACCTCACAGGAAGTCGAAGTCGAAGTGCTCGATGTGGATGCCGACAAGCGCCGCATTTCGCTGGGCCTCAAACAGACCCAGGACAATCCCTGGTCTGCCTTCATGGCTGAGTTCCCGATGGGCACCGAGGTCGAAGGCGAAGTCCGCGGGATCACTGAATTCGGCTTGTTCATCGGGCTCGGGCCGGAGCTGGACGGCATGGTTCACATCAACGACATCGCCTGGGACAAGTCTGGCGAGGAGGCGATCCAGGCTTTTAACAAAGGCGATGTGGTCCGCGCCCAGGTGCTTGATGTCGATATCGACAAGGAGCGGATCTCCCTCGGCATCAAACAGCTGTCGGGCGATCCGATTGGCGGTGGCGATGTCCGCCGCGGTTCGATTGTGACCTGTGTGGTGACCGAAGTCGCCTCCGGTGGCATCGAGGTTGAGTTCGGTGATCCGGCGATGAAAAGCTTCATCCGGCGCTCTGATCTCTCTCGCGACCGCTCAGAGCAGCGGCCGGAGCGGTTTGCCGTGGGTGACAAGCTTGATGCAAAGATTACCCAGCTCGACAAATCGTCCAGGCGCGTATCACTCTCCATCAAGGCGCTTGAAATTGCTGAGGAGCAGGAAGCGGTTGCCCAATACGGCTCTGCGGACAGCGGTGCATCGCTCGGCGACATTCTGGGCGCGGCACTCGCCGGTTCGGGTGATTCAGGAGCGGCGGAAGCGCCGGCTGAACCTGCGAAGAGCAGCGCGAAAGCCGGTCAGGCGGCGTCGGATGATGCCGAGGCCAGTGGCGGCGGCACCGAGGACTTGAAAGCATTGACGGGCGTTGGCCCAGCGCTGGAGAAGAAGTTCAATGGTGCGGGCATCACGACGTTGAGCCAGATCGCCCAGATGGGTGAGGCTGACATCGCCAAGCTCGAGGAAGAGCTCAGCATCTCTGGTAAGTTCGAAAAGGGCGATTGGGTGAACCAAGCCAAAGCGCTGATCGCGGGATAGGACCGTTTCTAATCTAAAATTCATGTAAGCAAACGCGGCGGGGACTATCGTCCCCGCTGCAAATGTATTTAATATCAATGCTATGCTGAGATCCGAACTTATCGCTGAGCTGGCGACAAAATACGAGCACCTCCCCGCTGAGGACCTTGAGAAAGCGGTTGCGGTGATCCTCAACGAGATCGCGGATGCGCTCGCGCGCGGCGAACGTGTGGAACTCCGTGGGTTTGGGGCCTTTTCCGTTCGGCATCGTCAGTCCCGGGTTGGTCGCAATCCACGGACCGGAGATTCAGTCCTCGTGCCCGAAAAGTCCGTTCCGTTTTTCAAAGCCGGTAAGGACCTTCGAGCGCGGGTCAATAATGGCGAGGACCCCGAGGCGCGCTGAGCATCACGGATCGTATCTGCTGATGGCGGGCACGGGCATTCACTTGATCGAATCGTGAAATCACGTAACGAGTCGAGCTTGGGAATCGGCTTGGAGGCTTGTTACGATGTTCAATGAATTCAAAGAGTTTGCCATGAAAGGCAATCTCGTTGACCTGGCAGTTGGCTTCATCCTCGGCGGCGCCTTCGCCACGGTGGTGAAATCTTTGGTCGGCGATATTATCATGCCGCCCGTTGGGCTTGCGCTTGGCGGCGTTGATTTTTCGCAATTGGAGTTTCCGCTGAAAGCGGCCGAGATCGGTGCCGATGGCGCGGTTGTGGCTGAGGCTGTAAGTGTGCGCTATGGTAATTTCATCAATGAAATCATCTCTTTCATCATCGTCGCACTGGCCATGTTCTTCATCGTGAAGGGCATGAACCAGATGATGAAGAAAGAGGAAGAAGCGCCTGAAGAACCGGCGGAACCGCCAAAAGAGCAGGTACTGCTGGAAGAAATTCGTGATCTGTTAGCGAAAACGCGCTAAGTTAAAATCAGTAGAGTAGCTGAGTAGAGTGTAGAAGGGCGGTCTGTTGGATCGCCCTTCTTTCTTTTGGGTCGTAAGAGTCGCGCCAAACTCTAAGGTTTCGGGCGTTTTGGCCAACCATGTCTGACCAAGCCTCAATCGACGACCGGCCGACCAATGGGCGCTATGAAGCGGCTTGCCGGGTGAGGACTTTATCGATCGACGCAATCGACATCTCAAACGGACCATCCTGACCGTCGGCGATAATGATGCCAATCGAGCGAACGTCTGACTTGTCGAAGTCTGCATCCACGGGGCGACCATGGAAGGAGCTTTCCAGACCGGTCAGCGGGATTTCGACATCGGTCCACTCGCCAGGGGAGCCCGCGGGAATCGGCGCCTGGAATGACACCCGCATCCCCCAACGCTTCACATTGGTTCGAAACATCAGCCGGAAGGCCCGGCCATCGGTCTTCACGCGGAGTTTGAGGGTGGAGGCATCGGCAAGGCTTCCTGGGGCCATCGGGGCGCGGATCGACGAGAAGCCGCCACCATCGGTGTTGATGATCCCTGAGAAAGTCATGTGATCACCCGACCAGGCCGGCCCGCCCGACGATTTTCCACCCATGACTCCGTCATTGACCGCTTGCCATTGCGCTGCGACCGCCTGGTCCGAAAAGTCCATGGACATGGTCGTTCCTTCCTGGGCAGTAGCCATGGCCACCAGGCTGCTGGCGATCATTGTTGCGATGGTAGCCCTTATACCCATTGTGCTCCCTTTCGTGCTTCCAGCCGGGAGGTAGGGCAGGCCCCCAGCGTTACGAGTCCGTTGCGGATAGGGGGCCTCGGCCCCGTGTAATCAGAAGTTAGGCATCGCCCCGGTCGC
>JBCDLC010000036.1:0-33246 GCA_038745855.1 Pseudomonadota bacterium | reverse complement strand
TCAAGGCCTGGACCCAATCCTTCCGTCCAGCACCCCGCCGCCGCGCCACCTATCTCAGCGCCGGTCTCCCCCTCCCCCACACCTGACCAGCCGCATCTCTCAGATCTGAAAACCCAACCAACCACCGACGCGGCCCCCGCCCCGGCGGCCAAACGTGCTGGGAGAAACAAACGACACCGCCCAAAACGACCACCACGTCCTCAAATCCCACTCAACAACCAGCGCCCTGTCCCGACGCAACGCGTCGCAAGGCCAAAACCCGATCCATCGCGTAGCGAAGCGCGCTAGCGCGCAGCCCAGCGGGCGATCCAAGCATAAAGCCCGATTTCTACAGCCGGAGAAGGCTCGCCAGGTTGTTCTTCTGCATGTCGCTCGACCCGCCGACGATGGGCATGCTGAGCAGATCGCGCACGTGGCGCTCCATGTCATAGGCGTCTGACAGGCCGTAGGCGCCCATCACCTGCTGGCACGCGAGCGCAATCTCGACCCCTGTGTCGGCACAGAAGAGCTTGGCCATGGCCGTCTCGGCGCTACATGGCAGGCCCTCATTGGCCAGCCACGCGCCGTGATAGAGCATGTGCCGGCTGGCGGCGAGTTTGGTCCGGGCCGTCACCAGCTTGTGCCGGATCGCCTGGTGCTGGGCGATGGGTTTACCGAACTGAACCCGCTCCTGGGCATAAGCCCAGGCTTCATCGAGCGCCGCCCGAGCAATGCCATAGGCCACCGCCGTGATCTCGATCTTCTCGACATCCAGCGCCCGGCCGGCCAGCATCTTGAAGCCCCGGTTCCAGTTCGCTTCGCCGCCGACAATCGCATCCAAGGGCACCCGCACGTTGTCGAAATAGACGTCCTGGGAGTCGGTATAGCGCAGGTTGGAATGGGCCAGGGGCTGCATCGTGATCCCGGGTGTATCGGTCGGAATCAGGAGAAAGGTGAGGTTCTCGCGTTTCGCTTCCGCCGGCCCGGTTCGCACGAGACAGTAGATATGGCTCGACCAATCGGCTCCGGTGCACCAGCGCTTCGCCCCGTTGATGATGATCTCATCACCGTCCCGCTCGGCGCGGGTTTCGACGCTGGTGAGGTCGCCGCCAACATTTGGTTCCGACAGGCCATAGCAGAAAAAGATCTCCCCGCGCGCAAGCTTTGGCAGAAACGCCTCTTTCTGGGCCTCAGTGCCGTTTTCGGAGAGGTTCATCCCGCCATAGAATGCCGCATGGATATAAGGCCCCGCCATGGACGTTCCGCCCTGGCAAAGTTCCTCGATCACGGCCGTCGCCGCATAGATATCCTGACCTGCCCCGCCATAGGCTTCGGGGATGGTCAGCCCGATCAGGCCCATTTCCGCGATCTCACGGAAGAGTGCCCGGTCCCAGGTTGCCTCAAGATCCCAGGCGATCCGCTTTTCCCGGGGCATCTTTTCGGCGACGAACCGTTGAAGCTGGCGCCGGATTTCGGTGACATGGTCCGGCTCGGCGGCGAAAGACGAATGGGTCATGGGTTGGTGGCGCCTTTCTTCGATACGGGCAGGGCTGTCCAACGGACCTTAATCGAAATCGAGCCCCACGAGAACGGTCATCTGGCGCGACTCAAAGATCAGAGGGCACCGGTAATATATCCTTCGGCGGAACGGTCCGCTCTGCCAAAGGACGGGCCCACCATTCGGTGTCCATCCAGACGCCATCCTTGTAGCCGACACAAGGATATCGCGCGACGGGCTCAAAACCCATCGTCCGGTGCAAGCCGCGGCTCGCGTCGTTGGGTAAGGTTATGCCCGCAAACGCCATCGCGAAATTCTGCCGAGTCAAGATCCCAAGCAGCGCCCCATAAAGCGACCGGCCAACGCCCTCACCCACAGACGTCCCGGCCACATAAATCGCTGTGTCCACCGACCACCTGTACCCATATCGGCTGCGATGCGCCCCGGCATAGCTATAGCCTGCAACCCGGTCGTCACGCTCGGCAACGATCCAAGGATACGCGTCCCCAGCATCCGCCATGCGTGCCGCAATATCATCTGCCGTGGGTGCGATCTGCTCGAACGAGGCAGTTCCGCCTTCCACATGGGGCCGATAGATCTCCGCAATCGCCGAGGCATCCTGAACTCTCGCCCGGCGGATCGAAGGGGCATCAGTCATGGTCAAGCGCGCGCCTTCATGTGGCCAGCTTAGTTCCCCGTCAGGTTCGGCTTGCGCTTTTCCTTGGTCGCATCAACGGACTCGCGGCGGTCGTCGAGGTAGTTCGAAACGCTCTCCCAACCGACCGACGCGTCCATGAGCTGAGCCGCAAGCGCCCGAAGCGGGATGTTGGCCACAGATTTGGTCCAGCGCACCGCCCATTTCGGATTGGCTTGCAGCTTTCCAACCAATTCGCCGACCTTCTCGTCGAGCGCTTCGGCAGGGACCGCATAGTTGATCAAGCCCAAATCCATCGCTTCGGCCGCTGTCAGGAGATCGCCGGTCATCAGCAACTCCTTGGCTTTCGCGTATCCAATAAGCTGAGGCCAGATGAGCGCACCGCCATCGCCAGCGACCAGTCCGACTTTCACGTGCGGGTCGCCAATCTTCGCAGTCTCATCGGCGATGATGATGTCGCAGAGCAGCGCAATGGTCGCGCCCAATCCGGCTGCGGCGCCGTTCAGACGGCAGATCAACGGCTTCTCCATGTCAAGCAGCGAGGTCACGATCCGCTTTGCGTCCCACGCGATGGCTCGAAACACCGCCGGATTGCTGATCTGCTCCTCGAACCAGTCAAAATCGCCGCCCGCACAGAACGCCCGACCCTTGGCCGTGAGAATGATGATGTCGCTCTCGCTGTCGCGCTGAAGATCTGTGAAGACGCGCGCCAATTCATCATGCATCGGCCCATCAACACCATTCACCGGGTTGGCGCCCGAAATGATGGCAGACAGAACGCGGCCTTCGCGCGCGAATGTAAACCGGGAATAGTCGGCATCCTCGATGCGAAACGATTGGGACATGGATGGAACCTTTCCTGGGCTGGACGGCATGGACACCGAATGGACACGCCGCCCCTAGGGACGCGAGACACACACAGGCCTATCCCACCCGCCCCCCTGTCTGCTAGCTCCAATGTAAACAAGCCCCGCCCCAAACTGGCCCCCCAACTGTCCCTGGCCCAAACTGGATCCATCATGAGCGAAACATCGACCGCCCCGAAAAAAATCGCGAGTTGGACCCCTGCGCGATTGACCGATCTTTCCGGCAAGACATACCTGATCACCGGCGGAAATTCCGGCATTGGCTTGGGCGCCGCAAACCTCCTGGCCCGCAAGGGCGCGCAGATCATCATCGCCGCCCGCGACCCCGAAAAGGGCGAATCAGCGCGCGCCGCCTTGCCGCCGCCCAAAGACGGTACGCACAAGGGCCTGACCCTCGACCTCGCAGACCTTTCAAGCGTCCGGCGGGCGGCCGATGAGACCCGCCAGTCCTTCGGCCCGCTTGATGGTCTGATCAACAATGCTGGCATCATGCAGACGCCGCCGCTCAAGACCGCCGACGGTTTCGAGATGCAGCTTGGCACCAATCACATCGGCCATTTCCTGTTTGCGGCCCTGCTTTACGACCGCGTCAAAGCCGCGTCGGGCCGCATCGTCACCGTCTCCAGCCTCGCTCACCGGTTCGGACGCATCAATTTCGAAGACTTGATGCTGGCGAAGGCCTATTCTGCAACGGCTGCTTATACCCAGAGCAAGCTCGCTAATCTCATGTTCGCCCTTGCCCTGCACCGCCGCCTGAAGGCCGCCGGCAGTCCCGTGGCCTCCATCGCTTGCCATCCGGGCTATACCAACACGCGCCTGCAAAGCACGGGCCCCAGGGGGCTGTTCAAGCGTATCTACGCGGTCTCAAATCCCATGATCGCCCAATCGCCGGAGAAGGGCGCGTACCCAACCGTCCTGGCAGCAGCGGCACCGGAGGCGGCGCCGGGCGGCTATTACGGCCCCCAAGGAATGGGCGAAATGCGCGGGCTTGCCGCTGACGCGAAGATCATGGCCCACGCGAAAGACGAGGCGGCCCAGGATCGGCTGTGGTCTGAGACCGAAACGCTGCTGGATTTCACCTGGCCGCCGCTCTGATCGCCGCAGGAAGGTCTTCAGCACGGTATTCCCGGCAGCGCCCCAGCACCCCATATTCGCCCCTATGCTGCGGCCCGATCTCCTGCTTCGCCCAACTCCTGCCGGCCTCTATTGTCCGCCGGGCGATTTCTACATCGACCCTGTGCGCAACGCGGTCGACCGGGCGGTGATCACCCATGGCCATGCTGACCATGCCCGCTCAGGCCACCGGTCGGTGCTGGCAACGCCCGAAACCCTGGCCATTATGGCTGTCCGGTACGGCGAGGATTTCGCCGATGAGACCCAGGCGCTCGACTTCGGGGAAACGGTCTCGATCAATGGCGTCACGGTCTCCATGGCTCCAGCAGGACACGTGCTGGGCTCTGCCCAGATTATCGTCGACTACAAGGGTTTGCGCATGGTCTGTACCGGTGACTACAAGCGTCGGTCCGATCCCACATGCGCCGGGTTCGAAATCGTCCCGCGCACCCATGTCTTCATCACCGAAGCCACCTTCGCCCTCCCTGTCTTCCGCCATCCGGAGACATCGGGCGAAATCGACAAGTTGCTCGCGAGCGTCCGCGCTTTTCCAGACCGAACCCACCTGGTGGGTGTCTACGCCCTTGGGAAAGCGCAACGGGTAATCGCCCACCTCCGCGAGGCTGGATACACCGATCCGATCTACATCCACGGCGCGCTGGAAAAACTCTGCACGCTATACGAAGCCCACGGTGTTCCCCTCGGTCCGCTCCAGCCGGCCACCCTCGAAAAGGGTCAGCGCGGGCAGAGCGAAAAGTTCAGGGGCGGTATCGTGCTGGGGCCACCATCCTCCTTTGCTGACAAGTGGGGCCGGCGCTTTCCCGATCCCGTCCCTGCCTTTGCATCGGGCTGGATGAGTGTTCGCCAGCGCGCGAAACAACGCGGTGTGGAATTGCCCCTCATCATCTCGGACCATGCCGACTGGGACGAGCTTGTCCACACAATCGAAGACGTGAATCCCGAAGAAGTCTGGATTACCCATGGCCGCGATGATGCCCTCGCCCGATGGGCTGAACTCGAAGGGCGCAAGGCGCGCCCCCTCCACCTGGTGGGCTATGAGGATGAGGGGGATTGACTTGGTCCATCCCGCCGGGCGTTACTTCCATGTGGGGGACGCGATGGAAAAGCGCTTGGGGATCGATCAGAAGACACCGATGCACCGGATGATACGCACACATATGAGCACAGGCCGAAACTGGCACCGGGTTCCGGCTTTGGCCGCTTCTGTCCTCGCACTGGCTTTGGCAAGCTGTGACGCTGTTCGGATCCCGGGGATCAATCCCGCCGGCGAAGATACAACCGAAAGCGTGGATGCGGCACCTGGATCTGGACCAGCACCCCAGCCGCCGACGACCGACGTGGCGACCGATCCCGCTTCCAACGATACGGACGACCTTGCAGGCGGAGCGGGTTCCATTCCGCCATCGCCCGGCGCTGACCTGCAGAGCTCAACCGTTCCAGTCAGCCCTGCACCGCGCCCACAGCCGCCGCTCTCAGACCCCAGCATCCAGTCGCTCGGTATTCCCGTTTCCAGCCTGGATGCCATCAACGCGACCCGCTGCGGGCTGCCGAAAGGCGCTCCGCCCACACCGACGATTTCTGTCCAGGCCCAGGCCCTGACGAGCCCGCAGCCGGAGTCGCTGATCAGCACCCAGGCGGTCGGCGCCGCCGCCGTCCAGTCCCTCACCGCCTTTCCAGGCATCGTGAAGATGGAACCCCGCCGCTTCGAGGGGAATGCCATTACCAGCGGTCATTGCGCGGCCACCCGCATTGCCGAGCGTTGGTTCCTCACCGCAGCCCATTGCGTCGACGATGGCTATGACGAGATCCAGTTCATCGCCGGCACGCCGAACCTCAGAAATCGGGCGTCTGCCAGGGTGTTCACGGCCGACACCGCGATCTGCCATGCGGGATATGCTGGCCGCGAGACAAACTTTATCAACGACCTCGCCCTGATCCGCGTGCCGGAAGACGCCCTGCCCGCCCTGACGACCGTTCCGGTGGCGGAATTCGGCATGACCGACCGCCCCCTCGGCCAATACCACTACGCCACCGCAGACATGGCCGGCTGGGGCATGACAGGCTTCAACCAGCCGCTCTCGCAATTGCTGCTCAGTGCAGAGCTCTCCATCGTCAGCGCCAGTCCCAGCGTCATCGTGATCGCGTCGCGGGATGGTTCGGGTCCCTGCATCGGCGACAGCGGCGGCCCGCTCTATGTCACCGAAGAGGATGGCCAGCGGACTGTGGTCGGCGTGCTTTCAGTAGTCGAGCAGATGAGCGGGCAAAACCTCTGCGAAGGGGATTATCGCGGCCGTTACACGAATGTCAGCGGATACCGGCAGTGGATTGGCAAGGTGATGGCCGCCTGCCGCCTCACCCCGGGGCTCTGCGATCCGGTACTGGCGACCGAGCGTATGACCGGTGTCGCCGACCAGCCCTCTGCAGACCCCTCTCGTTGACCGGTCCCAATTGGACAACAGGCGACCCGGCACCGTGGCACACGAGTTTAGACACAATTCACCAGCGAGGGGGCTGACGACAGTACAAAAACCGGCCTAATGGACCCATAAGGTTTCGATCAAGATAGCGACCCCGAAGACAGCGATCCCCGTGAATACGACGACCCTCTCCAACTACATCGGAATCTCACCTGAATTGAGCGTCGGCGCACGTTTGCAGCGCTATGCGATTGTCGTGACGCTCACGGCGATTGCGATCTTCAGCGACAGTGCCACGCGCATGGTCTTCTGGGAGACCCTGTCGGAAGCTTACATCGCCGTCACGGTCTTCGTCGCGCTGACCCTGCTGATCTTCCACACTCTGGAGCGCACCCTCAAGATCGATACGGGCGCGCTCCTCGAAAAGCACAAACGCTGGCAGATCCCGATTGCCGCCGTTCTGGGCGCGCTGCCCGGCTGTGGTGGCGCCATCATGGTGATGACCCAGTACAGCATCGGGCGGACAGGCTTTGGCGCTGTCGTCGCTGTCCTGACTTCGACCATGGGTGACGCGGCCTTCCTGCTGATCGCCAAGGAACCGGTGACCGGGCTCGCCATCATGGCGCTCGGCGTCGTGGTCGGCACCGTGTCGGGCTATGTGGTGGAGGCGATCCACGGCTACAATTTTCTCAGCGTGGCAGAGCACCAGCGCCAGAAGAAAGCGCCACCGCCCTTCCATATCGGCAAGCTGAGCTGGCCCTGGATCGCGCTTCTTGTCCCGGGCATCGTGTTCGGCTTCCTCGCCGCCTTCCAGGTCGACATCGACGCTCTCTTCGCCGTGCCTGGCCTGGAACTCACCGTCGGCGCACTTGGCGCTGTGCTCTCGGTCATGCTGTGGTTCATCAACCCCTGCACCGGAGCGAGTTTCATCAACCGGACCGATGACGACAGGGTCGGCTATGTCTGGGACAAGACGATCACCGACACCTGCTTCGTGACCGTGTGGGTGATCATCGCTTTCCTGATGTTCGAATTGCCGATCCACTGGACGGGTTGGAACCTCCAGGCCGCTTTTGCGACCGCCGGCCCGCTTGTCCCACTCATGGCGATCATCATCGGCCTGCTGCCCGGATGTGGCCCGCAGGTGCTGACCACCAGTCTCTATCTGCAGGGCATCATTCCGCTATCGGCCCAGATCGGCAACTCCATCTCCAATGATGGCGACGCCCTGTTCCCAGCCCTCGCCGTGGCGCCCAAGGCCTCCTTCGTGGCCACGCTTTATACGGCTGTCCCTGCCCTGCTTGTGGCCTACAGCTATTACTTCCTCATCGAGCTTTAGACGGGACGCTGTCGGCTGGAGCGCTGGGCTTACGTCCATCACGGCTCCATGATGTTGAACCAGAAGGGCGGTGTATCCAGCGACGCGAACAGCGCCTGCAGCGCCGACCGATCCCCCTCGATACCCATCCTTCCCGTCGCAATCAGGGCTATCGCCCGGGTCTGTTGCAGGATAAGCCGGTCAAAATCGGCACGGTCCATGGACACGATCGCCGCCGGGCCCTCCGCGCTGCCATCCCGCGGCACCAGCACGCTCTTTTCCACCACCAATGAGACGGTTTCGTCCGTATCGCCAAAACGGAACTCGATGGCGAACGGATCCCGGTCCAGGCGCCCGGGCACATAGCGGGTCGCCATGGAGTCGAACAGCTCAAGGCTCGGCACGGCCCGCAGGAAGTCATTGCTGCCGAGTTGCGGATTGCCGAGGTCGGGCACACCTCGCCGAAGCTCCGCCGCGCCGGTCAGGAAATAGCTACGCCACACGCCGCTCTCGGACTGGAACCCCAATTGCTCATAGGTTGCAGCGAGCCACTCACGCCCAGGCTGGAACGCAGGATCGGCAAAGACGAGGTGATTGAACACCTCCGCCGCCCAGCGGTAGTCGCCCTCGGCAAAGGCTGACTGACCAACCTCGAGCACAGCATCCGCGCCGCCCATGGCCGCCACGTAACGGCTCGCCGTTTCCGCATGGGGGCGTTTGAAATAGTGCGCCGGCACCCCGCTCCACCATCCGAAATAGAACTGGTACACCGCCTTCGAGTTGTGGTTCAGCGTACCGTAATAGCCGCGCGTGTGGAACGCATCCTCACCGGCCTGAAATGCGGGCTCGACCACCGCCTCAGCCGCCTCCACCTGGCTGGCGCCCGCATTCGCCTGGCGCAAGGTCTGGTCGTGGATATAGCGGTAGATATCGCGCTGGCGTGTGAGGTAGGTGGCGACATTCTCCGTGCCCCAGGTCGGCCAATGGTGGCTCGCAAAAACCACGTCCGACCGGTCACCGTACTCGACGAGCATCCGGTCGATGACCCGGCTCCAGGTAAGCGCATCGCGCACCTGCGCGCCCCGCGGGGTAAGGACATTGTGCAACGTGCCGCTCGAGACTTCAGACGTACACAGGGCCCTGAACTCAGGCAGGTAGAACATGAATTCCGCCGGCGCCTCGGTGCCGGCCGCATCCACAAACTCGAAGAGCACACCATCGATCCGGCGTTGACTGCCATCGCCGAAAATTTCCTCCGTCGGTGGGATCAACCCGATCGTGCCCTGGGGCAGGCCCGGCCCGAGCCCGGCCCCCACATGCCCCGTCTGCGAGCGCGGCAGGGTGTTCCCGAACATCACCGCCGCTCGCCGGGACATATGATTGCCCGCCAGGAGATTTTCCGACACCGCATGCTCAGCAAAGCCCACCGGCGCCAGCACGGGAATGCCGCGCTCGGCGATCTCCGCTTCGTCGATGATACCCCTGGCTCCGCCGAAATGATCGGCATGAGAGTGGGTGTAAAGCACAGCCGAGACCGGCCGTTCGCCAAGGGTTTCGTTCACCAGACCGAGCGCCGCTGCCGCCGTCTCTGATGTGGTGAGCGGGTCGATCACGATCCAACCGGTGTCACCGGCGATCACCGTCATGACAGACAGATCATATCCCCGAACCTGGTAGATCCCCTCCACCACTTCGAACAGGCCGTGCTTGGCCGCAAGCTGGGACTGGCGCCAAAGTGAGGGGTTCACCGTGTCGGGCGCGTTTCCTGCCAGGAAGTCGAATTGCCGAATGGCCCAGACGACATTGCCGTCGGCATCAAGGATTGCATCGTCATCCAGTGCCGCCAGAAACCCCCGCTCCACGTCGGCACGATCAGACGGTTCATCGATCGGCAGCCGCGCGGCAAGCGCAGCATTCGCCTCTCGCGTCGCGTCCGTCGCTTCTCCAGCCGACGGCAGCCCAATCATGGAAGGGTCTACATCGCTCACATCAAGCGGCGAGGTGCCATCTTCTGCCGGTGCTCCACACGCCATGAGCAAAGCACTCATCGCCACGCCAGCAGTCAGCCGGGCATGTTTTGATCGATCCATTCTCATTCCTCCCAGCGCGACGGGAACACGGGAGCGCAGCCCAGCGCAAGCCCGATGAGCGCACGCGCCCTGGGCGCAGACCGAGAGGATTGCTTTGACAGGGGACGGCCCCCTGTACGACATTTTTCGTCGAAACGGCCCCACCACGGGGCAGGACACCCGAGGGAACGAAAATGAAGCCTATCTGCCTCGTGATCGGTGCCGGCGCTGGGATTGGTGGCCATGTGGGCAAACGCTTCGCCCAGGCCGGCTACCACGCCGCCCTCTGCCGCCGCAGCGACAAGGACGGCCTCGACCGCCTGGTCGGCGACATCACAGGCAGCGGCGGCAGCGCCAGCGGCCACCTGCTCAACGCCGTTAACGACGGTGCAATCGAAACGATGGTGGACCGGCTCGAGGCGGAGGCAGGCCCCATCGAGGTCGTTGTGTTCAACCTCGGCGCGCAGATCGGCAACCGGTCTTTGGAAAACACCAACCTCAAACAGTTCGAGCTCGGCTGGCGCATGGCAACCTTTGCTCTGTTCCGGCTCGCCAAGGCGGTCGTCCCCCACATGGAAGCGCGCGGCCAGGGCACCATCCTCGTCACGTCTGCAACGGCGGCCGTGCGCGGCAATGCCGGGCAGCATTCCCATGCCGCAGCCATGGGCGGCCGGCGCATGCTGTGCCAGACCCTCAACGCCGAGCTGTCATCCAAGGGCATCCACATCGCCCACATCATCGTCGATGGCGCCGTCGATGCGCCCGACACACTTGGCAAGATGCTCGGCGAGGAACGGTTCCAGGCCCTGCGGGAAGCCCGCGGGCTCGACAAGGATGGCCTGCTCTTGCCCGAGAAAGTCGCAGAGACCTACTTCCACGTCGCCCAGCAGCACCGCTCCGTCTGGACCCACGAGTTGGACCTGCGCGCCTATTCCGACCTGGCCTGGTGGAACCACGCGATTACGGGGATCTGATTGCTCCCCTAGGCGAGGACCCGCCCACCGCTCATCGCCCCTGGAACGCCCGTTGTCGTTGGCCAGCTGATCGGCAGTCCCCGCACGCTGCGCACGGCCAGAAAGGCGAACGCCTCAGCCTCGATGCTGTCACCCCGCCAGCCGACCGCTTCCGCCGCCACCACCGGGCAGGGGCAAACGGCGTTCAACTCAGCCATCAGCACTGGGTTATGCCGCCCGCCGCCGCACGCAACGACCTTCGATGGCCGATCGGAAAGCTGCGCCAAGCCCGCCGCCACCGCCCGCGCGGTAAACGCGGTGAGCGTCGCTGCGCCATCCTCCAGCGACAGCCCCGACACCATCCCAGCGCCGAAATCATACCGGTCGAGGCTCTTGGGCGGCGGTTGGTCGAACCAGGCATGGCCCAACAGCGCCTCCAGCCGGTCATGGTGCACCGTACCGGCAGCGGCCAGTCGCCCCCCCGCGTCATGGGTGCCGTGGCCATGGCCCAGAACCCACTCATCGATGGGACCATTCGCAGGGCCCGTATCAAAGGCAACCAGGCCGCCCTCGGCCGTTCGCGCAGTGATGTTCGCCACCCCGCCCAGGTTAAGCACCACGGCACCGCATCCCCGTTCTTCCAGCCCAAGCCCTTCCAACAACGCCCCATGATAGGCCGGCGCCAGCGGCGCGCCCTCTCCGCCAGCCGCCACATCCGCCGACCGGAAATCATACACGAGCGGAACGCCAAACGCAGTCCGAAGCACCACCGCATCGATGATCTGCAAGGTCGCCCCAACCGCACCGCCGCCCGGCCCATCAAATTGTGGGCGGCGATGCAGAACCGTCTGCCCGTGCACACCAGCCAGCAGCGGCACAGGCGCACCCGGCGCTGCGCAGAGCGCCGCAAACGCATCGGTATGGGTCCGGGTCAGCACTGCCCGCGCCGCGCTGAACGCACCCTCGGGCGCGTCCCCCTCCCACTGCCACGCCCGCGCCGCATCCACAGCCGCCTGCAGCACTGCCCTCTCCTCGCCGGTATACTTGCGCTCCGCCACCGGCCCCCAATCCAGCACCCGGTGCCCGTCGGTCAGCACCATCGCCGCATCCACAGCGTCCAGCGACGTCCCCGACATGAAACCCGCCGCCCAGATGGGCTCTCTCTCAGAAATGACCCCAGATATGGCGTTGTCCAATGGGGGCTCCTTGCCTATGACCCTCAGCGTTCGAGGAGTGGAGACGTCCGTGGCCGAATACAAGTCCGACTTCCTGACCACGCTGCACGCCCGCGGCTACGTCAAGCAGCAGACCCATACCGCTGAACTCGACGCCTATTGCGCAGACGCCGATACCGTCCCCACCGCCTATATCGGCTTCGACGCGACCGCTGACAGTCTCCATGTCGGCTCCCTGGTCGGGATCATGATGCTCCGCCGGCTGCAGCAGGCAGGCGGCAAGCCCATCGTCCTCATCGGCGGCGGCACCACAAAGGTCGGCGACCCCACCGACAAGGAAAAATCCCGCCCCATCCTCACCGAAGACCAGATCGCGCAAAACGCCGCCGGTATCCGCAAGGCCTTCGAGCCCTTCCTGACCTTCGGAGACGGGCCAACCGATGCGCTCATGGTCAACAATGCCGACTGGCTCGACGCCCTCGGCTATATCGAGATCCTGCGCGATATCGGCCCACACTTCACCATCAACACCATGGTGAAACAGGACACAGTCGCCCGCCGCCTCGCTGCCGAACAGCCCTACACATTCCTCGAGTTCAACTACACCCTGCTCCAAGCCTACGACTTCTTGGAACTCGCCCGGCGCCTCGATTGCCGCCTCCAGATGGGCGGCTCAGACCAGTGGGGCAACATCGTCGCTGGGGTGGATCTCAACCACAAGAGCGACGCCCGCGACGTCTTCGGCCTCACCTGCCCGCTGATCACCACAGCATCCGGCGGCAAGATGGGCAAAACCGCCGACGGCGCCGTCTGGCTGAATGCCGACAAGCGCAGCCCCTATGAATACTGGCAGTTCTGGCGCAACACCGAAGACGCCGATGTCGGCCGCTTCCTCAAGCTTTTCACAGACCTTCCCCTCACCGAGATCGCCAAACTCGAAGCCCTCGAAGGCGCCGATATCAACACCGCGAAGACCGCTCTCGCCAACGCCGCCACCACCCTGCTCCACGGCGAAGCTGCCGCCCGCGAAGCCGAAGCCGCCGCCGCCGCAGTCTTCACAGGCGGAAGCCGCGCCGATGCCCTCCCCACTGCCGATATCCGCGCGGGCGAGATCGACGCGGGCTACCTCCTCGCCGCCGGGTTCACCGCTGCCGGGCTCACTGGCTCCAATGGCGAAGCCCGCCGCCTCATCAAGCAAGGCGCGGCCAAGCTCAACGACAGCGCCATCACAGACCAGAACGCCGCCCTCACCCCAGGCGACTTCACCGCAGACGGCACGGCCAAGCTCTCGGCCGGCAAGAAGCGCCACGCTCTCCTCCGCCTGATATCCGACAATCCCGCTTAAAACCGGCACAACAGCCTGCTACGCTTCCCAAAAAACATGGCCCAAAACACGGAGAGGAGACGGCAATGCCCCCATGGCTCGGCGACGGGAAAACAGCGGTGATCACGGGCGCAGCGGGAGGGATCGGCCTGGAAACCGCCCGCCGCTTTGCAGGCTTTGGCATGAATGTGGTGATGGCCGACACAAAGGCCGGAACCCTTTCCGAGGAAGCTGAAACCCTCGCCAGCCAAGGCATCAAGCGCGACCAGATCCTCGCCGAGCCCTGCGATGTGTCAGACCCAAAGGCCCTCGAAGCGCTCAGCGAGAAGGCCCAATCCCGCTTCGGCCCGGTCCACTGCCTGATGAACAATGCCGGCATCGGCCGCATGGGTCCAAAACCCTGGGAAGATCTCGGCGCCTTCCATGAGATGATCGGTATCAATCTCTTCGGCGTCGTGAATGGCTGCCACGCCTTCATCCCGGCAATGCTCGAGCATGGCGAACCCGCCGCGGTCATCAATACCGCGTCAAAGCAGGGCATCACCCGCCCGCCCGGCAACTATGCCTATAACCTCTCAAAGGCCGGCGTCCTCGCCTACACCGAAAGCCTCGCCCACGCCTTCCGCACCGAAAACGGCTGCCAACTTACCGCCCATCTCCTGATCCCGGCTTTCGTCTACACACCCATGGTCGCCCGTTTCATCCCGGAAAAGCCGCCCTTCGCCGCCACCGCCGAAGAAACCGTCGCCTTCATGCTCGACCGGCTTAAGGACGGCGATTTCTACATCCTCTGCCCCGACAATGAGACGCCCCGCGCCCTCGATGAGAAACGCATCCAGTGGACCGCCGACGATCTCATAAAGAACCGCCCCGCCCTCTCCCGCTGGCACCCCGACTACGAAGCGGAGTACAAGGCCTTCATCGAGGGCGCATGATGTCCTGACCGGCGCGTATGCCCGATGCGCCCTTATCCAACAGTCTCTGGAAAATATCCCACGCGATTACAGCGCACTATAAAATAGTTCGCGCCGCCAATCCCCACCCCCAGAGGCCGTGGTATTCTCTCCCCATGGATTTTCTCATCATCGGTCTTCTCGCTTGGGTCACTGCCCTTGCCTTCTCTGCCGCCGGACCCCGCGTCCGTTCGGCAGCCTTTGGCATGGCTGAACCCCAGGCCAGAACGACGCCCCAGGGCGTCGAGGTCGACGAAGCGGCAAGGAATTGGGTTACCTCTGCCAGCGGGACGGTTCATTTGGGTTTGGCGCGCTTGGGTTTGGCGCGTGCGGATTTGGCGCCGTTGGGTTCGGCGCTTTCGGGTTTGGGATATGGGTCCTTGGCGGCTGGCGTGATGCGGCCGCTTGGGTCTAGCTTTTTTGGTCATCCGTTCGGCAATGCGGCGTGCGCGTACACATCGCGCTCCGTACAGCCAACACGCAACCGGGTTGCACAACGCGTGGTGGCGCGCGTTCGTCGCAATTCCGGGCAATGGGTGGAGCGTTACACGAAAACACGCATCTGACACCGTCAGGCCGCGTGACAACCAGCAAGAGATACCGGACGCGCCCTGGCGCGGGCCGGGCAAAGGTGCTGGCGCCGGCGAAAATCGGGCCCGTTCCGCCCTACGCGAGAAGATCCCGCACAAAACCGTCCAGGTGCTGCCGCCGCAAGCGCTTCAACCGCTCCGCTGCCAGGATCGTCTTCAGCTCCTGGAATGCCGCATCAAGGTCGTCATTGACGATGCAATAGTCATAGCGCCGCCAGTGGCTGATCTCGCTCTTGGCGTCCTTCATCCGCCGCGCCACTGTTTCAGGGGTGGAGCCGGGCCGCGCCAGCAAGCGCGTTTCCAGGGCCTTGATGCTCGGGGGCAGAACGAAGATCGACACCACGTCATTCGGCATCTGGTCATGCAGGGCATCGGCGCCTTGCCAGTCCACATCGAAAATCACGTCTGTCCCCGCCCCAATCTTCCGCTCCGTATCGGCCCGGGGCGAGCCGTAATAATGGTCGAACACTTTCGCCCATTCGAGGAAACCGCCCTCGCCAATCATCGTCTCGAAACCCAACGTGTCGAGAAAATGGTAATGCACCCCATCGGTCTCATCCGGGCGCGGGCTCCGGGTTGTCGCTGAAACGGAGAGTGACACCGCCGGGTCCTCGGCCATCAGCCGCCGTGAGAGAGTGCTTTTGCCGGCCCCAGACGGGCTGGATATGACCAGCATGAGGCCCCGCCGTTTCGCCTCCGGCCCGTGATTGGGTTCATTCGACATTGGCCGCCTGCTCCTTGAACTGGTCGATCGCCGCCTTCAGGTCGAGCCCGGCCTGGGTCAACGCAAGGCTCGCTGATTTCGAGCACAGCGTATTGGCCTCCCGGTACATCTCCTGTGACAGAAAATCGAGCTTCCGGCCAATTGGGCTGCCCGCTTCCAGGTGCTCGCGTCCCGCCTGGATATGGGCAGAAAGCCGGTCCAGCTCCTCGCGCACATCGGCCTTGGACGCCATCAGCGCCACCTCTGTCGCCAGCCGCTCCGGATCGATATTGGCGCCATCGGTCAGCTCGGCAATCCGCGCCTCAAGCTTCGCCTTGATGGCGCCGGGCTGCTCGGCTGCTGCGGTCTCGGCCGCTCGGGCTTGGTCAGCCATCGTGTCGAGCGTGCCTGCAAGAATATCCCTGAGGCTTGCGCCCTCTGCCTCCCGGGTTTCCGAAAGCCCGGCCAGCGCGGTTTCAGCGCCCGCAACGAGTGCCGCAATGACATCGGAATCCTGCCCAAGCGCACGCAGGTCGGTCGTCTCCGCTTCAACAACGCCGCGAACCGTCATCAGCGTCGCAAGTGATTCTGCCCGGATCATCTGCTCCCCGGTCCGGCCCAGCCAGGCTTTGGTGAGCTGGTCGAGCAACGCATCATTGATGAGCGCGGCGCCCCGATCCTCAAGGTCGATCCGTACAGCCACCTGCATGGAGCCGCGCTTGAACCGCTTCGCACACGCGGTCCGGATCGCCCGCTCGACCGCATCGAAACCGCCGGGCAGATTGACCCGGACGTCGAGCCCCTTGCCGTTCACGCTTTTGGCTTCGACGGTCCAACGCCCCCAATCGGCCTCGCCGCCCGTCCGGCCGAAACCGGTCATGCCCGAAAGGACTGCCATCCCGCCCTCCAAAATCTCTCCGGCCCGGCGCCGGTCCTCCATCTACCGATGCTTTCGCTGCATTCGCGCAACGGCTCTAGTCGCCAGATCGCTCGCGGGCAATCTCGGCCCGTTCGAACCGGCGATAATCCGCCACGGCCCGGTTGTGCTCAGCCAGAGTTTTCGAGAACACATGGCCGCCGGTCCCATCGGCAACGAAGAAGATATAGTCGGTATCGGGCGGGTCGAGCACAGCAGCAATCGCATCGCGCCCGGGATTACAGATCGGCGTCCGGGGCAGTCCATCAATTTGGTAGGTGTTCCAAGGTGTCTCCCGGTCGAGTTCAGACCTGAAAAGCGTCCGTCGCTGGCCCCGGGCATTCATCAATGGCTCGCCTTTCGAGACGCCGTAGATCACCGTCGGATCAGACTGCAGCCGCATGCCTCGCCGAAGCCGGTTGGTGAAAAGCCCCGCCACAAGCGCGCGCTCGCCTGCCTTGCCGGTCTCCTTCTCGACAATCGAGGCGAGGATCACCGCTTCCTCGGGCGCGCCGATCGGAATTGCCGGCGCCCGCGTCTCCCAAAGCCGCGCCAGAACATCGTCCTGGGCCGCCGCCATCCGCTCAAGCAGGGCGCTGCGAGGGGTTCCCGCATCAACCAGGTATGTATCGGGCAAAAGCGAACCTTCGGCAGGGGGTTCGTCAGGAAGGGCTCCGGTCAATACCGGTTCGGCCTCAAGCAGCCGGAGGATCTGCGCCGTGGTCAATCCCTCCGGAATGGTCACCCGGTGTTGAATGACATCCCCCTCGACCATCAGATCGAGCACGTCGGCGATGCTCGCTCCGGCCGGAATTTCAAAGGTCCCCGCCTTGATCGCGCCAGACGTCCCATCGATCCGCGCCTTGATCCGCATGGCACGCGCATCGGTGATCACGCCTTGAGCCTCAAGATCCGCCGCGATCCCCACAAGCGTATCGCCTCGCTCGACCGTGTAGACGACTTGCTCGAGCGATGGGCCTTCTGCGCTGACCTTGGACTGAAGCCAAGCCCAACCGCCGCCACCAATCGCCATGGCAAGAATGGCGAGCAGGAATACAAGAGAGACAAGGCCTTTCCACATGGTCTGGCTGTCCCTCCAGCAGGAAAGTGGGCGTCAGCCCTCGTCGACGGCCTTCAGAACAAGCGCCGCATTGGTCCCGCCAAATCCGAACGAGTTCGACAGCGCCGCACGAACCGGCGCTCGTTTGGCCGTCTTGGGCACCAGGTCAATGTCGGTCTCGAAACTGGGCGCTTCCAAATTCAATGTCGGCGGCATGACACCATCGCGGATCGCCAGGGCACAGAAAGCGCCCTCGACCGCTCCGGCTGCGCCGAGCAAATGCCCGATCGCAGACTTGGTCGAAGAAACAGAGAGCTTGCTCGTATGATCGCCAAACAGGCGCTCAATGGCGCGGATCTCTCCCTCATCGCCCAACGGGGTCGAGGTGCCATGGGCGTTCACATAATCGATGTCCGACGGGTCCATTCCGGCATGACCGAGCGCCATCTTCATCGCCCGATAGCCGCCCTCAGCCCCCTCAGCGGGTGCGGTGATGTGGAACGCGTCGCCTGTGAGACCATAGCCAGCGACTTCGGCATAAATCTTGGCGCCCCGCGCCTTGGCATGCTCGTACTCTTCGAGCACGAGGAGCCCCGCGCCTTCGCCCATGACGAAACCGTCCCGGTCCTTGTCATAGGGCCGCGATGCTTTCTGTGGCGTGTCGTTGAAACTTGTCGACATCGCCTTGGCCGAGCAGAAGCCCGCAATGCCCAATTCGCAGATGACCGCTTCAGCGCCGCCAGCGAGCATGACATCCGCATCGCCCGCCTGGATCAGCCGCGCACTATCACCGATCGCATGAGCACCAGTCGCACATGCAGTTACGACGGAGTGGTTCGGCCCCTTCAGGCCATGCCGGATCGACACTTGCCCCGACGCCAGGTTGATCAGCGCCGACGGAATGAAGAACGGCCCGACCTTCCTGGGTCCGCCCTCATGCAACGCCACCGACGTGTTGTAGATCGACTGAAGCCCCCCGATCCCCGAACCGATCATCACACCCGCACGGGTCTTCTGCTCTTCGGTTTCGGCGACATAGCCGCTGTCAGCAAGAGCCTCATCGGCAGCCGCCATGGCATAGAGGATGAACTCGTCGATCCGGCGCCGTTCCTTCGCCGTCGCCGTTTGGTCCGGATCAAAGGCATGGGCATCGCCCTCGCCGCCGCCGCGCCCAGACGTCCAGGGCACCTGGAACGCGATCTTGCACGGCACATTCGAGGCGTCGAACGAGTCGATCGGTCCTGCTCCGGAACGGCCCTCGATAAGACGCGACCAGGTCTCCTCCCGCCCATGGGCGAGCGGTGTGACCAGACCGATCCCGGTGATGACGACGCGGCGCATGGGCAAGCGCCCCTATTTGACGTGTTCGTTGATGTGCTTCACCGCATCGCCGACGGTGCGAATGTTCTCCTGAACATCGTCCGGGATCTCGATGTTGAATTCTTCTTCAAACGCCATGACCAGCTCGACAAGGTCCAAGCTGTCTGCGCCGAGGTCATCGATGAAGCTCGCGCCTTCGGCGACCTTGTCCGCATCGACATCCAGATTCTCGACCACAATCTTCTTAACGCGCTCAACAACGTCAGACATGAATACCCTCTCTAAGATGGTGTGGGGTTTGGGTGTTTGGGCAGCCGTTGAACGGCTTTCCGTTGCGGTTAGCACACAGATTCTCCCCGCGACAAGCGGGATGCACAAGGCTGGCTGGCGCACGGGCCGAAAGGGCGTGCCCAATCCGGTCGTCAAATCATTGCCATTCCGCCGTTCACATGCAGCGTCTGGCCCGTGACGTAGGCGGCTTCCGGCGATGCCAGGTAGACGCAAGCGGCTGCGATATCCTCGCCCTGTCCGAGCCGGCCCGTCGGAATCTGTCCGAGCAGCGCTTCTTTCTGCGTTTCCGGCAATTCGTCGGTCATGGGCGATTCGATGAAACCCGGCGCGATGCAGTTCGCGGTAATCCCACGGCTTGCGACCTCCTGGGCGATGGACTTTGTAAAGCCGATGATCCCCGCCTTCGATGCGCAGTAGTTCGCCTGTCCTGGATTGCCCGTCACCCCGACAATGGAGGTGATGCCGATGATCCGGCCATGGCGCCGTTTCATCATCCCCTTGATCGCCGCCTTGGTCAGCCGGAAGTAAGCGCTCAAATTCACCGTGAGGACATCATCGAAATCCTTCTGCTTCATGCGCAGAAGAAGGCCGTCCCGGGTAATACCGGCATTGGCGACGAGAATATCGAGGGGCCCGATCGCCTCTTCCGATTTCGCAACCAGGGCATCGACAGACTCACCGTCGTAAAGGTTGCACGTCACCACAGCGCCCTCGCCGGGCAACGCGCTTCTGACCTCTCCAAGCACGGTTTCCCGCGTGCCCGAGAGTGCAACCTTGGCGCCGGCCGCTGAGAGATGATGGGCAATGGCTTGGCCGATACCGCCTGAAGCGCCGGTGACGAGGGCGTTGCGGCCAGAGAGGTCGAACATAGGCGGGCTCCTTAGTGAGACGGATTGTAGGCGGCTGGCTGCCGTCTGCAGCTTTATGCGCTGGGGTTGAAAGCGGCAATCTCTTCGGGCGTCCCCACAGTGCTGCCCTTCAGCGCCTTCACGATGCGGCGGTTCATGACGGTCAGCACCTTTCCCGCACCGAGTTCAGCAGTTGCCGTGACCCCCAGGTCGGCCATGCGGGTGACCGACTCGCGCCAGCGAACGCGACCTGTGACCTGGTCAACCAGCCCTTTTCGGATCGCTTCAGGGTCTTGCACCGGTCCAGCGGTGACATTGGTTATCACCGGAACTTTGGGTGGGTGTATCTCTGTGGCCGAAAGCGCGTCCGCCATGGCATCGGCGGCCGGCTGCATGAGCGAGCAGTGGAAGGGCGCAGAGACCGCAAGGGGCACCGCTTTCTTCACGCCGCTTGCCTTGGCATTCTCACATGCCGCTTCGATCGCGGCCTTGCTGCCGGAGAGCACGACCTGGCCGATCGCGTTATCGTTCGCGATCTCGCAGACCCCGCCCGCTGCAACACCGGCGGCGCAAGCCGCCTCGGCCTGGTCCATATCCGCACCGAGTAGAGCCGCCATGGCGCCCTCGCCAGCAGGGACAGCCGCTTGCATCGCTTCTCCGCGGATCCGCAGGAGTTTGGCTGTATCGCCAACGCCGAGCGCGCCGGCCGCGCAAAGGGCTGAGTATTCGCCCAGGGAGTGACCGGCGACGAAGGCGGCTGCGTCCACGCCAATCCCCCGTTCAGCATCGAGCGCACGCATGGCGGCAACACTGACGGCCATCAGCGCGGGCTGTGTGTTTGCGGTCAAGGTCAGGGTTTCGATCGGGCCCTCCCAGATAAGGGCCGAAAGCGGTTCGCCGAGGGCGTCATCGACCTCCTCGAACACCGCCTTCGCCGCCGGGAACGCATCAGCCAGAGCCTTGCCCATGCCAACCTCCTGACTGCCCTGGCCCGGAAAGATGAAAGCGAGGTGGGACATGGGTGCGCTCCCGATTGGTGCGGAGTGGAGTGGACAAGCGTCGGCCACCGCCTAGCCGAGCCGGGGCGATCAACGCAATACCCCTTGATTCGGCGTGGCGTATGGGCCATACGGCGCGCTTCATCAAACGGCCCTGCGGCCTTGGCATCGCTACGTACTTCGCGTGCTCTATCCAAGGTCCATCGTGTTTCGGGTTTCCCGCCCGGTTCGCGCCGCTGGGCAAAGGGAAAGACAAGACATGGCTTATTACGAACACGTGTTCATTGCCCGGCCGGATATCTCTCCGGCGCAGGTGGAAGTACTTTCCGAGGAGCTTTCAACGTTCCTCACCGAAAAGGGCGCAAAGGTCGGCAAGACCGAATATTGGGGCCTGCGCAACCTCTCCTATCCGATCAACAAACAGCGCAAGGGGCACTACTCTCTCCTTAACGTGGACGGCCCAGCGGATGCGATCCACGAACTGGAGCGCCGCCACCGGATTTCCGACGATGTGATGCGCTACCTCACCATCCGCGTCGACGAACTCGACGAAGAACCCTCGCCCGTCCTGTCACGCCGCGGCGGTGATCGCGACCGCCGGAAAGACTAGGGGAGCGCTGAACCATGGCCCGTAAAGCCGCCGCAGGCATCAACATCACCAACCTTCCCGCCCGCCGCCCGTTTGGCCGCCGGCGCAAGGTCGATCCGTTCTCCGGCGCGAAAGCGCCCAAGATCGACTACAAGGACGTGAAACTCCTCCAGCGCTACATCTCCGAGAAGGGCAAGATCGTGCCCTCGCGGATCACCGCCGTGAACGTGAAGAACCAGCGCAAGCTGGCCCGGGCGATCAAGCGCGCGCGGATCCTCGCACTCCTGCCGTTCGCCGTGAAATAGGGAGGACCAACCCATGCAAGTGATCCTTCTCGAACGCGTCGAAAAACTCGGCACAATCGGTGACGAGGTATCGGTCAAGAACGGCTACGGCCGGAATTTCCTGATCCCCCAGGGCAAGGCGTTGCTGGCCACCCAGGCCAACCGGGCCCGCTTCGAGCGGGAGCGGGATGATATCGAGCGACGGAACGCGGAAGCGCGCTCGGCGGCTGCGACGAGCGGGCAGTCCCTGGATGGGGCGAGCTTTGTGCTGATCCGCCAGTCGGGCGAAACCGGACAGCTCTATGGCTCGGTCTCGGCGCGCGATATCTCCGAGGCCGCCGCCGAAAATGGGCACGCGGTCAGCCGTCAGCAGATCCGCCTGAACCAGCCGATCAAGACGCTTGGCGTGTTTGATGTGCAGGTAAAACTGCACGCCGAGGTCGAGGTGACGATCCAGGTCAATGTCGCACGGTCGGAAGACGAGGCCGAGCGCCAGGCCGCCGGTGAGGATGTTATCCAGACCCTCCAGGACGAGCGGAACGCCATCGCCGATGAGCAGGCCGGGGAGATGGCCGAAGCCGCCGCCGAAATGGCAGACCAGATGGTGGCTGACGAAGACGCCTGATCTGCTGCCAGGCAGACGAAATCTGAGAAACCCCGGCGACAGCGCCGGGGTTTTTTTGAGCCCCTATCCACAGGTTTCCACCGGAAAGATATTCCCTGGGGAAGCGCGGCCCGCGCCGCGAATTCCGTGCCGATCGACGGAGATTTTCCCGGCGAGTCTCTTTACCTCTTTCCCATGGCCAAGGATCACGACCTTCTCGAAAACGAAGCGCCCCACAACCTGGCTGCGGAAGCGGCTGTGATTGGGGCCATCCTGTTCGACAACAATGTCCACCAGCGCATTGCCGATGAAGTGGACGCAACCGACTTCTATGCCCCGGCGCACCAGGAGATCTATGCCGTCGCCGAGCGGATGATCCAGGATGGCCAGGTCGCAGACGGTGTAACCTTGCGCGAGCATTTCGAGCGGGACGATACCCTGTCCCAGATCGGCGGCGCCATCTATCTCGCGGAACTTCTGGAGAGCGCCGCATTCGGACCAGAAGTGGTCGACTATGCCCGGATGATCCGCAATCTCGGCATCCGGCGGGAGCTCGTCCAGATCGGATCCGGGGTGAAGACCCGGGCGCTCGCGCCATCGGATGGCGAAACCGGTACGGAGATGATCCAGTCGGCGGAGAAGGAGCTCTTCGCGCTCGCTGAGAAGGGCACCACGTCAAAGGGCTTCTGGTCGTTCAACGAAGCCGCGCACCAGTCGCTCGTCATGGCGGAAGCGGCTTTCCAGCGCGACGGCAAGATCGCTGGCATCGCGACCCACCTGCGCGACCTCGATGACAAGCTCGGCGGGCTTCACCCATCGGATCTCGTCATCCTGGCCGGCCGGCCATCGATGGGGAAGACATCGCTCGAGACCAATATCGCCTTCAACGCCGCCAAGGCCTGCAAACGCGAAACCGATGCGGCGGGCAAGAAGACCACGACCGATGGCGCAATGGTCGCGTTCTTCTCTCTGGAGATGTCGGCCGAACAGCTCGCCACTCGGATCATCGCGGAACGGACCGGCATTTCGAGCCACCAGTTCCGCCAGGGCGATTTCGAGAAACAGGATTTCGAGAAGATCCGAGAGGCCGTGACCGAGCTCCAGAACCTGCCGCTCTATATCGATGACACGGGCGGGATTTCGATCAGCCAACTCGCGGCCCGCGCCCGGCGACTCCAGCGGATGCATGGGCTCGACATGATCGTGATCGACTATCTCCAACTCATCACGGCCAACTCTGGCGGTAAGGGCAATGAGAACCGCGTCCAGGAACTGACCCAGATCACCATGTCGTTGAAGGCGCTGGCGAAAGATCTGAACGTTCCGGTGATCGCACTGTCCCAGCTCTCGCGTCAGGTGGAGCAACGCGAGGACAAACGCCCCCAACTCTCGGACCTGCGGGAGTCCGGCTCCATCGAGCAGGATGCCGACGTGGTGCTCTTTGTGTTCCGCGAGGAATACTACTTGGAGCGGATGGAACCGGACACGGGCGGCGGCAGCGACCAGGCCCGGGAGAAATGGCAGCAATGGCGCGAAAAGATGGACCGTCTGACAGGCACCGCCGAAGTCATCATCGGCAAGCAAAGACATGGCCCTATCGGCCGGGTCATGCTCGCCTTTGACCCCCGCGTGACCCGCTTCGGCGACCTCGAACAAAACCGGGGCTACGACGAGGATTTCTAGAGCGGCGGCTTTTTCGTCCTGTTGAAGGCGTTTCATAAGCCGGACCGACATGGGAAGCGGGCAGCACAAAGGGCCGGTCCGCGCAGATGTGCACGTCCGGTTTCTGTTTCTATTCCGCCGCGGGCGAGCGACGTTCGCCTAGGCTGCGCCTAAAGCCCTGCCCGATGGCCAAACCGATCTGCTTTTCAACGCGATAGCAGCCGACCGCTGCGCAATCGCGAGACTGGAATTGACCAAGAGTTTTTTGCACCGCCCACGTGAAGCTCGGTCCCGGACCACCGCCCCGCCCATCAGGTTCACGCGAGCTATACGGACCGCACGGGCACCCGAGCCATGGGTCTGGTCCGATCTTGCCGACTGCGCCGCCAAACGCCTGCAAGAATTCCCCAAGCCCCATACTACCCGCATACGACCCAGCACGATCGAGTTCGCCATACCCAGGCCGCACCCGGTGTTCACACCCGTCCGCTGCCCATGCTCCGAGCGCCCCAAAGGCTCTCCACATGGCCGATCCGCGGCCAAAGCCTCTTTTACAGGCACAGCAAAGCGGACCTGACGCGCCAGCCAATGAAGGGGCTGGTGCGTCAGGCCGATCGCTAGAACACACAAAAGTCCGACAAGGAGATCCATGGGACAGATCCTACCACAGTGTCAGAGGGTGGGGATTGAGACCGGTCATTTTTCTTCAAAGCGCTGATTTCCTGACGTTTTATTTTCGCCCGCTGTGGGATAAGTATGTATTCAAGCGGTTGCGAATACGCCCTAGGGGCCCCATACCGCACCCATGGCTTACCGCATTGCCGCCCTCTACCAGTTCACCCGCTTTGATGATCCCAGCGGTGTGCGGGCACACCTGCTTGATGCGCTGGGTTCCCTCGAACTCTGCGGGACTTTGCTTGTGGCCAAGGAAGGCATCAACGGCACGATTGCCAGCTCCGAGCCAAGCGTAGAAGCAGCCATAGCAACGCTGCGCGCCCTGCCCGGCTGCGCCGAAATGGATGTAAAATATGCCACCGCAGAAACCGCGCCCTACCGATGGTTCAAGGTGAAGCTGAAGCGGGAAATCGTCACCATGGGCGTGCCGGAGGCGGACCCGTGCACGTGCGTTGGCGCCTATGTGGCGCCCGAGGATTGGAACGACCTCATCAGCGACCCAGGAACCGTGGTGGTCGACACGCGAAATGATTACGAGGTTGGGCTGGGATCGTTCGAAGGGGCGATCAATCCGGAGACCCTGTCCTTCCGGGACTTTCCGACTTGGTTCAAGGCGCGGTTTTCCGATGCCCCGCCCCAGCGCGTCGCCCTTTTCTGCACCGGCGGCATCCGCTGCGAGAAGGCCACGAGTTTCGTCAAGCAGCTAGGGATCGAGGACGTGTTCCATCTGGAAGGCGGCATCCTGCGATACCTTGAAACCGTGCCTGAGGCCGAAAGCTTGTGGCGGGGGGAGTGCTTTGTTTTCGATGAGCGCGTCGCGGTGGGCCATGGGCTGGCGCCTGGGACGGCCATCTTGTGCCGGGCGTGCAAATACCCGGTGCGGGCCGATGAGGTTTCGCTGCCCGGCTACGAGGCCGGGATCTCCTGTGCCCGGTGCGTGGACCAGACGACGGACGCCCAGAAAGCGCGCTTTCGAGAGCGGCAGCGGCAGTTGGCGCTCGCGAGGCGCCGCGCCCAGCAAAGCCGGGGGACAGGGGGCGAGGGCCATGCCGACCACCGCTGATACCGCGCCGGTGCTGTGGTCTTTCCGGCGATGTCCCTATGCGATGCGGGCGCGATTGGCGCTTTCGGCCTGCGGCGTGCCGGTATGGCTGCGCGAGGTGGTGTTGCGGGATAAGCCGGCCGAAATGCTGGCCGCTTCGCCCAAGGGGACCGTGCCCGTATTGGTGCTTTCCGATAGGCAAGTGATCGATGAGAGCCTCGATATCATGGACTATGCGATGCGGCGTGCGGGCGATGGGGCCCTCTGGCGCGCAAGCGATCTGGCTGAAAACGCGGCCCTTGTGGCGGAGAATGATGGCCCGTTTAAGCACCACCTCGACCGCTATAAATACCCCGACCGTTATGGGCTCGAGACCGGTGATGAGCACCGTGCCAAAGCCTTTGAGATCCTGCGGCGGTGGGACCGGCGGCTGGGCGGCAGACGCTCTTTTTCCGCTGGCGGGTTTGGGCCGACCGATGCGGCGCTGGCGCCTTTTGTTCGGCAGTTCGCAAACATCGACTGGCCGTGGTTTTCCCACCAATGCCTGCCGGCCTTGCGCCCGTGGCTAGAGCGCTTCCTCGAAAGCGGCGCCCTCGCAACCATCATGGCAAAAGCGCCGGTTTGGCAAAGCGGGCCGGGAACCCTTGTCTTTTGCGGGGAGAGGGATCATAACCCGGCTCCCAACGGGGCGGCGCAGCGGCGCGCGGCAGCCCCCCGGCGGAGTGTAGCTCAGCCTGGTAGAGCACTGTCTTCGGGAGGCAGGGGCCGGAGGTTCGAATCCTCTCACTCCGACCAATTCTCCGTGAGGGGCGGCGCTGGCAGTTTTGGCATGGCGGAGCGCCGGCGATCGCGTTGCCTTTGCAGACTGACGAATATTGGGGAGAGTGCCCCTCCGGATAGGCCGGACCTTTCAGGCCGTTTCCCACCTCGAGTAAAGGGAATACCGGCGGGCGGCGCCTGCGCGAAGATCAGTCCAGTAATCGTCTACGCAAGGCGACAGACTATGCAGACAGCACCGCCGATCAGCAGTACTGTTCTTGCGTCATCCCGAGGACCGCCACTTCAAATATTGATTCTTACGCTGCGCCAGGTTGACATGTGGGGCCGCGTGTTTCGGCGATACTTCACACCTTCGGCCGCGCGGTCAGGGCCGCGCGAATGGCATCCAGCGCAGCTTCAGCCTGGGCGCCATCGGGACCGCCCGCTTGGGCCATATCGGGCCGGCCGCCGCCGCCTTTCCCGCCCACGGCCACGCTTGCAAGGCGGACAAGATCAACCGCCGATATCTGGCCCGTAAGGTCATCGGTCACGCCAACCGATACCGCCGCCTTGCCTTCATTCACTCCAACCAAAGCGACCACGCCGGTCCCGACCTGGGCCTTGGCTTCATCGACGAGGGCGCGCAAATCCTTCGCGGCCACGCCTTCGGCAACACGTGCGATCAACTTAATGCCGGCAATATCCTCTGGTCCCGTGGATGCCGCGCCGCCTCCCCCCATGGCGAGGGCCTTTTTGGCATCTGCCAACGCGCGCTCTAGCGATTTTCGCTCGTCGACCAGCGATGCAATGCGGACTGGCAGATCCTTGACCGGCGCCTTCAACTGCCCCGCCAGCGCGTCAAGCATTCGAACCCGGCCCTTGAGATATTCAAAAGCCTCGGCACCCGACACCGCTTCGATACGGCGGACACCTGCGGCGACCCCGGTTTCGGACAGAACGCTGAAAACGCCAATATCCCCGGTTCGCACCACATGGGTGCCCCCGCAAAGTTCCATGGAATAGACCTTGTGGGGCTCGGCAAGGTCCGCCCCCATGCTGAGCACGCGAACCTCGTCACCATACTTTTCCCCGAACAAGGCGAGCGCGCCGGCCTCGATGGCCGCTTCGGGCGCCATCACTTTGACCGTGACCGGCGTATTCTGACGGATCACCGCATTCACCATGGCTTCAATCGCTTCCATCTGAACATCGGTGACCGGCTCTCCATGGGAGAAATCAAAACGCAGCCTGTCTTCCTCAACAAGGGAGCCTTTTTGCGTGACGTGGCGCCCGAGGACGCTGCGCAGCGCCGCATGAAGTAGATGGGTTGCCGAGTGATTGGCCGTGAGCCGGCCACGCCGTTCGGCATCGACGTCAAGGTGTGCCATGGCCCCCGTCTTGATCTTGCCGAAGAGAAGTTCGCCAACATGCACATGCAACGCGCCGGCCTGTTTCTGCGTGTCTCGAACGACGACCTCGGCGCCGTTTGAAAACCGAACGCGCCCCTTGTCCCCCGACTGCCCGCCGCTTTCGGCATAAAAAGGGGTCTGGTCGAACACGAGGCTGACATCACCGGGCGACGCGGACGATACGGTTTGGCCATCCTTCACGATGGCGGTGAGCTTTGCATCGCACGCCAGGTCTTCATATCCAACGAACGCGCCAGGCCCAATTCGATCAAGCATGGTGAACCACAGCTCGTCTTCGGTGGCATCGCCGGAACCAGTCCACCCCTTTCGTGAGCCCTCCTTCTGCCGGTCCATGGCTGCATCGAAGCCGGCTGTGTCCAGCGTGATACCCCGGCCGCGAAGGATGTCGGCGGTCAAGTCTGTCGGGAATCCGTAGGTATCGTAGAGTTTGAACGCGACTTCCCCCGGCAGCGTGTCACCTTTCGACAACGGCGCTGCGGCCTCGTTGAGCAAGGAAAGCCCGCGCCCAAGCGTCGCCTGGAACCGGGTTTCCTCCTGCTCAAGCTCAGCCTGGATCGCATCACTGGCCCGGACCAGTTCGGGATATGCCGCGCCCATTTCTCCGGCCAGGGCCGGCACAAGCTTATGGAAGTCCGGCGACTGACTTCCAAGCAGATGACCGTGCCGCATAGCCCGCCGCATGATCCGGCGGAGCACATATCCGCGTCCTTCATTTGATGGCGAGACACCATCGGCAATCAAAAAAGCCGACGCGCGCAAATGGTCGGCAATAACCCTGTACGACGATAACGCATCCCCTTCGGCCTTCCGGCCATAGATATCGGCCGCAGCGCTAATCAGGGCTTGGAACAGATCGATCTCATAATTGTTGTGCACGCCCTGGAGCACCGCCGCCATACGCTCAAGCCCCATACCCGTATCGATCGAGGGCTTGGGCAGGGGCGCCCGCGTTCCGTCAGACGCCTGGTCGAACTGCATGAACACGAGGTTCCAGATTTCGATGAAGCGATCGCCGTCCTCGTCTGCCGATCCCGGCGGTCCCCCCGGTATATCCGGGCCATGGTCGAAGAAAATCTCTGAGCAGGGGCCGCAGGGCCCCGTGTCACCCATGGACCAGAAATTATCCGCACCGTCTATGCTGATGATCCTGTCATCTTCGAGACCGGCAATCTTCTTCCAGAACGTCCGAGCATCGTCATCATGGGCATACACCGTGACCAGTAGCCGGTCGGCGTCGAGGCCAATCGTTTCAGTGACAAAGCGCCAGGCCAGGGCGATTGCGTCTTCTTTGAAGTAATCACCGAACGAAAAGTTCCCCATCATTTCGAAGAAGGTGTGGTGCCTGGCGGTGTAACCGACATTGTCGAGATCGTTGTGCTTACCCCCTGCCCGGACGCATTTCTGGGCCGTCGTCGCGCGCGGGCTCTCGGGTCGCTCCTTGCCTGTAAAAACGTTCTTGAAGGGCACCATCCCGGCATTAACGAACAGAAGAGTCGGATCGCTCTTGGGAACCAGCGGCGCAGAGGCCAAACGGGTATGTTCTTCGGCCTCAAAGTAAGAAAGAAAGGCATCCCGAAGATCGTTGACGCTCGTCAATGGTTTGATCCTGTTAGGTAAAGAGCTGAAGAGAGGCGAGCGACATCTCGCTCGGCCTCTCTGATCCTATATCGCCGCGCAATCGAGAAAGCCACGGATGAGAGAGAGGCCTTTTCGGTATTCCATCGCCCGGCTAATCAACCCATACGGCTAACACGGCAAAATGCGATCATCCAGTTGCCTGGGCGTCGTCTTCAGCCTCGCCTCCAGCGGCGAGCATCTCCTCATTGAAGAGACCCGCGTTTCGACGAATGGCTTCTTCGATCTCATTGGAAATGTCAGGATGCGTTCTGAGGAATTCGCGCGTTTTTTCCCGCCCTTGCCCGATCCTTTGTCCGCTATAGGAATACCAGGACCCTGACTTCTCGATGACATCGGCCTTGACGCCAAGATCGATCAACTCCCCAGTTTTCGATATGCCCTCGCCGTAGATAATGTCGAATTCAACCTGCCGAAAAGGCGGGGCGACCTTGTTCTTCACGACCTTCACGCGTGTCTGATTGCCGATGACCTCATCTTTATCTTTCAGCGCGCCAATCCTACGGATATCGAGCCTGACCGATGAATAGAACTTTAGGGCATTTCCGCCCGTCGTGGTTTCGGGACTTCCAAACATCACCCCAATCTTCATTCGGATCTGGTTGATGAAAATCACCATGCAATTGGTTTTCGAAATCGAGCCCGTCAGCTTCCGAAGCGCCTGACTCATGAGGCGTGCCTGCAGGCCTGGCAGACTATCACCCATTTCCCCTTCCAATTCGGCGCGCGGGGTCAGCGCGGCAACCGAGTCGATGACAACCACGTCGACCGCGCCGGAGCGGACGAGTGTGTCGGCGATTTCCAACGCCTGTTCGCCCGTATCGGGTTGGGAAACCAACAAGTCGTCCAGATCCACGCCGAGTTTGGCGGCATAGACGGGATCGAGCGCGTGTTCGGCATCAACAAATGCACAAACGCCGCCGCTATGTTGGGCTTCAGACACGCAGTGGAGCGCCAGGGTCGTTTTCCCTGAACTCTCCGGTCCATAGATTTCTATGACCCGTCCCTTGGGGAGCCCGCCGATACCGAGGGCGATATCGAGACCAAGCGACCCCGTGGAAACCGATTCGATATCCAGCGCCTTATTATCGCCGAGCCGCATGACCGAACCCTTGCCGAATGCGCGCTCAATATTCCCGAGTGCTGTTTCCAGCGCCTTCTGCTTATCCACGCCAGGTTCCCCATCTACCAACCGGAGTCCGGTGTTCGCCATGATCTGCTCCATGTGTCACTGCCGCCATTGCCTTGGCAAGGGGAGGTTCGTTGCCCCAATACACGCGTACCACGAATGTTCTGAAGAACAAAGCGCGAATTTTATTCTGCCGCCCCCTTTCCAACGATCATGAAATCCCCCATAACGTGCCGATGTTGAAGCAAACAAGCCAGAAGAAGAAGGAAGCGCGGGTCCGCTATCTAAACGCGGATTTGCAGGTCCTTTCGCAGGGCGATTTTGTGCGATGCGCTGTTACGAACCGAGCCATTCCTCTCGAGGCGCTGCGCTACTGGAGTGTCGCGTACCAGGAGGCTTATGTGGATGCGGACGCAGCTTCCCGACGGCTGGGGTATGGGGATCCGTCGTGACAGGTTTGGCTCAGCCGGCCGTTTCTTTCGGGCTCGTGATTTTTTTGTGGGTCCTGAATTCAGGGGCATGGGCTGATGTTGGAACACCAGGCTCTTTGACATGCGGCGGCGCGTTGAAACAGGGCGGTATAGTGGTTTGCCGGGCTGAGGCGGGATCTTCGGTCGATTTCGGTGAAATGATGGTAGATGTGCCTGATACAGGGCTCGCAACCTTCGGTCTGAGGCGCGATGCTCCACCGGAATTGGAGATCAAGGAGGTCGGCGGGAGCGGCGCATCGCTGGTCTTCTCCATTGCACCGCGGAAAGATCCAGTCAGGCGGATCGAGGGGATGGATTGCGATAAGGTCGATGCGCGATCTGACGCGCAGAAGGCACATGCCTCTCGTTCCTGGGTCAAGAAGACAGAGGCATTTCAACGGTTCGACGGATCTGCCCGCCTTCTGGCTGGTTTCAATTGGCCAACAGAAGGACGGCCGACATCGCCTTTTGGCCCCGTCAGGACTTATGAAGGCATCAGCGCCGTTACGGGGGAACCGTGCGAAAAGACCTCTGTTCACCGCGGCTACGATATCGCTGCGCCGATCGGAACGCCCATTATCGCTCCGGCCGCCGGAACGGTGATTTTGGCCGAGGATGATCTCTATTATGAGGGCGGCACGATCTTTCTCGACCACGGAGCCGGCTTGGTTTCTGTCTTCATGCACATGTCGGACGTCGATGTTGCTGTGGGCGAGACTGTGGTGTTGGGACAGAAATTGGGCGCTGTTGGGAACACCGGCCGGACGACAGGCCCCCATTTGCACTGGGCCGTGAAGTGGCGGGATATGGGAAGCGATGATCGAAGCCGGGACCGCTATATCGATCCCGAGTTACTGGTCGAACTCGGTGCGGAGATTTGGGTCGGCCCTGGCGATCAGGCGGACGGACTGCCGTAGTCGTCCGGACGCTTCCACGCGCTTGAACCTTGCGAAGAACTGAGACTCCCCTCTTTCTCCGAGCGTATGGACGGATTTTTGGTTTGCGGTGTGGACGAGGTGGGCAGAGGCCCTTGGGCGGGTCCCGTTTGCGCTGGCGCTGTGGTTCTGGACCGGTCCGACCTGATTGACGGGCTCGCTGATTCCAAGACGCTGACGGAGAAATCGCGGGAGCGGCTCTCGTCGGTGATCCAGACACGGGCACGGGCTTGGGGTCTCGGTTGGGCCAGCGCTGAAGAAATTGACCGCCTGAACATCCGCAAAGCAACACACCTCGCGATGAGACGTGCGGTCAGCACGTTGTTTCGGGGCTTTGATATGATCCTGGTCGACGGCGCCGATGTGCCAGACGGCCTTCCCGGACCCGGGCGCGCGATCATCGGCGGCGACGGGAGCGTGGCGGAAATCTCGGCAGCCTCAATCCTCGCCAAAGTCGCCAGGGATCACCGCATGGCCGAGTTGGACCGCCATTATCCAGGCTATGGATTTGCTTCCCACAAGGGATACGGAACGAAGCGACACCGCGAAGCGCTTGACGCGCTCGGACCGTGTGCAGAACACAGGAAAAGTTTCAAACCCGTCGCCAATCGTCTAGAAACACTGACCGCCGACGCTGGCTGATTGTTCTCCGGCGACGGGGGGGGCACGCTCTGGATCTGTGGGTTCTTGTCTATTTCTCCGGTCGGGTTGGGTTGCGGACCATCGGGTTTTAAGGCGTTGCGCGTATGGAACGGGCGCAGGCCTGGATTTCGGGCAGCCGCCCGTGTTTCCGCGGGCTCGTTTTAGAGCTGGCGGATTCTGGGGCTGTTGTTGGGGGCTCGGCCGAGGGGTGGGGGTCTGGCTCGGCTTTGTTCGAGGATTGCTACGGCGAAACTATCATGGAGCGCGCCGGGTTCGGTGCCGAATTGTTGGCCGCTGTGGGGGCCTCTGTAGGGGGGTGCGCG
>JBCDLC010000035.1:0-33942 GCA_038745855.1 Pseudomonadota bacterium | reverse complement strand
GGCCACACCCAGCCGAGCGGCCCCATAGACGCCGCCCCCCTCCTGAACCGTCTCGCAGCCCTCAAAGCCCTGATCGACGATCCCGCTGCCAGAGCAAGGCGCCTGGCCTACCACCTCGCCCGCCGCCGCCCCGGTCTCCTCAGGGCGCCCCCATACCGAGGCCCCCACAGCGGCCAACAATTCGGCACCGAACCCGGCGCGCTTCATGACAGCTTCGCCGTCGCCATCCTCGAACAAAGCCGAGCCAGACCCCCACCCCTCGGCCGAGCCCCCAACAACAGCCCCCGAATCCGCCAGCTCTAAGCACCTAATCCGGCGAAGCCCGTCGCGCGGAAACGCGGACGGCTGCCGGATACTCAGCGAAGGGACCCCCCCAAAAAAAGAAACGGAGCCAAACCCAGCGTCCTGCGCCCGCTTCTGCGCGCACCACAGGCCATAACCCCAATCAGCGCCCCGTATCGACGCAAAGCGTCGCAAGGCCGACCGGCCGTCGGCGCAACTGCGCCGCCCCCGCGGAGGCGCCACGCGCCGCGAGCGACATAAACAAGCTACGCGCCCATAAGGAGCAACTGAGAAAGACCCACAGTCTTGGACCCGATCCATCGCGTAGCGAAGCGCGCCAGCGCGCAGCCCAGCGGGCGATCACAGCAAAGAGCCCGGATCAGACCCGCAACGGCATCAGGACGTAGCGGGAGGCCGGGTCATCGGGGTCGAGGACGAGGGCTGGGGACGCGCTGTCATTCAGCATGAACTCCGCCCGGTCCGCTTCGATCTGGCCCGCAATGTCCAGGAGGTAGCGGGCATTGAACCCGATCTCCATGGCGTCTTCGCCATAATCGGCTTCGAGTTCCTCATGGCCTTGTCCGGTTTCGGTGTGATTGACAGCCAGAGTCAGTCGGTCCGCTTCGATCGAAAGTTTCACCGACCGGGACCGTTCCGCAGACACGGTGGCGACCCGGTCAACAGCCGCTTCGAAGGCCTTGTTGTCGATCAGGAGGCGCTTCGTGTTCGTCTTCGGGATGACCCGGACATAGTCAGGGAAGGATCCATCGATCAGCTTGGCGGTCAGCATGGCGCGGCCGGCGCGGATAACGATCTTGGACTCCGAAACGTCGAGCGAGACGGGGTCGGTCGCGCTTTCAATCAAGCGGCGCGCTTCGGCCACCGCTTTGCGCGGGATGATCACGCCGGATAATCCCGATGCGCCTTCAGGGGCTTCGGTCTCGGCCAGGGCTAGCCGGTGGCCATCGGTTGCGACCGTGCGGAGTACATGGCGCCCATCGTCGGTTTCGGTCGCGTGCAGATAGACGCCGTTGAGATAGTAGCGGGTTTCCTCGGTAGAGATGGCAAAGCGCGTCTTGTCGATCAGTCGCCTCAGATCCGCGGCGTCGATATTGAACCGTGTTGCGCCAGGGTCAGGCTGCATGGTCTGAAAATCGGAGGCTGGAAGCGTTGGCAAGGCAAAGCTTGACCGGCCGGCCCTGATCGCCAGGCGCTCGTTCTCGGGCTGGAGTTCAAGATGGACATCCGCGCCCCCGGGCAGCTTGCGGACAACGTCGAACAAGGTGCCGGCGGGGGCTGTGACAGCGCCCTCTCGCTCGATCTGGGCATCGGCATTATCGACCGCCTCGATGTCCAGGTCGGTCGCCGTCAAGGTGAGGGCACCGTCCCGGGCGGTGAGCAGGACATTGGACAGGATCGGGATCGTGTTTCGCCGCTCCACCACGCTTTGGACGTGGGACAGAGCCGCCAGCAGGTCGCCCCGTTCGATGGTGAGCTTCATGGCGCACTCCTCTAGAAGGTCCGGGGCAAGGTGCCGTGCGGCGGACCGGGGATCATGGGATCACCCCCACTGCCCTTGGGTGTCGTTCCGAATCGATCCGCGCCAAATGTGCGCGGGCCGACAGACTTGGCATTATCGCGAAAATTGCAAGGGGAAAGATGGTGCTTTCCCCTTGTCTTCAAGGCCCCGTAAGGAACAGATCCGTTCTCGCGCGGATCTTCTATTCTTCGCCTCGGCCACCGTAGGGGCAGAAGCGTTTCGCCCACGGCCAATACGCCAGACGCCGATAGCGCCGTTGGAGCCGAAAAAGGGGGCGGTAAAGAGGCTGGCGGGCACTACATCTATGGCAGCGCCCGCCGGTTTGGACTTATCCCTCAGCCTGTACATCATAGACTGCGGCACGGAGCTGTTCGACATGCTCTGCGACTTCCGGGTTCTCGGTGATCAGGCGTTGGATCTTGCGATAGGCATAGATCACAGTGGCGTGGTCACGGCCGCCAAATGCCTTCCCGATCTGGGGGAAGCTCTTGGTGGTCATCGTCCGAGCCAGGTACATGGAATATTGCCTGGGCCGAACGACCGAGTGGACCTTGGTCGCGCTGACCAAATCCGCCTTGGAGACGCCAAACACTCGGCCTGCTGCCCGTTTGATCATATCCACCGAGGGTGGCTTCTGATCGCCAAGCTGTCGGCGAATGACCGCGTCGAGCATCTCCATCGTCGGCGCAACGGGTACGGCCACACCGATGCTGCAATCGGCGTAGAGGCTGCAAAGGACGCCGACCAGCTCACGGCCTGGGCCGCGAACCCTGAGGCAGAGATGGTCAATCATCTCCTCTGTGACGTTGAAGGAAGCGGTATCGACCTGGAGGAGATCGGCGTGGCGACGAACAATTTCCCGCCGCATCACATCATTCGGCATGCCAACTTCAGCCGTCGTGGCGCCGCGCAATTCATTGCGCAACTTGGCTGAAAGACCAACCAGCTCGTTCACGCCGGCATCAGCCGTGATGACAATCGTCCCGCCACTCGCTTTCACGGCGCGGATGGTGTTGAAGAACTCCTCCTCGGTCGCTGCCCGCTTGGTGATCGATTGCAGATCATCCACCAGGAGGACATGCCCGCCTCGAACTCTCGATTTCAGCGCGCGCGTATCCCGGGCCATTGCGCCTTCGATGAACGCGGCGGAAAACATCTCCGCTGTAATGTAGACAGCCTTGTCCGCCCGGTCACTGCCAAGCAAGGCGTGCTGGCAGGCCGACAGAAGGTGCGTTTTCCCGGTGCCCTGCTTACCACTGATAAACAAGATCCGCGCCGGCATACTTCCGCCGCCAGCAACGTGGCGAAGCAGGCGAACGGCGGATTCGTTGGAGGGGCCTTCGACCAATGTGCCGAACGTCTGGTGCTGGCGATCTTCGGAAATGTCATCGGTCGATGGCCGGACTTCGGCTTCAACATCTTCCGACCCGGACGAATTTTTTGCTTCGGCTTTCACCGATTGCTCAGACGCCCGTTCCTCTTCTAACCAGGGATATCGAATGAGATCATGCCAATCGTTCCGCACACTCTCCCAACAGGCCAAACGGATCCGGCGTTTCTTGATGTCATGGCTTTTCCATGACCGTTGTATCGCGTGGCGATGATCAGCGCCGACCCGCTGCAATTCATAACGGGTGCGTGTTGCGATGACAACTTCTCCGTCTTTTTCGCCAATCAGGCGGAGGTCGCGGATATAACACTTCCAGTCGTGCTCGGTGACTTTTGTACGCAGGTCAGCCGTCACACTGTTCCAGACTTGAGTAGCGCCCACGTTATTCTCCTTCTGGTCATTATTATTGTTGTTGTTACCGAGAGATTCATACGAAGACTGATTACTTTTTTTGAACGCGTCCATTCTTGGATCGCCCCCTTTTGTTTTGATTATTACCCCTTAAGCCAACCCGTAATCTACACGTCGCTCCCAGAAGGAGCGCCCATCAAATACGCCACCAGAAAACAGTCTCAGGTTGGTGACGCGAAACCTATGGCGGACGCATTTCCGTGTCGACAAAACATTTTCACAGAGCGGCTGATTCTTGGCTTGACGAATGACACTTCGCCATCACCACCTTGTTAAATATACAGTAATAATTTTATTTTTGTGATTCGGTCATCCGTACACGACCCTTTTTGTTCGCCGATGGCGTCAAGGGAAAAACTTGCACAGATCTGTGGATTTCCGGTCGCTTTTAGGTCAATTGCGACAGAGTTTTATACCCGGCGCGAATACCCGCACCCGGATGAATGGTGACCTAGTGCGATTGGCACACTCGACCAGTCGACAGAGCTCTTTCTATCAAATTTTCTAAACGAGACTTGACCACCGTATCGAGTGAACGATTCGAAGGCAGCTCACATCGCATCAATAAAAAAGCACCCCTCAAAGGGGTGCTCATCATACTCGCTTTGCGGGTAAAGCTATCTCAATGGCCCTGACGTCCGACGGAAGACATTAGCCCATTGCTTTGATGCGGGCGCTGAGACGGGAAACCTTGCGCGCTGAGGTGTTCTTGTGAATGACGCCTTTGCTGGCCGCGCGCATGATTTCTGGCTGGGCAGCCTGCAGAGCTTCTTTCGCCGCCGTGGCGTTACCGGCTTCGATGGCTTCCTCAACCCTGCGAATGAAGGTGCGCATACGCGACCTCCGTGCCGTGTTTACAGCGGTCCGTCGTTCGATCTTCCGAACCATCTTCTTCGCAGACTTGGTATTTGCCATTTCTCTGAACTCCCGCCGGCCAGAACGACCGATCGCGGCGTAATGACGGCTCCACTCCATCCCGTCAAGGGGAAGCCAGCGTGTTCCTGCACGAGCGCTGCCATTTTTCTCCGAGGATCAAAACCGGCTCCTTATCCGTAGGCTCGAGTCGCCCCTCATTTCAGGCTCAAGCCGGTCGGTTTTGACGAACCACCTCCAGGTCAATCAGTCCATGCAGACCGCGCGGGTAACGCGTTTCCGCGCACGACGGAACTGGCCTAAGACACCTCCCTTTTGAAGGCATCGAGAGCGGCTGCGGTCATCGCCACGTGCCCGGTCTCGATGGCCTTCTCGGCATCCGGCGCGAAGAAAGGCGAATGCAGCGAGGGAAGCGCCAAAGCGCCGTCCTGTGCGCGTGCGTGGGTCTCTGGCTCAACCGCGCCGACCCAGAAGATCAGAGATGGGATCTGGTCACCCGTTCGGCCGTATTGGGCGAAATCTTCACCTCCCATCACAGGAGGGACAGATCGCACATTCTCTTCACCGATCACGCTGCCGATCGCAGACATGGCCGCCTCGGTCAGGCCGGGGTCATTGTAGGTCGACGGAATGAAATCGGGCTCAATCGCTATGTCTGGCGCAGGTGCCCCAAAAGCGGCGGCCTGCCCTTCGGCAATCCGTTTGATTCCGTCGAGCAGCACCGCCCGGCTGTCGTCGTCATACGACCGCACGGTCAGCAGCAGTTTTGCCTCATCGGAGATAATGTTGTGTTTGGCCCCCGCCTTGATCGAGCCGACAGTGACCACCGCTGGCGCCTGGGGATCGATATTGCGGGACACCAGCGTCTGCAGGGCTGTCACGATATGTGCGGCAATGATCACAGGATCGGTCGTCGTGTGGGGATAGGCCCCATGTCCGCCCACACCTTTCACAGTGATGTCGACGCTGTCCACGTTTGCGAGAGCATAGCCCGCCGTATAGGCCACTGTGCCCGACGGAGCAGACGCCGAGACATGCAAGGCGAGGTTCACATCGGGCTTCGGAAAACGCTCGAACAGGCCGTCGTCCAGCATGGCCTGCGCACCGAGGCCCAACTCCTCGGCCGGTTGGATGATCATCACCAACGTACCAGACCACGCGTCCAGATCGGCTGCCAGCGCCCGGGCCGTGCCAACCCAACTGGTCATGTGCACATCATGCCCGCAGGCGTGCATCACGCCGCTTTCAACGCCGGTCCAGGTCACGTCCCGAACCGTTGAGGCAAAGTCCAGCCCCGTCCGCTCGACCACGGGAAGCGCATCGGAGTCGGCTCGGATCAGCACCGTCGGCCCAGGGCCGTTCTCCAGCACGCCGACAAGACCATATCCGCCGACCCCTTCACGCACTTCTCCCTGGTCGCGTTCGGCTTTGGCTTTGACCCACCCATCGCCGACGCCCTGGGTGACGGTAAAACCGAGTGCGCGCAATTCCCCCGCCAGCAACGCCTCCGATCGGGACTCCTTGAACGATAGCTCGGGATAGCTGTGCAGATGTCGATAGATGTCCATCAGGTCCGCTCCCGCTTCCAAACGGGGCGGAGAAAAAGCGTCCTCAGAAGCGGGTGCCTCGGCCTGGCCCGCTCCTGTGCAGGCGGCCAATAGGCCAATCGACCCCATCCAAAGTCCACGCATGATGTTTACTCCCATTCCAGGGGCTTGAGCGTAGACGATTTGCCCGGTGAGGGAAGAGATGCAGGGGCTGGGCGGCAGGTTAAACCGTACCGATTGCGTGGAGATTGCGGCCATGGCTGCGCAGCCAATCGCGTTGCTGCGGCCAATCGGGACGACAACAGGCGACTTGGGCCCAGAATGCCGCTGAGTGGTTCATCTCGACGAGATGGGCGCATTCATGGGCCGCGACATAATCGAGGACATCCGGGGGTGCCAATATCAGGCGCCAGGAGAAAGAGAGCCGGCCATCGGCCGTGCACGAGCCCCAGCGGCTGCGCGTGTCCTTCACGGTGATGCGCTGGGCATTGACCCCCAAGGTGGCGCAATGGCGCTCGACCGCATCGCCGAGATCTGAGACAGCCGCGCGCCGAAGATAGCGGAGAACGCGATCACCAAACGTGCCGGCGTCACCGGGTGCGGACAGGTGAAGGTCTGGATGGGTTCCAAGCTTGGCAACCCGGCCGCGTCCCTCGAGGGTCAGGCGGCAGGGTTCGCCGCGGAGCGTGATGATGGTGCCCTCTGCGAGCGGGGTCGCGACGGGTAAGGTTTCCAGCCGTTCACTGATCCAATCCACCCGCTCGGCTGCGAAATTAGCTGCCGCCCTGAGCTCACGACGGGTCGGCGCGACGGCAACGGCTTCCCGTGTCCGTTCGTCCAGCCGTAAGATCAGCCTTTTTGCCTTTGGATTGACTTCCAAACGAACGCCGATGGCGCGGCCATCGCGGCCTTTTAGCGTCATCTTCTGGCCTTTATCGGACAACATGTTTAATCCCGATCTTGCGACAAGGCGGTGAGTTTACTGGTCATCGCATAATTGGGGAAGAAGTATGAAAAAGCTGATGACGGGCGTCTCCGCCCTTGTTCTGATCTCCGCATGCGGTGGTGCATCCGAAGAAGACGTTGCCAATGAGGTTGCCACCAGGGTTGCTGATGCGAGCAGTGCCGCTGTCGAGTCCGCTGAAGATGCACTCGCAGCCCTCGGGAACATCACATTGCGCAGCGGAGACGCCTCGAAGGCGGATGAAGCGCTTGCGGCAATGTCGCTCGCATCTTCTGGCGATGGCCGCGTGGCTTTCAACTCCAAATCGGTGGATGGCGCGTCGGCGCGATTTGAAGGCGTGACAATCGCGATCCCCGAAGTCGAAGTCGACGACAACGAAGACGTTGACGTCGACACGGGCTTTAGCGGCGGTGTTATCAATGTCGAAACCGTCGAGTTCGACGGCCTCGATGTCACCGACGAAGGCGCCACCTTCTCGCGCATGGCTTTCAACAAGATCGAGTTGGTCCCGAACGATGCGGAAGCCGCAGAACAGGCCGACGTCGATATCGGCACTTTCGAGATCGTGAACCCGTCACCGCAGATGGCCAGCTGGGTGGCCAGCCTCATGGGGAATGGCGCACCGGCTGATTTCCCCAGCGGCGAAGCCTTGTCGTTCGAGAAGATGAGCCTTGCTGATATGAGCCTCGTCTCCGACAACACCGAAGATGGCACGACGGCTGATGTCGCGATCGCATCGATCGACTTCGGCGCAGCGGCTGAAAACCGGATGGGCATTGCTGCGATCCGGGGCGTCTCGATGGACGTGACCGATGGCGAGGACGGCGGAACGTTCAACGTGTCCTTGGCGTCCCTTGGCGTTTCCGGCGCTCAAACCGGAATTGTCGGCGCCATTGCGAATGCGGCTGATGGTGACGATGACGCCGAAGCTGCAGAAGCGATCCTCGGCGCGATCTATGAGAACCCAGTCGATCCTGGCTATGACCGTTTCCAGTTGAGAGATCTCGCGATCACCGGGGAAGGCGTCAATTTCTCCCTCCCCTCGATCGATAATTTCGTCCAACGCCGCGACGACGGGCAACCGATCGGCTTTGTGACCGAGCCCTATACGCTCACACTGTCTGCGGACCCGGATGGTGGCGAGGCCGGTGGTGAACTGGCAGGCCAGCTTGGCATGATCGGCTTCGAAACGATCGAGCTGTCGGGCAAGGGAAAGTCGAGCTATGATCCCGACACCGACCGCCTGACGATGGAGCCGGGCGACAATACGATCGCACTCAAGGATGCGTTCGAGGTGAAATTCGGGGCGGATCTCGGTGGATACAAGGCCTACGGCGCGGCCTTCCAGAACCTGGATCTCGAAGGCATGGCAGAGGAAGGCGCGCCCGACCCAACGCTCATGCAAGATGCAGTGTCCGCACTTTCGCTCTATGGCCTCGAGCTCGAATTTGACGACAACTCTATGGTTGACCGCATCTTCAACGTGCTGGCGGCACAATCGGGGGAAGATCCCCAAGCGATGCGGACTCAGGCGATTGGCTTTCTGGGCATGGCGCCGATGATGGCGAGCGGCGCTGGTGTGGACATGAATATCGTCACCGAAGCCACAACAGCGATAAGCGCTTTCCTTCAATCGCCCGGTACGCTGACAATAAAGCTGGATCCAGAGACACCGCTTTCGGCGGAAACCTTTGAAGGCTTGGACGATCCCAGCGGCCTGACCAAAGAAATCCTGGGTTTTTCGATTACGCACACCGAGTAACGCTCATCAACTGAACGAGGTAGAAAGCCCAGCCCATCCGGCTGGGCTTTTTCAGTTCAACGTCCCGTCGAACCAAATCCGCCGTCGCCCCGCATGGTGTCTGGAAGCGTTTCAACTTCGGCCCATTTCAGCTGACAGACCGGCGCGAGCACCAGTTGCCCGATCCGCTCTCCGCGAGTGATAGTGAACGCATCCGAACCGTGATTGATCAGGATAACCTTGATCTCACCTCGGTAGTCGCTGTCGATCGTACCGGGGGAATTAAGACAGGTGATGCCATGCCGGGCCGCTAGCCCTGACCGGGGACGCATCTGGAGTTCGTAACCTTCGGGGATCGCAACACTCAGTCCCGTGGGGATCATGTCACGTGCACTGGGATCGAGAATGACTGGGGCATCATCAGTCACTGCAGCGCGGACATCCAGCCCTGCAGCACCTTCGGTCTCGTATTTGGGAAGCGCAAGTCCCTCGAAGTGCGGAAGGGGTTTCACAGAAACGATCAGTCGTGCGGTCATGTAGGTGCCCGTGATGCGAGTCAGCCATACGGGTCAAGCCGCGCTTCAGTTGAAGACGTAGAAGAGAAGGGCAACGAGACCTGCCCAAACCAGAGCGCACGCGACGAATACGGCGCCGTTCCGAATGCGCCGTTTCCAGATGCCTTGCCGTACCTTAACGGCCTCGGCAGCGTGCGCAGGTTGTTCCAGGGTATGGGCTGTGTTCTCAACGTCGATCAGGCACATAGGGGTCAGCTCCAGTCATGGTCGGCAACAAGGCCCGCAGCACTACAAATTTCATTCCCAGTCACCCGCATTGCCTTCTCCAACCGAAGCGCTGGTCGGGCTATCTCTTCGATCAATCACATTCTTGTTATTCAAGCGGCAGGGGAACGAAGAACCCTGCTGCGAACGCCAAGGTATTGCATAAGCAGACAATCGTGAACCGTTCGGACAGTCTCGATTGCACGCGACTGGGGAAGATTTCCATGGCTAGGCGACCACATGGCCCCATCAGTCGCGCGATTATTGAAGAATTCGCGATGCGGGAGAAGTTTACGAGCCAGGGTCTCCCACTCCCGCATCCCCCGATCCCTTCTTTAAAAAATCGCGCAAAACCAGAATGCGCTTGTTTCCGGCGATGCGACGCGGCTCCTTAGTTTTCGCGTTATCCCCGGCTTTTATGAGGACATTCGGGGATTTGGTGGCCGGGCTCGTTCGGGGCCGATCTCGACTGCTTCGCACATGAAAGTCGCTCGGCGCCCGGTGGATATCCCATGTCAAACGCCAAGACCCTCATCCTCACAGCGTCAGACGCCAAGTTTCTGCCGGCAGCGTGCTGCCAGATTATGTCCGCTTCACAATGGCTACCGAGCGGCGAGAGCGCAGACCTCCGCGTGATTTGTTGTGACGTGTCAGACGCCGATGTTCGGGACGCATATGCTTTCTTCGACAAACACAAAGTCGATGCAGAGATCGTGGAGCCCGATGTCGATGCCTTGGGTATAAAGGTGCTTCAGTCGCGCTGGCCGCGGGCTGCCTACCTTCGCCTCTACCTCGACAGGGTATTTGGCGACGACTACAAGCGGTTAATTTACTTCGATGCGGATACGCGCGTAGTGGCCCCATTGGACGGCTTGCTTTCTGCTGAACTCAGGGGGCATCCGGCGGCCGCCGTGCACGACTACATCTACTATGTCTCCGGAAACATCCAGCCACGGCGCCAGAAGATAGGCCTGGGTCGCTACGCGCCTTACCTGCAATCGGGCGTCATGGTGTTCGATTGGCCAAAAACGCTGTCGATGAACATTCTGGGCAAGGCCCGGGGGCTGATCGAAACGTCGCCAGACCGGTTCAATAGCTGCCCTGACCAGGACGCGCTAAACGCGGCGCTCGAAGATCGGTGGGCACCACTCGACCCGCGTTGGAACATGCACGAACTCTATCTCATGCACGGCCAGAAATACCGGCCCTACATCACCCACTTTACATCAGCCAAACCGTGGTCGCGCTATCGTCAGGATATCTGGCAAAACGCAGCGCAATGGTACCGCGAACAGCTTGCCGGCACAGCCTGGGAAGGGTTCGTAGAAGACCAGTCGTTCAAGGACCGGCTGATGCGAACAGCAAAGCACGCCAAGTTGAGCCTACCCTTGCACATGCGGAGCTTCCTTGGACGGCGCGCGCCTTTCATTCTGGATCTGATGGGCGTGTCATTCCGTGACCAACTCCTGCCCTGGTCGCCCCGCGGCTCAGGCGATGTGGAACTCATGGTCGACGCCCTAGTTGCCGAAGCCGAAGGGAATCGTCCGAATATTCTGCCGCCCGAACAGGTCTTGCCGCGTGCAACACGGTATTGGGAAGCTTTTGCGCCAACGTAGATGTCAGCTCTAGGGGAAGCTGTCGCGGGTGCGTTTCACCACTTGCGAATGATCAACGTCCAGAAGATCGCCGACTGGAAAAGGGCACTGATCCCCAATGCCAACTGGACACCAAGCAATCCGAAGACCGGGATCAACACAAACGCTGATACCATGGCCAACAAAAGCGTCACCGCGTTGACATACATGCTCGCTCGCGTGATGCGCGCTGCCAGCGCGGACGCTTCGGAAATCTGCGCCATGAATATAAAGGATGCGAGGCCCGCGGTGGCGGCGAGCAGCTGCTTCTGACCGACGAATTCAGGTCCATAGACAAGCCAAAGCAGAAAATCGCCGAAGGCAAGAGACGCTGCTGCGCCAACAAGGCCCATAGCAACAAGACCTGACACAAGGACGAGAAACGGCGTCACAAAGCCCCGTGCGTCACGCGCGTCGAACATTCGGGCTTGCCGCGGGAGAACACTGTTGCTGGCGCCTGCCACAGCCATTCTCAGGACAACAACGAACTGCATGACGGCCGCATAATAGCCCAGTTGGTCGATGCCCATCATCTCAACGATCAGGTATCGGACCGTATTTGGTGTCAGGTTCGCAAACAGGACCGCAAACCCCAGAGGTATCGCGTGCAGGAAAAGGGCGCGGCGACCGAGCCACGGCTTTATACTGCGAGTATCTGGCCGCGAAAGCCCTTCCCGGTTCGTGAACATCCAAGGCAGTTCCAGCACCAGCGTCAGAACGATCTGACACGACGCGATGGCTGCTAATCCCCAAAACAGGCTCTGCGTCGCCTGGGCAACAAGGACAAACGTCAGAAGCAGGGCAGTAAAGCGGATCGAGGACGATCGCAGGATGAAATCGAAATCCTGCGCCTTCTGTGCAAACGCGACGACGAACTCCGAGAAAAGATAAAAACACCGGAACACGACCAGTGCGAAGAAAACGGGCAGCAGACTGCCGTGGCCGGCGGACCACAGAACCAGCCCAACTACCGAAGAGATCGCCAAGCAAAGCAGTGATGAGATCACGAAATAATCGGCATGGCCCCTCTGGCGCCGCGTGTCTGTGAGGATAACCGCGCTGAACCGCAAGGATACAAAGAACATCATGGGGATCACGATGGCCTGGGCGAAAGCATATTCGCCAACCACCGCCGGCCCGAACGTTCGGGACAGGAAAATGATGATCGGGATCTGGATGGCCGAGCCCAGAAACTTGTTGACGAAAAGGATCAGAGCTTTTCGTCCGGCAGAACCGACCTGTTTCATCTGAATACTGGGTGTGGAGGTCGCCAAAGAAGCCCTCTTTGTCATATGGATCCGGCCGTTTGGGTGCCTCCACTATGGCAAGGGCCCGGCCGCTTCCCTATGCGTTTCTCGCGTCACCACTAGCGAGCGTGCAGCAATGGCTGACCTCAGGGGAATATAGGTGTGCACGCCGTCATGATTTGGCAGAACCATCTCTGTCCAAGACAACATGCGCAGGAGTCGGTGTGCCCAACCGGTCAAGACGAAAGGTGGTCCTGGTCACTGGCTGTCCGCGCTCGGGAACGACGGCCATTGGGGAAGTGCTCTCTCGCGCGCCGGGCTGCCAGTATCTCTATGAACCGATGAACTTCGCCTCAGGTGACGCGATCATCGGGCGCTATTTCGAAGTTCCGGGATCAGCGTCGTTCCCACACGACGTGTTCGATAGTCTGGTCGACCGGATTGGTTCCCTGAAGCTCGACCTGAAACCTGGGCACTTCCAGTCAGACACACGGCTGTACAAGATCGCCAAGACGTTCGTTGGCGGGCGCAGCCGCCAATCACTTTGGCGGTGTCGGCTTCACCCGGGCCTGGAAACCATCATTTGGAAAGATCCGATCGCCGCATCGGCTGCCATCGCAGCTGCCGAACGCCATGACATCCCCGTCCTCGTGACGGTGCGGCCTGTGCATGCCATCGCTGCAAGCTTTAAACGCATGGGCTGGGGCTTCGATGTGAAGCCCATCCACGATGATCTTGTGGCGCTCGGCCTGATCGAACCGCTCGACCTTCCCTTTGCCTGTGAGAACCTTTCAGCAATCAATGGCGCGATGCTGAGCGTCGTACTTTACACAGCGCTTCTAAATGCCACGAAACGGTTGCCGCAGATCCGTTTTGTTGCTGTCGACGACATCATAAACGCACCCCACGCGTCCTACAGGGCCATCTTCGATTGGCTCGGCCTCGGCTTCAGCAAGACCGTGACTGGCGCGATCGATGAAATGTACAAAGACCGTCCGACCCGGCAGGCGGTTCCCACCGGTGGGCGGGCGCACAGCCGAACCCACAATGTCGGCGGCGTGAACCAATACTGGCGCCGTGTACTCACGGGCGACGAAATCCAGCAGGTTGACCAGATCGCGAACCGGCTCGACCACGCGCTGCTGACGCCATTCAGCCTGGCGCCGGCGCCGATGGAAGACGTCGCCGCAGGGGGCTGACTTCGCCATCCGCGCGAGCACGGATTGAAAGCGTGTCATGAGCTCGAATTAAGCGCTCACACGCAGCAAGATCAAATATCCTGAGTTCTAGGATTCAGGAGTATGACGTGTGAAACGACAGCGGGCACCCAGAATGGTTGCGAGCATTCTAGCGATGACGGTCTGGCTTGCCGCTTGCTCCGGAGGCGGTGGTGGTGGCGGGGCTATGCCCGAGCCGGTCGCAGATCCGCCGCCCGCCTCAAGCGAGCCGCAGCCAAACACACCGCCTACTTCTCCAACTCCACCGCCCACCCCGCCTGCGCCCTCGCCCCCACCGGCACCACCGCCACCCGCATCGAGCCAGGCCGGCCCGTCCAGCACGTTGATCGCCAACGAAGCAGACGCCGTTCTATTCCTGAACCGCACCACATTCGGTGCGACCCGCAGCGAGATCGATGCCCTGGTCGGCAGCGACGCTGCCGATTGGCTGGCGGGTGAGTTCGCGAAAGAGCAAACACGGTTTCTCCCCGTTCTACAGGAGCGCTTCGAAGCCGCCGGGTCGATACCGCGCTTTGCCAACAGCCACGCCACCTGGAACGCCTTCATCGGCGCCGATGACCAACTCCGCATGCGCACATTGTTCGCCCTGTCCCAGATCCTTGTGGTGGCCGACAATGTAAATGGTGGGGCCAATGAGACCCGGCGCACGGCCTATTACCTCGACCGGATCGGCGCAAACGCGTTCGGCAATTATCGCGAACTTCTTGAAGATGTGACCTACGCCCCGATCATGGGAGAATACCTTACCTATCTCGGAAACAAGAAGGGCGATCCGCGCCGGGGCAGCATGCCCGACGAAAACTACGCGCGCGAGATCATGCAGCTTTTCACCATCGGCCTGGTGAGGCTGAACCCGGACGGCTCGCCCATTCTGGACGAAGTTGGGCGACCGGTGCCAACCTACGACAATGACGATGTGATGGGTCTTGCGCGTGTATTCACCGGTCTCAGGCTCGCCGGTGCAGACAGCCGAGGACGAAACGGCGACCCGGATGCCACTTTCCGGCCCATGGTGATGGCAGAGGGCGACCACTCCACCCTCGAAAAGCAGTTTCTCGAAACGACGATCCCACCCAACACGCCAGGCAACGAGAGCATCGCCATCGCCCTCGACACCCTGTTCGGCCATCCCAATGTCGGCCCTTTCCTGGCCCGGCAAATGATCCAGCGCTTTTCGGCCAGCCACCCTTCCCCAGACTATATCGCCCGCGTTTCGGCAGCCTTCGACACCGGTCAATTCATTGCTCCAAATGGACGATCGTTCGGGACCGGCATACGCGGCGATCTCGAGGCCATGGTGGCTGCTATTGTGTTGGACGAAAGTCTTTTCGACGGCGCTATCGCTCCCAACGAAGGAAAGATCCGTGAGCCGATCATCCGCTTCACCCACTGGGCGCGCGCCTTTGACGTCTCGGCCGCCAACGCGGCGAACGAAAAAGACCTCCGCAATACCGGTCGATCAGATCGCGCACTGAGCCAACACCCGGTTCGAGCGCCATCGGTGTTCAATTTCTACCGCCCGGGATTCATCGCACCGCAGACCGAAACTGGCGCCCAGGAACTCACAGCGCCCGAGCTACAGATCGCCAGCTCGATTGCGCCCATCGGCTATGCCAATTTCATGGCAGAATACGTGCTCGACATGACCCCAACCGAAAATGGCGGACCGTCTTTCGTGCCCGATTATACGACGGAAATTCAGCTGGCGGACGATCCCCAGAGCCTCGTAGCTCACCTCGACACCTACCTGACGGGTGGCCGCATGACCGCCGAAACAAAAAACCGGATTGTGGAGATCGTCACAACCATCAGTTTGGAAGAGGAAACGCGCGCGGATGATTGGCGCAAACGCGCGGAAGTCGCTGTCTTCAGCGCGATCAACTCTCCCGCCTTCGCGGTTGCGCACTGAGGGAGAGCCCGACCTTGGCCAATATCAACCGCCGCAACTTCCTCAGCACTCTGACGGCTGCAACGATGGCCTCGGGCACTGGACTACTCGCGCAATTGACCCGCCAGAAGGCATTTGCCGCGGACACCCAGGGTTACAAGGCCTTGGTCTGCGTGATGCTTCAGGGCGGGAACGATCACGCAGACACTATCCTTCCACGCGACCAGGAAAACTACGCTGCGCTCGAAAACGTCCGAGGCGGCATTCTCAGGGCCCATGGCGCGACCCACGACCTGGAAAATCTGGTCGCACTCAACCCTGCCAGCGCTGATCGCTTCGGCGGACGGCTGTTCGGCATGCCGTCCTACTTTGCACCGTTCGGATCCCTATTCGAAGCCGGCGAACTGGCCATCGTTGGCGATGTCGGCCCCCTCGTCGAACCGGTTACACGCCAATCTTATGAAAGCGGAACCGCCGCCGTGCCAGAACACCTGTTCTCGCACAACGACCAACGCTCCCTGTGGCAATCACTCGGTGTTGAGGGCACGCGCGTCGGCTGGGGTGGGCGCTTCCTCGATGCCGCGCTTTCGTCTGATCCGACGTCTACGGCAGAGTTCTCTGCTGTCACCATGACCAGCCCGGACGTTTTCATCTTCGGTAATTCAGCGATCCCCTTTCGTCCTCCCCTCGGTGGACGGTCATTGGACATATCGATCGTTCACAAGAACTTCTTCCTCGGGAATGCGGATCGGTTTGATCCGACCCGGGAGGCCTTGCAGGATTTCCTCCGTGCACGTGACCCGTCGAACCCGAACTTGTTCGCCAGGGACGTGAAAACGCTTCAAGCCGCCGGCGTCGATGTCAGCCTGCAATTCCGCGAAGCGACCAATGATGCAGTGACGCTGGACCATGCCTTTCCCAATCCCAGCCTCAGCCTGGACCAGGTGGCCAACATCATCGCTATGCGGAACATCCTGAATGTGAACCGGCAGATCTTCTTTGTCAGGCAGGGCTTCTATGACACCCACGGCCGCCAGGCGGCGGAAATTGCAAACCTGCACGGCGAGTTGGTGCCGGCATTGGCGGCCTTCCGTCAGGCGATGATCGCACAGGGCGATTGGGACAAGGTCACCCTTTTCACCATGAGTGATTTCGGTCGCGCACTGGTCGAAAACGGATCAGGGACTGACCATGGCTGGGGCGGACACAGCTTCGTCATGGGCGGTGATGTCCGCGGCGGCGACATCTACGGCGATATTGCCCCGCCCGAGCCTGGATCTTCATCGTACGTCGACCGGCGCGGCCGGCTCATTCCAACCCGCTCGGTCGAACAGTTCGCCGCGACGCTGGGCCGTTGGTTCGGCTTGGACGATGGAGAGCTTCAGCAGGCGCTGCCGAACCTGGCGAATTTTGACGAAAAGGATCTGGGCTTCATGGGGCGCGCATAATTGCCTGCGCACCCTGGGCAAATGGTGAAATTCAAACGGTCGGAAGACCTCGATACCGGCTGGTGTGTTACCCAGCGATACCGGGCCTGATGCTGAAAGCCTGAGCGTCAAAATTACAAGTCAACGTCACGTGTCAACCTCACTTAATACTCGCGAAAACTGGTTATTCGGCATACTGTTGTAATTTCCGTTCGTAATTCCCCAGTCAGGATAATGTTGCTGACGATATATTTCTTTTAACTATACATTTTCCTCACGAAACGGCGGGTCATCTCAGCTGTGCGGCGTAGAGGGGAATGGGCAGTGAAAGTTGGGATTCTAGCGGGTGGATTCGGGTCTCGCCTGGCTGAAGAAACGGAAATCCGGCCAAAGCCGATGGTCGAAATCGGCGGCATGCCTATTCTGTGGCACATCATGAAGATCTACGCGACCTACGGCGTGAAGGACTTCTCGATAGCCCTTGGTTACAAGGGCGAGTTTATCAAGAATTGGTTCCAGGATTACGCCAACAATGGCGGCTCGATGAGCATAAACACAGCCTCGGGCGATGTGCGCCGGCACGCGGCCACCCGTCCCGACTGGAACGTGGATCTTGTCGAAACCGGCCAAACCACCATGACCGGTGGCCGAATAAAGCGCCTTGGTGAATGGATGGGCGATGGCACCTTCATGATTACTTGGGGAGACGGTGTTGCGGACATCGATATCGATGCGCTGCTTCGTTTCCACAAATCCCATGGGAAGCTTGCAACGCTGACGACCGTCCGCCCCCCTGCGAGGTATGGCCATATCGAATTTGACGGCGACCGGGTGGAGGAGTTCTCGGAAAAACCGCAGACAGGCGAGGGTTGGATTAACGGCGCGTTCTTCGTCCTCGAGCCTGGCGTGCTCGACTATATCGCTGGCGACGATGTGATGTTTGAACATGCGCCGCTCAAAAACCTGGCCGCCGACGGTCAGCTTATGGCCTACCGCCACACCTCGTTTTGGCAGTGCATGGACACGCTGCGCGAGAAGCAGATCCTCCAGAATTACTGGGAAAAAGGGAACGCGCCCTGGGCCGTTTGGGAGCAACGCAAGCGCCCGGAGTTAGTGGCATGAAGGTCTTCCTCACAGGGCATCGCGGCTATATCGGCGCTGTTTTGACCCCCATGCTGCTGGAGCGCGGACACACTGTGGTCGGCCTCGACAGCGACCTGTTCCGGGCATGCAGTTTTACCGGCGGGATGGCCGATGTCGAAAGCGTCACCCTCGACAGCCGGGATGTAACGCTCGATACGCTGACGGCGGAGCATCTTGGCGGTTTTGACGCGGTCATTCACCTAGCCGGCTTATCCAATGATCCGCTTGGGGACTATCGGCCGGAGCTCACCGGGGAAATAAATTACGAAGCCTCGGTCAAGCTTGCGAAACTTACCAAGCAAGCCGGAGTGCCGCGCTTCCTGTTCGCATCTTCTTGCAGCAACTACGGCGCTGCGGGGAACGACTTTCTCGATGAAAGCTCCGTGTTTAATCCAGTCACGCCGTACGGAATATCCAAGGTCGATGTCGAGCGTGCTGTCTCACCAATGGCGGACAAGACTTTCAGCCCAACCTTCCTGCGCGCGTCGACCGCCTACGGACTATCCCCCCGCATCCGGTTTGACCTTGTCGTCAACAATCTGACGGCTTGGGCCGTCACAACGGGTGAAGTGCACCTGAAGTCGGACGGCTCCCCCTGGCGCCCGATCGTGCATGTGGAAGACATTGCGCATGCCTACTGCGCGATCCTCGAGGCCGACCGAACGGATATTCACAACGAGGCCTTCAATATCGGCACGACCACCGAAAACTACCAGATCCGCGAGATCGCAGAGATCGTCGGTGCCGTCGTCCCCGGCAGTTCCGTCGGGTTCGCCAGCGACGCCGCCCCCGACAAACGCAACTACCGGGTAGACTGCAACTATATCGCCAGGAAACTGCGAAATTTTAAACCCCAATGGACCTGCCGGCGAGGCGTAGAGCAACTCTACGACGCGTACACGTCGTCCGATCTGACACTCGCCGATTTCGAGGGCCAGAAGTTCAAGCGCATCGCGCACGTGAAACACCTTATCGACAGTGGAGCCCTCGGAAGCGATCTCCGCTGGAAGCAGGCAGAACTGGTGGAGGCGTAAGCCATGGCCTACGAAACCGGCCCATCCGGAGCAAACTCGTTTACCATCGCAGGCTGTCGATCATGCGGTTCCGAAAACCTCGACACATTCCTCGACCTAGGCATCACATCCTTGGCAGATCGGCTGGTCACGAAAGATAGTCTCGATACGGAAGAGCCTGTTTTTCCCCTCAAGACCGCGTTTTGCCGGGACTGCACGCTCGTGCAGATCACGGAAACAGTAGACCCGGAAATCCTGTTCGCTGACGCTTATCCCTACTACTCGTCATTCTCGCCCGCGCTGTTGGCGCACTCCAAGGAGAATGCGGACGATCTCATTGCGCGCCGTGATCTGGGGCCTGAAAGTTTCGTTATCGAGCTGGCCAGCAATGATGGCTATCTCCTCAAGAACTATGTCGAGGCCGGCATTCCGGTCCTCGGAATAGACCCTGCCGACGGCCCCGCTGAAGCGGCGGAAAAAGTCGGCGTTCCCACGCTGAACTCGTTCTTCACCGACGCCCTCGCCCAGCAGCTCAGCGACGAAGGTCGCCGGGCCGACGTTGTGCATGGGAACAACGTGCTCGCCCATGTGGCCGACACCAACGGCTTTGTATCTGGCATCTCGAAGATCCTAAAGGATAACGGTGTTGCCGTGATCGAGGCGCCCTACCTCAAACCTCTGATCGACCACATCGAGTTCGATACGATTTACCACGAGCATCTTTGCTATTTCTCTGTCACAGCCCTCGACAAGCTGTTCAGGCGGCATGGTCTTTTCCTGAACGAGATCAGGCATCTGTCCATCCATGGCGGATCGCTGAGACTCTTCGTTGAGCCCATCGAACGGGTCGGCGCCAGCGTCACCGAACAACTTGCGCTCGAAGCGGAAACCGGGCTGACCAGCGCAGAGTACTTCCAGACCTTCTCTGACCGTGTGGAGGGGCTGAAAACCAAGCTTTTGGACATGGTCCGCGCCCTCAAGGCCGAAGGCAAGACCATCGCTGCTTATGGTGCCGCAGCGAAAGGCGCGACCATGGTGAATTATGTTGGCCTCGGCCCCGACCTGATCGATTTCGTGGTCGACCGGAATGTCCACAAGCAGGGGAAGTTCATGCCCGGGCAGAACATCCCGATCCGGCCGCCAGAAGCCCTGCTGGAAGATCGTCCGGATGTCACACTCATGCTGGCCTGGAATTTCGCCGACGAAATTCTTGAACAGCAGGCGGAGTATCGCGCCGGTGGAGGGCGATTCATCATCCCGGTTCCAGATCCAAAAATCGTCTGAACACGGCTGAATTGAGAGGAACGGACGCGTGCCCGATACACTGACTGTGCCCGAAGCCGTCACCGGCGCCGAAACCGGCTTCACCTGCCCCGCCTGTGAGGCAGCGGTCATGCGCTCGTTCCATAAGGCTGAGGGCGTGCCCACCAACAGCTGCATTCTCCTCGACAGCCCGGAGGAAGCCCGCGCCTACCCAACTGGCGATATCGACCTCGGCTTCTGCGACGACTGCGGCTTCATTTTCAACATGGCTTTCGACCTCAAAAAGACCGAGTATTCGGGACGGTATGAGGAGACGCAGGGCTTTTCCGGCACCTTCAACGCCTTCCACTCCGCGCTTGCACAAAGGTTGATCGACCGCCACGATCTCCACGATAAGGACGTGCTCGAAATTGGTTGCGGGAAGGGCGAATTCCTCATGCTTCTCGCAGAGCTGGGGAACAATCGCGGTGTTGGTATCGATCCCGGTGTACACCTCGACAGGATCAACTCCGACAAGGCCGATCAACTCACCTTCATCGCTGATTTCTATTCAGAAAAATACGCCGACCACAAAGTCGACTTCCTCGCCTGCAAGATGACATTGGAGCATATTCCAGACGCACAAAACTTCGTCTCGACCGTGCGCAGAGGTCTCGGCGAGCAGACCGATGCGACGGTCTTCTTCCAGATCCCCGAAGCCAAGCGCGTGATTGGCGAGTGCGCCTTCGAAGATGTCTACTACGAGCACTGCGCCTATTTCTCGCCAGGCACTCTGGCGCGAACATTCCGCCAGGCCGGTTTCGATGTTCTTGATCTTTCCGTGGAGTATGGCGACCAGTATCTGACTATTGAAGCGCGCCCACGGGCCAGCGGCGCCGAGACTGCGGCACCGATCGCGCTGGAAGACGATCTCGATGAGCTTCGGGCGATCGTCGACAGCTTTCCACACCGGTGCGCAGCCACCTTGAAAAAATGGCGCGACCTCGTCGAGACCGCGAAAGCGGCTGACGAGACGATTGTGCTCTGGGGTTCTGGATCTAAGGCCGTATCATTCCTCACGACACTGAATGTCGGCGATCAGATTGACTACGTCACAGACATCAATCCCTACCGTCACAATCACTACATGCCGATCACGGCCCAGCGGATTGTTCCGCCGTCTGAGCTCTCCAAGATCCAGCCCGATCTCGTGATCGTGATGAACAGGGTCTACGAGCAGGAAGTCTCGGCAGATCTTCAAAAGCTCGGTGTCAAAGCCCGCATCGTTTGCCTGTAAGGCGCGGTTTAGAGACTCTGGAGGGGAGTTCACCCATGGGGAAAAAGCTCGCAATCGGTTTCCCAGTCTACAATGGCGAAAAATACATTGGCCGCGCCCTCGATAGTATTCTGTCCCAGGACTTTACTGATTTCGAGATCATCATCTGCGATAATGCGTCGACGGACCGCACCCAGGACATCTGCCTACAATATGCCGAGAGGGACGCCCGCATCCGTTATGTTCGCAATCCCGAAAACCTGGGCGCCGGCCGGAACTACGACCGGTGCTTCCACGAAACCGAAAGCGAGTATTTCAAGTGGCAGGCCCATGATGACGAGTTGGAACCAGGATTTTTAAGCAGGGCCATTGCCGCATTGGATGCAGAGCCAGACGCCGTCCTTTGGGCATCTGCGATCACAGTGATAGACGCGGACGGCAACGCCATCCGCCAGGTGAGCGACCCGCTGGAAGGGGTGGACAGTCAAAAACCGGCCCACCGCTATCGCGCGATGCTCCGCCCCCATAGTTGCACCACCTTTTTCGGCGTTTTTCGCCGATCCGCCCTCGGACGAACCCAATTGCACGGCACATTCTACGGCTCTGACAAGGTGATGCTGACGGAAGTCGCGCTCACAGGGCGGGTGATCTACGATCCCGAGCCTTTCTTTCGGAACAGGGACCATGACGACGCCTATTCCAACCAGCTTGAAGACAAGAAAATGGGAAAGCGCGACCGCGCGCTCGCCTGGCTTGATACGCGCAACAGCGACAAGCGTGTCTACAGCTATGGCATCATGCTCAAGCGTTATTGGGGCATGATTGGAAAGCACGTGCCGTCAAGAATCGATCGGCTGGGCTGCTACTATTATTTCTTCAGGCTCTGGTTGCTCCGCCCACGGCTTATCATGCAACTTTGCGCAGATTTCATATGGTGGACAGCGCCCGCCGCCCTCGAAGGCATTCGATCCTTCGAAAAAAAATACATAGGCTTTCGCAAACCGAAAAAGCACTTCTAACGCTGCTCAGCGACAAGGGCGTCCTCGGACTTTCGCTCGACGTGCAGGATAAGCGGCAGATGGTCCGACCCCACGTCGGGGCCAATGGAACAGGATGCTTTTCGGCCAGTACGGACGAACGCATGATCGATCGCAAATCCTGGCACCGCGGTTCCCGTTGACCATGTCGGTTGCCACACCGCTCCACACGGCACGCGCTCAAAACCAACGCGGCGAAGCGCTTTCAGAGCCGGGCTCCACGGTTCGGAGTTGAAATCCCCGATCACAATTCCCTCCCTTGCGTCCGCTGCCAGGTTGCCGGCTTCTGCAATCGTCGTGTTTCGCCGCAGAACATCGGATTGGGACCATGGTTGTTGCCACTTCGCGAGGTTCTCGGCGTGAAATGGCCGCGGCGCATGCAAGGCAACAACGCGCAAACCACCGCCAAGGTCGACCCAGCGAACAGTCTCACGCCCGCCGAGAACAGGATGCCCGCCCTGATCCAGACACGGTTGCCGCGAGAGGATGACGATCCGCTCACCATTCCTATCGGTCCGCTGCTCCTGGCACTGGTAATCAGCCAACTGAGTTTTAAAGCGTTGCTCCCAATTCACTGGCATTTCAGCGAATGCTGCTATGTCGGCCTGCTGATCCTTTGCCAGCGCAAGCGTTTGTTCTACTGCACCGCGTTTGTGCTGAGCGTTGAGCCAGACAAGTGTTGTGGCCGTCTCGATGCGCACGGTTGATGCTGTGCCTGCAGTGAGGATCGGCCGCATAAGGAGGATAGCCGCCAACACTGACAATGCCGCTGTAAGGGGCACTTGGCGCAAGACCAGGAACACGATCGCAGCAGCACCAACGAGTGCAGAGAGATGAAGAGACAGGAAGCTCAGCAAGGCCAAACCGCCCCACTGTGGGAAAGCGAGTGGTCCCAAACCCAGGATCCCGGCGACTACGGCGACGCTGGCATATAGAAGAGCGGAAGTTGGTTTCATCACGGTCCAGCATAGCAAAAATCTGCCGCGTGCTGCTGCGCAAAAGGCCGCCGCCACGGGCTCAAAACGATACCCATTAAATCGTGAAGTATCAGTCTCCAATCCAGAGAGGCGAGGCTTGCGGTAATCGCTCCCCAATCGGATGAATTGTATTTAATTGGGACAGTGAAAATGCTTTTCACACAGTAGGTTAACGGCGGCAAACCACGCTGCCGGCCGTGGGAGCGGTGAGAGTGCGCGAGGTGCAGGTCTGGGGCATCGCCTGGTCCTGAACACGTGGTGGCTTTGCGATCAAGGGGGACCAGGTGACCGAATCGAGCGCTTTCGAGCGAAGCCTGACCACAAACCCAACGACCGCGACGAAAGAGCCCGCCAAGCCGCAGTCGCTCAACCGGCGCGACCTCAAGATTGCCGATCCTGTCACACCCCCGCCCGCGCCGATCGCTCCGGTTGGGGGCCGGATCAAACGCGCTTTCGATTTTCTAGCGGCATTGGCGGCGATCATTTTCCTGTCACCGGTCCTTGTACTGATCGCGATTACCGTTCGCTACTCGTCAGGCCCAGACATAATCTTCAAACAGGAGCGGGGCGGTCTCGCCGGCAAGCCCTTTGTGATTTTCAAATTCCGCACCATGACAGTGCAGGAGAACGGGGACACAGTCGTCCAGGCAAAGCGGGATGACGACCGCGTCACCGGTGTCGGAAAACTTCTCCGCAGCACAAGCCTCGACGAGTTACCACAGCTCTTCAACGTGCTGCGCGGTGACATGTCCCTTATCGGCCCCAGGCCGCACGCGCTGCACCACGACAATGAGTTCGCGAAAAGGCATTCAAAGTATCGTCGCCGTCATGCCACACGTCCTGGCATCACCGGGCTCGCCCAGGTCACGGGATTTAGGGGCGAAATTGAAACGGATGACGACCTCGACAACCGGATCGCAGCCGACATCCAGTATGTCGACCAATGGTCCATGCGCCTCGATCTTTCCATCCTTGTCAGGACAATCCTCGTCGTGCCGTTCGACAAGAATGCCTACTAGACCAGATATGGTCTTGTGCGAGATGCCTTTCTCGCGCCCGCCCACCCACCGGATGAAGCGCGGCCACACCATGCACACCTGCCTGGCGACAACTTTGCAATAACCCGGCAGAAGCCAGGACAAGATCATGCGGTTCTTTCGTCAGTCGACCTACATTGAACGGCTCATCATATACTTCCTGCTTGCGGCGCTCTTTTCACGGGTCGTCCTGGAATTCGTATTCGGAATGTGGTGGTACAAATCCACCCAGCCGAAGCTCATTTTCCTCCTTTTACTGATCGTGATCGACCATGGGATATGGTTCGTCCGGGGAGGAATGGCGCGCATCGCTTCGGACGCGCGATCCACGGCGCTGCTCCTGTTCTTTGGCACCATTACGCTCCATGGTGTGCTTGTGGGCGCAGCGTGGGGCGAAGGCCCCATCGCGCTCGCTGACGACAGCTTTCCCCTGGTGTTTCTGCTCGTTACCGTCCTCCGCGCGGCAAACGAGCCCCAGCCCGACATGCAGAGGATGTTCGACCGGCTGCTCTGGCTCAGTGCCGGCGCAATCTTGTTGAGCATGGTCGTCGGAATGGCCGGACTTGCCCGGGGTTTACCGACAAAAGCCGCACCGGATATCATTGCGCTGGCCATATACACGGCGCTGTTCTTCGCCATGCTCGCGACCGAAACCCGCCGACAGGTAATCCTCCGTCACGTCCTGCTCTTCCTGCCCGTGCTCATTTTCAGCATCGAGGACCTCAACCGGACGACCATGGCATTCCTCGCGCTCGGTGCGCTTATCGCCGTGGCGTTGCGCTTCAGGATCGATCAGTCAGGCGCGGTCATGGCCTTGGTTCTGATCGGCATGGCGCCACTGTCGCTACCCTTTGTGCTGGTCGAGGGCAGCAAGACCCATGCGCGGATCGCAACCATGTTCGACCCCGAACTCAGGGAAAGCAGCGTTTCCTTGCAATCGCGGGAAATCGAGGCCCAGAATATCGCCCGCGCCCTTCGCCACGATGGGCCAGAGGCGCAACGGTTCGGCCTCGGCCATGGCGCAACCTATGAATTTCGCATCTTCTACCAGTTCGAGGCCGAGCATACCCATGCCCACTACGCCACCGCACTGTTCAATTTGCGATACGGCGCCGTCGGCAAGATCTACGTTACCATTATCGGCGCAATCTTGCTGTATACGGCCCTTCTCTGCCTTCCGAGTAATAGTGCGATGGTGATCTTCTTCGGTATGCTGAGCATCACATCCTTCGTATATCTTTTCACCTATGCCAACTTCTTCAACTTCCTGTTCGGATTACCACTGGTCGGCATGCTCAACACGTTCAGAAAGCCAAACACAGGTCAAACCGGTCTCCCGACCGGAACGTTGGCAAGCCGTTACAAGGCGAACGCGGCTTCATAGCGTTCGGCAACGCGATCGGGGTGGTGCCGATCCAGTGCGATCTGCCTGGCGGCCTGTGCAATTTTCGGCCGCCGGTCGCTCACATGGTCTGCCCAATCGAGGAGGCACGACTGGAAGGCCTTCTGGTCTTCGGGGTCGAACACGGCTCCGTTCGTGCCGCACTCGATCAGCTCCGGTAACCCGCCTCGATTAGCCACCAGCGCCGGACGCCCGAAGAAATTGGCCTCATAGGGCACCCGGCCAAGAGGCTCGTTCCAGATGCTCGGCACCACGACCATATCCACCGACTGGAAAAACTCGAGCGGATTGGTCCAACCAAGAAACCGGATGTCGCCGTGCCCGCCGGCCATGTGCTTCAGCTTGGCTTCGTACGGCTGGTCGCCCCTGCCCGCTATGGTGAGGGTTGTGCGTGTGCGGAACTTCGTCGCCGTAAAACACGCCAACAACGCTTCGACACCCTTGTTCGGATTGAGCTGCCCGATATAGCCGATCCGCAGCGGCTCTCCGTCACCGCTCGATCGCTCCGTCACGCCCGGCGGTGGGACGTCGGCATCGATGAACGCTTCATCCAGTCCATTATGGATCACATGCGCTTTCTCAAACCTGTTGGCGTGTTGCGGCAAGGCCGATATATACCGCTGCCGCATGAACTCGCTGATGAAGATGTATTGGTCGGCGGCGAGGAACCGCGCCAATCGAGGACCACCGATCACCCTGCAGCTTCCACACCGCGCGCTGCACTGCTTGCCATTGCGCAACATGGTCGTGCCCGCACATAACGGAGCAAAGTCCGCAACGGTCATCACCACAGGAATATTCCGCCTACCGATTGCCTGGATGTTGGCATATCCCAGGCCAGGAAGGTTCGCGATGTTCACCACATCGGGCGAAAAGCCCGCGATCGCCTCGGACACATCGGTTCGTCCGTTTGGAACCCATTCAGGCCCCACGTGCCATAGCAGCTTTTGAACGCGTGATCTTTCAGTGTGAAACGGCGATGCGCCTGCCCATCGGCCGGGCAAATAAACAACATCGACGCCGCCAATGTTACGCTCGGCGGCAACATCATCAGCCGCCAGAGTAAACACCTTTACCGTATGTCCGCGCGCCTTCAGCCCCTTGGCCCGCGCAAGCATGGACATCTCCGCTCCGCCCACCGCAAAAGGCTGGAACGTGTTGTTGACCAGAGCAATCCTCATTCGGCAGACTTCAGCGAGAAGACCGGCGCACGCACCGCTAAAGCGCCGCGGGCGAAACCCGCCAGCGTGTCATCGACACTTGCCTTGAACTCCTCCCGGAAACGCTCAGGTCCGAAGGACTGGGCATTTTCCCAACAATCCCGTGGCCGGTAGTGACCCTGCTGCGTTTCAAAGCGTTCCACCGCATCAATGACAGCCTCTGGCGTCTGCTCATGGAACACAAGGCCCGTGGGCCCCGCAGCGCCTTCCAGTTGCAGGATCTCCGGCGCGCCTCCCCGCCCAAAGGAAATCACGGGCGTTCCACAGGCCTGCGCTTCGGCAACGACGATGCCGAAGTCTTCCTCAGCCGGCATGATGAAGGCCTTGGCCCGCTGCATCATGTCCACCAACGCGTCCTGGGGCACAAACCCAAGCAGTTGGACATTGTCCCCGGCCAACCGTTTCAACTTCTCTGCCTCCGGGCCAGACCCGGCGACCGTCAAACGTTTGTCAGGCATTTGACGAAAAGCCTCTATGACGAGGTCAAACCGTTTGTAGGGCACAAGCCGCGACGCCATCAGGTAAAAATCGTCCTTCTCCTCGATTAAAGGAAAGGCGTCCACATCCACGGGCGGATAGATGACCTGGGCCTCGCGTCGATAGGTCTTCCGTATGCGTTGGGCGATATAGCGCGAATTGGCGATGAGCGTGTCGACGCCATTCGTCGAGGTCAGGTCCCATTGCCGGATCGAATGCAGCACACGCCGGACAAACCAGCTTTTCGGCCCCGAGGTCAGATTGGATTGCTCAAGGTACTGATGTTTCAGCGCCGACGCATACCGGATCGGCGTATGCATGTAGGAAACGTGCGGTTGGTCCGCGTTCACTAACACGCCCTTTGCGAATGCCCAGGACGATGACAACACGAGATCGTACGCCTTCAGATCAAACTGCTCGACCAGATAGGGCATCGATCCAATGAAGTTCCGGAAGACTGACCGAGACAATGGCCGGCGTTGCAAATTGCTGGTCGTGATCTTCACACCTGAGAGGAACCCACGATCTGCCTCGGGCAAGTGATCCACCAGAACGAACAAGTCCGCGCCCGGATAGCAGAGCAACATCTGCTCGAGCACTTTCTCCGCGCCGGTAAAGGTCGAAAGCCAGTCGTGAACAATGGCAACCCGCATGACGCCCATCCGCACTCAAATCCTCAACACCCAACGCCGTCAGCCGTTTGGCGCGTAGCGGTGACATCCGCCCACTGCCCGCGTGTTCTGGCGATGCCTGGTCCGGAAAGATCGGCTCTCCCGCCCCCTGCTGATGCGCCAGTCCTCCGAAGCCTGACAATCTCGGAGCCTCCAGACAGTTTCGGAACGCCCAGAAAGTCCCAGAACCTGAAGTGTCCTTAGGTCAAATACGGCGATCTTTGGACAACAAACTCCCCCAGCGTGAGTCTTGCATGGATCGTGCACGTCATCGCCGAACGCTGCTGCCAGGTGGCCCACGCCATAGTAGTTGGATGCGCTCACACCCTGCCGCTCCGGAAGGCGTCGGCTACGAGGAGCCCGAGCATGGATCGAAACGGTACGAAGACGGAGCTTTCCTTGCCAGAGCTCTGGCAGATCGTGAAACGTCGCGCACCACTCGCCCTGGCGGCCGCCTTCATCGTGGGCCTCATTTACTTCCTCATCGCCATGCGCGCCACGCCCACCTACGTCGCCGAAGCGCAGGTCGTCATTGATGTTACTGACCAACAGATCGTCGCGTCCCCAACGCCGCAAACCGCACTCGACACGGCGCTGATGGATACCCAGGTCGAAGTCATCGCATCCCGGGCGATCGCCGAGCGTGTCGCAAAAGCGCTGAACCTCTACGAACGCGACGAATTCCAGCCCAAACCGCCGACCGGCGTGAAGAAGGTACTCCGTACACTGTCCGACGGGGTCAGCCAGACACTATGGGGCAATCCAGACCCCGACACCCTGTTCAACGAAGACCAGCGCGCCCAGAGGAAGCGCACAACGATCATCAATTCCCTGATGAAAACCGTCTCCAGCCGCCGGGCGGGCCTCTCCTATGTGTTGTCTGTGCGCGTGCGGACGAATGATCCCGTCCTCTCTGCAGAGATCGCCAATGAATACGCAGAGCAGTACGTCCTCAACCAGGTCGAGAACAAGTTCGAGACCTCCAGGATGATCAATGACTGGCTAAACTCGAGGCTGGGTGAGCTGAGCCAGTCGGTCGAGGATGCCGAGCGGGAAGTGCAGGACTACAGGCGCCAGGCCAATCTCCTGTCCGTGTCCGGATCAGACCTGGTCGACCGGCAAATCGAACGCCTGCTTAACGAGATTTCCGACCTGCAGCGCCGCGTGACAGAGAGCACGGCCGCCTTGCAGATCGCCCTCGACAGTCAGGATTCGGACTCCCTATCCCCCGTACTCGGCTCTGACCGCATCATCGACCTCCGCGCCGAGGAAGCGCGCATCCTCACCCAGCGGGAAGAACTGCGCACCCGGTATGGCAACTCCCACCCGCAGACCGTCAGTGTCGAGAACCAACTAAGCGGCGTGCGGACGGAAATCGACTCAGAGGTCCGGCGGATCATTGTCAGCCTCGAGAGCGACCTTGGCGCCGACCAGCAAAGCCTCGCCCAAGCCGAAGACCAACTCGCGCGCCTGCGGGGCCAAGCCGTCTCCAACAACCGCGCGCAGGTGCGCCTCGCGGAACTGCAGCGCCAGGCCGATGCGGAACGGCAGATCTACGAGCAATTCCTCGCCCGGAACCAGGAATTGACAGCAATCTCGGAACTCCAGCAGCCCGACGCCCAGGTGCTTTCGCCCGCCGTCCTGCCCGATGGCCCGTCCACCCCAAGCGTCCGCCTGCAACTGGCCATCGCCATCCTTCTCGGCGGCGCCACCGCTGCAATGGTCGTCATCCTCTGGGAAGTCTTCGAGAAACGCTTCTTCACCGTCCCCGACGTCGAGCGGTTTACGGATCTGCCGTGCCTGACGGTGATCCCCGAACTCAACCGGTCGCGCAATCCCATCACATACCTCGACAAGAAACCCTTCTCATCCTTTGCAGAAAGCCTGAGGCGCCTGCTCACCGAGGTCGATATCCGCAACGAGGCCCGGCCGAGTTCATACCCCAATCTCGAAAAGGGGCGCTCGAAGGCGCGAAGGGGCGTCGTCGTCGCCATCATCGCCTCCACGGAGCGCGAGGGCAAAACCACCACCGCCTACGGATTGGCCGTCACCGCTCAGCGGCTCCTCAATCACCGTATCCTGATCATCGACGGCGACATGCGGCGAAATTCGCTCTCCAAGACACTCGGCATCAAGGCGGAGAAAGGCCTCTACGAACTCCTGAAGGGCGATTTGGAGCCCGACGACGTTATCCAGACCATGCCTGACGGTAATTTCGACATCATCCCCTCCAGATTCGATCAGGAGCAGAACACCGTCGTCGACTACGCATCCGTCGCAGACACCCTTGATCGCCTCCGCGCGCGCTATGACCTCATCCTCGTGGACACGGCCCCCATCCTGGCAGTCGCCGACACACGCCAGTTCGTCCGTGCAGCCGATGAAGTCGTCGCCCTTATCCGCTGGAAGTCGACCACACGCGACGCGGTGCAACTCCTGCTCGACACCGCCGCCCGCCTGGGGGTCAACCTGCGCGGCTTCGTCCTTACCCGGCGGAAACGGATCCGGGACAATCTCTACACCTACAAGGACAATTCCCGCTATTTCGTGGAGTAGACGCTACCGCGAGATTTCCGCCCCGCGCCGCTTGAGTTTCCCCGCCGCCCTCTGCCATGATGGATGGCGATAAAATCCAATAGGGAGCACGGGATGAAAACAGCAATCACCGAGATGTTCGGCATCGAACATCCGATCATTCAAGGCGGTATGCACTATGTGGGCTTTGCCGAAATGGCCGCCGCGGTATCGAATGCCGGCGGTCTCGGCATCATCACGGGCCTCACCCAGAAAACCCCCCAGGACCTCGCCAACGAGATCGCCCGCTGCAAGGACATGACCGACAAGCCCTTCGGCGTGAACATCACCTTCCTGCCGACCCTGACGCCGCCGGACTACCCGGCCATCGTGAAGGCCGTCATCGATGGCGGCGTGAAAGTCGTCGAGACCGCGGGCCGCAACCCCGTTCAGGTCATGCCCCACCTCAAGGACGCCGGCATCAAGGTCATCCACAAATGCACCTCTGTGCGCCACTCGCTGAAAGCCCAGGACATCGGCTGTGACGCCGTCTCCGTCGACGGTTTCGAGTGCGGCGGCCACCCGGGCGAAGACGACATCCCGAACATGATCCTGCTGCCCCGCGCCGCCGACGAGCTCGAGATCCCGTTCGTCTCCTCTGGCGGCATGGCCGACGGTCGCTCGCTTGTCGCCTCCCTCGCCATGGGCGCCCAGGGCATGAACATGGGCACCCGCTTCATCGCCACGAAGGAAGCGCCGGTCCACGAAAACGTGAAACAGGCCATCGTTGCGGCCAGTGAGCTGGACACACGCCTGGTCATGCGCCCCTTGCGGAACACAGAACGCGTCCTCACCAATGACGCCGTCGAGCGCCTGCTCGAAAAGGAGAAAGCACTCGGCCCCGACCTCAAATTCGAGGACATCATCCAGGAAGTTGCCGGCGTCTATCCGCGCATCATGACCGACGGGGAAATGGATGCAGGCGCCTGGTCATGCGGCATGGTCGCGGGCCTCATCCATGACGTGCCCACCTGCAAGGAGCTGATCGACCGGATCATGTCCGAAGCCGAAGCCATCATCGAAGAACGCCTCGGCGGCTTCATGGGCGCCAAGATGGCCGCCGAATAGGCCCCGGCCACAGACAAGAAACCAGGCACACGACACCACCACCACCGCACGGAACGGCCACCCCCGTTCTGTGCGGTTTCTTTTTGCGCATTGGACTACGCCCCACAACCCGCACACCCCGCCCCGCAAGCCGCCGCACCCTAAAGCGTTTCCAGGCGAATTGTATACGGTTCGCCGCCCGGGAAGCGCGTAAAAACAAGACTCTACAGCGGCGCCATGAGTCCAGTTAAAAAGTCGCCGCTTTAGCGAGTGCGGCGAGATGAGACGCACAATCAAGGCGTCTGCCAATAGGATTTGACGCACTGCAATATAAAGATAGGCTGACGGTCGGAATTCGGAGCAAACAGGGCAGTTGTACCCATGGCTGAGATCAGACGGATCGGCGTTGTCGGCGCAGGGCAAATGGGGAACGGCATCGCCCACGTGTCCGCCCTCGCGGGCTATGATGTCCTGCTGAACGATCTCTCACAGGAGAACCTCGACCGCGGCCTAGCCACGATCGAAAAGAACATGCTCCGCCAGGTCGCGCGCGACATGATCGATCGCGAGACCATGGAGTCGGCCCTTTCCCGCATCCAACCCACCCTCTCGCTCAGCGACTTTTCGGACCTCGACCTCGCCATTGAAGCGGCCACCGAAAACCGCGACGTCAAGGAAGCCATCTTCAAATCCCTTAGCGCTGTCGTTGCCGAGCACACGATCCTGGCAACCAACACGTCCTCGATTTCCGTCACCCGGCTCGCCAGCGTCACGGATCGGCCCGAGCGCTTTATCGGCATGCATTTCATGAATCCCGTCCCGCTGATGAAGCTGGTGGAGATCATTCGGGGCCTCGCGACCGACCAGGAAACCTATGAAACCGCGATGGACTATACGAGGGCCCTGGAAAAAACGACAACAAACGCAGAGGATTACCCCGCTTTCATCGTTAACCGGGTCCTCGTGCCGATGATCAATGAGGCCATCTACGCGCTCTATGAGGGCGTGGGCACGGTGGAGGCGATCGACACGGCCATGCGGCTCGGCGCCAACCATCCCATGGGGCCGCTCACCCTCGCAGACTTCATCGGCCTCGATACTTGCCTGTCGATCATGCAGGTGCTCCACGATGGGCTCGCCGACACCAAGTACCGGCCCTGCCCGCTTCTGGTGAAATATGTCGAAGCCGGCTGGCTCGGCCGCAAGACCGGCAAGGGTTTCTACGACTATTCCGGCGGCGCGCCGATCCCCACCCGGTAACGGTTCGACCGTTGAACGTCGAAAGACCAGCGGCCGCTGCAACACGCAGTCGCCGCTCTGCCCTCGCGGCTGGCGCGGAGCACTGACCCGCACGCGAGAACGCGAACATGGCGACTTATCCAACACCTCGGGCCGCATAAAATCTCATTATTACAACGCACTAAAAATAATTCGGCCCATCTTATCCCCACCCTCCCATCCAGTGGTATTCTACGCCCATGGATCTTCTCATCCTCCTTTCGATCTGGGCGACAGCCCTAGTGATTGCCGCCGCCGGGCTCCGCGCCCGTTCGGTGGCGAAAGCTATGGGTGAACCCCAATTCGAGAGCGAGACGTGTGACGACAGGCCAGACCGGGAATGGGCCCCCGACGTCCGCTTGTCTAAAAACACGATCATTGGCGCGATAGAGCCGCCCGTGAACGATGAGCCGATCCATACACCGGCGCAGGCGCATTGGGCTGAGCCTGCAAACCGTTCGGATGCAGTTGGGTTAGGTGCATCAGGGTTTGGAAGCCGCTTCGGGCAGCCGCGGCATTCAAGGGCGATGGTTGCTGGCAACAGCACAGCCATGGCCTCTGCTTTGGGCGAGCAGGAAACAAATCGG
>JBCDLC010000034.1:0-36347 GCA_038745855.1 Pseudomonadota bacterium | reverse complement strand
CTCCCGGGAGCGCAAACTCTCCCCACCAACCCACTCTCTCCGCATCTTCCCCAGCGGCGCCCCCTTCGACCGCACTCGCATCGAAGCCCTCAAGGCCGCCGCAAAAGCCAGATCCCAATCCAATCCCGGCCACATCCGGCAAAGCAGCCCCATAAACGCCGCCCCTCTCTTGGGTCGTCTCGCGGCCCTCAAAGCCCTCATGGACGACCCCGCCGCCCGAGCGCGCAGGCTAGCGTATCACCTTGCCCGCCGCCGCCCCGGCCTCCTCAGGGCGCCCCCCTACAGGGGCCCCCACAGCGGCCAACAGTTCGGCACCGAACCCGGCGCGCTCCACGACAGCTTCGCCGTCGCCATCCTGGAACAAAGCCGAGCCCGACCCCCACCCCTGGGCCGAGCCCCCAACAACAGCCCCAGAATCCGCCAGCTCTAACCCGCGCGCGGAAACGCGGACGGCTGCCCGAAATGCGCGCCCGGACGGGAACTTTCAGCATCAAGGTGATGCGGGTATTGGTGAAATATGCAGAGCAAAGATGGCCGCCCTTTCGTGATCGCACTGTCCGGCGGATCTGGATCCGGCAAATCGACCGTGGTCGACGCGCTGGTGGAGCGGATCGGTGCGGATCGCGCCGCGGTCATTTCGGAGGACGGGTACTACTGGCCCCTCTCCCACTATGACGGGGTGGTCGATGCCATCGACTATGACGATCCGGCCGCCAAGGAAGTGCTCCGCCTTTATCGCGACATTGAGCACTTGAAGCGCGGCGAAGCCATCGACATGCCGGTCTACGACTACAAGGCCCATGACCGATCGACGGCGGTGTGCCGGGTGGAGCCTGCACCGGTGATCCTGCTCGAGGGGATCCACGCGCTGTCCATGCCGCAATTGATGCCGCTGATCGATTTCAGGATCTATGTGGATACGCCCGATGATTTGCGGCTGGCGCGCCGGTTGCGGCGCGACGTGCTGGAGCGGGGGCGGGACGTGGATGACGTGCTGGCGCAATACTTGGGCACGGTGCGGCCTGCGCATTATCGCTTCACGTTTCCGGCAAAGTTCCAGGCAGACCTCGTCATCGCCGATGAGGGGCTGCCGGCCTATGGCGATGTAAAGCCCTCAGAAGCGGCGCTGGAACGCATGCTCGCCCCGATCCTCGAGCGATTGTCCTCATACGGATTGGTGTGATGAGGATCTTGCCGCCGCTGGTTTTGGCCAGGTAGGTTACGCGATGATCCATGCGGTTCTGTCCGTCCTCGCACTATTGGAAGTCACGCTTCCGGTGACGTGCGATCTTGAGCCATCGGTGCGTCCCGAGCGCGTCGAGGCCTATTACGCGCTGGCCCAGAACTGCCTCGCCGATCCGCCGGGCGCGCTGTTCTTCGAACCCGAGATGGAGGCGGCGCTGGTCGCGCGGGTCAATGTGGCGCGGAAGGACGCAGGGCTGGCGCCATTGGCCGTGCGCGTTGAATTGCTCGATCCTGCGCGGTTCCACAGCGTCGATATGGCCCGCACGGTTGGCGTCGACCATCTTGGCGGTGGCGGTCGTTCACCTTTCGATCGGATTGCGGCGCTGGATCGGAAATTGGTCTCCTCCGCGGCCAGCGAAAACCTCTCCCGCGTGGGTGGGGCGATTGAACCGGGCGAGTTGATCGAATGGATCCACAGCGGGCTGATGAATTCACCGGGGCACCGGATGAATATCCTGTCCGAGGACGCCACTCATATCGGGATCGGCGTGGTGTCAGATGGGGATACCTATTTCACCACACAGCTTTTCGTCCGGCAGGTGACGACCCTGACAGAGGACGCGCCGGTGAGCCCGTGGGGAGATGTCGATCCAGGTGACCTGCCCGCTCTGGCGCCGCCGGGATTGGGGGAATGGACGTTTCTCGGCTACGGCGTCGATTACGGAGATGGGTCTGTTGTGCCAATCGATGGCGAAGGTGTTCTTCCGGAAGGCGCTGGCCGCCTTGTCATCCGGGGGCGGATGAATGATCCAGACGATCCCATGCGCTTTTTCACCGTGGCGTACCAGGGGCCGTCTGTGCACGTGAAAGCGCCGTGGAATGCGCCAGAGCCGTGAGCGACTAGAGAAATGAGGCAATCCCGCCGAGTGGTTTCTTCTCAAGCGCATGGCGAGGCACCATCGCATTTTCCGCCGGGAAGCCCGCGACCAGGATGAGGAATGGCTTTTCCGTAGGCGGACGATCACAAAGACCCGTCAGGAAGCCCATTGGATTCGGTGTGTGAACCAGAGTTGCAAGCCCCGCATTATGACAGGCTGCGATCAGCAAACCCGTCGCGATTCCAACGCTTTCGTGGATGTAGTAATTCTTCTTGTCATCGCCCGCCTTGGAGCCGCCGCGACGTTGGGCGAAAATGCAGATCAGCCAGGGCGCTGTTTCCAGGTATGGCTTTTGCCAGTCCGTCCCGATGGGCGCGAGAGCGTCGAGCCATTCGCTGCTGGCCCGGCCGCCATAGAAGGATTTCTCTTCCTCTTCAGCCGCTTCCCGGATTGCGCGCTTCTTCTCGGCCGAGCCGACACAGGCGAAGAACCAGGGCTGGTGGTTGGCGCCCGAAGGCGCAGATCCAGCGGTGAGCACACATGCTTCAATGATCGATTGGGGCACGGGCCTATCGCTGAAAGCGCGGACAGAGCGGCGGCTGGTCATCATATGGTGAAATGCAGCGGCACGAGCCTGCATATCTTCAAGAGGGTAGGTCGGAAAATTCGTAAGCGGAACATGGGTATCGGCGCTGGTCTTCATGGCGGCTCAGAGCTCGATACCGAAATGGTGAAGGACAGCGAACCACACCGCATACGCCACAAGAGTCAGCCCGGTGGCGAGGGCGAAAGCCGCAACGAAGGGCACGCCATTCCGCTGGGCCAATGGGAGCGCAATGAAAAACATCAGTCCAGGGACGATCAGATAAGCCGTAGACGTGGCAAACTTGGTGGCCAGGGCAGCATTCCGGGTGTTGTAATAGGTCATCGCGACGGTGAGCATGGTGGCGAGCGGCAGGGCGACGAGCAGCGCGGCCAGCATGGTGGAGCGTTTGGCCACTTCGGAGACGAAGATGATGAACACTGCTGTCAACACGGCTTTTCCGCCCGTCTGCGCGATCTCGGCCAACATCGTTCCGCTCCCTGCTCGCAGTATGAGTGTAACCACCGGAAAGCCGCTTGGGGAGCCCTTTGCCGTCCCCTATCTCCGGCCTGCTTCGCCGCCGTAAAAATGGGCGCGCCGTTTCCAATCATGGATGGTCTTGTCGGTGGCGCTTCGTGTCGGGGAAAACAGGCTATAGCTTGTGGTCCTGATACCGCAGAAGCCGAGCACCTGTTTCTTGATCTGGTTCTTGATTGGGTTGCCGTAGGAGAGCGACAGGAAAAAGCCTGGCGTATCGGAGGTCACGATCACATCGGCGGTGCGTCCTTTAAGCAGCTTGTCCCAGCCGCCGCCGCTCTCGTGGAACTTGTAGGCATAGCCCGGAACAAGGCAGCGGTCGATCAGGCCCTTCATCTTGGCGGGCATGGTGCCCCACCACAGGGGGAAGATCCATGCTGTGTGGGAACACCAGGTGAGATGCTCTTTCCAGACGACGAGATCGTCTTCCAGCGGCTGGAAACCCTTGTAGCCGCGGGCGAGATTGGGATCGAAGATCATGTCGCAGAGGTCCATTCGGCGAACCTCTGCGCCCAGCGTCTCGGCCCCGCGCTGGTAACTATCGGCCAGGGCGGACGACAGGCTCTCGGGCCGCGGATGGCCGGTGAAGATGAATAATCGCGTGACGGGCTCCATAGCCTAGGTGTTAGGTCAGCCGGCGCTTCTGTAAAGATGCGACGCATTTGCACATGTGGTGATCCGCGCGCACTGGACCGGATCAGGGGCGGTGCTTGTTCTCAGCGTTTTCAGCCAGCACGTTTGGCCGCCGGAGCGGTAGCCACGTCGGTTGGGGGCTTGGTTTTCTCTTATTCTGTATGAGGCTGGTCAGGTGTGGGGGAGGGGGAGGCCTGCGCTGAAGTAGGTGGCGCGGCGTTGGGGGCCCGAACGGAAGGACTGGGTCCAGGCCTTGAGGGCCGTGCGCAGGAGGTTTGAGGGCCAGAAGACCACGTTGAGCGACGCGATGTCGGGGTCGGGTTTCCGGTAGTGTTCGAGGGGTGGGAGCAACGGTTCGAGCTGGTCGAAAGCGCCGGCGCGGGTGTAGAGGCCGTAGCGCCAACCGGGGCCGAACGTGGTTCTTGTGATCTTGATGCCGCCCCAGGGGGTGATCCTGTAGTCGATGAAGGTCATACCTCGGGCGTTGAGGGCCTCGACGACGCGGTTAAAGCGCGCAATCGCCCATAGGAAATACGGCCAGAAAATTGGCCATACGGCATCCTTGTGCCGGAGGAACATCGGTTCAGTGATCATTTGACCGGGAGTATACCACCGCCCTGGAGGGGGAGGATAAGTTTTCCGGGTGTTCAATGATTACAACGTGTTGAGCGGATTATTTGGGGGATAAGATTTGATGGGGCCCCTCGGAGCCTTCCGCGACAGCGGGGCTATTTGCAGCGACTGCTTTCGGCGGCAAAACGGACATTAATCCATCCACGGATCGAGTTTTGCGCCCATCAGGCTGGTTATAGTCTCCAGAGTTGCTGGGATTTCGTAGAGCGAAACTACGTCGCAGGTCGTTGAGTAATAGTCATTAACCTCAAATCCGACTTCAAAACCGATGATACTTTTATCTTTGGTGTTCTCATACTCCTCGATCTTCGACTTCAAATGATCAACTAAGATCGACGGATGATTTTCCATCAGAGTTGAGTCGTCGACGGGTGCACCGTCAGAAACCAAAACGATCAGGTGCTTCGCGTAAGGCGACGATTCGAACCTGGATTGCGCCCAATCTATTGCCTCTCCATCAACATTCTCTTTCAACCCCTGAGGGTCCAATAGCATTTCGTAGCGATTTCCAGTTTCGCTTCTGTCTTCCCAAGCTCGGTATTTGATGTGCATTAAGTCGCACAATCTGCCCGGGGTTTTTGGCTCCCCCTTAAGTTCCCATGTTCTCCGGGACAGACCGCCTTTCCAACTTCTCGTCGTAAAGCCAAGCATTTCAAACGCCACTCCACTTTGCAGCAGCGACCGATCCAACTCATTCGCCACGATGTGTGCGATAATCTGTTTGTCTCCTTGAAGAGAGCCAGAGTGATCAATCAGCACAGAAATCAAAGCATCGTTCGCTCGCCATTGACTGATTTGAGCTCTTATCCGTCGACGCGCTTCTTCAAGCGCAATCAAATTTTGTGCTGACCAATCAGTGACTTGCGCTTTGTACTCTTCGAAAAACTCTGATCTTGGGAAACGATCGTCAGGTGTGAATGCCTCGTACACCTCATCCGGCGCCGTGATGACGTCATTTTGATGCGAATACACCGAATAAGGTTGCTCTCTGAAAGTATCCAAATCCACGGCATCTTTAGCCGGCCCAAAAAACCGTATTCTATTCCACCAGTTCATTTTGGATTCGCTTGCGTCTGATGAAAGTTCAATAAAGGCGATAGATTTTATTTTTAGAGGCGGAGCTCACCATTGTCGAGACGCGCCGAGGAGATTAAGCCACGTCTGTAATGTCCGCTTCTGACCCAAAGTCGACTTTGACGAAGTCTACCTAACCGTCAGCTGTGGGCGGCTATCAGTCGTTTCAATTGCGGATTGCCCCCTACTCCTCCAATTGCGGTACCCCGACGGCGTGGAAGCCGGCGTCTACGTGCATGACTTCCCCGGCGATGGAGTGGCCGAGGTCTGAGAGGAGGTAGAGGGCGGCGCCGGCGACGCCTTCCATGCGGGTGTCTTCCTTGAGGAGGGACCAGTCGCGGCCCGTACCCATGAGGGATTTGCCGCCCCGGATGCCGGCGAGGGAGAGGGTGCGCATGGCCCCTGCGCTGATCGCGTTGACGCGGATGCCCTGGGGGCCGAGGTCGCGGGCGGCATAGCGGGTGGAAGCTTCGAGGGCGGCCTTGGCGACGCCCATGACATTGTAGCTGGGCACCGTCCGTTCGCTGCCAAGGTAGGTCATGCAGATCATGGCGCCGCCATTCGGCATCAGCTCTGCGCCCCGGCGGGCACAATCGATGAAGCTGTAGACGGAGATATCCATGGCGCGGCGGAAACCCTCCCGCGTGGTGTTGGCGACCATGGATCCCATGAGCTCGTCCTTGCCGGCGAAGGCGATGGAGTGGACGAGAAAGTCGATGGTGCCGAACTTATCCTTGATGGTGGCGAAGGCGGCGTCCATCGAGGCGTCATCGGTGACATCGGCGGGGATCATGGTGTCCATGCCGATGGATTCGACAAGGGGGCGGACCCGACGCTCCAGCGCGTCGCCCTGGTAGGTGAAGGCGATGTCAGCGCCCTGGGCGGCGAGCTGTTTCGAGATGCCCCAGGCGATGGAGTTCTGGTTGGCGACCCCCATGACGACGCCGCGCTTGCCCGCCATCAGGGTGCCTTCGGGCATGTTCCAGTCATCGGCCATGGGGTGTCTCCAGCTTGGGTTCCATTGGCGCCTTCGCTAGCGCATGGCGTAAGCGAGGGGAAGCTGGGAGGGGAAGCTCCGACGTACCTACCGGTGCTGATCCACCAGGATCGCGTTTCCGTCGGGGTCCGTGATGGTGAAGCTCGCCGGGCCGGAGCCGGTTTCATCGGCCTCTTGTACGATCTCGATGCCAGCGGCTTTCAAACGCGTCTGGAGCGTGCGGACATCGGTAAAGGGATCGACGTTTTCTGCGTTCTGGTCCCACCCCGGATTGAAGGTGAGGATGTTGCTGTCGAACATGCCCTGAAAGAGGCCGATCACCGTCTCGCCGTTCCTGAGGATCGCCCAGTTCTGTGTGAGATCACCGCCCATCTGCGAGAAGCCGAGCGCCTCGTAGAACGCCTTTGACGCTTCGATATCCTTGACGGCGAGGCTTATGGAAAATGCGCCGAGTTGCATGGGACGTCTCCTTCACATGGGGTTTGTTGCCGATATTAGCATCACCAGGGGTCGGCGCGTCACTTTTCCGAATTGAGCGCGTCGATGCGGCGATAGGCTTCCGCTTGCCACTGGCGGCGGGAATAAGCCTGGCGGAGAAGCCGCTCTGTCTCGCTGCGGGTCGCCCGGCGGGCCACGGGCGCCCCCGTATACGCCTCTGCAATCGCCCGCAGCACCTCTGCGGTGATGGCCCGGTCGCCCAGAAGATCTGCCATCGCGCGATTGAAGGCCGCCTCGCTCTCACCGCCCCGCTCCAGCAGCGCAAGTTTCGCAGCGACCGTAGCCCCGGCGTCGCCCTCGCTGCTCTTAGCGCCCTTATTTCCCTTGGCTTCCTGGCGCCGCTCGGTGCGCACCGGCGTGTTCCTCCGCCGGCGCTCGGTCACCGATACCTTGAGTTGCCGCAGGCTTGTCTCGCTGCTGCCGAGCGCCTCCAGCTTTTCCGAAAGGATGCCGCTCGCGGTCTTCAGAAGCGCCGGATCGACGGCTTCCCCCTCGGCGAGTTTCGCGAAAAGCGCGGCGGCCTGCTTGATCGTGGTCATGGGCGAACGCCGATCACCGTTCCGACGGCCTCACCCAGGGCCACCAGGCGGTCGCGCGCCGGTTCGTGTCCTGCATAGAAGGCGATGTCATGCCCAGCGACCCGGGCGAACACTTCCCCGTTCGGGATCTTGGCATGGCGCAGGACGGCCTCGGGGTGCTTCCAGAGCACGTTTAGCTCGCGATCAAGGTAGTTGGCGATCGCCGCCTCATAGGGGTTCAGCGTGTCATTGGTGAGCCCCGATGTGCGCGAAGGAATGACGCCGCCCAAGAGGATGTTGGGGCAGAGCGGGTCGGCCAGGGCCACGACCTGACGGGCGAAATACGTCGCCGCTTCCGCCGACAGCTTGTCGAGAATGGCCGGGATGAAGAGATGCGTCGTGGCACAAAGCGCGTTGATAAACCCTGCGGTCAGGCGCGGTGGGGCGTCGATCAGAACGAGATCGTAGGCCTGTTGGATGATCGGATCGGTCAGTACGCGGGAAAGCGAGAACCGGATATCGCGCTGTTCGAGACCGGCGAGCCAGGACAGCATGAGCGTATCCTCACCCTGCTGCAGCTCATAATATGACGGAACGAGACCGCATTTCAGGGTTGGATCAAGATCGATGATGGCGCCCTTCAGGTCTGCCGCATTGGCGTCCCCTTGCAGAAACCGTTCTGCGGTTTGGGTCCCCGTGAAATCGGCAACCTTGCCCGTTGTCGTCAGCAGAGTGGCCGTCAGCGAGCCCTGATAGTCCAGATCGATGAGCAGGGCGCGCTTGTTGATATGCGTGAAATAGGCGGCGAGATTGGCCGTGATCGTGGTCTTGCCGACCCCGCCCTTGAGGTTCGCGATCGTGACAATCGGGATGCCGCCCTCGGCCACCGGGATCGGCCGGGTGGCGTCCTCCTCCAGGGGGCGGGCCCACATGTTGCGGCCCGTGAGGATGCTGTCGATGAACGTGTCACGGCTGGCGCCTTTCGGCGCCGTTGGGCGCGCTTCCGGGCGCTGATTTTCGCGCGCGCCCCGCGGCGATGGGCGCCGGGTCAGCACCAGGGGCAAGGCGCCGATCAGCGCGCCGAGCATGACAAGGCCCACCGCAACGCCCGTCACTTCCAGCGCATGGGAGGCGATTGCTTCGCCGAGCCATTCCATCCGTGTGTTCTCCTTTCCCCTGGGCGCGGCCGGCATCCTGTCGACCGTCCCGCCGCGCAGTAACCATAAAGCCGCGCGCGATGCGAGGCCTTTGCCGCGCCTCGAACGCTGGCTGGGAAATCACCCTCATCCTCCACGCGCCGGATCGTTGGCCCTACAGCGACACGCCATAGCGCCGCGTCCGGCGCTGGCATGGTTTCTGCCCCGTTAACGAGCGAAAACGCCATGCAGCGAGGGCGAGAGAGTGACGCGTTCAAGACGCTCCAAAGACACAGACGTGCGACCGCATCGCTGGCCGGCTCTCCTCACCGCGCTCCTCGCCGGCGTTGGGCTCGCGTGGCCTGCCGGTGCACAAACGGTCGTTGATCGCATCTCGTTCCGCGTGCCCGGACAGGTGGTCGTCTGGGACGAAAGCGGCGCGTCGATGCGGGGGTCCCAGGTTCAATTCGATTTGGCGCCTGGCACCTGTATAGGGTTCGCGAGCAACACGGGCGTTAAGGTGCGTCTCATGGGCGGTGCGGCGACCACGCGGCTGGCGGCGGTGTCCGTCGGCCGGTCGGCCAGGGCGCTGAGCACGGAGGAAGCACAGCCGTTCCGGCACCTGGTTTTCGGCGCGCGGACAGCGGTTGCGCCGGACAAGCCCGAGCACCAGGGCGTCCTCCTCTGTATCCAAAGCGCTGAAGATCCCGTCCGGCCCGAAGCGGCGACCGCACGGCCACCGGCGATTGTAACGTTTGACGTCATCGAAACGTCCACGGCGGCGCAACCGTAAGCGCACTCGTTCCAGGTGGAACCGCCCATCAAGCGAGACCAGCCGATCCAGACTTATCCAACACCTTCGGCACAATAAATACAAACGATATCAACGCGCTGAAAGAAATTCGCGGTTCCCAATCCCCACCCCCTGAACCCGTGGTATTCTTGGGGCATGGATCTTCTCATCCTCCTCATTCTTGCCGGGGCCTTCGTCCTCGCTATCACTGCCGCCGGGCCCTGTGCCCGTTCGGCAGCCTTTGGCGTGCGCGAAACCTCAGCAGAACATGAAGACCAGCCATCAGGGATTTGGGTTACCCCTGCAGGCCGGTCGGAAGACACGGGTGACAGACGTGTTGGCGATGAACCGAAGATCCAGATCTCTGATCAGGCTTGTTGGGCTGTGCCTGCGTTGGGATTGTGTTTGGGCAGCCGCCGTGGCGGGCAGCGAATCGGCAATATCAAACGGGTCAGCACCTCGCTGACCCTGCAAAAAGGAGACATGGGTCTGCGATCGCTTCATTCGAAGGATGCGCAGGCAATCATGGCACGTCTGGTCGGCCATAGCGCCGAACCAGGCCAACCCGCGGCCCCCTGACCCCCGTCAGACCGCGGTACAACTAGGAAACAGAACCGGACGCGCTCCCGCGCGGGCCGGGCAAAGGTGCTGGCCAAAGCCTAATACCCGTCTTCGATGGCCGCGCCGCATTGCTCCACCGGAACGGGCTCTCGCTCGCTGTTCTGAACGCGCCAGCAATCGTCGAACACAGAGCAATAGCAGACCTCCATGGCCAGCCGGTCCGCGTCCAAGGCCTCGCGCAGCGCGAGGATCACCGCTTCGGTTTCATCCCGGCTGGCCACGGTTTCCACCTCATCGAGATTGAACTGCGAATACAACGCCGTGGACAGGTCCATGACCGTCACGTCTTCGCCAGGGCCGATCACCGATTGGCCAACCCGCGAGTCGGTTCTGGGGATCGATCCGCTCAATTCAGGAACCAGGCTCTCGAAAAGGTCGTTCCAGTAGCCGGTATCCTGGCCATCGAGCAGGACCCTCGCTGTCTTTACCCGGGCGGGGCCAATTCCGCGATTGCGCACGGTGATCGTCAGCCCCCGGTCCGCATCGGTCGTGATATTGGCCCGGTCGATCTGGACATGGGGCCAAACGGCGGCCTGCTGCTGTTTGCGAACGGCGTCAGCCTCGTTCAGCGCCGCATAGAGCGCGACACAGGCGATCAGAATTCCGGCAATGGCGGGCACGGTCTGAAGAACCGACAAACGGATCAGCAAGCGCCGCTGTTCTTCCCCTTCCGACCGCTTCTCCGACATGGTGTCCTCGTCTCCCAAGAGGCCCACAGAATAACGGGGGCGCGCGCAAAAAGAAAAGGCCGCAGCGTCTTCGCCACGGCCTTGCTCTTAATTGCAGAAATCGTCCGGCTTACGCGTCCGCCAGCATTTCCTCGGCTTTTTTCACCGCCTCCTCAATGGAGCCGACCATGTAGAAAGCCTGTTCCGGAAGATGGTCATAATCGCCAGCGATCAGACCCTTGAAGCCCTTCACGGTGTCTTCAAGCTTCACCTGAACACCCGGCGAACCTGTGAACACCTCGGCGACGTCGAAAGGCTGGCTCAGGAAGCGCTCGACTTTTCGCGCGCGGGCTACGGCCAGTTTGTCGTCTTCCGACAGCTCGTCCATGCCGAGAATGGCGATGATGTCTTGGAGTTCCTTGTACTTCTGCAAGATTTCCTGGACACCGCGCGCGGTCTCATAGTGCTCCTCGCCAATAACCAGTGGATCGAGAATCCGCGAGGTCGAGTCCAGCGGATCCACGGCCGGGTAGATGCCTTTTTCAGCGATGGCCCGGTTAAGCACCGTCGTCGCATCGAGGTGGGCAAACGATGTGGCCGGTGCGGGGTCGGTCAAGTCATCGGCGGGCACGTAAACGGCTTGAACCGAGGTGATCGAGCCCTTCGACGTCGAGGTGATCCGCTCCTGGAGTTGGCCCATATCCGTCGCGAGGGTCGGTTGATAGCCCACAGCCGATGGGATCCGGCCAAGCAGGGCCGACACTTCGGCGCCGGCCTGGGTGAAACGGAAGATGTTATCGACGAAGAACAGGACGTCCTTGCCTTCCTCGTCGCGGAAATATTCCGCCTGCGCCAGACCCGCCAAAGCAACGCGCGCGCGGGCGCCGGGAGGCTCGTTCATCTGGCCATAAACCAGGGTCGCCCGGCTTTCGCCGTCGAGATTGATCACCTTGGCGTCCTGCATCTCGTAGTAGAGATCGTTCCCCTCGCGGGTCCGCTCGCCAACGCCGGCAAACACCGAGTAGCCGCCGAACAGTTTTGCGATGTTGTTGATCAGCTCTTGGATCAGAACGGTCTTGCCAACGCCAGCGCCACCGAAGAGGCCGATTTTGCCGCCCTTGGTATAGGGGCAAAGCAGATCGATCACCTTGATGCCGGTGACCAGCACCTCTTTCTCGGTGGATTGGTCGACAAATTCAGGGGCATCCTGGTGGATGGCCCGGGTGATGTCCGACTTCACCGGGCCAAGCTCGTCGATGGGTTCGCCGATCACATTCATGATCCGGCCCAGTGTTCCAGGTCCCACCGGAACCGAAATGGGCGCGCCCATATCGACCACGTCTTGGCCGCGGATCAGGCCCTCGGTCGAGTCCATCGCAATGGTGCGGACAGAGTTTTCGCCCAGGTGCTGCGCGACTTCGAGAACCAGGCGGTTGCCATTGTTCTCGGTTTCCAGGGCATTCAGAATTTCAGGGAGATGCCCATCGAATTCGACGTCGACAACGGCGCCGATGACCTGGGAAATCTGGCCTTTGACATTTGCGGCGGTGCTCATGCGGCTCGTCTCCTTGGGAGCAGTTCTCTTGGTGGGGTCGCGTCTAAATGCGCGTCAGGCAGCCAATAGACGGCCTGGATATCGTGGCTTTTGCAGCCGGAAGAATGGTGAACCTGATCGCCCATGGCCATGGCCTAAAGTGCCTCGGCGCCGGAGATGATCTCGATCAGCTCCTTCGTGATCGAGGCCTGGCGGGCCCGGTTGTACTGAAGCGACAGGTCATCGATCATCTCGCCTGCATTGCGCGTCGCATTGTCCATGGCAGCCATCCGTGCAGCCTGCTCGCCAGCGGCACTTTCCAGCATGGACGCGATGATCTGGGTGTTGATGTAGCGCGGAAGCAGGACGTCCAGGATCTCAGGCTCAGACGGTTCGTAAAGATACCGCGCGCCCTGCAGGTCAGGCGCTTCCGCATCTTCCGGTGCTGTAACCGGGATCAGCTGTTGGGCGGTCGGAACCTGGCTGAGTACGGATTTGAACTGCGAATAAACCAGCGTGCAGACATCGAACGCGCCATCCTCGAACCCACTTGTCAGGCGATGGCCGAGGGCAATGCCAGCCTCGGTATAGTCATCCTTGACGGCGGAAAGATCCACGTGATCGATGAACAGGTCGCCATATGCCCGCGACAACTGCTCTCGGCCCTTCTTGCCGACCGTGATGATCTTCACGGTCTTTCCCTCGGCGCGAAGTTCCCCGATCAGCGTCTTGGCCTGCTTGACCACATAAGCGTTGAAGCCGCCGCAAAGACCGCGTTCGGCGGTCAGAACGACCAGGCAATGGGTTTCCTCGGCGCCTGTCCCGGAAAGCAGTTTCGGCCCACTAGAGCCTTCGCCGACCGACGCGGCAAGGTTCGCCACCACCGCCGCCATCCGGTCGGCGTAGGGCCGAGCTGCTTCAGCCGCGCCTTGGGCGCGCTTCAGTTTTGCCGCTGCAACAAGTTGCATGGCCTTGGTGATCTTCCGTGTGGATCTCACGCTCGAGATCCGGTTCTTCAGGTCCTTGAGGCTTGGCATTTATCGGCTGGCTCCCGAAATTCCTGGGGAAGGTGTAAGGAACAGCTTACCCGAATTATCAGGCTTTTGGAGAAGGATAGTGCCCGAAGTCCGATAACCTTCGATCAGATCGTTATAGACGGTAAGCTGCCCCCTTCGGCCGTCCTCAAGCTCGATTCCAAATTTATAACCAAGTCCCCATTGAGGGAGCTCCGATGGAATGGCGAAATCAAAACCTTCCGCGTCAAGTTCTGATTGGACAGTTCGAGCAACAGTGACCTGAACTTCCGACGCAGCTTCGATCGTCGAGAATGAGCAGCCCCCAATTTCAAAAGGAATTACCGCCGAAGACGACCGCTCCCAAAAAAGTGTCGTATCGCCAGTCCATACGGTGGACGGAAAAAAGGGGTTGGCAGTAGCTATGGGATTTTCGCCTTCGACGAAACCAAAGCTTTCGGCGTCGACTCGCATCTCTTGCGTAAAAAGAGCGTCTTTGATGCAGAGAGTAGTCATAGCCTCTAATTCACTCATGACGTCTTTTGCAGCATCTGGACTATTTGAAGCGCAACCCGAAGAGGCAAGAACCAAGGCCGACACGCAAAAGACAAGCCGGAAAAACATGCCCAAACCCCTTAGGCGAACGCCTTGGTGAAGGCGTCCAGTGTGTCCTTGATGCCGGTTTCGACATCGTCGGTCAGGGCTTTTTCATCGCGGATCTTCCTGAGGAGTTCCTGTTTCTGGCCACGGATGTGGGTCAGCAATTCGTCCTCGTACCGGACCACGTCTTTAAGCTCGATTTCGTCAAGATAACCGCGTGTACCGGCATAGATGACCACGACCTGCTCTTCCATCTGGAGCGGGCTGTATTGCGGTTGCTTGAGCAGTTCCGTCAGGCGTGCACCTCGGTTGAGAAGCTTCTGCGTCGCCGCATCAAGGTCCGAACCGAACTTCGCAAAGGCCGCCATCTCACGATACTGGGCAAGCTCGCCTTTCATGGAACCCGCAACCTTTTTCATCGCCTTGGTCTGGGCTGCAGATCCCACGCGAGACACCGACAGGCCAACGTTCACGGCCGGGCGGATGCCTTGGTAGAAAAGGTCGGTCTCGAGGAAGATCTGGCCATCGGTGATCGAGATCACATTGGTCGGGATGTAGGCCGACACGTCATTGGCTTGCGTCTCGATGATCGGAAGCGCCGTCAGGGACCCGTTGCCCTGGTCGTCGTTCAGTTTCGCTGCCCGCTCGAGCAGGCGGGAGTGAAGATAGAACACGTCACCCGGATAGGCTTCCCTGCCCGGCGGACGACGCAGCAACAGGGACATCTGGCGATACGCAACGGCCTGCTTGGAGAGATCGTCATAGATGATCAGCGCGTGCATTCCATTGTCACGGAACCACTCGCCCATTGTGCAGCCGGTATAGGGCGCAAGATATTGGAGCGGCGCAGGCTCTGAGGCAGTGGCCGCGACCACGACCGTATAATCAAGTGCGCCGCGCTCTTCGAGGATCTTGACCACGTTGGCGACGGTCGAGCGCTTCTGGCCAACCGCGACGTAGACACAGAAGAGTTTCTCGCTGTCATCCTTGGCTGCGTCGTTGGTGGCTTTCTGGTTGAGGATCGTATCAACGCAGATTGCGGTCTTGCCGGTCTGGCGGTCGCCAATAACCAATTCCCGTTGGCCTCGGCCCACGGGGATCATGCCGTCGATGGCCTTGATGCCGGTCATCATGGGCTCATGTACGGATTTCCGGGGAATGATGCCCGGCGCCTTGACGTCGACCCGATCCCGGCTTGCCACATCCTCGAGGGGGCCCTTGCCATCGATTGGCTCACCGAGGGCGTTCACCACGCGGCCGAGAAGGCCCTTGCCGACCGGTGCCGCCACGATTTCGCTGGTTCGCTTGACCGTGTCCCCTTCGGAGATGCCGCGGTCGTCGCCGAAGATCACGACGCCTACATTGTCCGCTTCAAGGTTCAGGGCCATGCCCTTCACGCCGTTTTCGAACTCGACCATCTCTCCGGCCTGGACACTGTCCAACCCGTGGATCCGGGCGATCCCGTCACCGACAGACAGCACCTGTCCGATGTCGGCCACTTCGGCGTCGATCCCAAAATTCTCAATCTGGCGTTTCAGGATGCCGGAGATTTCTGCTGCGCTGATATCCATGGTCAGCTCACGCTCCCTTCATGGCGGCGTTCATACGGTCGAGTTTCGAGGCGATGCTGGCATCAACCAGCTTGGAGCCGATTTGGAGTTGGATACCGCCGATCAGGGCTTCGTCCACTTCCTCGGTTATTTCCACAGTCCCGCCAACGGCCTTGGCGAGCATATTGGCCATGCGGCTGCGCTGCTCCGTCGTCATGGGCTTCGCTGTTCGCACGGTGGCCCGGCGGACGCCGCGTTGGTTGGCGTAGAGCGAATCAAACGCGCGCTGGGCGCCCGGGATATCCCGCGCCCTGCCATTGCTGGCGATGACGCCGACAAAATTCGAAAAGAGCGCGGAGGCGCCTGCCGCTTTCGTCACTTCCGTAAGCGCCGATGTCTTCTCATCCCGCGAGTAGGCCGGCGAATTTATGAGGTCGGACAGCGCATCGTTCTTTCGGATGAGATCAGCGAACCCCGCAAAATCCCTATGGATATCAGCAAGTTTTCCCTTGTCCTGGGCAAGCTCGAAAAGGGCGCTGGCGTAGCGTTGAGCCGCTTCGGAAGCGGTCGAGGATGAAGCGTTGGCCAAAGCGATCGTCCGTCAGCTGAACTTGGAAACCTGCGCTCGCAGAAACGAATTCGATCAGCAGGAGAGCCCTGCCCTCGAGGTTTCGCGGGGCGTAGCACTCCCCCTTCATGCTGACAACATCGGCGCTGGTCTTAGCTTGCGTCAGATGGGCGCGGTTTGAGAGATGTTCGCAGTTCAGGCCTCGCTCGCCGCAATGGCGCTGCAGTGTTTTCGAGGCCTTCGCGATCGTTGATACGCCTCAACGAAGACGATCGAGGATCGCCCGGTAGTTTTCCAGGACATCTGCGATGGCCTCTCCGTGGCCATGGGTGACCGATTGGGCCGGAAAGGCATCGAGGAATTCCCGCGTGGCCGGCGCAAGCGCGTGCTTCAATTCCAAGGTGTCGACCGCCGACTGTACGGCGAGGGCCAGCACAGCCTGGACCCCACCCGCATTCGCCGTTGCTTCCCGGGCAAACCAAGCCGCATCGAAGCCCATGCTGACAACATCCTGATTGTCCTTGTTCGACGGGATGGAGTGCAGCGCCATGGGATAGCCGATGGACTGGCTTGCGGCGGTCGTGGACACGGCCGTGAACTGGGCGCCTTGCAGCCCGAAGGTGACCCCTGGCGTCGCCGCGTTAAGGAAAGCGGGGAGGATCTTGTTCACGTCGTCGTTGAGCAGGAAATTGATCTGGCGCTCGGCGACCATGGTGAGTTTCACCATCGCTGCCTTCAACTGGTCCATCGCCATCGCAACGGGCTCGCCATGGAAGTTTCCGCCATGGACGATCGTTTCGTTTTGAGGATCGAAGACAGGATTGTCGCTCACGGAATTAAGCTCTGCCACAACAACACCACGGGCAGTCTCGATCGTGTCGTACAAAGCGCCGAAGATCTGCGGGGCGCAGCGGATTGAGTAATATTCCTGCAGCGGCCTGCCGGCGTCGCGGTTTAGCGCATCACTGCCAACAAGGCGCGTTCGCAAGGCCGAAGCGACTGTATGGTGGCCCGTATGGCGTTTGGCGGCGGCGAGGTCAGCGCTGTAGGGCTCGGTGCCAAGGCCTGTGATTTCAGCGAGGAGCGCCGTTAGCGTCAGTGCCCGTTCCAGGCAGGCCGCCGCATCCATCACAACGGTCAGACCAACGCCCGTCATTGCGGAGACACCATTGATGATCGCCAGTCCATCCCGGAAGGCGAGGGTGTGCGGCGCCAGCCCCGCCGCGCGTAAGGCGCCAGGCGCGTCTGTGATCGCGTTTCCAGCATAGACGCGACCCTCGCCGATCAGGCCGAGCCCAAGGTGCGCCAATTGAACGAGGTCTCCACTTGCGCCTACGCCGCCATGGCGCGGGACAACCGGAGCTAGCCCAGCGTTCAGCCAGTCGCACATCAGACGCGGAAGCGCCGCTCGAACAGCGGAACGGTTGCGCGAGAGGCTCTGTGCCCGCGCAAGCAGGATGGCCCTCGCTTCTTGAGGGGGCACAGGATCGCCCATCCCAGCGGCGTGGCTTCGAATGAGGTTGAGCTGTTGCGTCTCCAGCGCGGCATCGGCGACCGGCACCGTGACCATGGGACCGAGACCCGTATTGAGGCCGTAAACGGCCGTTTCCGGTGGCCGGCTCGAGAAGATTTCAAACGCCTGATCGAGTGTGCGCTCTGTCTCAGGATCGATGCTGACCGGCGCGTGGTCGAGCACGATCCGCCGGAACGCGTCCAGCGTCAAATCCCTGTCGTGTCGGAGCTTTATCACTCGGGCATCCATGCTTCTGCATAGGGTCTGGGGATGATCCGCAGACCGATGGAGCGTCGGTTATGCTGATTTCTCGACCTTGGCGAGCCTGATCCAGTTATCAAGGCTGGCAAGTGCGCCGATGGCGCCAAGGCTGGTCTTCAGTGCCGCTGGATCGGCAGTGGCCATGTCGGAGAGCGACTGCACCCCCGCCTGCTGGAGGTGCCAGACCATGCCAGCGCCGATATTTGGGAGCCGGAAAAGACTGTCATCCGGGACGTTGCTGCCTGCGTCTGCAAGGGACGGTTCCATGGCGCCAGCGCCAAATTGTTCGGCCGCCATCTTCCGGGCGGGTTCGCCGGCGGCGGTCTCTGCAGCCTCGAGGCGCTCGAGGGCGCGCTCTGCCGCATCATCACTGGCCTGTTTGCGTTGCGCCGCATCATCGATGGCCGCTTTCAGGCTGTCCCGCTGGTTTTCGAGAGACGGGATCATCGCTGCAAGGTTTTCGCGTTGTTCTTCCAACGCCGCAATTTCCGCCTCTATGGTTTCCCGCTTCGACTGAGCCTCCGCTGTCGCGCTCTGGACAGTCTCCAGCGCCTCGTAGCCGCTCTCCGCCTCTGCCTGCGTCTCGTTAAGGCGATCCATGACTTGGACAATAGCGGTGTCCAAAGCCGTCTTCTCGGATTTCAGTCGGACAATCTCAGCCGCATCTGCTTCTATCTCTTTGGAAAGCGTCAGGTGACGTTCCTGCATTTCCGCGAGTTGCTCGGTGGCCAACGCAAGGTCGGCATTTGCGCGCTGAGCCTTTTCGCTGACGGTCGACAACTCTTTCTCGGCAGATGCGCATTCTGCCTGGATACGCTCCAGGTCTTTTTGCGCGTCGGATAGTGCTGAGCGAATGTCCTCCAAACGGGATTTGGCGTCGGCCTCCTGCGACCGTGTTTTTTCAAGCGCCGACGCGGCTCTGCTTGAGGCCGTTTCAGCGGCGCGTTGGTCCCGGTTGAGACGTGAGAGTTGCCCCTCGATAGACTTCACCTTGTCTTTCGCGGACGCATACCGTGACTGCGTATCGGCGAGCCGGCGCTCCGCACTGGAGAGCGCAGTGTCATTCTTATCCTTCTTCGCGCGGCTCGCTTTTTCGGCTTTTTCAGCGGTCTTCCTGGCGCGTTCGGCATCTTGGGCGGTTCGCTGCGCCTTTTCCATTGTCGACTTGATCTTGGTGAGCTCAGCCTTGGCAGCTGTGAGCGTTTTCACCGCGTCGCCAGCCGCTTTATCGACGGTTGATGCCTTTTTGTCCGACTTGGCTGCTGTAGCGCGCGTACGTCGACGCGGTTTCGAGGTTTCGCTGTCTGCCGTGGACCGCTTTTTTCGGGCGTTTGTTGGGCCCGTTTTCGCTGGTTTCTCCGTCGTCGAGAGAGTGTCGGGCCTAGTTTTCTTAGGGGCCGATTCCGATGCCTCAGTCGTTGCGCCCTCCGCCGTGGCCTCGATCAGCCGGAGGGTTTCGGGGGAGGGCTTGAACGCTGCCTCTGCGGCCTGGGTCACGTCGTCATGATTTGCACGCCGCCTCCGCCGCTTGGGTCTGGCGGGTGTTTTCTCAGATGTTGGCACCGCTTCCGGGGGCGACTTCGTCCCACGGGTGCTACTCATGCGGCGCGCCTGGCGTAATTCGGCGAGCGCACGACGGGCATCAGCCCGGATCCTGGCCGTCTCGTCCCGAAAACTGTTGTCAGAGGTCGCCGGCATCAGAACTCACTGCTCGGTGTTCAGTCGCTGAAAGAAAAAAGGGGCAAGCGCGGTGGCGGCCTGCCCCTTTCAAACGCGGTACGGCTTAGGCCGCTTGCGGTTCAACCGTCAGCCCGATGGCTTCGGCGTACTTCAGCCATGTTTCCACGGAAGCGACGACGGCGCGTACTTCAATGGAGATCAGCTCAATTCCGACAAGAGCGACACGAACGAACGCATCGAGCACGACACCTTTGTCGAGCACGCGGTCGACGACTTCGGCGAGGCTGGACGATGCAACACTTTTCTCGATAGCCATGGATACTTCCTCTTTACTTACGCGATACGAGGGTGTCCGCAGACGAGGCTCGATTGCCTAAACCAGGATACAGCCCTACGCGGCCTAGATGTCTTGGATCGTTTAAAAAACGAATAATACAGACTGTGATTACGGTTGCGATCTCGAGTATTCGGGCTGATTGTTAACGAGCTCGGGCAAAGTATTCACACTCTCGCGCCGTGTGGCCCGAAGCGGGGCTTACGACACCCACAGATGGTTAGCGGATTGAAGCTTTTTGTTAACGCGGCGCGTCCTAGGAGAATTCGGAAACGCGGCGAGAGTGCCCGCCTTATTCATGCGAGCTGAGAATAGACGCGATGGCAATGCGCCCTGAGAGAACTCCCGGTATTCAGGAAGATGCGCCCGAGGCTGCGATTGGCGCAAACGTGGTCCGGTTGGCCCCCCGATCAGACCTCTTCCGCGATGACGCGATCCGATCTATTGAACAGCGGGCACTTACTTATCTGCGCGCTGGTATACCGGTTCATCTGCGTGGGCCGGCGGGAACAGGAAAATCCACGCTGGCCGTACAGATCGCTGCGCTGCTCGGGCGTCCCGCCGTGCTGATCGCGGGAGACGCCCAAATGTCGTCTTCCGATCTTGTCGGCCGGGAGGGCGGGAGACGTGAAAAGGTCACCGTCGATAAGTTCATCCACAATGTTCACAAGCGTGAGCTTGAGACGTCATCGGTCTGGATCGACAGCTTCCTGACGCAAGCGGTCATCGAAGGCTACACGCTTGTCTATGACGAGTTCACCCGCTCTCCGCCAGCGGCGAACAATGCCTTGCTCATGGCCCTTGAGGAGCGCGCGCTGATTGTGCCTGGACGCGACCAGGCGGAAGCACGGATTGATGCTCACCCCGATTTCCGGGCGATCTTCACCTCGAACCCCAGCGACTACGCCGGTGTGCAGACCCCAGCCGATGCCCTGATCGATCGGATGATCACATTGGACCTCCAGTCCCATGACTTCGAGACCGAAGTCGGGATCGTTTCTCAGAAGAGCGGCCTCGACGTAGGCCGAAGTTCGCAGATCGTATCCCTCGTCAGAACGTTCCGGGAGGAAGCGGCCGGGTCGAAGGCGTCAATCCGCAGCGCGATTATTATGGCGAGGATTGTTTCGGCCGAAAAGATGAGCGTCGCTGTGAGCGATCCGGCCTTCCTCCAGCTCGCGCTCGATGCGCTTCATTCCCGATGGTCCGAAGGCGCCGGCGATCGCGACAAGCGCGCTTTCGTTAAACGGCTCAGCACTCTTCTGGAAGATAAGGCGGCTTAGCGCATGCGATCGAAATCCCTTCGCTCCCTCCCAAAGCCCGTCGTCGCGCCGCGCAACGGGTCCCGTTCCCGGGCGCAAATGGCGTCGGAAATGACCCGGTTGGAGTTTGAGCGGGAACGCCTCGTGCGCGACGCGGACATGATGCGGGCCAAGCTCGCGACCACTGAGCAAGCCATTAGCCGCGTAGATGCCCGGCTCGTGGCCTTGCAGGATATGCTGCTCCTCGACCCTTCCGGGGACTGAGCGCGGCGAGGAGAGAGACATGACGATGAACATGATGGACGCGACGGCCCTGGCCCGGGAGGGCATTGAAGCGGCAACCGGCAAGCCTTTCGAAAGCGTCAGTTACTGTCGGCTGGAGGGCGAGCACTGGGTGGTCGGGATTGAAGTGCTCGAAAGCAAGGCGCGTCTGAACGATAACGATGTCATCGCCGAATACGAAATCGCGATCGATCCTGAAGCCAAACAGATGGTCAGATACACGCGCCTACGCCGCTACTTGCGCGGTGAAGCGGCCGCGCAGGTCGCCTAGGAGCGCGCCGCCGGATGTCCCATCTCATTCAGCATCCCACGCGGGGCGAAGGCCTCGGAGACATTCTTGAGCGGGTGCTCGACAAGGGGGTCGTGATCGCTGGTGACGTTTCTGTCTCGCTGGTCGGGATCGAACTGCTGACCATCAGGCTCAGGCTCATCGTTGCCTCCGTCGACAAGGCCGTCGAGATGGGGATCAACTGGTGGGAGACAGACCCTACTCTTAATGGCGCGCTGAAAGACGCAGGGGATGATACAGCGGCGCTCGAGCAGGAGAACCTTGAGCTCAAGGGCCGTCTGGCCCTGCTTGAGAGGCGGATTGCATCGCTTGAGCCTTCCTTGAAGACACAAACCGGGAGCTGAGCAATGGGTGGACCGAGAAAACCCGGCGATCTGAAAGGTCTTGAAGCGCTTGGCGAGATCGGTCGCCGTTTGGGCGGCCTGGCTGACCAAGTTCGCGATGCACTCGAAGAGGCCGAGAAAGCAGGAGACAGCGGCTTCGAGCGCCAAACCGAATTCACCAGCGAGGATGGGAAGGTGAGCGGCGTGGCCGGCTTCCGCGTCCGCTCCGGGATAGCGCCGCGGGGAGGCGAAAGCGGTGGCCTTGCGAGCGCGCCTGGGCCAGCCCAACGGGCCGAGGCGGCAGCAGCGCCTGAGCGCACGCTCGACGTTGAAGTCCATGACCTGGGTCAGACGCTGCTGGTTTCAGCGGACATGCCAGGAGTCGGTGAGGCGGACCTGAGTGTGGCCATCGACGGTAGCGTGCTCGCGCTCAAGGCCACGGGTGCTCGCCGCTATGACACCGAAATTGCCCTGCCGGTCGCCGTAGAGGTCGAACCACAGCGCGTGGGGCTGAAGAACGGCATTCTCGAGATCGTACTCTTCAAGCGTGAGGAACCGGCAGATGACTGAATCCGGGCTCTACCACTATGCGATCATCCGTCAGCAGGACACCGCCGATTTCGAAGCGAAACCCGTGGCGGGTGAGCCCGGTGGCGGGCTTTTCGTGGTCGAGCATGGGCCACTGGCGACGGTTGTGAGCCATACGACTGCCGACGAAATTCTATCGACGCGGCGCAACATGCTGGCGCATACGCGCGCGCTGGAAACCATTATGGCCGGTAGGCCTATACTTCCATTCCAGTTTGGCGTTGTTGCCGCCGCTGGCGAAGGCCTGGAGTCCCTGATCTCCGACCAGTCGTCCGTTTTGCTTCACCAGCTTGATCGTCTCGATGGGAAGATGGAAGTCGGCCTGCGCGTGAGCTGGAAGCGCGACGCCATCATGCAGCGGATTGTCGAGGAAACGCCCAGCCTCCGCGCGGCAAGGGATGCGCTTCTGGGGCGGAGCGAGGCCGAAACCTATTCCCAGCGCTTGGAGATTGGCAGGGCTGTGCACCATGAGCTGTCCGCCCGAAAAGTCAGGGACGGCGAAGCGATCGTCGAGCGGTTGGCGCCTTTGGCGATCGAGCAGAAGCCCCTCGCCGAGGGCGATGACATCACGCTGTTGAACATGGCCTTCCTTTTGGAAAACCAGAGCGAGCCTGAACTGTTCAAAGCAGTGCAGGCGATGGATTCGGAACAGCCAGGATTGTTCGAGATAAAGTACATCGCGCCGGCGCCGCCGTTCAGCTTCGTGTCCCTTTCGCTTGGGCCCGATCAGGCACAGGCTGCGTAGGGAGCCAGAGAATGGGATTGCTCACAACGCTCCTCGGGGCCCCGGTGCTCGGTCCTGTGAAAGGGGCACGGTGGATCGTCGGCAAGGTCTATGACGCGGCCTATGACGAATTCTACGATCCAGCGTCTATCAAGCGCCAACTTCTGGCGCTCGAAGCGCAGCTCGATGCTGGCGAGATCACTGAGGATCAGTTCGAGGCCGTTGAGCTCGAGCTATTGCAACGCCTCAAGGAGGCGAAGCAGATGCAGGCCCGGCATGGCTGACGACATCTCCAGTCCTCCGCAAGCCGAGGATGATGACGGCGTTGTGCTTCCGGTCGGCGAGGCCAGTGTGCAGGATGGTGATCGCTCCATAGCGCGGTTACCAGCCGCGTCCTTGGCGCGGCTTGGGATTGGTCTCGGCAGTGTGGTTTCTATCGCTGGCGAACGGGGAAAGAGCTTCGCACGGATCATGCTCCTGCCGCCTGATGCAGCCGATCAGGAGGCTGTTCTTCTTGGCGCGGTGGCGCGTGCACAATCTGGACTGGCGATCGGTGACGCGGCCCGGATACGTCCGGTTCCTGCGCCCACGGCGACACGAATCGTTCTTGCGGTCGATGATGCGGGCGCGGCCGGTATTCTCGGGCTCAAGAAACTTTATCGCCAACGCCTTGATAATCGGCCTACGGTCACAGGAGACCGGGTGAAGCTGACCCTTGTCGGTGGACGGATCGTCGATGCCCGCGTGCGCACCATCGAGCCCAATACGGCTGACGGCGTGGTCATGGTGGGCGACGAAACGGTCCTGGAGATCGTTTCCAACGGTGAGCCTGGCCGAAAAAGGTCGGTCAGCTATGACGAGCTGGGCGGTGTCGCCTCGGAGCTTGCCCGGGTGCAGGAGATGGTCGAGTTGCCCCTGCGCCGACCCGACCTCTTTGCCCACCTCGGCATTGAGCCGCCAAAGGGCGTGCTTTTGTCGGGGCCGCCAGGAACCGGGAAAACGCTGATCGCGCGCGCGGTCGCCGAGGAATGCAACGCAGCTTTCTTCCAGATCAACGGACCGGAAATCGCCAATAAGCACTACGGAGAGTCCGAGAAACAGCTCCGCGATATCTTCCTAAAAGCGGAGAAGAAGGCGCCAAGCATCGTCTTCATCGACGAGATTGATGCTATTGCGCCCAAGCGCGACAGCCTTGCCGGTGACCGACAGGTCGAGCGCCGTATCGTCGGTCAATTGCTGACCCTCCTCGACGGGCAGAAAGCACGTGGGCAGGTGATCGTGATGGCCGCCACCAACCTGCCAGATGCCCTGGATGGTGCGCTACGCCGGCCAGGCCGCTTCGATCGGGAGATACGGTTCAGCCCGCCCGATATCGATGGCCGCACAGATATTCTCACCATCCATACCAGGGGCATGCCGCTTGGCGGCGATGTGTCTCTTCAAGAGCTTGGCCAGCTCACCCATGGCTATGTGGGTGCGGATCTCGCTGCCCTCGCGCGCGAGGCGGGGATGATGGCCCTGCGGCGGGTCGAACCTGCGCTCAATGAAGGCGCTGAAGGGCTCGATCTGAGCGCAATCTTGGTAAACCGGCATGACTTCATCGGCGCGATGCGAGAGATCGTCCCGACGGCCCTGCGAGAGGTTTACTCGGAACGGCCAAGCACGCGCTGGCAGGACGTTGCCGGCCACGCCGACGCAAAGGCCGCGCTTGAGGAGGCCGTGATCTGGCCGATCCGCTACGGCGAGGAAATGCAAGCCGCTGGCGTCCAGCCCCTGCGGGGTGTGCTGCTCGCCGGCCCACCGGGTACCGGAAAGACATTGTTGGCGAAGGCCGTTGCGAATGAAGCGGGCGCGAACTTCATTTCCGTCCGCGGACCGCAACTCCTGAACCAGTACCTCGGAGAGGCTGAGCGGGCGATCCGGGATGTATTTGCGAAGGCTCGTCAGGCCGCACCTTGCATTATTTTCTTCGACGAAATCGACGCCGTCGCCCAAAAGCGAGGGGGTGCCGGCGGCCAGGCCGGAGATCGCGTCGTGGCGCAGCTGCTCACCGAGATGGATGGGATGGAAGACCGTGCCGGCGTCTTCGTTCTCGCGGCAACCAACCGGCCGGATACGCTCGATGCGGCCTTGCTCCGCCCCGGCCGCTTCGATCTGGCGTTCCACCTGGGTTTGCCAGACGAAGCAGACCGACGGGATATCCTGGCCATCCACAGTGCGGTCCTCACGCTCGGTAAAGATGTTGACCTTGCCGTTATTGCGGCGATCACTGAGGGCTTCGTGGGCGCCGATCTCGACGCCCTCTGCCGCCGCGCTGGCCTGACAGCGTTTCGGCGTGCGGTCGCCAATGGCGCGCTCGACCGGGGTGAGCGCCCATGCGTGGAACAGTCCGATTGTCTCGCCGCTGTTGAGGCCCTCAAGCGGTCGCGACAGGTTGCGATGGAAACCGATGGAGCGCGCCGATGAGGGAAGTCTGGCTCTATGGTGTGGCGCATGCGGCCAACCTGCCGACAGTGCTTCCTGAGGGAATAGAGGCCGTAACGTCGGCCGGTCTCACCGCCTTTTTCGGGCCTGTGATCGAAAAGAAGCGGTTCCGAATCGAGCGGCAGGCCGCTGCAAAGGCGCTGCTGGGGTTCCAACGCCAATTGGAAGCGCTCTTGCCCCTGACACCATTTGTACCGGGTGCGCCGGACACACGCTTTACCGATAAGGACGCGATCGCGGCTTTTCTGGATGGCAATCGCGAAACGCTGTCCAGTCTGATTGAGCGCTACGCCGGCACCGCTCAACATCAAGTCGTTGTCCGGTGGGATCTGTCTGTGATGGTCGGCCGGCTTGCCGCAACGCGCCGTGCTGATCATCTTCCTCCCATCAAGGGTCGCCTCGAAAAAGCGGCTGCGCTCAAGGCGGCCATGGCCGAATGGCGCAACGCGCTGGGCACGGCGCTTGCCAACGATCTCTCAGAAGCAGGCCAGGCGATCATCGAACTACCGGCCGAAGGCGATGACCTCGTCCTCAATGCTGTCATTCTGCATGACGGGGACAGCGAGGGGGCCATCGAAGCTGCACTTGAGCGCTTCGATGCCGAGCATCCTGACGCCATGTCGATCCGCATGATCGGCCCGCTTCCGGCCTGCTCTTTCGCAACGGTCACCGTGGAAACCGTAACCGCGTCCGCCATCGATGCTGCGCGTGGGCGTCTGGGAATTGATGACACAGCCGATCTCGACGACCTTCGCACAGCCTATCGAACGTACATGAAGCGAAACCACCCCGACATGGCTGGCGGTTCGGCTAAGGAGAGTGCCGCAGGCGTCGAGGCGTACGAGCTTCTGAAGAAAGCGCTTTTGGCTGGTCCGGTAACAGGCCGGGTTGCCGACACGGGCGATCGTCTCCTATGCGGTGTTCGCCGGGAGACCGCGGCATGATCCTTATCCTGCATGGCTTCCTGCGCTCGGCTCAGTCGAGGGAGTGGCCGGCAACGCTGATGGATGCCGTCGAGCGTGACCCAGCCGTAATCGTGCAGCGTGGTGCGGTCGCAGCCGTTTTGACCGCCAGCGCTGATGACACCGTTTTCTCCGATCCCGCTCGTGTCGAGTCCATTGCCCTTGGTCATAACCGCCTCCTGACGATACTGGCCGAGGCCGTCGATGTCGCTCCGGTCCGGCTTGGCGCCGTTTATGGAAGCCGAAAGGCCGCTGAAACAATGCTGAGCCAAAGTGAGGCCGCTATCCTTGCTCGGCTCGATGCCGTCACCGGCGCAGTGGAATACAGCGCCGTCTTGCGCGCTTTACAGACGCCTGCGTCCCCAAAGCCGGCTCCATCAGCGCCGACCGCGACCCCCGGTGAGGCGGGCTCGGGTCGCGCATATCTACGCGCAAAGGGTCAACGCAAACGCCAGGTGCGGGACCGAAAGGCCGCTATCGAAACCGCGCTCGAAAGGGTTGCCGAGAGACTGGCCCCATCAGCCCGGCGGCTGAAGGCGGTGACCCAACCCAAACTCGGCCCGGATGGTCCATTGTGCGAATTCGCCATTCTCCAGGACCGAACACTGCCTGACGCTTTTCTCGAAGCCATCGCCGATGCCAAGAGTCTGGCAGAGGCGGCAGGCCTCCAACTCACCGTTTCGGGGCCCTGGCCGCCATACGCCTTTGTCGAGGAGGCGGATGCGGCATGAGCGGGGCGAGCGATTTTCCCGAATACATCGACCCATCAAATGATGAGGACGAGACGCTCGTCGAACTGCTCGACCGTGTGCTCGACGTCGGTATCGTCGCAACTGGGGATCTGCGGATCTCGGTGGCCGATGTCGACCTCATCTATGTCGGCCTCAAGCTCGTGGTAGCATCGGTTGACCGGATCGAGGCGGGCGGCGCGATGGAGCGGTCCTTCGTGCCGAACGTTTCCGAGGCACGCTCGTGAAACAGAGGCCCTTCGCCCTCGTCCACGCCGATGCCGGGAAGACGAACAGCGACGCGCAAACACGTCTCCTGGGGCGTGGGATTGCCTTGATCATCTGCCCCCAAGACACCGGACGTGAAGGCACCGGGTATGCGGCCGATCTGGCCAAGGCGCACAACCGGAGTCTGATCGCATTACGCCGACGGCAGCCGTGCCTGCCTGCTCCTGTGATGCAGACGGAATGGACCGTTGCAGACATGCAGACCGTTCTGGACCGGAATAGCGACGCCTTGCTGGAAAGCCTTGAACGGTTCGGTGAAGCCAGCGAATTCGAAGTGATGGCGCCGGTCGCGCCGATTCGTGAGAAAGGGCCCTCCAGCGGAACAGAATACCTCCGCGCGAAGGCCAGGACCGTGCAGGCGGTGCGCCGGACGCGTCAGCAGCTGGAAACTGCGGCGTCTGCGCTCATGGCAGACCGGAATAGTGCGATCATCGACCACCGCCTGATCGGCACCTCTACGCTGGACGAAACCGCCCGACTCCGGATTTGGTGCCACCAGTCAGCAGCGTCGATCGTACACACCAAACTCAACGCAATGGCCGTAGAGCTCGGCGTAGGCTTTCGCGTCTCCGGCCCCTGGCTCCCCTATGGCGCATGGCCAGCGCATCTCTGGAAAAGGACAGGCAAAACCGATGACAAGCACGCGGCCTGAGCCCCGGGTCGATATTTTCGATCTCTCCGATCACGCCGATGCGGTCTCCGACGCCTTGCGGGAAGGCATGGAAGCCGGTCGATTGCCCAGGGATATCAAGCTCGATCCCGAAAACGTCGAACGGGACCTGCCGAAACTGGTCCTCACGCTCATCGAGTTCCTCAGGCAGTTGATGGAGGCCCAGGCCATCCGGCGTATGGAGAGCGGGTCGTTGACTGAAGACGAAGAGGAGCGCCTGGGAACAACGCTGATGAAGGCGCGTGAACGGCTTCTGGAGGTCGCTGAAAAGTTCGGACTGGAACCAGAGGAGCTGACCCTGGATCTCGGCCCGCTCGGGCGCCTTGTATGACCCAAGGGTTAACGGGAATTTCACCAATCCTGCCCAAGGCGGGCACACCGCTTTGGAGGCACATCGGCCGCGATGACTGATTTTGCGCGCAGAGACAGTGAGACAGGAATGGCGCCCCAATCCCATTCCCGCGACACCGGATTGGAACAACTCCTGACGCTCAGCGAGACCGCGGGCCGGTTACTGCAGGATCGCCGTTTGGACGTTCAGCGATTGGAAGCGATCGAAGAGCAACTGAACAGTGTTGCGACAGGGATCCACCGCCTTCTCCTGCAATCGGAGCAAGGGAAGCTTGAGCACGACGAAACAGGTGTATCCCGCGGCGAAGTACTCGATGTTCTGGAGACCATTGGCCAGTATCTCCACCGTCTCGATGCCCGTTTGGCAGAGGCGCGATCCGCTGGCCGTGCGTCGGCTTCTGCGCGCGATGAAATCACCGTGTTTCAGGAAGCGGTTGACCAACTTCTCTCAAGCATTGCCGCGCTTGACCGCAGAACAGTTGAGCGGCTGGACGAGCGCCTTTCTGCATTCGAGACACGCGTTGACGATCGCCTTGATGTTCAGAGGCTCGCAGACACCGTTTCCGAGCAGGTTGTGCAGCGTCTGCCAGAACCGATCGAACCGGAACCCCTCATTGCCGACAAGCTTGCTCGGCTCGTGGAAGAACAGGCCCACGCCTTCGAGCGTCTCGACGCCCGGATCGACGCCCTCGCCGCGTCGCCGCCTTCCATGTCTGAAACGCCTCACGTTGTTTCGGGGATCGAGGACGTTCGTGCCGAGATTTCGGAGATCAAGAGGTTGCTTTCCGATGCGGTTAATCCAGACCGGGCAGATCTGGCCGGTCTCCCCGATGTGTCAGAGGCCCAGAAAGCCGGCATCCAGAGGGTGCAGACCGGATTCCAGCTTCTCCTCCGTGATCTGACCGAACAGTCTGAAACGCTGCGCCAGACGATCGCCGGGCTCGACGCCAAAGCGCCCACAGAAGCCCAGGCATCAACAGCCGAGCCCCAGCCCCAACCGGCGAACCCGGTTCCGATCCTTGAAAAGTTGGATCTCGTTCTCCAGCGCCTCGACGAGCGCCCCGGTCCCCTGCCGGTCCTAGGCTTTGAGCGCGGCACCGGCGGTGACGCAATTCACGCTTCGGAAAGGGACAGCCTGCAGCGGGTCGTTGTCGGCTTCCGCCTTCTCCTGCGTGGGCTGACCCAGGATGCAGCGAAACTGTCTGAAGCTGTCGGCCGGCTCGAAGAGGGCGCGCAGCCCGGCGTGCAATCCGCCTCGGACGCGGGCGACGTCGTCGACCGTTTGTCCACGATCGCGGATGCCCTCGGCGAGCAGGTCGTCGCCATCGCACCAACCGTCGACCGCGCCGTCCAGTCATGCCTGCCAGAACCTGCAGCAAGTCCTTCCGAGGCACGCTTCGATGGCCTTACCTCCGTGGTTGACCCGCTCAATCAACTTGTCGCCGAGTTGTCAGGGACACTGGGTGCACTGCAGCAGGAAAGTGGCGCTTCCCTTGATGCCGAATTGGCCGAGAAACTGGTCTCGCGCATCGATGAATTCGTCTCCGTTGCGGTTGTTATCAGTCAGGAAATCGGGCGCCTAAAAGAATTAAGCTCCGACGTTGGATAATTTACCAGCCTTTAACCGGGCGCCGAATAAATCGGCCTCAGAAGAGCAGTCCACAGCCGTAATTTCGGAGGGCTTCTGTGTGTGAGAATACCCCAGCCTGTGAAGCGAAACCGCTCGCGCAATTGCGCTTCATCGCGGGACGCTTCGAAATTGTCTATCCAGAGTACGATCTGATTGTGCGCGGACCCTACGCTGAATGGGTCCTCCATGCTGCAGCGGAGATTATCGAGCAGACAGAACGGCTCAAGACGACAGGTTCCATCGAAGAGCTCGAAATCCTTTCGGAGTTCGAAGAAGGCGTCGAAGCCACAGATATTGACGCAGCCCGGTATGAGGCGCGCGCCCGCTTCAGCGCCGTGCCGCAATGCGTCGTGTCCATGGGTGCCAACGACTACCGGTGGATACACCCGGAAGGGCGCTCCGACGAAAACGACAGCTATGTGCAACGCCTGTACGACCAGTCACTGACCCGAGACCCGGGCTCATGGCTTTCAGACGAAACGGTGGGCTGAAGCCAGGGACCATGGAGAATACGATGGAAGTCATTCCCTTCGGCAGCAACGATGTCGACAATATCCTGCAGCGCGAACCCCACCGCGCTGAAGTTCTACCCTTTGGTGCGATCTTGATGGATAAGCAGGGCAACGTCCTGAAATACAACAAGGCTGAAGGCCTCATCGCTGGCCGCGATCCAGAGGAAGCCATTGGCAAGAACTTCTTCAACGATCTCGCCCCTTGCGCCAAGGGAAAGCGCTTCCACGGCGAATTCCTGAAGTTCTATCGAACGGGCGCGATCAATACGATGTTCGATTACGAGTTCGACTACAAGATGACGCCGGTGAAGGTTCGAATTCACCTTAAGTCCGCCTCCGATGGTGAGACCTGCTGGCTGTTCATCAAACGCCTCTAGTCTGCCCTGAACTCTGGAAACAGGAACGTGTCTTCGCTTCGTGTCCACCCACGCCTCCGGGCCCTGATGGAAGATCCCTGGAGCGGGGATGCGGAGTGCACCCTGGCATATGCGGCTGAGCCGTCGGCGCCGATATGCGTGGAACCCACGGTTGAAGAAGACGCCTTTCAAACCGTGAAACTGGAGCGCCCAGGGGCATTGCCGCTCGTATTCGAAGGGCGCCTGCTCATCACCTTCAAACGCGACCGCGATGATGAAGCCGACATCCCGCTGCACGCGATCGACATTTACGAGACGCGTGACGAGGCTTTCGTTGCGTCCCTGCGGCAGGATGGCGGAGACTGGAACGACCGGGTGCTTTGTGTGGCCGAGGGCGAAACCATCGAGACGGTCTTCGCAGAACTCAAACAGGTCGACCCAGCAGACCGTTTTGCCGCCCAGCGCCTGGTGACGCGTATTCCAGACACCGCGAACCCTGCGCTGGCCCTCAAATCACTGCAGGCAGGCATCGATGCCCTGCGTTACGATCTCGAACAAACGCTGGGGCTTGTCGTGAATACGGCCCCGCCCCAAGCAACATCATAACGGAGGAAGCGTCTGTCATGTCGAATGTCCTGAGGCCAGAAGCCATGAACGGATCCGATCCCTCGCTCGGGGATGATGTCATGCCCTACAAGCTCAAGCAGACGGGCGGACGGCCGGTCCACTTCGAGGGCGTAGAGCTGTGTTCCACCATGAGCTACGCGCCGGGTACTCCGCTCTGGTATGAGATCAATCTCTACAAATCGACCGAGGCCACCTTCGTTCTCGACATCCGGATGTTCACCAAATCGGAGAACGAGCGCGACAACTTCCGTGTTTTCACCGCCTACTCCCTCGCTGATGTTTTTGACATCCTCGAGCGGTATGATGCGGCGAACGACATCGATGCCACCAGCGTCGACCTTCAGGGTGACACCATGTCGATTGCTCAGCTGAGCTTGTCGGCGGCGTCCCTGCGTCTCAGGGTAGAGGAGGCTCGCGGTCAGTTCCGTGACCTGGTCGGTCAGTTATTGTACCAACTGGAAAATGCCTGACGGTTCTCCTGCTACCGAACGCCTCAATGCCCTTAAATCGGCGTACGCAACATCCGCTCTCGCTCTGTCTCGGACAATCAGGTCGCTGGTTGCCGATGAACTTGCCCATGCCCGAAACGATCGGAGTTTGATCCCGGCCAGCCTCGATTGGTCCGGCAGCGCGCGTCTCGACGAGTCAGGTCTCGGCTTTGACAGCCTCGACATCATCAATGCGGCCTCTAGGGTCAATCAGTTCTTTCGCCTCCATGAGGTTGGCGTCGAGGACTATCTTCTCCTTGAAGGGACGGTGGACAAGTGGGCGGACATCGTTCGCCAATCCCTGGCCATGTCTTTCGAGAGCCTGACTTTCCTCACGTCGGGCTCGACTGGGGAACCGAAGATTCAGAGCCATTCTTTCGACAGTCTTGCGCGGGATGCAGTCTTTATCCGCGACCGGTTGAAGCCTTCGCGCATCCTGTCCCTCGTGCCCGCCCACCATATTTACGGCGCGATCTACACAACGCTGATGCCGCTGGTCGATGGTTCGGAATGCCCCGTCATCGACATTCGCTTTATGCCGGCCAAGTCTCTCAGGGACCTCTTGTCCGAGGGTGATCTCATCGTTGGAACGCCCTTCACGCTCAAGGCTTTCGCGCGGTCCATCGAGACGTTTCCGGCTGGCGTTAGAGCGCTGACGTCAACGGCGCCCATGTCGAACGATCTGGCGCAATCGCTCAACGATATGGGCCTTGAGACCCTCCTGGAGGTATATGGCGCCTCTGAAACCGGCGGTATCGGCTGGCGCACTGGCGTTGGGACGCCTTTCCGCCCTTTCCCTTGGTGGTCGCTCGACACAAATGCGTCGACCGTGACGCTGCTTCCAGAAGACCTCAGCCAGACACCGGAGCCAATGGTCTTGCAGGACCGGATTACCGCTGAAGCTGACGGTTGTTTCTCAATCGCTGGACGAAAAGACGGTGGCCAGCAGGTGGGCGGGGTCAATGTCTTTCCGTCCAAGATCGAAGCGTACCTCAATGCTCAGCCCGGCGTTGCCGAGAGCGCTGTCCGCGGTACTCAACCGTCCAACGGCGCGACGAACCGGTTGAAGGCTTTCATTGTGCCAGAGTCAAATGAAGACGCCTCAGATTTGCTCGGCCGATTGGAAGCGGCATGCCGTTCGGATCTGTCAACGCCGGAACGACCGGTCCATTTCACCATAGGGGCCGAGATCCCCACAAACGAAATCGGCAAGCGGCTCGATTGGTCCTGACCGGGGCGCTGGACTGGCGTTCAAATATCCACTGCGCCGCTGAACTGTTCCATGACTTCGCTCAGTAGATCCGCATAAGCCCGGCGTGCCTCATCGACCCGCTGCGCCAGCGCTGCCGCTCGGATGACCCGGACGGCTGGTGGCAGATCCGGATCTTCAAGCGTTTGCGGCGCCGGAACATCATCGGCCGCATCGTGGGCATCGAAATAGGCCGATACTTCGGTCCGCGCCTGCAGCACACGAACCCGATAAATGTTGCTCTCCGAAGACCGCTTCGAGTAGAAACGAATGTCGGCGATAAAGCCGCCGGCGGCCTTCTCGTAGATACCCGCTTCATACCAAAGCGTACCCCCCGGACGGTACGTCGTGACCTCCAGAATCTGGTAACCACGAAACCGGATAGGTGGCGCGCCCGTCCGAGCGAGTTGGAAGGGCTGGGCATCAATGGTTTCGGCGCTGGGCGACATGTTTTGCGTCTTCTCCCGACTCTCAAATCGTCGATCAGGATTCGGCTGATTTTTGAATGCAATCGAGGAAAAAACCCTCCGCCACCGAAGAGTTTATTATTGTTTTTTCGGTACTCCTCGCACGCAAGAGAGAAAGATCGGACATCAATCGTCTGGTTGAGGGTACTGGTGTGGTGAAGCGCTTCAATTCCTGGCTGGAAAGCGGCTTGTCGCTCGTTTCCCGCAAGAAACACGATAAACGATCGCTCCGCCTCGTTGGCCTTTTCGTCATCGGCCTCGCCAGTGCTGCTTTCCTCTTTGCAAGCCTCGAAACCTCCGCATTGATCGTCGTGGCGAGCGGCATTCTCACCGGAACCCTCACGCTGCTCCTGGTGAGTTCCACAATGTCCCGCTCGGTCGCGAACCTGGACGCGGTCTCCAAGCAGTTCGAGATGCTGTACCGGTCCGAGCGAGCGCTTTCGCAGCCTGCCCTGACCGATCCGCTCACAGGCCTTCCAAATCGCCGCGCGATGCTCACTCACCTCGAGGCCATGATCGACAAGGCCCGCAGCAAGGACGCCAAGGTTGCGCTCCTGGTGATCGATCTTGATGGGTTCAAGCCGATCAATGACGGGTTCGGCCACCAGACCGGCGACGAAGTCCTGGTGGAGGTTGCAACCCGGATCAGTTTTGCCCTCAAGGAGGGGCAATTCCTCTCCCGTTTCGGCGGCGACGAGTTTGCCGTCACGATTTTCTACTCCGACTATGGCGAGGTGATCTCTGCCATGGAGAGCATTCTCGACCACACGGCCCGGTCGGTTTCGACCAAGCGAGGCTCGTACAAGATTGGCGCCAGTGTCGGCTGTTCCATCTTTCCAGACGACGGAAATTCGGCCGAGCAGCTGATCTGGAATTCTGACCAGGCCATGTACAAGGCCAAACGGCTCGGCGGAAACCGGTTCATCCACTTCGACCAGCAGATGAAAGCCGATATCGAAGAGCGTCGCCGCATAGAAAACCGGGTCGGCCCGGCGATTGAGCGCGGCGATGTCCGGCCATTTTTCCAGCCCCTGGTCGAACTCAAGTCCGGCAATCTCATCGGCTTCGAAGCCCTGGCCCGCTGGCAGGATGACGAGATGGGCATGGTCATGCCCGACAAGTTCATCGGTGCCGCCGAGCGGACCGGAGTGGTCGAGCCTCTCACACTATCGATGATGGATTCCGTGTGCGTGGCGGCTGCTCAGATGCCCTCCGATCTGTTGTTCGCGGTGAACCTTTCGCCGATCCACCTCCGCCAGCCGGATTTCGCGCGAAGGCTGATCGAGACAGCCGAAAAATACCGGCTCCAACTCTCCCGCTTCGAGTTCGAAGTCACCGAAAACACGCTAATCGCCGACGTCGATACAGCCCGGAAGGGCCTGCTCGAACTCAAGGCTCGCGGGGCGAGCATCGCGCTCGATGATTTCGGCGCCGGGTATTCGTCGCTCCAGTACATCCGCGCGCTGCCGTTCGACAAGGTGAAGATCGACCGGATTTATGTGCGCGACATCACCGAAAATGAGGGGTCGACGATCGTCAACGCCGTGCTCAGCCTCGCGGCCAGCCTCGCCTTTACCACCACAGCGGAAGGGATCGAGGACGAGGAGACCGCCGAAATGCTGCGGATACTCGGCTGTAACCGCGGCCAGGGATGGCACTATGGCAAGCCCATGCCGATGGACGAAGCCATTGCCCTGGCAAATGCGTCGCGCGGTTTCGATGGCGCGCGCAGCAAGGCCTCGGCAACGGCGGCAGAGCCCAGACGGCCCGGCCACGCTGATAGCGTATCGGCTAGCCAAAGCCAGAAAGACTACCGCTTGGCCGGTTAAGGCACCGCCGGGCTTTATGCTTGGATCCCCCGCTGGGCTTCGGGCTGTCGCCCTCCGCTACGCGATGGATCGAGTTCAGGACTGTGGGTCTTTCTCCTATTCTATCGGCGGGCTTGGGGCTTGTTTATGTCGCTCGCGGCGCGTGGCGCGTCCGCGGGGGCGGCGCATTCGCGCCGGCGGGCTTTATGCTTGGATCGCCCGCTGGGCTTCGGGCTTTCGCCCTTCGCTACGCGATGGATCGGGTCTCGCCCTTGCGACGCGTTGCGTCGAAATTGGGCGCTGATTTTTGGGCGGGATGGGGCTCTTCTGTCTTTCTGCCAGCACGTTTGGCCGCCGGGGCGGGGGCCGCGTCGGTTGGGGGCTGGATTTTCCGGATTCTGGATGAGGCTGTTCAGGTGTGGGGGAGAGGGAGACCCGCGCTGAGGTAGGTGGCG
>JBCDLC010000033.1:0-39287 GCA_038745855.1 Pseudomonadota bacterium | reverse complement strand
CGGCTGCCCGCTACTCACGGAAAGCAGAAACCCTCACGAACCGGAGCCAAAACCAAAGTCCTGACCCCGCATCTGCGCGGAACCAGAGCACAGCTCAAAATCAGCGCTCCGTATCGACGCAAAGCGTCGCAAGGCCGACCGGCCGTCGGCGCAACTGCGCCGCCCCCGCGGAGGCCTTTGGCGCCAGCCAAACTGCCGCGAGCGATATCAACAAGCCCGAAGCCCAGCGGGGGATCAAAGCATAATGGTGCCCCTGGCCCGACTCGAACGGGCACTCCCGAAGGAAACGGATTTTGAATCCGTCGCGTCTACCGGTTCCGCCACAGGGGCAACGCCATGGTCGATGCCCTCGCCCATGCCATGCCCGGCGCCGGTGCGTCAATCGCGGGATAGCGGGCGATACCTTGGCCGCCCGCCTCAGGTGGCATTCGACTCAGGAATGCACCCTTCATTGACCACCCACGCGTATACTCGACGCATACGGGAATTCTGGCTAGAGGGCGCTCCATGTCGAACCAAGCTGTGTCCTCCCACCCGCCGACCTTGCTGGAGTCGATCGAGGCCCTGGCAGTTGATGCGCAGGAGGATGGGTTCAGTCTGGCTGAAATCATGGACCGGCTCGACGAACGGGCGTTTGGCGCGATGCTCTTCGTGCTCGCCTTGCCCTGCTGTATTCCGTTCCTCTACGGCGTGCCCCAGGTGGTCTCGCTTCCGATGATGGCCATTGCCGCACAGATGGCATGGGGCCGCGAAGAACCCTGGTTACCCGGTGCACTGGCGCGGCGGCGGGTCAATCGGGAGGGCCTTTCGAGCACGGCGAAGGGCGGCAAGAAATGGTTCGGTTGGGTCGAGCGCATCGCGCGCCCCCGGCTCACCTTCCTGACCGGAAGGGGGCCAGAGCGCGCCATCGGTGTTCTTCTCTGCCTCTTCTGTGCGTCGATCCTCGTCCCTCTGCCCATGACGAATACGACGCCCGGATTTGCAGTGGCACTTGTCGCTTTTGGCTTGATGGAACGCGATGGTCTGCTCGTGCTTGTGGGCCTCGTGATCGGCACGCTTTGGATCGCCGCCCTGGTGGCTGCTTTCACATGGCTTGCCTCGCTCGGGATGGATTTGACGAGCGACAATATCAAAACCCTGTTGGGCCTTGGCGAAACTGCGGCTCAGGAGGGTCTGCCAACGCCCCAGCCCCCCCTTCAAGATTGACGCATCGACACGGTGCGCGCCCGGCGGCAAAAAAAGTGCATGTCACCCTGGGGTTCCCTTCTCCGAGACTGGCGGTGGCCGCTTCTTGCGGCGGCGGCATCCTTCGCTGTTCTCTTGACCGCCCATGGCTTCGAGCGCTTCGGAAATATGCCGCCCTGCGATCTTTGCCTAAGGCAGCGGGAAGTCTATTGGGCCTTGATCAGCATGTGCCTCGTCGGTGTGGCACTTTGGAAATTCAAGCCCAATCCCCGCTTCCTGCCGGCTCTGAACGCGCTGATCGGATTGGTTTTCGTCACCGGCGCAGTGGTCGCAGGTTTCCATGCGGGCGTCGAATACGGCTGGTGGCCCGCTCCCGAAGGCTGCACAGCCCCAGATGCGCCCGGAGATGTTGCGGGCTCGGTTTTCGGCGACCTCGATCTCGAAAGCCCGGCTTTCGCGCCGGCTTGCACCGATGCACCTTGGACGTTCGGTTTGTCCATGGCGGGCTGGAATGTTGTTGTGTCCTTGATGCTCGCAGCCGCCAGCTTTGCTGCTGCCCGAGTTACGACAATCGCGCCCGTCGCCGGTTGATCAAAAGAGTGACGCGCGACGGCGCTCAAACCACAACGGTTGCAACTAGAAACGAACCAACCGCGCCCAATGTCGCGATGGTCCTGAGACCGTCGTACCAGTTCGGCGTGGAAGCTCGGCTTGCAAGGTCCCATAACCAGTGGAGGATTAATGCTCCAGCCAGGGCGAGATACAGGGTTTGCGTCGATTGGCCAGGGTTGAGCAGGTTCAGGCAAACCACGGCCCAACCCACAAGAGCCCCCGCAACAGAAGGGACCAGAACACCAAATCGCGGCGCTTCGTTTCGGCTCATCTCTATTCCCCAGCGAACGCCGCCGAGGAAACTCAAGATGACGGCGCCATAGACAAGCAGGATAAAGGATGCCTGACCTTTCAGGATTACATCGTTACCCGCAGTCGCCACTGCGATCGCACTTCCAACAAACGGAATCAGCCCCGCCAATGTCAGTGACAGCGGTGCAAATGGGATCGAGAAAGCGCCAGGTCGTAACATGCTTGTGCACTTAGAGCTTGCCGTTCCAAACCGCTAGAGGAAGCATCCGGTATGCGGCGACTTTCCAGGCGAAAGTGAGGTTCAATGCTTTGCGTCTGATGCGATTTTCCCACAGTCTCGTGTCATGTTCCCAAGGTTTCTGAGTGCGATTTTGACCCTGCAAGCTGCCTCTTGTGCGCAACAGGTTCAGACGCCGTGCCAGCCTCTAACGCACGCCGAAGCGCCCTTCATCGTTTGCAAATTCGACGCAGAAACCGACGACATCCGGCTTTTCCTGAATGGCGCCGATGGTGAGCGCTATGCCCAGTTCGACGCCCTTTCCGACGCGCTTGCAGACTCCGGTGAGCGGCTGGTTTTTGCGATGAATGCGGGGATGTATCTTCCTGATCGGCGCCCGGTCGGTTTGTTGATCGAGCGCGGCGAAACCCTTGCCCCTCTGAACCTTGCGGAGGGCAACAGCAATTTCACCCTTAAGCCGAACGGGGTCTTCTGGATCGATGAAACGCGTGCCGGCGTTGAGGAGAGCACCACATTCCAGGCCAGTGGCCGAACACCCAATTTCGCCACCCAGTCTGGCCCAATGCTGGTCATCGATGGCGCGCTCCACCCGGCCTTCCGGGAAGACAGTTCTTCGCGCCACAGGAGGAACGGTGTTGGTGTCGCGCGAGATGGGCGAACAGTGCACTTTGCGATCTCGGAGGTGCCCGTCAATTTTCATACCTTCGCAACGCTCTTCCGTGACCGGCTCGAAACGCCAAATGCGCTTTATTTCGATGGCCGCATCTCCCAGGTGCTCGCCTCAAACCTGTCACGATCCGAGCGTGGTGCAGATATGGGCCCCATTGTTGGGGTCGTTGAAACGGAGGACTGATCCTTGGCATCCCTGACCCTTTATGGCCTCAAGAATTGCGACACCTGCAAGAAAGCGATGACGGCATTGGCCGATGCTAGCCACGAGGTTACCTTTATCGACATCAGGGCTGAGGCGGACTTGCCGGCCAAACTGCCCGGTTGGCTCAAGGCTGCGGGTGCAGATGCGCTTGTGAACAAACGCTCGACAACGTGGCGGGGGCTTTCCGAAGCGGAAAAAGAAAGCGCCGGCGGTGATGGGGCCGAGGTGCTGCTCGCCGCGAACCCGACCTTGATCAAACGTCCAGTCATTGAGGCAGGTGATGCGCTCCATGTCGGATGGTCAAAGGGTGAACAGGCCGCCCTGTGCCCATGAATTTCGGTCGTCCTGTCGATTGGCGGCCCCTTCAAACGTCGAGATAATGAAGGCGAGAGTGATCTCGTGCTTCAATGGCGAAACCAAGGGAGCTAACCATGCGCTACATGATCACCATTCACGAGCACGAAGAGGATTTCGCGGCTCGAAACAATCCCGATCTTGCCCCAGCCTATTGGGCAACCTGGCATGCCTATTTTGCAAACGAGGTGGCCGCCGCGGATCCAAATCAGACAGGTGCAGCACTTCAGGACCCAGCAACGGCAACAACCATCCGCGGGACGACGATCCAGGACGGTCCGTTCGCTGACAGCAAGGAACAGCTCGGTGGTTTCTTCATCGTCGATGTCGAAAATCTCGATGTGGCGCTCAAGTTGGCGGCCAAATGCCCGGCATGTGAAAAGGGCGGTGTTGAAGTCCGTCCTGTCCTTCCGGTCCCGAGCTGACACAATGGCGTATCGTCCGTTTCCTGACAGGCATGAGGACTTCGGATCCGTGCCGGACTATTCCGGTGGGTAGGGATGCCCAAACGGCCAACCGGGTCGCCGATCTGGCGGCTCGGCGGGCCTATGGGCGACTGCTCGCCAGTCTCTGCCAGCGCACATGCGATGTTGCCGCTGCCGAGGACGCGTTGGCCGATGCCTTCGCCATCGCCCTTCACCGCTGGGCAGAACAAGGTGTGCCAGACTCCCCTGAAGCCTGGTTGCTCCAGGTCGCCCGCCGGAAACTTGTCGATTCGGTCCGGCGCGCTGAGACTCGCAAAACCTATGAGCCAGACGCCGTCCGCGTCATTGAGGCGCTGACCATGGTCCAGTCACCAGGACAACTCGCAGATCACCGTCTGGCCCTTCTTTTCACATGCGCCCATCCCGCGATCGATCCAAGTGTTCGGACACCGCTGATGCTGCAAACCGTCCTGGGGCTTGAGGCCGCGCGCATCGCCAGTGTTTTTCTCGTTTCAACTTCGGCCATGGCCCAACGCCTGGTCAGGGCCAAGACGAAGATAAAGGCGGCAGGCATTCCCTTCGTCGTGCCCGAGCCCGATGTCTGGCCAGTCCGCCTGGATGCGGTTCTCTCAGCCATCTATGCCGCCTATACCGCCGGTTGGAATTGGGGCGGTGATGGCTCCGCCGACCTTGCGGATGAAGCGGAATGGCTGGCCCGGCTGGTATGCGAGTTCTTGCCTGAGACCGCCGAAGCTCATGCCCTGGTCGCCTTGATCCTCTATTGCGAGAGCCGCCGCCCAGCCAGAACGGGCGCCTACGTCCCGCTCTCCGACCAGGATACCGACCAGTGGGATCAGGCCAGGATCGAGGAAGCTGATACCCATTTGAGGACTGCCGCCCGCTTGGGACCGCCCGGCCGCTACCAGTTCGAAGCCGCCATCCAATCGGTGCATGCAGATCGCCAGCGTACGGGACAAACGAACTGGTCAGCCTTGCTGGCGATCTATGATGCTCTATGCGTAGAGGCACCGAGTCTCGGCGCGGAGATCGCCCGGGCGGCGGTTCTTCTCGAAGCACGAGGGCCCATAGAAGCTCTGAAGGCGCTGGACGCGCTTCCATCCGAAAAAGTGGGGAGCCACGCCCCTTACTGGGCGACCCGGGCGCATGCACTGAAACGCGGGAACGATATGGCCAGCGCCCACGAGGCTTTTGGAAACGCCATCGCCCTCACCCCAGAGAGCCCGGCCCGCGGCTATCTCGAACATCAGCGCGACCAATGTTTCTCGTGAGGCGGTGACACGGGACCGTTGCCGAGTACAACGCCCCTATGCCCCGTTTGCCCGCATCCGCCGATATTACATGGAAGCCCGATGGTACGCCGGTCTCGGCGCGCCATGGTGACATTTACTTCACCGCAGGCGACGGGCTCGCCGAGAGCCGGGCCGTTTTCCTGAAGGGCAATGGCTTGCCGGATCGATGGCAGGATCGGACGCATTTCACGGTGGCCGAAACCGGATTTGGTACCGGGCTGAACATCCTGGCGCTCTGGAGCTTGTGGCAAGCCCATCGTCCGAGCGCCGAGGCATGGCTACACGTGGTGAGTTTCGAAGGATTTCCGATGCAGCGCGACGACGCCGAGCGCGCGTTGTCGGTCTGGCCAGAAATTGCGCCGCTCGCCGCGAAACTGATCGACCGCTGGCCCCATCCGGCCCGCGGTGTTCGCCAGGTCCGTTGGCCGGAAGACCGGATTTCGCTCACCCTGCACATTGGGGATATTGCCGAGGCGCTTGATGCGGCCGAATTCGAGGCCGATGCGTGGTTCCTAGACGGGTTTTCGCCGGCCCGAAATGCCGAGATGTGGACGCCCGAACTGTATGCCCGGATGGCGGAGCGATCGGCCCCAGGGGCTACGGCGGCCACATTCACCGTTGCCGGCGATGTTCGCCGCGGCCTGGCATCCGCCGGGTTCGATGTGTCGAAGGCGCCAGGACACGGGCGGAAGCGCGAACGCCTTGAAGCGTTTCTGCCCGATGGATCGCCTCTACTGCCGTCGCAAGCTGGTGCGCACCGCATTGCAATTCTCGGCGCCGGCATCATGGGCGCCTGTCTCGCGCGCACCTTGGCGGATTTCGGTGCCAGTCCAACGGTTTTTGATCCGTCGCCAACGCCTTCGAGTGGTGGCAGTGGCAACCCGCTCGCGCTCGTGATGCCGAGGCTGGATGCCGCCGACACGGTACAAGCGCGCCTGCTGATTGATGCCTATCTCGCGGCCCGGTCTATCTATAGCGGCTGTCGCGGTGCCATGGAAGCGGATGTTCACCAAACCCCTCGCGATGGGAAGGATGAAACCCGGTTCGCCAAGGTCCTTGCGGACCCACCCCTTCCGCTTGAGGACCTCGAGGCGATCCGCGGCGGCGGCTTGCTCCACAAGCGCGCCATGATTGTCGAGCCCGCAACCCTCATTGCAAACCTGCTCGAGGGTGTGGAGATGCATCTCGGTGCTGAGTTGTCGGTGGATCTCAAACAACGACGGGTCGATGACACGCCGTTTGACGCCATCATTGTGGCCAATGGCATGGCAGCGCAAGAAACCGCGCCTTGGCTGGGATTGACGGGAAAACTCGGTCAGGTCGAATACGCGGCCGGGCTCCCCGACGCACCCGCATCTGCCCTTGCAAGCGGCCAATACGCCCTCGCCACGGGCGACAAGCGGCTTTGGGGCGCCACCTATGCGACTGCGCAACCGGGCATGAACTCGGGCACGAACACCGCAGTGACCCAGGAAGCGCGCGCATCAAACGCGGAAGGGCTGGCAGCTCTCGCGCCGTGGTGGATGGGACAAGTCCAGGACATGACGCCCGTCTCTCGTGCGAGCATGCGTGCAACGACGCCGGACAGGTTTCCGATGGCTGGGCAACTCCCCGATGTTTCTGCAACGCTCGAAACGTTCGCTCCGCTCGCAAAGGGACAAGCGGTGCATGCGGCGGTCACGCGCGTTGAGGGTGTTTGGCTCGCAACCGGTCTCGGGAGCCGGGGCTTCACATTTGCGCCATGGATCAGCGCCCTTATCGCGGCACAAATTCTCGGTTTGCCGATCCCTGTAACGAAGGCCGCGCGCGAAAGCGTCGATCCCGCACGCACCCTGTTTCGCGCCATCAAGCGGGGTCACGCTTTAAGCCCCCAAGGCCCGCTATAGACGGCTCGCTTTGTCGGTTTGGGCATCGGCAAATCCCGGTGCGAGGGCTGGCTTCAAACGGTTGAAACGGATCGAGACGCCACGCTCGGTCTGCAGGTCCATCGATACGTTCAGCGGTCCGGCCTGCCATTCAAGGCTGCCCGAACGGATATCCATGGCGACCACCGCCGCGAGGCCAGCCACGCCCAACAATCCGATCATCCAATGACGGCCGCTGATCCGCGTTTGCCCACCTTGTGAATTCATCCCCTTCAGCATTGCTCTCGTCCTTTTCATCCGGCGGATGCCTGAACCCGGTCAGGTCATCCGCGTCTGTTATCGGTCTTCAGTTCTGCTCCAGGTCCTTGAACGCCTTCCGGAGACGCCATTCATCGGACGTCACGTCGCGTTCGAGACGGCGCAGCCGCTCTTCAAGGTCCATGTACGTGTACTTGAGGTTGCCGAACGTGGCGCGGGGACTGTCTGAGACCCCCCTCCAGAACGCAGCCTCTTCGGCGTTTCCTGACTGGGAGTAATCCGCCCGCGTACGGGATGGTGTGATCAACCAGGTGACGATGTAGGCCATGATGATCAGCGGCCCGAACATGAAGAAGAAGCCGACCACGGCCAGGATCCGAACAACTGTCGGGTCCCATCCGAACCGATCAGCGATTCCACCGCAAACGCCGGCGATTACCCGGTCTGTCCGCGACCGCTTGTACCGGGTCGGGTTCGGCGATGCGTTAAAGTCGCGGCTCATGGGTCAAGTCTCCTGGATTCTGTTGGATTGGGATGCGGCTGGCGATCGGCCGCATCGGTTTCGATAAGCGCTTCGAGGGTTTCGATCCGGCGTTCCATCCGCTTGGCGGAACGCCACAGATCCTCGAGCATCCGCTCATCGTCGGGCATCAGCGAGCGCTGTTTCCGCCACAGGGTGATGTAATGAAACACCATCCCCGGCAGGATCACGAACAGCGACAGGATGGCGGCAAGCGCGACGAGCATTTCAGCCTCGAACATCAGGCCCCTGCCTCCCCGCTCGGCTGGTTATCAGCTTTGCGGTCGGCAAGGTGTTGGGCAATCAGTCCAGGCGCCGTGAGCACGGTCATGATCACGCCGAGAACAGCGAGGGGCATCAGCATGGATCAACCCTCCCCTTGGGCGGATTTGCTGGCGCTTTTGCCCCGCTTGGCCTTGAGCGCTTCGAGCTCTTTCTCGACCGACTCATTCCGCTCCAGCGCAGCAAACTCGGCCTCAAGTGTCGGCTCCTGGCCTTTGATCTGGTCGGCATAGGCCTCCATTTCGTCGACCTTGCGCTCGATGTTCGCATAGCGGGCCAGTGCATCGTCCACACGGCCATCATAGACTTGGTTGCGCATGCGAATGCGCTGTTCGGCGGCATCCTGGCGCATCATCAAGGCCCGGTGCTTGGCTTTGGCTTCTCCCAGCTTCTCCTGGAGCTTTGCCAGGTCTTCCTGGCGTTTCTCGAACGCTTCCTCAGCCAGCGCGCTGGCGTGCTGACGCCTTTCTATTTCGGCTTCAGCTTTCTGTTTCGCCGTCAGGGCACCTCGGGCAAGGTCTTCTCGGCCCTTGTCGATGGCGAGCTCAGCCTTGCCCTCCCACTCGTCGCGCTGGCGTGAGTAGTGGTCGATTTCGCGCTGCATCTCCTTCTTGTCGGCCATGGCGCGCGCTGCGGCTGTGCGGACTTCGACCAGCGTATCTTCCATTTCCTGGATCATCAGGCGTGCGATTTTTTCGGGGTCCTCGGCCTTGTCGAGCATCGCATTGATGTTCGAGTTGATGATGTCACCGAGGCGGGAAAACATACCCATGTGCAAGGTCTCCTTATCTTTGTGTGCGGGTGTTTGGAGGATCAGAGAAAGAAACTTCCGAGGAACAGGCCGACGGTGAAAAACATCCAGCTTTCGGCCGGGCGTTTCCGGATCCAACGGCCGAACCGTTCGGTGTCACTGTCGGTGCGAGAAGAGTAGCGGCTGTCGTCCATGGGGTTTCGGTCTCCTTGTTGATCACGGTCCCTACCACCGCGAGCACAGGGAGCTTTTCAAGGGGCGTGCCAGTTCGATGTTTATCCTGTAAGACGATGGTATTGCTGTATTTTATTTCAATCTAGCGTTGGAGGCGTCACTGTAATGGCTAATAAGACGAGTATTTAGTCTAGATTGCCATTCTATTTTAGTGTATTTGACGAGAATAATGCGCAATCGAGCCCCACAATTGATCGGTGAATCGCCTGCGTGGTTGGAAGCGCTTGAGCATGCCAGCCGGGTGGCTCCGCTAGAACGGCCGCTCCTGCTGATTGGCGAGCGCGGTACGGGAAAGGAGTTGGTCGGGGAGCGGCTGCACTTCCTGTCGAGCCGTTGGGAAGGGCCTTTCGTCAAGGTGAATTGCGCGGCGCTTTCAGAGGATCTGCTTGATTCAGAGCTCTTCGGTCACGAACGCGGCGCATTTACAGGTGCAACGGAAAGGCGCGCGGGCCGATTTGAGTTGGCGGATGGCGGCACGATCTTCCTCGATGAGATCGCAACGGCTTCCAAACGGGTCCAGGAAAAACTCCTGCGCGTGGTCGAGTATGGCGAATACCAGCGCCTTGGTGGCGAGACCGCTCTGTTCACGGACGTTCGCGTCGTTGCGGCCACGAACATCGATCTGCCATCGGCCGTCCAGCGCGGCGACTTCAGGGCGGACCTGCTGGATCGGCTTGCTTTCGATGTGATTACGCTGCCGCCTCTGCGTGCGCGCTCTGGCGATGCATCGCTGCTTGCTGACTTTTTTGCCCGGCGCATGGCTGTCGAGCTGAGGACCGATTTCCCCGGATTTGCGCCGTCGGCGATTGCCGCCATCGAGACCCATGCCTGGCCCGGTAATGTCAGGGAACTTCGCAACTTCGCCGAACGTCTCACACACAAAGCGCTGTTGGATGCCCCATCGGACCCCGTCCGTTTCGACCCTTCCGCGCTCGATCCCTTTGCGTCACCCTGGCGGCCCTTACCGCCGCAACAGACGTCCCATAACAGCGAGAATGCCTCCTCCCCCGCTCCCATGGGTGATTTTCACTCGCCAACGACAATTTCGCCCGATGACTTCCAACAAGCGGTCAGCACCTACGAGATGCAGCTCATTGATGCCGCGCTGGCCTCTACCAGCCAGCACCAGGGAAAGGCCGCCGAGCGACTTGGGCTTTCATATCACCAGCTCCGCGGACTGATGAAAAAGCACGGCTATGGCCGGCGCGGTCAGAAACCAGAGGGCCGGTCGGTGTCCGGCGCGAGCCCCATCCCGAGCCTCTAAGCGCTTTATCGCAATCCGTTTCGCTTCATCTGCATTTCCTTTTGATGATGACGTTCTGTTTCTCCGCCTTGTGAGGATCAGGCGGGTTGAGACCGCAGCCCGGCTGATTTTTGGTCGTTTGCAGCCCGGAAAACGGACAAGCAGTACTTAGAAGCCGCACCAATACTTCGCATCATGCGTTTTTGCTTCGAACGGCGTTCGACCAAGGCCGTGTGCGCTCGAAATGAGAGCCTACATTCTCCTAAGCAGAAGGACCCCTGCGAATGACGCTCAACCTATGCGCTCAATCTAAACGCTGTCAAGAACAATAATCGAACAAAAGAAGAAATTATAGGTTTAGATCGCGTCCGATCTGTGCTCCCTTCCCGTCTCCTATGGAAACCATATGTCAGGGATATGGATCAGCTAATTGCCCGCGAAGAGCCCGTTGATTTCACGCCAAGCCGGGCGTCTGGAGAAAAGCGCTTGGCCGCCTTCAAGGGTCGGATGGGGCGTCATTATGCTGGCGAGCGAAACCATGATCTTGGTCCCAGTGACCGATCGAATGTCTCGGCGCTTTCGCCATGGGTCCGATCGCGGCAGCTGCTTGAGGAGGAACTTGTCCGAGCAGCGCTGGACCGCTTCGCCCTGTCAACGGCTGAAAAGTTTGTTCAAGAAGTTTGCTGGCGGACCTATTTCAAGGGGTGGTTGGAACATCGGCCCACCGTTTGGGACGATTACCGGCGCGGTCTGAACTACCGGTTTGATGCGGTCGCTTCGAATTCGGGACTGGCGAAAGCCTATGAGGAGGCCATCGAAGGGCGGACTGGAATTGAAGGCTTCGATGATTGGGCCCGGGAATTGGTGGAGACCGGGTACCTGCATAACCATGCAAGGATGTGGTTTGCGTCGATCTGGATTTTCACCTTGCGGCTTCCGTGGGAGCTGGGCGCGGATTTCTTCCTGAAGCACCTGATGGATGGTGACGCGGCATCGAACACATGTTCCTGGCGTTGGGTTGCTGGATTACACACGCCTGGGAAGACCTATCTCGCGCGGCGTTCGAACATCGCGAAGTATACAGGTGGCCGCTTCTCGCCAGCGGGCTTGGCATCCGAAGCGCCGGCTATCGATGGCGCTAACCCCTCTCCGGGAATGCTGATCGGGGGCGAACCGATACCGGAGGGCGACATCGCGTTGTTACTGACCGAGGAAGACCTGCACGTGGAAACGCTGTGCCCACCGGGCGCGAAGGTGAAGGCGCTGGCCGGTGTGACATTTCCGGATGCTCGCTCAACCGGCGGTGCAGGCGATGTGGCCAAGGCGTTTGTCGAGGGCGCGATGGACGACAGCCTGGCTCGGGGATCTGAACGCTTCGGGTTGGACGCCAGGAAATCCGCGTCCGAAGATCTACTCGAGTGGGCGAGATCGGTGGAGTGCAAGACAATCGTAACGGGTTTCCCGCCGGTCGGATGGGTTCGACCACACCTTGATGCACTGCGGGCATCGCTCGCTGAAGAAGGGATCAGGCTTCTTTATGCGCAGCGGGACTGGGATCGGGCCTTCTGGCCGCACGCACGAAAGGGATTCTTCGGGCTCAAGAAACAGATCCCATCGGTTCTGGCAGGCCTCGGGTTCGCCGTATGACGGGTTTCATGTTCGGCCGTTTGGACCAGTGCGCGCCACGTGAGGAAAGAATGGTATGGCCGACGGCGATGTGACGCGTGAGGATCTGCCAAACGGCGGGCGCTACGTTTTCAGGCGCGACGGCCATGTGGCCGAGATGACCTTTTCCCGTGCCGGCGCGACACGGATGATCATCGACCACACGGGAGTGCCGGAACCGCTGCGCGGTCTCGGAATTGGCGAGATGCTGGTCAGGCGCGCTGTTGAAGATGGGAGGGCGGAGGGGATCAAGATCATTCCGCTTTGCCCATTTGCGAAAGCGACCTTGCAGAAACACCCCGAATGGGCCGACGTGGTCGCATGAGCGATATTCACCACGATGTCTCCGCCGGCCGGTACAGTCTCTCGATCGAAGGGCTGTCCGCATATCTTGATTACGAACGTCGGAGCGATGGCGCTGTCCATATCCTGCATACCCAAGTGCCCCAAGCGCTTGGGGGGAGAGGACTTGGCAAGCGGCTTGTCGCGCGCGCAGCGGAAGACGCGATCAGCAAGGGCCTTCCGATTTCGTCCTCGTGTTGGTTCGCGACCGACCTGATTCAGAAGAACCCGGATTGGGCTGGTGCACTTGCCCAATGATCGCGTCCGCCGGGCTCGTCTCTAGCGAAATTGGGCGTCGGTTGTCTTCGTTCGGGCAGGGTGGGCGATTGTCGAATGCCAGTGCTTGGGATGCTCGCTCGTGCGGACCGGCCCTTAGGGATTCGTGCAGATCGTCGCGAAACTGGCTAGAAAGGTGCCAAGCTCTTCGCGGGATGGACTGCTCGCCTTTCCCCGGAATGGCGGCGAAAAGCCCGGTGATTGAAACCGGCGATCTTGCAAGTGGAATCGCGGCGCCGACTTCGGGTCTTGTTTTTGCGCGCTTCCCAGACGGCGACCTGTGTACACCTTGCCCAGATGCGCTCTAGTGTTCGGCGTGCGCATGGAGTTGGCGACATGTCGGATACCGCGTTCTGGAAACACAAGTCGCTGACGGAGATGAGCCAGGCCGAATGGGAAAGCCTGTGCGATGGCTGCGCGAAATGCTGTCTTCTGAAACTCGAGGATGAAGACAGCGGTGAAATCGCCTACACGCGATTGCACTGTCGGCTGCTGGACGCCGAGACATGCCAATGCTCGGACTATCGCAATCGGAAGAAGAAAGTTCCCGATTGCATCAAGCTTACCCCCAAACGGATTGATAAGACTGATTGGCTGCCGTCCACTTGCGCATACCGGCTGATCCATGAGGGCCGGGACTTGCCAGACTGGCACCATCTCGTCTGCGGGGATCGGACCCGCATTCATCGGGAAGGGCACTCCATCCTCGGCCGAACCTGGTCTGAAGATGCCGTCCTCGAGGAAGATCAGATCGCGTTCGTCGTGGATTGGGAGGGAAACGCCCCCTGAAATCGGTGCCCCTGAGCAAAGGTCTATTGATCGTGTTCGGGGCGATAGAGCCTTCGGGGTTGGCGCCAGCACGTTTGCCCGGCCCGCGCTGGAGCGCGTCCGGTGTCCTATTACTGGTGTGCCGCCGTCTGGCGCCCCGTGTCAGGGCGCGGCGGACGGATCGGCGGGGATCATGCGATCTCCGCTCGTCCGGTTTGTCTCTCGTTTCGCCACGGCATACGCCACGGCGTTGCCGTTACCGGCATCTATCGCAATTGAAAGCCGCGGCTGCCCAGAGCGGTTTCCAAACCCAGTCTTACCCAACCCAGATGCACCTAACCCAAATGCATCCAACCGATGTGCGGGTGTCGCCCAATACGCCCGCTTCGGCATCTGGAATCTCTTGCCGGTCGACGTTGGTTTCATGCCGCCTTCGATCGCCGCCGCTGACAAACCGACTGCGGGGGCCCAAACCCGGTCTGGCCTGTCATTGCACGTCGCTCCCTCAGTCTGGACATCGACCATAGCTGTCGCCGCCGAACGGGCGCGGAGCCCGGCGACGGAGAGAGCTAGGGCGAGTGCCCAGATGAAAAGGAGGATGAGAAGATCCATGGATGTAGAATACCACGGGTCTTGGGGGTGGGGATTCGTGAGGCCGAATTATTTTTAGTGCGTTGTAATCATGACGTATTATTGGTTTTCAGGTGTTGGATAAGTCGTGATTGCCGTATGCTTTTTCCTGCCGACTGGCGGAGGTTCGACGCTTCGATAGGCCGTTTGATCGGCCCCCAGCAATCCCGTAGACGCTTGTTGAACGCGCAAAAACCAATGCGAGAGGCGACCGAACAAGGCGCCCAAGCTCCGCTCGACCAAGATGGAGACTTCAGGTTGGCGCGCCGATCTGGAAGACTTTTGAGGGGTTGAAGCTCCCCGCTCGGATCTCTCCAAGCGCGAGGGCTGTTTCTCCATCCATCGCGAGCGCGAGCCGGTCATCCCTTTTTGCGCGCGGATCACTGCGCCATGCTTCGAGTATATGGGGCAACAGGCGAATGGAGCGGCCCTGGCGGATAGCCTGGGCCGCATCGATCCCGACGGTGACGGAGGGGACATCGTCCAAAACCGTTTCGAGCGGCGACAGTGTCTCGATGATGGCTGGCGCCGTCTCAAGCGACTCAAGTTTTTCCAGGGAGGTGGCATTCGCCTCGGAAAACACGCCCACACGGGTGCGCCGCAGGTACGAGATATGGCCGTCGCATCCCAGGTCGAAGGCAAGGTCGCGGGCGAGCGCGCGGACGTAGAAGCCCTTGCCGCACTGGACACGGAGGGTTGCAAAATCCGCGTTCGGCATATCAACCAGCGATGCGGAATGCACGGTGACCGGGCGGCTTTTCAGCTCGAAGCGCTCGCCATCGCGGGCCAGATCATAGGCCCGTTCACCGTTTACCTTGATGGCGGAAAAGCGGGGCGGCACCTGTTCGATGTCGCCGATATGGTGGTGGAGTGCATCCTCGATGGCAGAACGGGAGGGCCGTGCGCTGCTTTCGCTGGTGACTTTGCCCTCTCGGTCCTGGCTGTCGGTGGAGCGGCCCCAATGGATCGTGAAAACGTACTCCTTGTCGGCATCCATCGCCCACTGGACGGTTTTCGTGGCCTCGCCGAACGCCAGGGGGAGAATGCCCTCCGCGAGGGGGTCCAGCGTGCCGCCGTGGCCAACCTTCTGGGCATTGGTGAGTCGTTTCAGCCGCCCGACGGCCTGCGTCGAGGTGATATCCTGGGGTTTATCGAGGTTCAGCCACCCATGGACGGGGTCGCCTTTGCGCTTACGCTGTCGGGCCATGGGGCTTGCTTTCCAGTGGCGGAGGGGCGGGGATCGAACAGCGCCCAGCCGTGTTCAAGCGGTGGTGTCTGCCAAATCGCTCGCCGAAGTACAAGGCTGTCGATGGGCCGTGCAGGGCCAAATTCAGGTCAGGGTGGGCTGTTCTGATGCGGCTGTGGCTGTGGGATCGTTCAGGTCGACCGTATCGGTATTCAGGTCGAAGCTGCCCGTGGTCGTGTGATCCCGCGTATCGATCTTGCGTCGCACGAGGTCTCGCACCTGTTCGAGCATCGGGCGGCTGTTGTCGACCAGGGCGATCGAGCGCCCGTCTGACGCGCCGATGCTGAGGCGATAGTAGTCCTGGACGCGGCTGATCTTGTGGGACAGCCAGACGGCGCGCGCCAACAGGCCGAGGAAGAGCAGCGTGATCAGGATCGAGGCTGCTGCGATGGATGACACCAGCGGCGCTGCAGAGAGGCCCCACCACGCGAAACACAAGGCGCCGCCGATGAAGGCGAAGCTGGAGGCGACAAGGGCCACCCTCTGGCGCATGCGGTTGCGCGGCATGTCGTAGGGTTGGAACTGCTGGGTTTCGATCGCCATGGTTGCGATATTGGCCAGCGTGATCGTTTCGTCGCCCATCTGGAGGGTGTGCTCGTAGAGCTCTCCCGATCGGGCGCCGGTCATATCCAGTGTTTGACGGTCCAAGGCCATGGCGTTCTGCCCCCCCCTGACGCGCCGAGAAAACCGCAGCGCCCTGGGGATCGATTAATTGGACGAAGCCGGACTGCCAAGATGGCAGCGGGTTAATAAATGGAGAGCGGGAAAGCGCAGGCGGGTCGCGGGGGCGGCGTGTTCGGGGCTTGGCATTCTCACACGTCTTCTGGCGGGTTCAGCCTGCGCTTGGTCTGGTGGGTTTTTGCCTTGTCGCCCGTCACCTTCTCGCCGCGCATGTAATGGCGTTGCCAGCGGGCTTTTATGGCATCGGCATCGCCGCCGGCGAGTCGCGCGTTGAAGTCGTGTCTGCTGTCACGCCAGGCCTCGTATTCCTCCGTGAGCGCACCATTCTTGGCGAGGAGAGATCGTGTCGGCGTGATCTCCTCGAGTTTCCGGTGCTCCATCAGGGTGATGAAGCAGAACGGCTCGCCCTTGCGGAAGATGACCTCGCCCGGCCGTGTCATTTGCCAGTTCATCGTGAACGGAAACGGCAGCCAGTCGGTCTCGATGAGGCCTGTCAGCGGCGCCACCCCGTCTTTCGGCCAGTTGGGGGGACCGGTGGCCCAGACGCCCCAGCCAGGCGGCGTTCGGAACAGGTAGCCGGTATGGAATGTCGCGATGCCGCGCCGGAAATGACTGTCTGCAAACGCTGCAAGCGCCCTCGGGTCGCCGGTTGTGTAGAGTTGGAGGTCCTTTTCGGCTGGGCCGCCATTCCAGACCAGCTTGACATCGATCGGGCACAGGATCTCCCAACCGCTTGCATTTGCCATGGTCAGGGGGAGGCAGCGATAGGGGTGCCGATCTGGAAACGCGTCCATCCAGTCCCGGGTGGAGCGGGCCGGGACAAGCTCTGGCGAAACATCATGGATCTTGTAGGCGTCGAGATGCATCGCCCTGTGGCTCCCATATTGACGGCGCCGCCAGCCTTGCCTGAAACATAGCCATGCTCGCAAGCCCCGCAACGCCTGACGATCTTTTCGCCTATCTCGATCGCCTGGGCATTGCCCATACGACAGTCTGGCACGATGCGACCTTTACCGTGGACGAAGGCCGGGATCTCAAGGCAACGATCCCGGGTGGGCATTCGAAGAACCTGTTTATGAAGGACAAGGACGACGCGCTCGTGCTTGTCTCTGCCCATGCGGACAGTGTCCTCAAGTTGAACCAGCTTCACAAGGTTCTGGGTACGCGGCGCCTGTCTTTCGGCGCGCCAGACCTGATGCAGGCGGTGCTGGGGGTCGTGCCGGGTTCGGTAACGTCGTTTGCCTTGATGAATGACAAGGACCTGAAGGTCCGCTTCATCGCTGAGGCCGCGCTCATGGCCCATGATACGGTGAACTTCCATCCCCTGGTGAACACGGGGACCACATCGATCGCCCGAGATGACCTGATCGCCTTCGCCGAAAGCACGGGCCACGCGGTCGAGGTCATCGATTTTGCTGCGCTTTAGAACAGCGACCCGTTGGCGACGACCACGCTAGGAAGGTCGGTTTCGAATGTGTCGCTGCACTGGGCGCCCCAGTCACCGGGCGGCGCGTAGGAGACGCAATGGACGGTCGAGCGTGCCCCGTCTTCGTAGGTGATCGGCCCCGTCCAGCCGGAGAGGCTGGGATGGGCGGCCCAGGTGCTCAACATCGCCGTGCTGGCATAGGTCGGCAGGGCAAGCCGCTCACCATCTGCGCGATAGACAAGCTGGTCGCCGACGAACCAGCGGATCTCACTGGGTGTCCACTCGAACGCATAGAGCTGGGGATGGTCGGCCGCATCATATGGAAGATCGATCCAGGCGCCACCATAGGATGTCCCGCCGGTGAAATAGTTGAGCTGCACCTGGCGGGTGTTGTTACCGACGAATTCGATGTCGATCTCATCCTTCGGTGTACCGTGCGCCGCGCCGGTGAAGGTGAAGAACGCGCTGATCAGACCGTCGCCGCGGGCGGGCTGCATCACCACTTCATAGCGGCCATAGTGGTGGGTTCCATTGATGTGCATCTCAGCGCCCTGGTGACGCTTGCCGTGGATACGATGCCGGCTCACGCGCAGGTGCAACCCTCTTTCGGTCGGTTCGGCGTGACGCTCTGACCAGGCCGTGTCGTTCCAGCGTTCGGGATGGGCATAGCCTGCCGGCCAGATCCCTGCCGGGAGACGGTCTTCCCGGTCGAAAACCTTGTGGAAGCCGCCGGCATCTTCATCCAGCGCGGGCGCTTCTAGGTTAACGGCGTTGGCGTGCGCCTTGCCGGGGCTTGTGACGATTGCCGCAGCGATAAGCACGACGGCATTAAGGATGAGGAGGCGTATCCGCCAGGAAAGTCTCAACATTTTGCGATGTCCCGCCAGTCTAAAGGTTAACTGGCGGTTCGCAAAAGACGGGCCATTTACATGCCATTAGGGTTAAATCACAGGCGAAATTTACGGTGACGGGTTAAGGAAAAAACCCCGACCGCGAGGGCCGGGGCTTCAACTGTTCGGATTATGTTTGAGCGCGAACTAAGCGCGTTCAACGCACATGGCGATGCCTTCGCCGCCACCGATGCAGAGCGAGGCGACGCCCTTTTTCACATCCCGGTCTTCCATCGCGGCGAGGAGCGTGATCAGGACCCGCGCGCCTGACGCTCCAATCGGGTGCCCCATCGCGCACGCGCCACCGTTCACGTTGACCAGGTCGTGGGAGATGCCCAGTTCCTTCATCGCGATCATCGGCACGACGGCAAACGCTTCGTTGATCTCCCAGAGGCCGACATCGCCGGTGGACCAACCTGCCTTTTCGAGCGCCTTCTTCATGGCGGGAACAGGTGCCGTGGTGAAGTATTCGGGCTCGTGGGCGTGGCTCGATTGTGAGACAATTTTGGCGATGGGCTTGAGGCCCCGCTTGTCGGCTTCTGACTGCTTCATCATGATGAGCGCCGCCGCCCCATCGGAGATTGCTGACGCGTTCGCTGCGGTCACTGTTCCATCCTTGCTGAAGGCTGGGCGCAGGGTGGGGATCTTGTCCGGGCGGGCCGTGCGCGGCAGCTCGTCGGTGTCGACGACGGTCTCACCCTTGCGGGATTTCACGGTCACCGGTGTGATCTCACGCTTGAATTTGCCGGTCTCGGTCGCTTTTTGCGCCCGGCTCAGGGTTTCGAGCGCGTAGGCATCCTGCTGCTCTCGGGTGAACTGGTATTCGCCAGCGATCTTGTCGGCAAACTGGCCCATGGGCACACCCGCATAGGCATCTGTCAGCCCATCTAGCGCCATGTGATCCTTGGACGTCATGTCACCATACTTGTGGCCCTTGCGCACCTCAAGAATGTGCGGCGCGTTGGTCATGGACTCCATACCGCCAGCGACCACCACATTGGCTTCGCCGGACAAGATTGCGTTCCGGCCCATGACAGCCGCTTGCAAGCCTGAGCCGCACATCTTGTTAATGGTGGTGGACTCCAATCCCTTTGGCAGGTCGGCCTTGATCCCTGCCTGGCGCGCGGGCGCCTGTCCTTGGCCGGCGGGGAGGCAATTCCCCATGATGATCTCGTCCAGATCATCTCCGGAGATCCCCGCGTCTGCGACGGCGCCTTTTACAGCCATCGCGCCGAGCTCGTTTGCAGAAAACGACGAAAGGTCTCCGAGCAGGCCGCCCATCGGGGTGCGGGCCATGCCAACAATAACGACGGGATCTTGGTCTGCCATGTGTATCCTCCTTGCGGGCCGCATTGTGTCTCGGGCGCCGCCGCTGCAGTTCCATCGAGTTGGGCACCGCACTCCCTGAAGGTCAAGCCCTGCCTCTGGATGCGCGGCGCCAGCCGGGCCTGTGTCGGAATTGGGTGAAGCAATGGTTTCGCAGGAGGGACTTGATTTCGTCCCACACCTCTAATAGTTAGTTTGTGAACTATCGTAATTCAGGAGGCGACGAGATGGTGTCGAGGCGGCGGGTTCTCATGGGCGGTGGCGCAGCCGCGTTGGTGTCCGGTTTGGGGCTGGCGGGCTACGCCCATGGCCCAGGCCTTGCCGAAGCCGTCGCGCCTTGGGCGGCGGCCGGACAGACATTCAATGATCCTCGGATGAACGCGCTTTCCTACGCGATCCTCGCGCCGAACTCGCACAATCGGCAGCCTTGGCAGTTCGAACTCCGCGGCGAAGACAAGATCGACGTCTACTGCGACCTTGATCGCCGATTGCCGCAAACCGATCCCTTCGACCGCCAGATCGTGGTCAGCTTTGGCTGCATGCTGGAATTGCTCTCGATTGCGGCATCGGTGCAGGGCTACCGCGCGGACATCGTTAGCTTTCCCGACGGCTATCCCCAGAGCCGTCTCGACAGCCGGCGCGTCGCAACGGTGACGCTGGTGGCGGATGATGCGGCGCCCGACCCATTGTTTCAGCACATCACCGCGCGGCGGTCGAACAAGGCTCCCTATGATCTGGGACGTGCGGTCCCCGTCAAAGCCATGCGCTCCATCGCCGGGGCCTTCGATGGCTCAATCCACGGCGGGTGGACGGCCGATGCTGAACGCTTGCGGGCGTTCAAGGACCTCACAAAAGCCGCGTTCAAGACCGAATACACCACCGACCGTACCCGGCGCGAAAGCATCAACGTCATGCGTCTCGGCAATCGCGCCATCAATGAAAACCCCGATGGGCTCGAGATGGGCGGCATCCCCATGGGTCTGTTCCACATGACGGGTCTCGTGACGAAGGAAACCCTCGATACGCCCGGGACGATGGCCTACGACACTGGGCTGAATATCTACGACGACATTATCGAGGGCACGCCGGCTTTCATCTGGCTGGTGTCGGCGGATGCAAGTCGAACGCTTCAGATCGAAGCTGGGCGGGCGTGGGTCCGGCTCAACCTCATGGCAGAAGAGGCCGGCCTCTCAGTGCATCCGCTGAGCCAAGTTTTGCAGGAGTTTCCCGAGATGGCCAACGGTTACCGGGCGATCCACGCGGCGCTGGGGGTCGATGCGCCAGGGGTCGTCCAGATGTTTGCGCGGATTGGCTATGGCCCAACTTCGGCGCCAACCCCCCGTTGGCCCCTGGCAGCCAAGCTGGTACCACCATAGGGATGAGCCGCCACCCCGATGCCACAGCCGATCTCGTCTTCAAGGTCTTCAACGAGATCGGCATCATCAACGGTCTGACGACCACCGAACTGAACCGCCACATTGCACCGGCGCTGAACCCCTCGGAGTTCGGCGTCCTCAACCATTTCGTCCGCCTCGGCGACGGAAAGACACCCTCCTGGCTGGCCAAGGCCTTTCAGATGACCCGGCCATCGATGACTGCCATCGTCGCCAAACTCGGCACGAAGGGCTTTGTCCGTGTCGAGGCTGGCGAAAAGGATCGCCGCGTGAAGTATGTTTACATCACAGACGCGGGCCGGGGGGCGTGGCGCAAGGCCTTGCAAGCGCTGGGGCCACGCCTGGAAGCCGTGACAGACGAGTTCGGAAAAGAGCGACTGGCGGCGATCCTGCCGCTTCTTTCCGAGCTCCGCGCGTATCTGGATGAAGAACGGAACGTCCGAGACGGTCTGGCTTGATCAGCCGTCAAGACGAGGCGAGCGCATCCTGAACGGCGGCCACCAATTCCGGAGCATCTGGCGTCACCGAGGATGGGAAGGCCTGGATCGGCGCCCCGTCGCGCCCAATGAGAACCTTATGGAAGTTCCATTTCGGCCGCGCGGCATCTCCCAGTGCATCTTCGAGGCCGGCGTACAAGGGATGGCGGCCGGTCCCCACAACGGTGGTTTTTGAGGTCAACGGGAAATCAACGCCGTAATTCATCTCACAGAACGTTTTCACCTGTGCTTCAGTGCCGGGTTCCTGACCGCCGAAATCGTTGGACGGCACGCCGAGAACGACGAGGCCCTTGTCCTTGTATTCAGTCCAGAGGGCTTGGAGCCCTTCGTATTGCCCGGTGAACCCGCAGCGGGAGGCGGTATTCACGACGAGCACGGCCTGGCCCTCAAACTTTCGGAAAGAGAGCGGCTCACCGTCGATCGTCTCGAATTCCAGTTCGTATAGCATCGGCGCCTTATCCTCGGTCTGGCTTGTCGTCATGGCTTCTTGCGCGGGCGACTCCATCGTCTCCGCTGCGAGGGTTTCCCCTTCAGGCTCGGCCGCGTCAGATCCGACGGCCCCACACCCTGCCAGGGCTAGGGTTGCGGCGAATAACAAGCCTCTTCCGTGAATACCTGTGCGCTTCATGTGCGTCTCCGTCGTGCTCGACGCCGTAAGCTAGTCCTCTGGCGCGCATTCTGTAGCCACTGCCTCAGCGCACGCGGTGCGGGGCGCTGCTGTCGAGCGCGATGGCCGCAAGAATGATGTCGTCGATCCGCGCGTTTACATCGGCCAGCGTGTGGACCTTCACGTGCCGCAGGGACTTTCCCGTGCCTTCGATTTCAGCGAATGCGCTTGCGAGTTGCGCACCGTTGAAAAGCTGAAGGTTACACCGGCTGGAGTGGGCGATGATTGACAGTATGCGCTCTTGTCCGCTCCAGCTTGGATACCCCCAGGCCAATGCAATGGTCAGGCCTTCTCCGAGCGCATGCATCCGCCCCCTAAGCGCAAGTGCAATCTCCTGCACCGGGCCATCGAGCGCATCGAAGTAGCCATCGACCGTCGTCGCTTTCGCCACTTTCCCATCCTCCATCACGTTATCTTTTTCCTCACCGCTGCAGCTTACCCGTCCTTCTGAACGGTTACGAGCGGGAGATGTTGACCATGGCAAACCTCCGAAATCTGCGCGTTGGTCTGGTTGCCACACTCTTCACGGCCGCTTTGGCAGGGTGTGGGGGCAGCAACACCGACCCGTCCGAAGTGGCCATACCCCGTTCGCCTATTGAGCGATGCGTCACCATTGCGGACGCGTTGGAAGCGGGACCGGTGCCTGGGACCTGGACCCAGTCGGTCACCCAAACCGATTTCCAATCCATCGCGTCGGCCGGCTTCGATACGGTGCGGATCACGGTGCCGATGGCCGACTTCACGGGCCAGGAGGCGCCATTTACCGTCGACATTGCTGCGCTTGAGCGGTTGGAAACCGTGGCCGATTGGGCGCTAGGTTCAAACCTGACCCTCGTGGTGACCCTGAGCGACTTCGATGCCCTCGCCGGTGATTTCGACGCGCAAAAGGGACGGATGAACCGGATCTGGTTGCAGGTTGCCGACCATCTCAAGGCCGTGCCCGGGCCGATCGTATACGATCTTCTCGACAGCCCCGATCCCGCAATCGATCCTGCAGCGCTGCAGACCCTCAACACGGTAATTGTCGACCAACTTCGAGGGGCCGAAGAGCGGCGTTGGATTATCCTGCCCGCCGGAAACGGGAATTCACTCGATGCCCTCGAAAAGACTGACACCGCAACGGCCGGTCGGACAATCCTCAAGTTCGACTACGCTGATCCCGTCAGCTTTACGCGACCAGACGGAGCACGCGCGGCGGAAGCAGAATGGGGAACCATGGAGGAATTCCGCGCCGTTATCGCAGACTTCAATCGCGCCGAGGCGGTCCGGGAGCGAACGCGGCGACCGGTCTTGCTTGGCAGCTTCGCGGTCGATAGTGGCGTTCCGGTCGTCATGCGTGCGCGCTGGGTTCGCGCGTTGCGCCAGAGCGCAGAACGGCGAGATATGGGATGGTGCTACGCCGCTTTTGGTGGCGATGAGGGTGTTTTCAATCTCGAAACGGGCGCGTGGTCACCGGAACTGATCGATGCCGTCTTTCGCGATGGGGACCGCTTAAACTAACCGCCCATCCTCGGCAGCCAGCCTCGCCAACAGGTATGCATCTGTCTCCTGAACCTTATCCAGGGTTCCGAATTGGAATGCTCGGCGGTCAATCACGAGATCGCGTGGTCGGATCTGCCGGCTGAGCTCAAGCCCCTCGAGACTGACAGCTCTGGACAGCGCGACATACGCCTGTCCATGGGCAAACATGCCCCGGTCAAAGTCGATATAGACATTTTCCAGGGTCATGCCCTGGGATTTGTGGATCGTAATGGCGTAGGCCAGGCGCAAGGGAAGCTGTTTGAATGTACCAACCACATCACGCTTCACCTTGTTGGTCTTGGTGTCGAGTTTGTAGCGGTAGTTCTCCCACGCGACCGGCTCGATTTCGTAAGCGCGCCCCTTGATTGCCACGATGACAGACTTGGCACCAAACCCTTCGACGGTGCCGATACTGCCGTTCACCCAACGGCCTTCAGGATCGTTGCGGATAAGCATGACCCGCGCACCTTCCTTCAGCTCCAGATCTGCTTCAGTGGGAAAGGTGCTCTCCTTGAACGTGCCATCGACATCGGCCTCGAAGGTTTTCGCAAGGGCATCCAGCGCGTCGAGACGGGCAAGGTTGATCCGAAACGCGTTATTGTTGTTGGGCGTCAACACAACATGCGTTTCGCTGGCATCAATGGCCGACCGGTCTGAAACGCGCTCGGCCAACAAGGTCTCATCGTGCACCCCCAGGCGGCCTTGGCGAATGGACCCGAGGATCGCAAGAAAACGCGGATCCGCCTGCCGAAACATGTGCTTCAGCGCCAACAGCGAGAATTCCCCGTCCCGAAACGCGGGTGCGTTAAAGAAGTACGCCCCGCCATACCGCTCTTCGAGGAGGCCCTCTTCCTCCCCTCGTACCACGGGCGGAAGCTGGTGCAGATCGCCGGACAGGATCATACGGACACCGCCGAAGGGGCGCTTGGACGCCCGGTTCAGTTTCAGCGATCGGTCGATGGCATCCAGCATGTCAGCCCGCACCATCGAGATTTCATCGATGACCAGGGTTTCCATGGCCTTGATCAGCCGGGTCGTCCGCAGGCGGCGAATATCGGCAGGTTCGATGAGCCTCGGCGGGAACTTGAAAAACGAGTGGATCGTCTGCCCACCGACATTAACAGCAGCAATACCGGTTGGCGCCAGCACGATCGCGCTCTCGCCCTCCGCCTCCAGGATACGTTTCAATAAGGTCGACTTTCCCGAACCTGCCCGGCCCGTGAGGAAGATGTTGCCCTGGGCGCCGACCCCGCTGGACAGCCACTCCGCCGGAGCCGCGTAAAGATCCTCACGATCGGTTAACGCCGGGCCGTCCCCGGGTGCAGGCGTCAAATCCTTGTTCATCACCATGGCTTAAACGTAACGGGTAAACGAAGCGAGCCCGCCACCATGCGCCAAGATCCTTTCGCCTACGACGTCGACGAATTGGTCGGTTCGAACAAGGGCTCGATCCGGCCGCTCGTGATCGGCCTCACCACCATGTTGGCCATCGGCGTTCTGTCGGCTCTGGTTCTCATGGAACCGCCCATGGCCCAGTCCTTCGAGGTAACGGACGAGGACAGGATCGAACGGCTCTTGGCGATACCCCGGGACGGACAGAATCGCCCTGCTCCCGAGACCGCCCCCACTCCCGAAACCGAAAGCGGCCGTCAGATCGAAGAGGCAGCCCTTAGGCCATCGATGCCGCTGCCAGATTCAGGCCCGCCAACCATAACGGAAGAGATATCCCGCCTAGTGCCCAGCCTGGAACGTACGCAGGAGCCGGATCCCATACCGCCTTCCGCCCCATCTGCGAGCCCGCCTGTGCGCGAAGTCGCTGCAACGGTCGATATGGCAACCCTGCCAACCGCGCCCAGCCCATCGCCCAAACCCGTCGCAACCCGTCGGCCGCAACCTGCACCTCGCCCAACGCCCAGCCCCTTGCCCACGCTGGGACAGGCCGCTGATGGCCCGTTCGCCATACAGTTCGGATCCATGTCGACGGCGGCCAAGGCAGAGGCAGAGATCGCCCGCTTCAGGGCAATGGCGCCTGAACTTTTCGCCCGAACCGAGACAGGCATCGAGACCACGCGGCTCGATGATGGCCGCACTGTGAACCGCATGCGCATCAGCGGGATCACCAGAAAGTCTGACGCCCGGGCCTGGTGCCGCGCCTTCAAAGCCAGGGGCGGCAGCTGCTTCGTGATCGGATAGTCGATCCGTCCTCTACCGGCACCGCCAAGCGCTCGAGCGACGCTTTCCATCCCGCGTTCGCAGAGTCTCTCTTCTCCTGTGGCATGCTTTGCGTCACCATGGCGGCTGAGTGAGAGACCCATTTAAGGGGCCCACCACGAACCTCGGAGGAAACACCATGAAGGCCGCCGTCCTGCGCGAACCCAATGCACCCTTGTCGATCGAAGACGTCGGCATTTCCAAACCCGGCCCCAGAGAGGTCCTGGTCCAGGTGAAAGCCGTCGGTGTCTGCCACTCTGACGTCCATTTCTGGGATGGCTCATTTCCAACGGCGTTACCGACAATTTTGGGCCATGAGAGCGCCGGGATCGTCGAGCAGGTGGGTGACATGGTCTCCCACGTAAAACCCGGGGACCATGTGGTCTCCATCCTGTCGCCATTCTGCGGAAGCTGTGAACACTGCCTCACCGGTCACATGTCCGTCTGCCACACGGTCAATCCTGAGCAGTTCACGCGCGGCCAGGATGAGAGCGCGAGGCTTTCCATCGACCACGCGCCGGTCCACCAATTCCTGAACCTGTCCTCCTTCGCCGAGCAGATTCTGGTCCACGAAAATGCGATCTGCAAGATCGACCCTGAAATGCCCCTCGATCGGGCCTGCCTCATCGGTTGTGGGGTCGTGACGGGCCTGGGCTCGGTCTTTCACGCTGCGAAAGTGGAACCGGGGTCAACCGTCGCGGTTCTCGGATGCGGCGGGGTTGGTCTCTCGACCATCAACGGCGCGGCGATTGCCGGGGCAAGCCGGATCATCGCCGTCGATCTTGCCGACGAAAAGCTCGAAATGGCCAAGGTGTTCGGGGCCACGGACATTGTTAATCCCAAGAACGGTGATCCCGTCGAACAGGTACAGGCGCTCACGCAGGGTGGTGTGCACTATGCATTCGAGTGCATCGGCCTGAAGCAGACAGCCGAGCAAGCGTTCCTGATGATGCGCCCCAGGGGTGTTGCCACCATACTCGGCATGATCGCCCCCGGTGTGAACATCGAACTTCCGGGCATACACCTGATGGTGTCGGAAAAGCGCGTCCAAGGCTCGATCATGGGGTCCAACCGCTTCCGCGTGGATTTCCCGCGCCTGGTGGAACTCTACAAGCAAGGGCGGTTGCACCTTGATCAACTCGTGTCGGAAAGGATTGGTCTGGACGGCGTCACCGACGCACTGCGGAACCTGAAAGAAAACAAGGCAACCGTCGCCCGGCAGGTCATCGCCTTCACTTAACCGCGGCTCCCGGGCGACTTGGGCAGGCGCGCGTCGGCCTTGACGCAGATGGAAACATCGCGCCGCTGCGGCTTCTTGTTGCCATGGGCATTGGAGCGGATGGCCGGTCGTGCTATTTCGCGCACATGTCGACAACGCTGGATCTTTCGCGCCCGTCCGAGGCTGCAACGCCCGATGTTCGGTCCCTTTCGGGCCTGTCCATACCCGCGTTGAAGACGGAAATGGAAGCGCTTGGCGTAGAGCCTAAGAAGGCGGGCATGCGGGCCAAGCAATTGCGCCGGTGGGTCCACCATTTCGGCACCCGCGACTTCGGCGACATGACCGATATCGCAAAGGCCCTGCGCGCAACCCTCGAAGACAGTTGCACACTGGAGCGGCCCGAAATTGCTGAGCACAAGGTCTCGGTCGACGGTACACAAAAGTGGCTCACGCGCTTTGCTCCCAATGTCGAAGGCGAAAGCGTGTTCATCCCGGATGTCGGCAAAGCCGGCGCGCTCTGTGTCTCATCACAGGTCGGTTGCACGCTGAATTGCAAGTTCTGCCACACCGGTACGCAGCGCCTCGTTCGAAACCTGACGGCGCAGGAAATCGTGCAACAGGTCTTGATCGCACGGGACGCTCTCGGCGAGTGGCCGACCAGCACGGAGAACCGGAAACTCACCAATATCGTCTTCATGGGCATGGGCGAGCCGCTCTATAATCTGGATAACGTCGCTGAAGCCATCGACACAGTTTCTGACGGTGACGGCATCGCAATTGGTCGGCGCCGGATCACCGTTTCAACGGCCGGTGTCGCCCCGAAAATCCCTGAGCTCGGCGCGCGAACCGGCGCGATGCTGGCGATTTCGCTCCACGCCGTGCGCGATGACCTCCGTGACGAGATCGTCCCGATCAACCGGAAATACGATCTTCAGACCCTTTTCGACGCCATCCGCGCCTATCCGGACCTTGGCAACTCCAAACGTATCACCTTCGAATACGTCATGCTTGAGGGGGTCAACGATAGCATGGCTGAGGCGCGGGACCTGGTCCAATTGCTCCGGGGCGTGCCGGCCAAGATCAACCTCATCCCGTTCAACCCATGGCCGGGATCGGCCTATACGTGCTCGGATTGGGAGACGATCGAAGCTTTTGCCGAAGTCCTGAACCGCGCCGGCTACGCCTCTCCGATCCGGACGCCCCGGGGCCGGGATATCTTTGCTGCCTGCGGACAGCTTAGATCCGAAAGCGTCCGCCAGTCAGCCGCAGAGCGACGGCGGGCAGCGCAAGCGGCGTGATCGGCCTGTTTTTTGTGGGCGAGCACCCGGCGGGTGCAGGTATCTTATGAGTATCGGAAATAGAGTGAAGTATGAGGTCATCGCGGCCCCAGCTGACCATTCAGCTGGGGCACAGACTTAGCTTTTCGGAATGAACATCACGTCGACGGCGGCCCACAGGAGCGTTCCACCGAGGATCATTAGTGTGAGAATTGGGAATTCTGCACCGGCCATCGCATTTCTCCTTTTTGTTGCGATGGAAGGGTTACGGTAGGGTATCGTATCCGGTTCACGATATTTTGACGCATACTAATCTTGAGGAAACGGACAACGCGAGAAGGTTTTAACGCGATGTTTCCCAGAACAGCACCACCTGCTTGACCATGGAAACAACCCGACCAGAGGAATCGGTTAGAGGGCTCTCCGCGGCGGGCCTGCGGTATGCGATCGCTGTTGGGTGCGCTGCGGCGATCGATCTGGCGGCGGCCTGGCTTGCGGCGTCATGGCTCGGTTTGCCGCTCGCTCATTCGGCCGGCCTCGGTGTTATCCTGGGAGGGATAGCGGCTTACTTTCTGCTGGAGTTTTGGGCGTTCAAGCGTCCGGCAAGCGCGTTTTCGTTTAAAAGGCTTGGAAGCCTTCTCGTCGTTGTCTTGGTCACCCTTGTTCTCAGGGCGAGCATTGTCGCGGCACTCGCAGCGGTTTTCCCAAGCGATCACGCCGTGCTGCCAATTCTCTGTGTCGCATTCGGGATAACCTTCACGATCAACTTCCTCGTCAACCGTTTCCTCATCTTCGCGCGACAAGCGACCCGATGACGGATGATTAACCTGCGTCAAAGTTGACGTTTACGTGCACGTCACCTTGTGTTCCGGCGCATAGCAGCTACACATTTCCACAAGTGCTGTCGACCGCATTGGAGGACCCCATGAACCTGGAATTCACGCCCGAAGAAACGGCTTTTCGCGACGAAGTTCGCGCTTTTATTGACCAGAATTACCCGAAAGAACTCGTGGGCATGGGGTCTCGCGAAGATCTCTCGAAGGAAGACTTTTTGCGCTGGCACAAGATCCTAGGGGAGAAGGGTTGGGCCGCACCGGCTTGGCCAGAAGCCTATGGTGGAACGGGCTGGACTTCGACCCAGCGCTACATCTGGTCCGAAGAGAATGCGCGCGTCGATGCGGTGATGCCCCTCCCCTTTGGCGTCTCCATGGTCGGTCCTGTGATCTACACCTTCGGTAATGACGAGCAGAAGGCGCGCTTCCTCCCGAAAATCCTTTCTGGCGAAGAGTGGTGGTGCCAAGGCTACTCCGAGCCGGGCGCAGGCTCGGACCTCGCCAGCTTGAAGACCACCGCTGTCCGTGATGGCGACCATTACGTGATCAACGGCCAGAAAACCTGGACCACGCTGGCCCAGCATGCCGACTGGGGTTTCTTCCTTTGCCGGACGGATCCCGATGCGAAAAAGCCCCAGGAAGGCATCTCCTTCATTCTGGTAGACATGCGCACCCCGGGCATTGAGGTTCGCCCGATCATCACCATCGACGGCGGACATGAGGTCAACGAGACCTGGCTGACCGATGTGCGCGTGCCCGTCGAAAACCTCGTCGGCGTCGAAAACCAGGGTTGGACCTACGCCAAGTTTCTGCTTGCCCATGAGCGCTCCGGTATCGCCGGCGTGGCCCGCTCCAAGCGCGGCATCGAAAAGCTTCGCCACATCGCTTCCACCGAAGTGCTAGACGGCGAGCCGCTGATCGCGGACGATGATTTTGCCCGCAAGGTCACCCAACTCGAAATTGACCTCACGGCCCTCGAATTCACCGAACTGCGCACGCTCGCCAGCGAGTCTGCCGGTAAGGGACCGGGACCGGAAAGCTCGATCCTCAAGATCAAGGGTACCGAAATCCAGCAGCGCCTCACCGAGTTGACGATGGAGGCGGTTGGCACCTACGCCCAGCCATATTTCCGGAGTTTCCCGGAGGATGGATCGAACGAATTCCCCATCGGTCCCGACTACGCCGACGATTCCAGCCCGCTCTACTTCAACATGCGGAAGACATCGATCTATGGCGGTTCGAACGAGATCCAGCGGAATATCATCGCCAAGATGATCCTCGGCCTCTAGGGTCTTTCATCCGACCGGAGTAGGCTTCCGCCATGGCCGATGGCACCCCTCATCTGAACACCAACTTTCCCGATGGCCCAGGCTATCGGGAAAAGCGCTTCACCGTGGACGAACTCTTCGCCCTCGGTGAGCTTGGTGCGCTCGACGACGCCAATCGCTACGAGCTTTGGGATGGGAGACTGGTCATGACGCCTCCACCGGGCAACCACCATGGGCGAGCCGAAAGCCGCATCCTGAGGCGCCTCTTGGCTGCCCTACTTGAGTTGGATCCCGACGAGCAGCGCTACGTCGTCCAGCCCAATCCTGGCCTGGAGATGAGCAACGATACGTTCCTCCAACCAGACCTGGCCATTGTCTCACCCACAGACCCGGATGAGACCCCGCGGCTCACACCATCCCACGTCCATCTTTGTATTGAGGTGTCCCGATCGACTGTGAGGGGCGATCTGGAATTGAAGCGTCTGCGCTATGCCCAGGCCGGGATCGCAGAATACTGGGTCTTGAACACCTGGACGTCTGCGCTTCACCTGTTTCGCCAGCCCGAAAATGGCGACTACGCCGAAACGCGCGTTCTCGGCACAACCGAAACCCTATCGCCCTTGTTCGAACCACGGATAGTCCTGGCCGTGGATCAACTGTTCTGACACCAACACAAAACCCCGCACAGCGGGAAACACGCCTTTTGGGAGGAGACACATGGATTTCAATTTCACCGAAGAGCAGACCATGCTCCGCGACAGCCTCGCCCGGCTGATCCGCGAGCAGTATGACTTCGACACCCGCCGCGAAGCCATCGCTTCCGACAGCGGTTGGCGGCGCGAGCTCTGGGCGCAGTTCGCCGAGCTTGGCCTCCTTATGGCGCCATTCTCCGAAGCCGATGGCGGGCTGGGTGGCGGCGCCATCGACGCCATGGTGGTCATGGAGGAGTTCGGCAAAGGCCTCGTTGTTGAGCCCTACATACCAACAGTCGTCTGCGCCGGCGGCATCCTCAAACACGCAGGCAGCACCGCCCAGAAAGAGGAACACCTCCCAGGCTTGATGGGCGGAGAAAGCGTTTTCGCCTTTGCCCATGCAGAGCCCCGGGGCCGCTACAATCTGGCAGACCTCGAAACCACGGCAAAAGCCAATGGCGAAGGTTATGTCATCAACGGACACAAGGCCGTGGTCATCGGTGCGCCTTGGGCAGACAAGCTGATTGTCACCGCGCGCACGGCCGGTGGGCGCAGGGATGCCGAGGGCGTTTCGCTTTTCCTGGTCGATAAGGGCGCATCCGGCGTCACTACGCGCGACTATGCCACCGTCGACGGACGTCGGGCCTCCGAGGTCTATTTCGAGAATGTCTCCGTTGGTGCCGATGCCCTCATTGGTGAGAAGGACGCCGCTCTTCCCGTGGTCGAGCAAGTTGCCGACGAGGCGGTTGCCGCCCTCTGCGCAGAAGCCGTCGGTGCCATGGGCGTCGCACGAGAGACGACGGTCGACTACGCCAAGCAGCGCAAGCAGTTCGGCGTTCCGATCGGCAAGTTCCAGGTGCTCCAGCACCGCATGGTCGACATGTTCATTGAGCACGAGCAGGCCCTGTCCATGACCTACATGGCCACCCTCAAGCTCGGCGAGGATGCGGACACACGGAAGAAAGCCGTCTCGGCTGCGAAAGTCCGCATCGGTCAGGCCGGTCGCTTTGTCGGCCAGGAGGCCATCCAGATCCACGGCGGTATGGGCATGACCGAAGAGCTTGCGGTCGGGCACTACTTCAAGCGTCTCACCATGATCGACCACGAGTTCGGCAATGTGGACCACCACATGAAGCGCTATACCCAGCTTTCTGCCGAAGACCTCCCGGTCGCCGCCGAATAGGCGAACACTTCTCGCCGAGCGAGAAAGGGCTTCACCTCACCGGTGGAGCCCTTTTTACTTCGGCGGCCGTCAACCGTTAGACCGCCCCAACCGGAGAGAAAAAGAATTGCCATGCTGAAGTACACCCTCATGCTGCTCGTGCTGGCTGTCTGTCTATCGATCGGTGCCGCATCCCCAAAAGCCATGGCGCAAGACCCAGCGGCTGCCGAACAGCAGGACGGGGTAGCCGAGGCCGAAACGGAGATCGGCATCCAGAACCCCTGCCTCGCGTGGCAATACAGGGCGTTCGACTTTTGGGTCGGCGATTGGGACGTCTTTGACCATGAAGGCCGCTATGCGGGTCGAAATCTCGTCTCCGTCGAAGAGAATGGCTGCCTACTGGTGGAGCGATGGAATTCGGCCAATGGCGGCACGGGGCAAAGCTACAATTTCTACAATCCCGCCACCGACACCTGGCGCCAGCTCTGGGTCAGTACCTCGGTCAGCATCGACTTCGAGGGCGGCTACGCAGCCGATGGCGGGATCGCGCTTGAAGGGGCAATCACCTACCGCGACGGCGCGCAATTCCCCTTCCGCGGAAAGTGGACCCCCAACCGCAATGGCACCGTGACCCAGGTTTTCGAACAATACGACCCGAGTGCAGAAGCCTGGTCCCCCTGGTTCGTCGGCATCTATCGCCGGGTTGAGGACAATCCGGAAGCCTCAAATGGAGAGGGCGAAGACACCAACACCGAGTAGGAATTGTCGGCCGCGATCTTTAGTGGCGCCTTCCATCCTTCAATAAAATCCACATCCCGGCCCTTGCTGTTCAAGAGCGAAGACTTTTCAAAGATGGACATCCTTTCGGTGCAGCCGCTTCGCTAGCGCCGTCCCGTCTTGAGGAGGCTTCCATGTCCGATATCGTCAAACTGGCCGTTGAAGGGCCCATTGCCACGCTTACGCTGAACCGCCCAGACATGATGAATGCCCTCGGCCAGGAGGGAGATGGCGAAGCTATTGCCGCGGCCTGCACCGAGATCGAAGCCAATCCCGCCATCCGCTGCACCATCCTTACGGGCGAGGGACGCGCCTTTTCGGCGGGCGGCGATGTCAAGGCGATGAAAACCCGGTCTGGCGCGTTCGGGGGCAGCCCCCATGATGTGCGCCAAGGCTACCGGAAGAATATCCACCGCATCGTCAACGCGCTCTATACGCTTGAAACGCCCCTGATCGCCGCGGTGAATGGGCCCGCCATCGGCCTCGGATGTGATGTGGCGTGCATGGCCGATATCCGGATCGCGTCTGAAAAAGCGAAGTTCGGTGTCACGTTCCTGAAGCTGGGCCTTATTCCTGGCGATGGCGGCGCCTGGTTGTTGCCCCGGACAATCGGAGCGTCCCGGGCGGCGGAATTGTTGTTCACCGGCGACGTCATTGACGCCCAGACCGCCGAGGCCTGGGGCCTCATTTCGCGAACCGTTTCCCACGAAACGCTCATGGACGAGGCGCGCGCACTCGCAAGCCGTATCGCCGTCCAGCCGCCGCAGTCGCTCCGCCTCGCCAAGACCCTCATGCGCAAGGGCGCCAGCGCCGACTATGCGACGATCATGGAACTGTCGGCCGCGTCCCAGGCCCTGATGCATTTTACCGACGACCACATGGAGGGTGTCGACGCCATTCTCGAAAAGCGGACACCGGATTTCAAGGGCGCCTAAAGGCGCCTCTATCGGCGGACCGCTCAGCCAAGCGTTGAAGTTCCCGGCGCAGCATTCGAATATTCCTTTGATTGGAGCGGTTCAGCAGATCGAACAGATCACCGACCAGCGGTATGGCGCCGACGGTTGCATCCACGCCGGAGTTCAGAAGCATTAGTAGGATTACCCGCTTACGCGCTCCGCTCGCTCCAGCCCTAGCGATCAGATACAGCGCTGGCAGAAGTGTCGCCGCATCGCCCACGCCCGGCACAAGACCCATGATGCTGTCGAGCCCGAACCGGACATTTGTGAGCGGAATGCGGAACTTTGCATCCAGCAAGTTGGCCAGGGCGTCGAGATCATCGAAGTTCTTTTCCATGTCCCATACCCCGCATGACCCTGACCCTTGGTTTCCTTTGCCTATAGCGGCGGCAAGGCCCCTGCGTTAGGAGAAATCGTATGCCCATCCGCGCCTACCGTTCCGGCGACCTCGATCGCTTGTATGCGATCAATCAGTTTTCCACGCCCGGTGTCAGTTCGGAGACACGCGAAAGCCTTGAAAAATGGATCGGCCTCTCGACCGCTTTCGTCGCCGAGGATGAGCACGGCATTCCGAAGGGATTCCTGACCCTCGTCGAGTTGGGCATCGACGCCTATGAAAGTGCCAATCTCCGCTGGTTCGAGGCTCGCCAAACCCGCGACGGCGGAGACACGATCTATGTGGACCGGATCGCGATCGACCCTGAGGCACGCGGTCAGCACATTGGCGAACAGCTCTATCATCACGCCTTCGACGCCTTCAAACACCGCCGCGAAATCGGGTGTGAGGTGAACATCTCACCCCCCAATCCCGGCTCCCAGCGCTTCCATGAACGCATGGGCTTCCGCCAGATCGGAGAACGATCATATGACCATGGGCGAAAATCGGTGGGGTACTGGGTTCGTCCACTCGGAGCCCATCCATGCCGCTGACCCGGACCTATGACGGACTCGAACCCATACGCGTCAACAAATGGCTGGCCCAGTCGGGGGTTTGTTCGCGCCGGGAAGCAGAAGACCTCATTGAAAAGGGCCTTGTCTCCATCAATGGGGAGACCGTGACCTCGCCCGGTCACAAGATTGCGCCCGGCGAAACGCTGACCCTCAAGCCAAAAGGCACCAAGGCCCTCTCCAACAAGCTGTCGATCATCCTGCACAAGCCCGAGGGCTACGTCTCCGGCACCCCCGAAGATGACCAGGTCCCCGCCGTCCGCCTCCTCACCCGGGCCAATCTGTCTGGCCGTTCCCCCGTCATTCCCGGTCGCCGGCATAAGCTCGCGCCCCTGGGCCGGCTCGACCAGGACAGCCGCGGCCTCCTGATCCTCAGCGAGGACGGTGTGCTCGCAAAGGCGATCATCGGGCCGGACTCCGGTCTCGAGAAAGAGTACCGCGTCCGCGTCGTTGGTGCGCTTTCGAGCGCCAACCTCGAGCGCCTGCGCCATGGCCTGGAACTCGACGGCAAGCCCCTCAAACCGGCTATCGTGGAACCCGTCGGCAAAGGCATGCTCAAGTTCGTCCTGCGCGAGGGCCGGAACCGCCAGATCCGCCGCATGTGCGACCTCGTAGATCTCCGCGTCATAGACCTGATCCGCATCCGCATCGGACCGTTGAGCCTCGGCGATCTTCCCGAGGGTCAATGGCGCCCCCTCGGCGCGCGCGACCGTGCAAGGCTGCTTACGAAAAAGTCTGTTGGCTGACAGTGAGTTTCAGGTATGTAACCAGCCCATGGACCCGCGAAAGACACGGGCCATAACAATCGGGGCTTGAAAAAGGGGAACCCCATGGGAAAGCGTGACGATCTCATTGCGAAGTATGCCAAGGACCTGAAGGAAAAGGCCGGTGTCACACCCGACATGGCTCTACTCACCAAGGTGACCATTGGCTGCGGACCATCGATCTACAATGCGGACGCATCCACCGTCGCGGCATCCGACCCGGCGGAACTGGAGCGCGTCAAAGCCAACTTCCTGATCAAGAAACTGGGCCTCAAGGACGGGCCCAAACTCGATGAGGGCATCAGTGCCGTCATCGACCAGTACGGCAAGTCCGTGCGCCAGAAGCACCGGGCCGTCGTCTACTACCTCCTGACAAAACACTTCAAGAAGGAAGCGGTCTACAAATAGGTCCGCAACCGACACCTGAATTCGAGCCCCCGGAGCCATCTGTCTCCGGGGGTTTTTCTTGACCGGCCAGGCACGCAGCCCGCCCTCAAATCCTTCGCTTCCATCGCCTCGCCTGCCAAGCCCTTGCAACAGGTCGGCCCGGGCGTCATAGATTGGGAGCAGACGATTGAGGAGGTGTGCATGGAACTGGCTGATCTGACCCAAAAAGCCATGGAAGCAGTGTCTGGAGGCGGCAGCGGCTTCTCCAAGAAAGTGAAGTTCGACTTCGGAGACATCGGCAAACTGTTCATCGATGGTGTGAACGGCGTTGCAAACAATGAGGACGGCGACGCCGACGCGACCGTCAAGGTCGACTGGGATGACTTCAAGAAGATCTCCGCCGGCGAAATGGACCCCACCATGGCCTTCATGCAGGGCAAGCTGAAGGTCGATGGCGACATGTCGGTGGCCATGCAGCTCCAGAACCTGATGAAGAGCTTCCAGTAGAGGCTGCAGGGTCTCGCGGCCGTTCAGGCGAGAAGCGATACAAAAAACCCGCATCGGAAAAGCCCATCGGCTGTCAGGCCGGTGGGCTTTCTCGCGTTCCAGCCCTACAGTGCGGCCATGGAACCCGCGATGACAAAGCCCCTCGAAGCTGCCGACCTTGACGATTTCGTGGAGGTCGAGGGCAACCCAGCCCCCGAGGGCGCAAAACTGGTCTGGTTCCTCAGCCGGGCGGGGCGCCGTCTTCGCGCCTGCATGGTTCCAGCGCTTGCCGGACAAAGCGCACGCGGAACCTGCATCGTCTGCCCAGGCCGCACCGAGTTCATTGAGAAGTACTTCGAGGTCGCCCGCGATCTCCAGGCACGTGGCTTTGCCGTTCTTATCCTCGATTGGCCGGGCCAGGGGCTGTCCGACCGCCTGCTCGACGATCCGCAGAAGGGCCACATCGACGACTTCAAGACCTTCATGGGCGCCCTCGTCCGCGGCCTCGAAGCCATGGAGGACAGCCTCCCCAAGCCCCGGGTCTGCCTGGCTCACTCCATGGGCGGGGCTATCGCCCTTGCGGCCATCAGCCAGAAGCTCGTGCGCGTCGAAGCGGCCGCCTTCAGTGCGCCGCTCTGGGGCCTCAAGAGCCGGATCTTCGGCCTGCGCTACATGGTCTGGGCCATGAAAACGCTCGGCCGGTCTGGCGATTATGCCCAACAACCCGGCCCGCCCGACCGATTCGAGACCAATATCGTCACCCATGATCCCCGCCGTTGGCAGATCCAGCGGGACCTTGTCGACACGGTTCCCCAGCTCGATCTCGGGCCGGTCACCTGGGGCTGGCTCGGCGCGACGCTCGATATCGTGAAAACCTTTGCCCGGGCCTCAGCCCTCGAAGCCATCGATATCCCCATCCTTGTCGCCTCCGCGTCCGAGGAAAAGCTGGTCAACAACCAGGCCCATGCCCGCCTCGCCAAGCGCATTCCCGATTGCACCCACATCCAGGTCGACGGCGCGATGCACGAAATCCTGATGGAGACCGACGACAAACGCGACCAGCTCTGGACTGCGTTTGACGCGCTCATGGCCAAGGCCGGCATCTGAACGCGCGCCGCGCGCATGGCTACGCTGGAAAAGAGGTGAGAGCGCAACAAGTGGAGGCGCCCCCACCCGTCTCTGCGGCGTGACGCAGCATTGCGGCCTCCTGGCCTTTGGCTACATTTTGCCCATGCAAAACGCGCGAAAAACCGTGAAACTCCTCCACAGTGTTGCTGCCGCAGGCCTCATTGGCGGGCTGGCGGCCTACATGGCCTTGTTGGTGGCGGCGCCCCAGGGAAATCCAGAGGCCTATGCAGGCCTGCGCCAATCGATCCAGGCGCTAAGCGATTACGTGCTTCTTCCGTCCTTGATGTTGGGTCTCGTGTCCGGGCTCCTCTCGATGGTGGTGCACACACCGTTCCTCGATCGGGGATGGGTTTGGGTGAAGGCGATCCTGGGCATACTCATGTTCAAGGGCGTGCTCACCATCGTTCACGCCAAGGCTGACTATGCGGCTGGCAAAGCGGCCGAGATCGCTGCCGGCACCGCTCCACCCGACGCCCTCGACCAATTGCTCTCCCTCGAATGGGGAACGCTATGGGCGGTGATGGCCATCTCCATCGCGAACGTGGTGCTCGGCGTCTGGCGGCCGAAGATGATCCGGTCGGCGCCAAGACCCGTTGCCAAAGCAGCGCCGCGTAAACCCGAACCCATGCCACAAGCAGAAGTCACCCCACCCCCAAGGCTCCAGGCCGCAGAATAGGGGTTATGTTTTGATCCGGGGGATCAAATGCAGCGCCTTAGCCCGTTGGGGTGCATGGAGCGAAGCGATATGCACCAGCGGTCTCCCAGCGCGCTGAGCCGCCCGCTTCTGCACATCCACAGGTGTAGGATAACTTCTGCCCTATCCACGCCACGCGCCCTGTAATCGTTGCAAAAACTCGGCGCTTATCCGACCGATCCGCGCCCGTGATAAGCTGCCCTCAAATGTCGAACATCACCGACACCATCGAAGAGCTCCGCCCCTTCGGCGAGCAGCTGTATACCCGCGTGATCGGCCGAGATGACCTCCATCTCGCGCCCGATTTCCTCACGCGGGCGGCGGCCGCGCGCCTGAAGGCCGGCATCGCCATGCTCGAATCCTGGATCCGCCGGATCCTCATCCTCCTTGCCCTCGAGATCGAACCGACCCTCTCAAACGACGATCATCCCCACATCCGCTACGCCCGCGAGCGCACCCTCAGCCCACCCAAGCAAACCCTCCGCATCTTCCCAAACGGCGGCCCTTTCGACCGCACCCGCATCGAAGCGCTCAAGGCCGCCGCAAAAGCCAGATCCCGATCCTATCCAGGCCACCACCAGCCAAGCGGCCCCATAGACGCCGCCCCCCTCCTGAACCGTCTCGCGGCCCTCAAAGCCCTGATCGACGACCCGGCCGCAAGAGCCCGGCGCCTGGCCTACCACCTCGCGCGCCGCCGCCCCGGCCTCCTCAGAGCACCCCCCTACCGCGGGCCCCACAGCGGCCAACAATTCG
>JBCDLC010000032.1:0-39450 GCA_038745855.1 Pseudomonadota bacterium | reverse complement strand
TCGTTTGAGAGGGTTGGCTCGATTTCCAGGGCGAGGAGGATCAGCACGCGTCTGATCCAGGATTCGAGCATCGCAATGCCGGCCTTAAGGCGTGCGGCAGCGGCCCGCGTGAGAAAATCGGGCGCGAGATGGAGATCATCTCGGCCCAGCACGCGGGTATACAGCTGCTCGCCAAAGGGGCGCAGCTCTTCGATGGTGTCGGTGATGTTCGACATTTGTGGGGAGCTTATCACGGGCGCGCGCCGGTCGGATAAGCTACGGGTTTTTGCAACGATTACAGGGCGCGGGGCGTGGATAGGGGAAGAGTTATCCTACACCTTCAGGCCGCTTCGGCTGCACCCCAGGAGACGAACCCGGCGATCCTCGGTGTGTTCGGCAGGTACATCGTCTCGGCCCGATCGATGCGGAAGCCCGCCTGTGAGAGCAGGTGAACGGTGTCCCGGGTGAGGTGGCAGCCGCCGGCGATCCGCTTCCAGACCGGCTCGACCCGCCGCTGCCATTTCGCAACGCCTGCGTCCGGCGCGAGGCCATGCTCGGAGAACAGGACGCGGCCGCCGGGCTTCAGAACCCGCCTGACTTCCGAAAGCGCACCCTCCCAGTCAGGGATCGTGCAGAGCACAAAGGTGATGACGACGGTATCTATGCTTCCATCTTCAAGCGGGATCGCTTCGGCCCCGCTTTCGATCAGGTGGGTCTTCTGCGCGAGGGGATGACCGTCCAGGGTCTTGCGCGCGCGTTTGACCATACCGGCCGCAGGCTCGATGGCGAACAACCGGTCAACGCGCGCGGTGTCGTAGACGTCGAAGTTTGCGCCCGACCCGCAGCCGATTTCGAGCACGCGCCCTGCCGCATGGGGGACGACTTTTTCCCGCTGCTTGTAGAACGGCTTGGTCGCACAGCCCTGGGTGACGATCGCCGGCACGACGTAGCGGTCCCAAAGCCCCATTCTCGCCTCCAATACCGTTCAGCCACCAGCCGGCGCGGCGGCTACCGGATTGGCCGGTTCACCGACCCTGGCCCGGGTGGCCGCGTTCGCTGACCGGGCGATGAGCGCGTCCTGGGTCATGTAGATATCATAGGCCAATCCGTCGCCCATCGGATTGTAAACCGCAGAGCCATAGGAGGCATCATAGAGGCCGAACCGGCCGCCCTGTTCTTTCGCCATCTCCCGGACATTCAGGCCGGGCTCATCGGACAAAGGGACGACCGCTTTTCGGACATCCGCACCGGTGTCGGTTTCATAGCCGACGACCAGCCGGTCGAGTTTATAGACACTGTCATAGCCGAGCATGTTCGACAGGGGCTTGAACTTGATCACCCTGGCGCCAAGGGACCACTCGTCGCCCTCGATCTGCTCGAGGATGCCGAAGTTCTCGCCTGCCAGCGGGGATTCCTCGCCCTCGAGGAGGATGTTTGCGCGATAGATATTCGGTGTTGGGGTGGCTTCGAACGAGATGCGGGCGACAGGGCGCTCATAGGTGAGGCGTTTATAGGTCTGAAGGTTCAGCCCTGCGAGCGCGACAACGCCGGCGAGGCCCATGAACCCCGCGCCGAAGAACAGGCGGGCAATTCCGGAAAAGGGTTTCAATCCAAACATCTTCGCAAAGCCTGCGAAGACCAACATGAGACCGGTCACCCCTGAAATCGCGGGTAAGATCCACCAGATGAAGCTGTCCATATCGTTGCCCCTGCCGGCCCTGCCATGGCCTTTTGACCGCACCGGGGCTGTTTATAACAGAGTTAACGGGAATTGGCAGCGGTGAGCGCAGGGACGCGTGAAAAGCCGGATTTTCTGGTATCCTCTGGGATCCTGGCCGGCTCGGGTGCTATGCCAAGGCCGCGTGTGAAACGAAGGGATTGGTCTGCATTTCGGCGCCGAACGTGCTCATCGGTCCGTGGCCAGGAACGAAGCGCATGCCTGGACCGAGGGGCCAGAGTTTGTCCCGAACGGAGTCTATCAGTTGCTCATGGCTGCTGCGTGGAAAGTCGGTACGCCCGACCGAGCCCTTGAACAGCACATCGCCCACAAATGCGAGTTGGCCCGGCGTATTGTACATGATGACGTGGCCGGGCGTGTGCCCGGGTGTATGGGCCACCTCGAAGGTCTGCCCGCCGAGTTCGAGCGTATCGCCCTCGTCAAGGTATCGGTCGGGCTGGACATTTCTGCAACCTGTAATCCCGTACTTTGCGCCCTGGCTCTCGAGATCGTCGAGCAGCCATTGGTCATCGGGATGGGGCCCGATGATCGGTGCGCCCGTGCGTTCCTTGATTTCCGTTGCGCCGCCCGCATGGTCGAGATGACCATGGGTGAGCCAGATTTCCTTGATCGTGACCCCGAAATGGCTGGCGGCTCCCATCAGCTTTTCGACATCGCCGCCCGGATCAATGAAGATGCCGGTCATGGTTTTCCTGCACCAGACCATCGATGTGTTCTGTTGCAGGGGCGTGACCGGGATGATCCGAATTTCGAGTTGTGGCTCGGACGGGTTCTGGGCGGGGTCTGTCATGGGACAGTACCTAAAGCCCAACGGCATTTCCGCAAATACTCATCTCGCCATGTCTTTCTCTTAGGGCCTCTGGCTCTCAAGGTCTCTGGCGGCTACCAATTTCCGGAGGGAGGACAAAAGACCATGCGCAGACTGCTCGGTGGCCGGTTCGGCATCATTGTCATCGCCCTGGTGGGGCTTGCGTTCTACTGGTTCTCGAACCAGCAAGAGGTGCCATTCACCGGGCGGCAGCAGTTCAACACGATGAGCATCGAGGACTCGGCCAATCTCGGCGCCCAGTCCTACGCGCAGATCCTGCAGCAGGAGTCGAGCAATGTCCTGTGCCGGACGAATGCGCGCTCTTGTGGGGAGGGCGACCGGGAACTGGTTGCAACCGTGCAGGAGATTGGCGATCGGCTCGTGCGCGCAGCCATCGAGTACGAGCATGAGTTGCTGGATGCCGGGTACCGCTTCACGCCGGTGTCGGACAAGTTCAACTGGACCTACAACGTCGTGGTATCCAACCAACCCAACGCGTTCTGCCTGCCTGGCGGCTATGTGGCGATCTATACGGGCATCCTCGACATCACCGGCAATTACGATGGCACCGTTGACCTCAGCGATATCGACGATGTGGACAAGCTTGCTGTGGTCATGGGCCATGAGATCGGCCACGCGCTTGCCCACCATGGCGCAGAACGGATGAGCCAGGCCAAGATCGCGCAGTTCGGTCAGATCGCGGTGGGCCTCGGGATGGGCGACATGTCCATGCAGCAGCAACAGATGGTCATGGGCGCGCTCGGAATGGCAACGGCGGGCGGACTGAACGCCTTTTCCCGCGCGCATGAGACGGAAGCTGACAAGATCGGTCTCGAATTGCTGGCGAGGGCCTGTTACGACCCCCGGGAAGCGCCCGAACTCTGGGAACGGATGGGCGAGCAGGGTGGACAGCGTCCCCCGCCCTGGCTTTCGACCCATCCGGCGAGTGAGGAACGGGCCGAGAATTTTCGCACCTGGATGCCAGATGCCGTGGCTTTGTACGAGCGCCGATGCGGTGTCTTGCGCGAGTAACCGTGGTCGTCGGCCAGGGGCTTTTCAAAAGTTGACGCATGTGTCATTATTCGTAGATGAACTCTCCCGTTGTCCGAGCCATTAAAGCGCTCTTCTTCATCGGCCCATTGCTGTTCGGCGTCGCCTTCCTGTCGCCGCTGGTCGCGCAGTCGATGGTGGCCCTGGCTATTACGCCGCCGTTTGGGCTGGAGCCTCTGGTATTCGGGCTGATTATCGGCACGGGATTGGGTGTGACGGCACAGATAAGGGGACGCTGGATATGAGCGACCGTGACCTTTCAAGGCTCAGCCCGGCCGAACTCATGCGCCTTGAGCGTGAAATCGCGCGCAAACACATGGGTGGTTTTCCCTATCTTGCGGTCGCGTGGGCCTTTGGGAACCTCGCGCTGTGGCTCAGTCTCTGGCCCCTTGTGATAAGCGGTATTCTTCCACTCTGGCTCGGCTTCATTATCGCCTGCGCCAACATCGCCCTCTGCTACCTGCCGTCCCATGAGGCCCAGCATGATATCATCGCCCGGCCCGGCGATCGGCTGCGGTGGCTCAACGAGGCCGTTGGGCACCTTTCGCTTGTGCCGCTGGTGCTGCCCTACCGGGTGGCGAGGCTGACCCACCTTGAACATCACAAGCATACCAATAATCCCGACCTGGATCCGGATTACTCGGTAACCGCGCCTGGCCCTCTCAGTGCCATCTGGGGGTCGATCCAGAACCGGCAGCCGCGCGCAAAGGGGGGCCTCAAGTCCTATGGTGCCACCCTCGTACGGCTCGGCCGCGAGGACGTGATCCTCGATGCCGTCATCTACGATATCGTGTTCTACGCGATCCTGTTTGGGGCGGCCTGGAGCGGCTACGCCATGGAGGCGGCTTTCCTGTGGTGGCTGCCTCGGCACTTCGCGCTAACCTATATCCAGTACTACCTGAGTTGGGCACCGCACCATCCTGGTACCGAAATGGGGCGCTATCGCAATACGCGCAGCTTTAGGGCTATTCTCGGCAATATCGGATCACTGGGCATGCAGTATCACGTGATCCACCATCTGCATCCGCGTATCCCGCTCTATCGTCATCCAGAGGTCTATTGGGAGATGAAACCCGTCCTCGAAGCGCGCGGTGCGCGGGTGGATGAGCTTTGATCTCTCGATCAGAGCGCTTGCGCGGCCTGTTTTTCGGCGGGTGTCATGACGGCTTCGATCTTTGCGATTTCGCGATGGGCGTCTGAGTTTCCCGACGCCTCTGCTCGGCTGAACCAACCGTGCGCGGCAACGAGATCCGGCGGTGCGCCATGTCCGCCAGCGAGCGCAACGCCGAGATTGAAGGCGCATCTATGGTCGCCGGCTTCAGCGCCCTGACGCCAGTAGCCCTTTGCCCGTCGGGTATCCTGGGGCACGCCATCGCCAGTCATGAAGATCCGCCCCAGATGGGTTAGCGCATCGGCATCGCCCTGGGCACCAGCCTCCAGAAACCAGTCGAGCGCCGCGGCCTTGTCCTCCGATCCGCCCAACCCGTGCCAACACATGAACCCAAGATTGAACTTCGCTGCGGCGAGCCCTGCCTCTGCTGCCATGGCGTAATAGGATCTGGCAGCCGCAAGATTCTCAGGCACCCCGCGGCCATATTGCAGGAGCGCGCCGAAATTGTTCGCTGCGGCGGCATGTCCTGCATCACCGGCTTCTCTCATGAGCGCGGCAGCTTCAGCGAGCCGCGCGCCACCATCGCTTTTCTGCATGAGGGCATGGGCTTTTTCGTAGAGAGACTGTGCACGCCCCGCTGCGGTCATCGGTGCTCAGCCCCGGCGCGTGAATTGTTTTCGTAGCACGGCGCCGAGCTTCTTCCCGTAATTGGTGCGTTTATCGTAGGCAGCATTGGTATCCGCATAGTCGGCTTCGATACGTGCCGCCGTCTGCGCCATCTCCGCCTGCAGATCGGAGCATGTCGGCTGCGCAGGCAGCGCCAATAGGGCAGACCGGATATCCTTTGCCATCTCCACGGTGATTGCGATATGGCCGTCCTGGTACGTCCTGAGCGCGGTGAGGTAGCGATCCCACTCTTTCTGCGCATCTGGCTCCAAATCCTCCACATCTGACCAATCTGGCGTCGTTATTGTCGTGGAGACCGTAATCGTCACGTCTTGAACCCCACACTGGGTTTCTGTCGCTGACGGCTTCAGCCGGAGGGACCACTCACTATCAACCTGCCCGGCATTCGGATTGCCGTTCGCTCCGAGTGGCGCAGCTTTCAGCATCGCTTTTCCGGCGCGGCCCAACACGCTGGCCTCGAAAGCGTAGGACACGTGGGTTTCTTCCAGCACGATGCCGCGTGCCTTTACCGGCTCTTCGGCTGCCGCTTCAACGGCGAATACTCCCATCGTGATAGCCATCAGCGCCAAGATCGATCTCATCGATCCACCGTCGCAGACCATGGCATGGGGCGCAACATCGGGCTAATCGCGGGCCTCACAGATCAACACATCCTCGCGAGACGTGTGTTCGAATACATGTCTGCGCTTTAGGGTAAGCGGTCTAGAAAAAGGAGCCCCCATGACAAAGCTCTCCCGCACTGTTCGTGCTGTCCTGATAGGGGGCACGCTTATCAGCCTCCCGACCCTGTCTGCCGCCCAGGAAGATATCCTGCGGCCGCCTGGTGAAGATGTTCAGGTGCCCGCGGAAGCAGAAGCGGCCGCACGGTTGCTGGCCTTCGTTTCGGAGATTGACGAGAGCGCTGACCTCCAAGCCAATGGCGCAATCTTCGAGGTCGAGGACGTCCAGCTTCGGCTTGTCTTCGACCTGAACGCCGACCGCATGCGGGTCATGACCCCAGTGGCACCGGTCTCCGAAATCACGCCAGATGAGCTGTTCCGCCTGATGCAGGCCAATTTCGACAGCGCGCTCGATGCGCGTTATGCGATTGCTCAGGACGCGGTCTGGTCGACTTTCATCCATCCCCTGTCATCGCTCACGACCGAGGATTTCGCGTCGGGCATCGCCCAGGCGGTGAACCTCGTCAAAACCTATGGATCAAGTTACTCGTCCGGCGCTTTGGTCTTCGGCGAGGGCGATTCTGCCGACGAACAGAGGCGGCTGGTGGATGAATTGATCGAGAAGGGCCGGGAGATCTGATCCCCGAAATCTTATCCCCGGGCCCGACGAAAAGGCGTGCGGCGCTGCCTCTATTCGAAACCCACCGTCAGCGCTCCGCTGGCGATGAGGCCGTTGATGTAATCGCGATCATGGCTTGGAAGGATCAATACTTCGGGCTCAGCGTCCGAGAGATCGTGGAGCGCCCTGATCTGACGCTTGACAGATGCCCGGTCCTCGTTGGGGTCGAAGACGGCGAATTGGGTCAGGATCGGCCGGGTTGTGAGATCGACAATATTCGACATCGACCAGGCGATATCACCGATCAACAAGATCTCCCTGCCGTCTTGCAAGGTCACGAAAACCATCACGCTTCCGGCGGTATGGCCGGGCGCCGGAATTACGACCACACCAGGGGCGATGGCCTCAATTTCGCCCGATAGTCTGGGCTCCAAGGTCCGGTAACGTGCCGGCATCGAGCCGGTCACGAATTGTGGCAACGCCTCGATCTGCGCTGCGTTCAGATACAGATTCGGGGCAAGTGCGTTGGGATCGGGATGGCGCGCGATGGCCATGACATGGTCGAGGTGCTCGTGTGTGATCAGCACGGTCTTGGCTTCAAGCATGGCAAACACCAGCGCGCTGTAGTTCTCGGCAGAGAAGGTTGCGGCATCGGGATCCTGCTGCATGCGTTCTGCTGTGCTGGCGTCGATCCCGCCGCCGATGATGATGGTTCCCGACGGCGTTACCAATTGGAGCGCGTTATACGACATCGCGACGCGGCCGTGAAAAGCGCCTGCCTGGACGGCGAAAGCGGGTGCCATGTCGCTCCCGATCTCGAGAAAGCGAATGTCTTGTGGCCGCTCATTGGGGTCACCGGCGGCGGCGAGACTGCGCCACTGGGCGATATCGAGAACACCGGGCGCGTCTTCTGGCGCTGCGGAGTCGGCGATAAAAAGCCACCAGGCAAAGACGAGGAAGAAGGCGCCAATCACGCTGATAACGGGAAGGAACCGCCTGATCATGGTCTCATCCTCCGCTTGGAGACGACGGGGTCTCGCGCGTCTGCGCTTCGGCCGTTTCCTCTGTTTGCGGAAACGGCCGAACGGTCCAGGCCCAGTCCCCGTATTGCCAAGGCTTCCACCATCGCGCGCCCTTGGCAATGTCCGGAACGGGGTCGTACCCTTCGGATCCAAACGGCTGGCATCGCAAAAGTCTTGCGACGGTCATCCAGGCACCGGGCCAGATACCATGGGCCGAAACCGCACCGGCCGCGTACTCGCTGCATGTGGGCAAATGACGGCAGCGTGCGCCAAATGCAAAAAAGACGCGGCTAAGGCTTTGTTTGTAGATCCACAGGCAAAATCCCGCGACCTTCCCGTATGGTTGATGGGGCGTTGGCCTAGTCACAGCTGCATAAATAGCCATATCTGATAGAACAAGGAACAAGTCTGACGTGTCTTCGCTGCAAAACCCCCTCGGACCGATTGGCGTCGCGGAACGCGATGTCAGGAAAGCCTTGGGCTACTTGCGCCGATGGCACTGGATCGGGCTCCTCCTTGCGGCGGTCATCTCGTTCGTCCCGGCGCTTCTCGCGGTACGGTACGGGGGACGTTCCGATACGCTGAAATCTGCGACCCAGGGACTGGCCGATTTCATGCCTTTCGTGAACACGCCCGGCGAAGTGCAAGCCACGATGTTCTTTTTTGGCGCGCTGGTTCTCTTGTTCTTGACCGGCGTGGGATCTGGCATCGCGAGCGACATCGTTCGCGGCCGATTGCTTGCGCGGCTGAATGCCCACGATGCGCCTGTGGCCTTGGCAGAGGCCATGAAGGATCACCTGAGGGACCGCAGGACTCGTATGGCGAAGCAGTACCGCTTCTTTCCGAAATTCGCAGAAGCGGGGAAAATCCAGCCCCATGGCGTCTATGTCGGGATCGGAACGCTTGTACCTTATCTGATGCTGATTATTGCGTTCGCGCTGTATTTCAGGACGTGAGGGACGTCTCAGCCTCAGCCGCGATAATCTCATCTATGGCGTCCACGACGGCTCGAAACGCCAGCAATGTGGAGGTGTGGCGGGGAGGATAATCCGCGACACCGGCCAGGTGACGCAGCTCCGCGAAGCGGCCGTCTGGTGCGGGTGCATTCTCTTTCAACATCGCCCTGAGCGCGGCGTGGGCGGCTCTGATCTCGTCGATCGGCGTGCCAACCGCGTTTCCTGTCAAAATCGACGTCGCCGCCTGGCCGAGTGCACAGGCCTTGGGGTCTACCGCTATCGCCGCAATGCGGGTGCGGTCTGGGGTGAGCGTCAGATCCAAGCGAATCGTTGATCCGCATATTTTCGATACTCTTTCGACAGAAGCATCGGGGTTCTCCAAGGCACCGAGGTGAGGGATATCGGCTGCCAGTTCGAGAACGCGGTTATGGTAGAGATCTGCACTCATGGCATAGACATCGTTCTGCCGGATCCAGGGATCAAGCTCATCGAGACAAGCGCGTCGAAATGCGCCGTCAAAACCTCTCACAGCTAGAATGCGTTCCTCCAGCCTGGATCTGCGGGTGGTGCGAGATCCTGCCGGCGAAAAGCAGCGTCTGATTTAATGGCCGAGATATTGCCGATGAGCCCTGCGAGTTTCCACCCAAAAGTTGTGGCCCAGCCTTTGTCGCCGATCGTTAACTGGCAATCGCCCGATAAGCGACTTAAAAAAACCGTGATGTGAGGGCCTTTTGCGAGGCAGTCTCGCGATCGTGTGCCCATGCCGACTCCGACGTGTGCGAGGCGGGGCTTAATTCGAGGAAATCGTACCCTATGCGTTGTTCCGATTGTTTCGGCGAAATGGTTGAAAATGAGGGACTTATCCAGTGTACCTCATGTGGGCGCATCCTCCAGGCCATCCCGGATGAACCTGAACGCAATTTCATGGCGAAGATCGGTGTGCGATCGGGTTTACAAGCTGTCTCGCTTCCCGTGCCGTTACCCATCGCCGTTGCTGGCGCTGCTCTCACGGTGATTACGAGCGCGGTTTTAGCGTCCTATCTCTTGCCGCGGGACGGGGACGTTGGCGGATCAACGGTTGAGGTCGCCAGCAATGGAAACCGAGGTTCCACGACGGCACCCGCTGTTTTGATCGATGGGCCATGGCAAAGCGGGTTCACATCCCTTCCGGCCGACTCGCGCATTGTTTCTGCATCACCCTCCGGCGATGGATTTGCCGTTGTTCTGGAGCGGTCTGATCCTGCGCTCGCAGAAACGGCGATCCCGGATAGCACGATGCAGGTGAGCTATTTTGATGGCGCCGGTACTGCGATCCGGACCGTACGCCCTGTCCTCCCTCAGTCGTGGTTTCTGACCCACGCCTTACCCCTTGATGACGGTCATACGCTTATACAAGGCCAGACTGAGGACGGGCTTTTCCTGTTTCGCATCGATCGGGAAGGACAACCCATCTGGGGCCGGTTTGAGGGCGCCGGGGACGAGTCGAACCTCGCGGCGAGCTTGCATCCTGCGGGTGATATGGCGGTGATTGCCAGCCTATCGCCGCGCGGCCTGGGGCTTGGCCTTGTGGCCTATGACGAGGATGGTCGCAGACTGTGGAGCGAGACACTGAGCGGTCTCATCGCGGGCGGCTATACGCTGGCCGGGACGCTCACGGGGGACATCATGGTGGCAGCCGATGTCGCTGCTGACGGAGCACCAACGAGACAGTCTCGGTTCATCAGGCTGGACCGTTCAGGCGTCGTCCAACTCGATCAGCCTCTCGAGCTGCTGCCCGGAAACACGCCACGCCGCATTGCGGTGGCTCCCGACGGCGGCGCCTACCTCATCAGCGATGGCGCAAAAGCGATGGTGCATCGGCTGAGCCCTCGAGGGGCCGAACAGTGGCGGGCAGACCTTTCCGGCATCCCAGCTGATGGCACCCAACGACCAAACGTCGCCGTTATGGCCGATGGTGCGGTGGTTACGCGAGCTGACAGGAATGGGCTTCACATCGCACGTGTGGATGCGTCTGGCGTGAGTATTTCCAGCGTAAGCAGTCCCGTTCCAGCAGATCTAGACGTGCTTGGCCTTCGGACAGAAACAACATCAGACATCGTCCAACTCGTTCTGATGGGGCAGGATCCCGCCAGCGCCCAACTGGTTCACCTGGAAGGCGATCTTCAAGAGATACTGAACGCAGAGCCATCGCGCAGCGGTCGGCCGAACACCGCACCGACACGAACTGTTTCGGTGGAAGGCCTCCCACCACCGCAGCCCGATCGTCGGGCGATCACAGGCCAGGCCGGCCCGGCAGACCTTCGCAGGACGGTGGATCCCGAGCCTCCGGTCCGGCGACCGGCCATCGACGCTCAACGGCCACAACCAGTTGCCGCGCAATCAACAGAGGGAGGGGCACGGACGAGGCGTGAGCCTGAGCCTGAACCCACCCTCGCCGAATGCGCGTTTACGTGCATGCCTGATGGCGTGCCGGCCGCAAAATATCCTGTGACCAAGGCCTACTCGATGGCGGGCGGTGCAACGCTCAATGATGTGACGCTAGAGGCGTTCGCGGATCACGACATCCTCTGTCTACAGTCAGGTGGATTGGCGCACGCGGGGTCTGTTCCAATCTGCGAAAAGCGCTGATCGCCAGGGTTCTCTTATCCCGCCGCAAGTATTGTGAACGAACCAAGCGAGGCAGCGACGCGCTTTAGCCTTCGGTAGGGCGGACGGCTCTTATCTATCCAGCCGGGCGCGTGCTCTGTGGTTTGCGTGCGGATTGACCGATCAGTGTGCGGTGCGCTGGCTGCTGGTCGCCGCATCAAGCAGGAGAAATGCCGACAGCCGTGAGCTGGCGTTACGGCCCGACTTCTGGGTTCGGTCCAGCGCTGCAATTGCGTCAGGTTCTTCCATGACAACAAAGTCTTCGGCCAGCTGTGCGAGCTCAGGATCAGCGACAAGCCTTTTCGCCACCCGGTCGACCTCCGCTCGCGCGGCCGACACAATCGCGGCCCGGCGGGACTGCTCCCCTTTGCGGGCGGCCGCGGCGATCTTCTTCTTTGCTTTGGGCCTGAATATATTGGACAGGGCAATGCCCGACGTCTCGAGACGTTGGATGACGTTCTCGGCCGTCTCTTCGCGGGGAAGCTGGCCGGTTTCCTCGCGATCCATCTCACTTAGGATCGTCGACCAGTCGGCATCGCCTTTGCGAACGCTCGTCCCGTCCGAAGACTGCGCAGTAGAGGGCCTTGCAATCGCGTGCCGATCGGCACTCGGCGGCCGCGCAGGTGCGCCTCCAGATTGGAGCGATGGTGCAACATCGACGTTTGCAGGTGGGGGCTCGATTTGGCCCTGAGCGGGAGCCGATCTGTCGGGCACGACCGGTGGCGCCGAATTCGGTGGGGACTGCGACAGACCCGACGACCGGGGTGGAGGAGAAACGGCTCTCGGTGCTTCGCGGGGAGCGAGTGCATCCTGGGATGGATGAGCGTTCTTGGCGTCACCTTGCGATGGGCGGTGCGTTGCTCCACGCCCATTTACTGCGGCGCCATTGCCAGCTTGGCCATTTGCCGCAGGTTTTGCCAGATCGTCCGCCGCCCTTGGGTTGGCATGGAATATGTTGTCTTCGACGATCGGTTCGCTAGCGAGGGGTGGTTTAGGCCACGCCCCCTCGTTTCCGGTGGCGGGCTTGCCGAGTTCATCGCCGCCGAAGAGTTCATCCTCAAGCTCTCGCGGGCTGGCATCAAGCCTTGGCGTAGAGGGCCGGTCGCTCCGTCTCGGCTTTGCTGATTGCGGCACGCGTGCCGGCTTCGGCGTTACCGGAACAGGCGCACCGCCGAGGACGGCTCTGGGTAAGGGTTTTTCACTGGAAGCGCCTGGCCTTGCCGGGCTTTTCGACGACTCTTTTGCTCGGTCTGCCAGCGTACCTTCCAACCGGTTCGGCATGGGCACATGGGCGCTCGGTTGAGCGAAACCGGCAGACCGTGTCGACGTTAGGGTAACGACGGGCTTCTTTTCCGTTTCCGCCGGGGGAGGGAGTATAGGTTTCGGTGACGGCGCGGGCGTATCAGTGCCACGCTCTGTCAACGGGGGCTCTTCTTCTTCGGAAGCGCGCTGGGAACCTTGGCCATTGAGATCGCGATGACCATTCAGCCCCCGCTTGCGAGCGTCATGCTCCGGCGCCAGCGGATCCGGTATTGCGCGCGGGATGTCCGGAGCCCTTTGGGGCTGAACCGGAGCCGGGCGTTGCGCGGCATCCTTAGCCGAAGGCGTTGGCTGGTCGTGGCCACTTCCATTCAAGGTCGAGGATGCGCCGTGAGTTGGCGTGACCGGGGTTGCTGACCGCGCGGCAGCATCATTGAGGGACTCGACAACCTTCCGCAGCTCAGGATCAGCGACGCCAGATCCATCGACGTTGGACGCACTCGCTGCGGTAATGGCCGATGCGGTCTGTTCAGCAGCATACCGGAGTTCCGCCATGGCGCGGCGCGCTTCGTCACTGGCTTGGCGGGCGCTTGCATTGATTTCGGCGTTCAACTGGCGCGCATGATCCAGCGCTTGTTTCACCGATTCGGTCATCGCTTCGCCGGTCTCGGTCGCAGCACCCGTCGCGACATCACCGGCCTTGATCGTATTCTCGACCGTTTGCTGGGCTTCCTGGAGTTGCGTTTCAAGCCGTGAAACGGCGAAAACCAGTGTGTCGCCCTGCTTTTGAAGCGTGTGCGCCATATTATCGATCTTGGAGAATTCTTCGGTGATCTTCTGGCCGGTCTGCTTCAGCGCGTGCAGACGCTGCTCAAGGGCTTCGTCCGACTTTGCCATATCGAAGCTTGCCGCCCGGGCCGCATCCACCATCTGGGCGGCCTGGCGCGGGATCGTTTCACCCATGGCGTCGGCCTGCTCTCGCAAGTCTCGCGTGAGCGTTTCGAGGGCGGCACGCTCATCGCCCAAGCGCGCGGCGAGATCGCGGGCATTGTCTGCGGCTGCGTAGGTGACGCTTTCGAGCCGTAGACGTTCGTCACCCATTTCATTGGAAACCGACCGCATGGCGGTCAGGGCCGTTGCCATCGCCTGGTCGATCTCTTCGCTGCTGGCTTTCAGGCTGGCTGCGAGCGTCTCGGCCTCATCACCATAGGCCTTGCTGGGGTTGAGTAATTGTGTGGCAGCCTTGAGGATCAAGCTGCTGGCAGCATTCCGGCGAGCGCCTTCACGGGCCACATACCCTGCAAAAAGAACGACGAGCCCGGGGACGGCAGCGAGCGACACTGCGGCGAGTATGGCGAGTGGGCCAGCTTCTTGAAACTGAGCCCGGTCGATACTGGTGACGACGGTGACGGCAACGGACGCCCACCAAACAACTGCGAGGCCGAGACCCGCCCACGGCATCCATTGGCCAGCCCTACGAATGGCCTCCAATTGCGCTGTGGTGGCTCCACCCTGGAGCGTTCCATCCATCATCACCGGATCTTCCATGGATATCTTAAGGTCGTTGCTGAACTCTCCATTGGAAGTACAGCAATCGACTTGGCTGTAACCTGAACCAAACTGCCTAGAGTTTGGACAAGTTCAGCACCAAAATGGCTTCATTTGTGTCAGAATCCTGCCCGGGTTGACCCGTGTCCGCAGGTCCTGAAAGACTAACAAGGACGGCGACGACCAAATCACGAACAAATACAAGCAAAGCGAGCACGGCAAACTCCATCAGCTTCACTTCGTAGTACAGCAAAGACGCCGGTGACGCGAGTCGATAGTTGACATGCGCACATTGCGATTCGGATAGAAAAGCCCCGGCCAGAGGAAGCCAGGGCTATAAAGTCGTGTATCGGGAACTGCCGAGCAGAGAACGCTCGACGTTCAGATGATCAAAGGGCTTCCGTCAACTCAGGGATGGCGGCGAACAGGTCAGCCACCAGACCGTAATCGGCGACCTGGAAGATCGGCGCTTCCTCGTCCTTGTTGATGGCGACAATGACTTTTGAGTCCTTCATGCCAGCAAGGTGCTGGATCGCGCCTGAAATACCGACGGCCACATAGAGTTCCGGAGCCACGATTTTTCCCGTTTGTCCGACCTGGTAGTCATTTGGCGCGTAGCCGGCATCGACCGCAGCGCGAGACGCACCGATCGCGGCGCCAAGTTTGTCGGCAAGCGGTTCCATGATCCGGTTGAAGTCCTCGGATGAACCAAGCGCCCGCCCACCTGAGACGATCCGTTTGGCTGCAGTAAGCTCGGGCCGATCACTCTCGACAATCTCTTCCGAAACGAAGGACGACTTCAGATCTCCGCCCGCAAAGTCTACCGTTTCCACGGTGGCGCTTCCGCCCTCCGGCGCCGCTTCAAACGCCGTTCCGCGAACGGTGACGACTTTTTTCGCATCTGACGACGTTACGGTCATCATCGCGTTGCCAGCGTAGATCGGACGCTCAAACGTGTCGGTGCCCTGGATTCCCGTGATATCGGAAAGCTGCATGACGTCGAGCTTGGCCGCGATACGGGGCATAACATTCTTACCCATGGTCGTGGCAGGCGCAAAAACAGCGTCATAGCTGTCCATCATGGGAACGACGAGCGCTTCCATGGCCTCTGCGAGCTGCTTTTTCAGAGGTGTCGCGTCAGCGTGAACGACTTTCCGGACGCCGGCGATTCCAGCTGCGGCTTGAGCCACCGCTCCGGCACCTTCGCCAGCGACCAGGACATCGACATCGCCACCGAAGGCTTTTGCCGCTGTGACGGTCTTGTTCGTGGCGTCTGACAGGGACGCGTTGTCATGCTCAGCAATTACGAGGACAGCCATCAGACAGCTCCAACAGTTTTGAGTTTCTCGACGAGGGTCGGGACGTCCTCGACGGTTTCGCCAGCTTCGCGCACGGGCGGCTCAGTCACTTTCACCACCGAAAGGCGCGGCGCAGCATCGACACCAAAATCTGATATCTCTTTCGTGTCGATCGGCTTTTTCTTGGCCTTCATGATATTTGGCAAGGACGCGTAGCGCGGCTCATTGAGACGCAGGTCGGTCGTCACAATCGCCGGGCCAGTGAGCGCGACAGTCTGAAGACCGCCATCGACCTCTCGGGTCACGTGCAAGGCATCGCCATCCTTCTTGACCTCGGACGCGAACGTACCTTGAGGCCAGCCCAGCAACGCGGCTAGCATCTGTCCAGTCTGGTTGCAGTCATCATCGATGGCTTGCTTACCCAAGACAATCAGGTCGGGGCTTTCGGATTCTGCAATCGATTTGAGGATCTTCGCAACGGCCAGGGGCTCTGGTGTCTCGTCTGTTTTCACCAGGATGCCACGGTCGGCGCCCATGGCGAGGGCTGTCCGGATGGTTTCCTGGGCTTGTTGTGGGCCGATCGATACGACTACGACTTCGGTGGCGAGACCCGCCTCTTTTAGCCGGACGGCCTCTTCGACGGAAATCTCGTCGAAGGGGTTCATCGACATTTTTACATTTGCCAGGTCCACACCCGTCTGGTCGGGCTTCACGCGGACTTTCACATTGTAGTCGATCACCCGTTTTACGGGGACGAGCACCTTCATGGGCCGGCTCCTCATTGTTATTCCAAGCTTTTCGCCGCCGGAGTGGACGCGGCCACGGATCCCGCTGCGAATTATCCGCAACATTAGCGACCAGCCATGCGTAAGATCAACCTTCCGTTGACGTTAGCGTCAATTTGGCGCGAGTGCTTCTGCATCTTGACCTTAAGGTCATCCAACGGATGGTGACTGTTCTTCGCCCCGCTACAAACAGTTCTGCGAACGAGCTGTTCTGTAGCCGTAGCAACAGGTCGCCCCTTGAAGATTCAATTTGCCCTTGGCACACATTTGAGAGGTGAAACGGCGGTCAGCAGAAAAACGGCGAGAGGACGTATTCAGTTCGTGATCGTACTCTCGCGTCTTCTGGCGACTTTGGCAGTCGTCGCCTACCTCGCCAACGGCGCGCTTAGTCATGTGTCCCCCAGTGGTCCGCTAGCCGTCCATGCCGGGATTTGCGGACCCGCCACCAGTGCATCTTCGACCATCGCATTGGGCGAAACGCCTGCACAGGAAACCGATTGGATGTGTTGTGGCGATTGCAACGCTCCGGCGGCGATCCTGCAGCTCTCGATCGATCACGCACACACGTTTTCCGCCCAGACCGGCGAACCAAAGCGCCCATCGCGCGCGTCTCCGCTGCGCAGCGTCTTATGGCCTGGCGCACCACCACAAGGCCCACCTTTCTCGGACCTCCACTTGTAAGAAATCGAACCACCGGGTCTGGCCCGTGCGTTCGCAAGCAATGACCGAAATCCGAGAAAGTGACCAAACCCATGAAGCGTTCAACGCTGAGTGCGCCAGCAATGCTGGCGGCATCACTCCTTTTTTCAACGACGATCGCAAGCCAATCCGCCCATGCAGACAGCGGAACAACCCACGCCTCCGACCATGCGCCCATCGGCGTCATGGCAGACCATCGCCATGCAAAAGGCGAGTGGATGCTCTCCTACCGGTACATGTTCATGGACATGGACGGTAACAGGGACGGCACAAACGGGTTATCGCCGGAAGAGGTGATCCAGGCGCCGAACCCGTTCGCCAACCCTCCCATGATGCCCCCCAACCTGCGTGTGGTACCGGTAACCATGCCGATGCAGATGCACATGGTGGGAGCGATGTACGGTTGGACTGACCGGGTTACGCTCCTGGCAATGGGTATGTTCGTCGATAAGGAGATGGACCACATCACCTTCCAAGGACCCATGGGAACGACCCGGCTCGGTGAGTTCACAACAGAATCGTCGGGCATTGGAGACACGAGTGTCGGGGCGATTTTTGGCCTCGACGATGGCAGCCGGGCGCACACCCAGTTGAACCTGTCGTTCGTCGTCTCGCTCCCAACCGGGTCCATCGAGGAAACCGACCAGATCCTGACGCCTATGGGCACAACGCCGACCCCTCGTCTCCCCTACGCCATGCAGCTTGGGTCAGGGACGTTTGACCTGAAACCAAGCGTGACAGGCTTTACCCGGTTCGGTGATTGGTCCATCGGCGGCCAGGCTATGGGCATTGTTCGGACCGGCGAGAATGATGAGGGCTATACGCTGGGAGACGTTGTCGAAGCGTCGGCCTGGACATCCTACTCCTTCAGCCCCGGTCTCTCCGTTTCAGGACGGCTGAACGCAAAGTCGGTTGGACAGATCGATGGGTTCGATCCGCTTATCATGGCACCGGTGCAGACTGCGGATCCCGGCAATTACGGCGGCGAAACCGCTGAGATCTTGGCCGGGATCAATTGGGCTGGCCAATCTGGTGTGCTGAAAGGCCATCGCCTTGCTGCAGAGATCGGGGTGCCATTGTACCGCGACTTGAACGGGCCGCAGCTGGAAACGGACCTGGTGGTCACCATTGGGTGGCAGAAAGCGTTCTAAACTTTCGGCCTCACCCTTCCGAACCCTTGAGTTCGTAGATCAGTGCCAGGGCTTCCCGCGGTGTCAGCGAGTCCGGGTCGATCGTCTCCAGCAGGCGGTCGGCTCGGCTTTCCGTTACCGCCTCCACGGTCCTGGTCTGGCTCGCGCTTGGCTCGGTTGGCTCTGGGGCCGCTGCGAAGAGGGGCAGAACCGCTGGCCCACTGCCGTCGGCTTCGAGTTTGGCAAGGATCTCTCCGGCCCGGGCGACAGCCCGTCTCGGTAGTCCGGCAAGCTTGGCGACCTGCACACCATAGGACTTGTCCGCCGGTCCAGGCTGCACCTCATGCAGGAAAATCAGGTCGCCATTCCATTCTCGCGCTCTTAACGAAGCATTGGCACCGCATTTCAGCCTGGCTGCCAAGTCGGTCAACTCGTGATAGTGCGTGGCGAACAGGGATCGGCAACCATTGACGTCATGGAGATGCTCGACCGCTGCCCAAGCGATGGCGAGACCATCAAATGTCGACGTACCGCGGCCCACCTCGTCCAGGATCACGACGCTGCGCTCGGTTGCCTGGCTTAGGATCGTCGCGGTTTCCACCATCTCGACCATGAATGTGGACCGGCCCCTCGCCAGATCGTCCGAAGCACCGACGCGTGAGAATACTCGATCGGCCAAGCCGAATTCGAATTTACGAGCGGGCACAAAACAGCCGGCCTGGGCGAGGATCACGGCGAGTGCAGCTTGGCGCAGGAACGTCGATTTACCGGCCATGTTCGGCCCGGTGATGAGGCTTAACCGTGGCCCCGAGAGCCCGCTGGCATCAAGGTGGAGGTCATTGGCCGTGAAACCGTCGCCCGATTTTCGCAGGGCGGCCTCCACGACGGGGTGTCGCAACCCGTCGGCGTGAACGACCGGGTTATCGACAACAGTGGGTCTTACGGCGTCAGTTTCCGCAGCCCACTCCGCCAGCGCGCTCGCAACGTCGAGCACTGCGAGCGCATCGGCCGACATGCGCAAGTTGGCTTCGGCAGCATTCACCCGCTCGACGAAACTGTCATAAATCGCGCGCTCCCGTCCCTTCGCCTCGTCTTCTGCGCGGGAAATCCGCCCGGCCATCGCCTGGAGTTCTTCCGTGGTAAACCGGACGTTCTTGGCCAGGGTCTGGCGATGGATGAACTTCGCGTTGAGGGGCGCGGCCATAAGCGGGTCGGCCACACGTGCCGCCACATCGATAAAGTAGCCAAGCACATTGTTGTACTTGATGCGCAAGCCGGAAATATCGGTTTCCTCGCCATAGGCGCGCTCAAGACCCGCGATGATCTTGCGACTGTCGTCGCGAAGCGCCCGCGTTTCATCCAGCGCGGCATCCCAACCTGGAGCGATAAAGCCGCCATCCCGGGCCAGGACGGGGGGCTCCTCGACCACTGCTTCAGAAAGATCATGGGCGAGCGCCGAAAGGGTTGGGTGCCGTGCCAGCGTCAATTGCTGCATGCAGTCTGCGAGAATGCCAGGGGCACCATCCATGGGCTCTGCCATGGCCGCAATCGCCGCATCCGCGCCCACAAGCGCCGCTGCGAGCGCGGCCAGATCCCGGGGCCCGCCGCGACCAAGCCGCAATCGTGTCCGAGCCCGCTCGATATCGGGAACGGTTTTGAGCTGTTCACGGACATCGTTGCGCAGGTGGCCACGCTCGACGAACCAGCCGACGGCATCATGCTGCGCGGAAATATCGGCCTGATTGCGCGAAGGCTCGGAAAGGCGCGCCGCCAGGTGCCGGGCCCCCGGGGCAGTAAGGGTACGATCGATCGTCGCCAGCAAACTTCCCGCCCGCTCTCCGGAAAGCGCCTGTTCGATCTCCAGGCTTGCCCGCGTCGCCGGATCGATGGCCAGCGCAGCACCCTGCGTTTTGCGCCGGGGGGGATCGAGCCGCACATCGGCGCCGGCCTGGGTCAGCAGGATATAGTCCAAAAGCAACGCAATGGCTGACAATTCCGCCCTGGTGAGATCGCCGTAGGCCTCAAGCGCGGCAACGCCGAGCGTCTCTTTGAGCAGTGTCTCGCCGCGCGCAGGCCGTCCAACGCGATCGGGCCGCTGCGCCAAAGGGGCAGAGATCACCTCGCGGAGGCTAGCAATCGCGTCGCACTCTGCATCGCTTTCGGTTACTAGCCATTCCTGCACGGGCAACGCCGTCAGATGATCTCCCAATGCGGCAGTGTCGCAACAAACAAGATCGAACCGCCCCGTTGAAACGTCGGCGGCTGCAAGTGCGGCCTCGCTGCCGCCTTTTGCGAACGCTACCGCAACGAGGGCCTGTCCCTGTCGGGCCGGCAAGAGTGTATCTTCCGTGAGGGTGCCAGGGGTCACCAATCGAACGATATCACGTGCAACCACAGCCTTGGACCCACGCTTCTTTGCTTCGGCAGGCGTCTCCATCTGCTCGCAAACCGCAACGGTTCGGCCAGTCCTGATCAGACGTGCCAGATAGCCATCCGCAGCATGGAACGGCACGCCCGCCATAGGGATCGGCTCACCCTCATGCTCGCCTCGCGCCGTGAGTGTGATTCCGAGGATCTCGGCGGCCTCCACCGCATCTTCGAAAAACAGCTCGTAAAAATCACCCATTCGGAAAAACAGAAGCGCATCTGGGTTGCGAGCCTTGATCTCCAGGTATTGCGCCATGAACGGGGTCGGCGCCTTGGTTGGAGCAGCGGCCCTTGCCGCCGCAACAGTCGTATCCCCTCCGGATTTCGCAGCGGCCGTGGGTCGAATCGCTTGTGATGCAGCGTCATCCATAAGCTTGGGGGTGCCGCTTAAGTCGAGAAAGCGCAAGTCACCCCGGTCAAACACACCAAGTGGGCAAACGGAAATACCCTATTCTCTCCATTGGGTTGTAGCCGGGGAGCGAGGTGAATATGGTCGCGGAAACATACGTCCCTTTCCCATGAACCTTGTCCGGGATCCCACATCGATGACTGCCAAACGCCCGAGTTTCACCGACCAGGAAGCGCTGGACTTCCACGCACAAGCCCCTGCCGGAAAGCTCTCCATGACCCCAACCAAGCCCATGGGCACCCAGAGGGACTTGTCGTTGGCCTACAGCCCAGGGGTCGCCGTTCCCGTTAAAGCCATCGCGGAAAACGAAGACGCCGCCTACGACTATACGGCCAAGGGCAACATGGTGGCCGTGATTTCAAACGGCACCGCGATCCTCGGCCTCGGCGACCTTGGGGCGATGGCGTCAAAGCCCGTCATGGAAGGCAAGTCAGTCCTGTTCAAACGTTTTGCAGACGTGGACTCCATCGACATCGAGGTCGACACCAAGGACGCGGACGATTTCTGCCGAACCGTCCGAAATATCGGTGCCACATTCGGCGGCATCAATTTGGAAGACATCGGCGCACCGGACTGCTTCTTGATCGAAAGCCGGCTTCGAGAAGAACTCGACATCCCGGTATTCCATGACGACCAACACGGCACAGCGATCATCGCCGCCGCAGGCATCATCAACGCTTGCGCGATCACCGGGCGCAAAATGGAAGATCTCACAGTGGCGATTTCCGGCGCTGGCGCCGCCGGGCTCTCGTGCGCAGGGCTCATCGCACACCTTGGCGCAAAGAAGGAAAACATCCTGATGTGCGACAGCCGCGGCGTGATTTATGAAGGCCGGACGGAACGGATGGACCAGTTCAAGTCGGCCTTTGCGGTGAAAACATCGAAACGGTCGCTCAGCGATGCCATGGAGGGGGTCGACTGTTTTCTCGGCCTGTCGGTGAAGGGCGCGGTGACCAAGGAGATGGTCGCATCCATGGCCGACAAGCCGATCATTTTCGCGATGGCTAATCCAGATCCGGAAATCACCCCAGAAGAAATCAATCAGGTTCGAGATGACGCCATCGTTGCAACCGGCCGATCCGATTATCCCAACCAGGTGAACAATGTCCTCGGTTTTCCTTACATCTTCCGGGGCGCACTCGATGTGCGGGCCCGCGGCATCAATGAAGAAATGAAGGTCGCCGCCGCCAAGGCCCTTGCGGAGTTGGCGCGGGAAGACGTGCCCGACGAGGTGGCCGCAGCCTATCACGGCCAACGCCCCCGGTTCGGGCCCGACTACATCATACCGACCCCTTTCGACCCCCGGCTGGTCTCCTTCATTCCGCCGTTCGTCGCCCAGGCGGCAATGGATACCGGCGTAGCGCGAAAACCGATCGAAGACATGGAAGCCTATCGGCACTCCCTCGCCCAACGCCAGGATCCAACGGCATCCTTCATGCAGGGCCTGCAAAGCGCGGTGCGCAAGATGAACAAGCGCATCGTTTTTGCCGAAGGCGAGGAACCGTCGGTCGTCCGGGCAGCATGGTCTTTCAAGAACCAGGGGCTGGGCCAGCCGATCCTGATTGGGCGGGAGGAAGGCATCGCGGCAACGATGAAACAGATGGGCGTTCCGGAGGGCAGCCTCGAGTTCATCAACGCCCGGCTCTCTGACCGCAATCCCGACTACACGGACTATCTTTACGCGAGACAGCAGCGAGATGGGCTCCTCAAAAGGGACGCGCAACGCCTTGTAAACCAGGACAGGAACGTTTTCGGCTGCTGCATGCTCGCGCTGGGCGATGCGGACGGAATGGTGACCGGGGTCACGCGAAACTACGACGTCGCCTTGAACGACGCCCGGCAGGTGCTCGATCCGCTGCCGGGGCAGCCCGTGATTGGCATGTCCATGGTGATCGGCCGTGGCCAGACCGTTTTCATTGCCGATACAAGCGTTGTTGAATTGCCCGATGCAGACGAGATCGCCGCAATTGCGATTGAAGCCGCGCGCGGTGTCCGCTCGCTCGGATTCACGCCGCGTGTCGCGCTGCTGTCATACTCAACCTTTGGCAACCCGATGGGAGAGCGGATCGAAAAGGTGCGCGAAGCCGTCGAGATCCTCGATGAGCGAACCGATGTCGATTTCGAGTACGAAGGCGACATCGCGGCCGATGTGGCGCTCAATCCGAACCATAAGCTCGTTTATCCGTTTTCGCGCTTGAGCGGGCCAGCCAATGTGCTTGTTATGCCTGCTATCCATTCGGCATCGATCTCAACGAAACTACTCGGCGCCATGGGCGGCGGAACGGTTATCGGACCGATGCTGTTGGGTTTTGAAAAACCCATTCAGGTCGCATCCCTCGGCGCAACCGTGAACGATATTGTCACGCTCGCAACGATCGCCGCCTACACGATCGATACTCTGGATGTCCCCTCCGGTTAGAGTATTCGTTTGATCTTCGAGGGGGGTGCATCTCTTACGCTGTTTGACCACGGCCTTGGCGGATCCATTCCAGCACGCACAACACCACAGCGACGCCGCCAAGCCAGAATGTGATGACGAAGACATCGAAGAATCCCTGCTGTTCAATCAGCTCGCCAAGCCAGGGACGCCCGAGCGTTCCGATCAACATGGATAAGGACGCGAGCAGCGCATACTGCATGGCGGCAAAACGGGGATTAACGACGGATGTCAGAAAAGCGGTGATCGCCACCAAAGCGAGTCCTCCAGCAACATTCTCCGCGAAGATCGTGATCATGAGTCGGGCCATGCGCTGGCCCTGGTCTGCTGGTAATACAACGGTTTCGGGTTGGATCTTTGCAGCCCAATCGGCAAACAAGACCAGTGGACCGTCTAGCCCTGTTACCGAGAGAAACTGGTCCAGTACGGCAGCACCGGCGGCGAGGTCCGCGTAAAGTAGGTTCGTGGCAGCCGCAACAATGCCTCCAATCACCAATACGGGCATTCGGCCGAGGGCCGCGATCATGAGGCCGCCTAGGAGGGCGCCAAGGATCGTTGCGATAACGCCGAAGAATTTCGATGCGATGGCTACGTCATCGAGGCTGTGGCCCAGGGCACCGAAGTCTGTTCCGAGATAGAAAGGATAAGCGAAAGATCCCCATACCGCATCGGTAAAGCGATAGGTCAGCGCCAACAGGAGTACGACCAACGCGCCCCAACGCAATCGGTCCACAAGATCGATCAAGGGATCAAGAATGCCCCGGAAAAGGACCCCAGCAACAGGGGGCAGATCAACGCCTTGCCGACCCTCGACCCGATCCCGATCTTGACCGCCTAGAAGTTGCGGACGGAACAGCAGTAAGCAGGCGACAACCGCCGGCACAATCACCGTGAGGCCGACAATCCAAGGCCCGCTCTGGCGGACGAAGGTGCTCCCCCGCATATCGCCTGAAAGCAGGAGCGAGCTCATTAGGAATTGCCCGATCAGTCCCAGGGCGATCAACCACGCGACTAATGAAATGCCCAAACCGACCATCGCCGCCTGGCGACCGACTCGCTCGCTATAGCCCTTTGGCGAGTCGCTCACTCGGTCGGCGGTGCTTTCAGCGTCAGGCTCGGGCGCAATCAAGGTACCGATGAGTGTCAGAGCAACAAAGCTCCCAATCATCAGGAAGACGATGGGCCATCCAAACCGGGCGGCCAGGAGCAGCGCCACAAATCCGGTGATAAACGTCCCCGATTTATATCCAAACTGGTAGAGTGCCGACATCAGATCCTTATCGACATCATCCCGTGCGACCTCGATCCGCCAGGCGTCGAGTACGATGTCGTGGCTGGGGGAGAGTAGGCTGACCGCGAAAGCGATGATGGCGATCAGTGCGAGATTCTGCTGCGGATCGGCGGTCGCAAGGAGCACCAGCAGGATGCCGATGGCGACTTGAAAGGCGAGAAGCCAAGATCGGCGCGTTCCGATGCGGAGGAGAGGGAAATTTGGCGGCGCCTGGAGCGCGGGTGCCCATAGGTACTTGAATGCGTACCCAAGCGTGACGAGTGAGAAATTACCGATGATGGCGGGGCCGATGCCCTCTTCGGTCAACCACGCGGCAAGGGTTCCAAGGACGGTGCCAAGGGGTAAGCTGGCAGCGAATGACAGAATGAGCATCGCAGCCATACGGCGGTCGCGGAGCGAGCCGAGGGCGTGGGCAAGTCTTGGTCTCTGCCTATAGCCATCTGCGGCGGCGTCCGTCATGCGGCGGTCTCCTGTCCGCTCCCCGACCAGCGGATGGCAAGCTGACGGAGTGTTTCGGCGTCGATAGGCTTGGCTGCAACAAGATCGGCGCCAGCACATTGCGCGTCGCTTTCGACACTGGGATTGACCTCTGCTGATACCGCGATGACAGGGCCGTCATAGCCATTCGCCCGAAGGCGCCGCATTGCCTCAAATCCGTCCATGACGGGCATCCTCAGATCCATGAGCACCAGATCAGGACGTACCAATTCTGCTGCTTCCAACGCTTCTGCGCCTGTTGATGCAACAGTCACGGCGAAACCTGCCGATTCCAAGGCACGCCGCGCGATCATTGCGTTCACAGGATTGTCGTCAGCAATCAACACGCGCCCGCTGCCGGTGGTGATATCGGGCTCGTCAATCTCTGCGTGCCCGTCCCGGGCGAGATAAACACGTTCCACGGTAGACGTGCCTCGAAGGGGCCTGACGAGCCAACCTTTGCAACCAAGGGCGCGAAACTGACTGATCGCGCCGCGATCCTCTGGTCTCAGAACGACAAGCGATGGCGCCAGGGCCGCATGCCGTGCGATCAGGTTTGGCGCGACCTCTGCGCCGATAAGTTGAACGTCTGTCTTCCACCTCGGGGTTGCGACCGGATCGATGCCAATCGCTTTGCAGTCTGCCGCTGCCAACGACGCCGCTGCGGTCAGGGCCGTTCCTGGCGGCAAACCAACGAGCCCGACCTTTATCCCGAGCGACGGCAGATCGTGGCTCGGCGGTAATTCTGCGGGTGGCAATGGGACCGCAACATGGAACTGGGTGCCCACGCCCTCCAAACCGGTGACCCAGACCCGTCCGCCCAAGAGCTCCGCCAAGCGCTGTACAATGGACAGACCGAGACCGACACCGCCGTCCTTTTGGGCATCGGATGTGTTCGATTGCCGGAACGCCTCGAACAGCTTGTGCTTGGCGTTGTCAGGGATGCCCGGCCCTGTATCTGTAATGCAGTACCGGATATCACCCTCGTCATACGCAACATCCAGCAGCACGCCGCCCCGCTCTGTAAATTTCAACGCATTGCCGACGAGGTTGAAGAGGATCTGGCGGATCCTGCCGGCATCACCAAGCAAAGTCGGCATGGGGAGCGTCAAAGCGCGGGCCGCAAGATCCAGGTTGCTGGCATGGGCCCGAGGAGACAGTAACTCAGTCACTTCACGCGCCAGCCCAATCGGACAAAAGGGCGCTTGTTCTAGGGCAATTCCGCCAGCATCGAGCCGCGCGTGATCAAGGACGTTGTTCAGTAGATCAAGCAACCGCGCACCAGACGAGCGGATCGTATCAACATAGTCGCGCTGGGCCGGCGACAGATCGGTCTCCAGCAGAAGCGACGCTGTGCCCAGAATTCCGTTCAGTGGTGTGCGGATCTCATGGCTTGCCGTCGCAAGAAAGGTCTGTTCCGGGCTGGGCGCGGTCGATGGGTCGGGGTGTCGAGGGGTGTCATTCATGTTAGTACCCTGCCACCTCTGTCTTAATCGCGGGTTTTAGGGTGTGGCCCCTATCGATCAGGACGGGAATTTACTGAGCCAAGCCAACGCGAGCGCGGCTTGTCTTGGCCTCCGTGCCTGGCACACGTCTGCGGTAGGACAAGGCCTCAGCAACGTGGATACGACTGATCGCGTCATGCCCTTCCAGATCGGCGATCGTTCGCGCGACCTTCAATACCCTGTGATACCCGCGCGCTGTCAGGCCGAACCTCTGTATCGCCTGGTCGAGCAGGGCTGATCCTTTTGCATCTGGTTGGGCAACACGCTCCAATTCGACGACGCGGGCATCGGCATTCACGGGGCGCCGCCCCTCACCCGCCTCGCGCGAGTACCGGTCCGTTTGTATATCCCGGGCGGCGGCCACGCGGGCCGCGACTTGAGGCGTTCCTTCTGCAGCTGGCGGTAGGGTCAGATCTGTCGCCGTCACCGCCGGCGTTTCGTGGAAGAGATCGATGCGATCAATGAAGGGCCCCGAGAGGCGAGCCTGATAGTCGATCGCGCAGGCGGGCATACGGCGGCAGGCATGGTCACCGGCACCACCGCCGCACTTGCAGGGGTTCATGGCGCCAACAAGCTGGAACCGCGCAGGGTATTTCACGTGCCGGTTCGCGCGCGCGACCATGACCTCGCCACCTTCCAGGGGCTGGCGCAGACTATCGAGGACCTGGCTTGGGAATTCCGGCAACTCGTCCAGAAACAAAACGCCGTGGTGGGCCAGGGAAACTTCACCGGGCTTTGCTTTCACGCCGCCGCCCACCATCGCCGCCATGGACGCACTGTGGTGGGGCGCGCGGAAAGGGCGCCGCCTGGAGAGCCGCCCACGCTCCAACAAGCCTGCGACGGATTGGATCTGGCTGACTTCAAGCAACTCCCGTGGCGACAGCGCCGGCAACAATCCAGGCAACCGTTCTGCGAGCATGGTCTTCCCCGACCCAGGCGGACCGCAGAAGATCGCATTATGGCCGCCAGCCGCCGCGATTTCGAGCACGCGCTTTGCCCCTTCCTGCCCTTTCACGTCGCGTAGGTCCGGGCCGAACTCAGGTGCCGCCAAGTCTTCGGTTGTTGGCGATGGAAGGATCGAATTTCCGGTGAAATGATTGACGAGCGCAATCAGAGACGGCGCTGAAATTGCGCCTTCGCCGGCCCAAGCCGCTTCCGAACCGCATGCAGCGGGGCAGATCAGGCGTAATCCAAGGGCCTGGGCCGCCATCGCCGCGGGCAGAACGCCCACCGTTTCTGCAAGCGCCCCATCCAACGCAAGTTCCCCCATTGCTGCATGGCCATCGAGGGCATCGCTTGGCAACACCCCAACGGCGACAAGCAAGGCGAGCGCGATCGCCGCGTCGTAGTGGCTACCTTCTTTGGGAAGGTCTGCGGGCGCGAGGTTCACGACCACACGCTTCGGCGGCAGCGCCAAGCCCATGGCAGAAAGTGCGCATTGCACCCGGTCCCGGCTTTCAGCGACTGCCTCGCTGGGGAGCCCAACGATCTGCATGGTCGGCTGGCCACCCATGATATGCACCTGGACATCTACCGGTTTGGCTTCGATGCCTTCAAACGCAAATGTTGTGATCCGATTGACCATGCTGCCCTCGCTCGTTGGCGGCGAGAAAGCATATTATTGGGAACAAGAAAAGAACAAATAGGAGCATTACGAGAAATTTATCGGCTATTGCGCACGTTCGGCGTGTATTTCCTCGGCCGCATCCCAGAACATGGCACCCGCATCGATCCCGGTGAAACGTTTGAGAACCTGGACACCGGTCGGCGATGTGACGTTCACCTCGGTCAGCTTGTCGCCGATGACATCGATGCCGACCAACACCTGGCCCAATCGCTTGAGATCTGGGCCGATGCGTTCACAGATCGCCCGGTCGCTGTCACTGAGCTCGAGCGGGACGGGCTCGCCGCCGACGCGCATGTTCGAACGCGTATCGACCCCCTGGGGCACCCGGTTGAAACCGCCAGCGACGTCCCCGTTCACGAGAATGATGCGCTTGTCCCCTTCCGCGATGGCCGGAAGGAAGGCCTGAACGACGATCGGCTCGGGCGAAGCGGACAGGAACATTTCCGTCAAGGCTGCCAGATTGGGGTCACCAGGGCCGACCTTGAAGACGCCCTTACCGCCAAAGCTGTAGAGTGGTTTGAGGATAATATCCCCGTGCACCATGCGGAACGCATCGATGGCTGCAATGTCCCGGCTGATCAAGGTCGGTGGGGTGATGTCAGGATATCGCAGCGGATACAGCTTTTCAGGGTTGGATCGCACGCTGGCCGGATTGTTGAGCACCAGCGTTTTTTCGGACACCAGTTCGAGGATGTGGCACGTCGTGATGTACGCCATGTCAAAGGGCGGATCCTGCCGGACAAGGACGACATCGACATCGGAAGCCAGGTCGATGAGGGCGACGTCACCAAATATGCCCGGCGTTTCTGCGACGCGCTGGACCGTTACCGGTCGCGCCCGCGCCACCACGCGGCCGGAATCATAGGTCAGATCGTGGGGCTGATAGATCCAGAGGGTGTGCCCGCGTTCCTGTGCCGCCTCCGCGAGCGCGAATGTCGTGTCGCCATTGATGTCGACAGAGTCGAGTGGGTCCATCTGTATGGCCACGCGAAGGGATTGAGAGTCCGGCATGGGCGCTTTCTCACACTCGATTAACGGTCACGGTGACGCCATGGTCAGGGCAGGGATCACCCTCCCAGCAACTCCTTGTTTGCATCGCGAGGCTGTGCAGACGCAGCGTCCGGCGTTTTGCGCGGTTGGCGCACACGCATGAAGGAGACGACCTGCTTCACACCGCGCACAAAAGACGCCTTTTCCGCCGCTTCCTCCAACTCCTTCTGGCTTCTGACCAAGCCCATCAGGTACACAACGCCATCATAGGTTTCGATGTTCACATTGAGGCTGCGCACATCGGAGTCGGCAATCAGGGCTGCTCGAACGCGCGCTGTGATGAATTCGTCCGATACATTCGAAATGAACCCGCCCGGCGCCTCTATCTTCACTTCATTGGCGACGCTTTTCGTCCCGCGCACGCTCCAGGCAACATCCTCGGCGCGAACACGCTCCTCAGGCGTGTTGACGCGGCCGGTCAGCAGAACCTGACCGCCCTCCACTTCCACATCGACTTCGCCAAATCCCCGCTCTGATATCAATCGCACCTTGATTTCATTCGAGGTGGTCGCGTCGTCGACAGCCTCGCCAACGGTCCTCTCCTGAACAGTCGCCACCCCGGCTGCGCCAGCGGTTCCAACAACGGCGGCAGCGCATCCAGACAGCGTCATCAACCCGGCCAATGCCAGTGCGGCTGAGACGGACAAGGGGGCGCGGACGGATCCGGTTTGGCCACCGGAACAGCATATCGGAGGGCGCATGATGACAATCTCCAGTGTCAATACACTTGAGCAATGCCACATATTGGTGCGCTGGGAAACGCCTATTGCGATCGGCGAGGCTCGAAATCGGGACGCCACGCATCCCTCACATGGGTCGGCCACTGCCGCGGACAGACGGCGACCAGATCGAACCGGCGACCGAGCTGGCCAGCGGGGTCAATGCGGCTGGCCCAGAGATGGGCCGCCGCTTCGATGCGTCGCCGGGCTTGCGGTGTAACAGCGAGGATTGCGGTCTCCACGGTTGGGCGCGCCTTTACCTCGACAAAGACAAGCAGATCCTTGCGCCGGGCAACAATATCGATCTCGCCCTTGTGGGTCTTCAACCGGGTTTCCAGAATGGTGTAGCCTTTTAAGCGCAGCATGAAGGAGGCGATCTGCTCGCTCCGGCGTCCTGTCCGTTCGGCTTTCTGGCGCTTTGATTTCCGGCGCCTAGGGTTCATTGCGCTGCCGCTTGAGTTCGAGGGCACGCTGGTACGCCTGACGCCGAGGCACACCCAAGGCGCGGGCGGCCGCTTCCGACGCTGCCTTGACGCTCATGCTCGCGAGACCCTCTTCCAGGAACCGGTCGAGGTCGGCTTCCCTCGTCGCCCCGTTTTCCGGCGGACCGATCATGACAACCAGTTCGCCTTTCGGGCTACCAGCCCCGGCGTAATGCGCGGCCAGTTCCTCCAGCGTGTCGCGACGGGTTTCTTCAAACCGCTTTGTCAGCTCCCTTGATACGGCAACGGGGCGATTGCCGCCGAGGCAGGCCGCTGCGTCCGATAGCATCGCCGTCAGTCGTGAACCGGCTTCATACAGGATGAGCGTTGAATCGATTGGCGCCAGCGCTTCGAGGGCGCGTCGCCGGGCGGCTGCCTTCTGGGGTAGGAAGCCGGCGAAAAGGAACCGGTCGGTTGGCAGGCCGGCCACCACGAGGCCCGCAAGCATGGCAGACGCACCGGGAACGGGGATGATCGCCACGCCGCAATCGGCCGCGTCCCGCACAAGCTTGAAGCCAGGATCGGAGATGAGGGGCGTGCCCGCATCGCTCACCAGAGCGATCGTCGCCCCCGCCTGCAGTGCCGCCAACACGCCTGGCCGCCGCTCCGCCCCATTGTGGTCATGATAGGCTGTCAGGCGCGTATGGATGCCGTACGCGGTCAACAGTTTGCGCGTGACGCGCGTGTCTTCGGCCAGGATTTCATCGGCTGCAGTAAGCGTATCGAGGGCGCGTAGTGTAATATCCCTGAGATTACCGATGGGCGTTGAGACAATGTAAAGGCCCGCGGCCAATGGCACGGTCTGCACTGGCGGATCGGTTTGTGGGGCCGTGTCTTGCCCGGTCGAGGGGGTCACCCTAGGCTCCGACGTAGAAGAGACGATAGGGACCCTACCGGAGGGGCCCGGTCGGGACGAAGATGAAGGATCTGGCGATGACATCCAAACGACCATCGCGCGCCCAGCGCCTGGCGCCAAGCTCAATCTCATCGACCTCGATCGCGGCCGTCTTAGCGTCGTCCGTACTCCTCACCGCCTGTGCCGGGGGTCCAGCCAGGCCCACCGTTCCGATCCAAACTGGAGAACCCCGCGTCGACCCTGATCCCCAAGCGGGAGAGCGGACCATTCCCATCGGCGAAGATCCGGTCATTGTCATGACCGAGCCCGACGACCAGCAAGCCAGGGCTCTTACGCCCAAGCACATGGAAGGCCGCACGATTATCCGCGCTGCGGTACTGTTGCCATTTACCCACCCCAATCGCCGAGTCCAGTCCGAAGCCCAGGGCCTGCTTGCCGCGATGGAACTGGCGCTCTTCGAACAAGGCGATGACAGTTTCCTTCTCATTCCTAAAGACACCGCAGGCACCCAGACGGGCGCCACCGAAGCGGCCATGGAAGCGGTTGCTGAGGGCGCCGATCTGTTCCTCGGCCCCCTCTTCTCAGCCAATGTGCAAGCGGTGAAACCTATCGCCGAAACCGCTGACGCACCGATCATTTCCTTCTCGAACGATCCCGAAGCCGGCGGAGAAGGCGCCTACCTCGCATCGCTTTCGGTGGAGGAGGAAGTCGCTCGGGTCGTCAGCTATGCCCGCCAATCCGGGGTCGAAACCTTCGCCTTCCTAGGCCCACGCTCGGACTATGGATACCGGGTCGAGCAAGCCCTTCGCGCCGAAGCCGCGCGCACGGGCGCCGGCCTCTCTGTCTCCCAATTCTATGACCCGGCCAGCGAAGCGCCGACGGCTGAAGCCCAGATCGTTGCTGAGGTCCTGAAGCAGGAAATCGAGTTCCGCCCTGACCGGATTGCACTCATGATCCCCGAAGATGGAACGCGCCTGCGCGCTGTTGCACCGCTTATCCCTTATTTCGGCGTCGATTTCCGCCGGATCCGGATGCTGGGAACGAGCCGTTGGGCGACCGACCCTTCGGCCTTGAGGGAACCAACTTTGAGCGGCGCCCTGTTTGCTGCCCCACCACCAGAAAACCTCGAGGCGTTTGAAGCGTCCTACCAAAGGATCTACGGACGGAATGCTCCGGACCTCGCCTCCCACGGATACGATGCCGCCTCGATCGCCATGGTGCTAGATAAGTCGCGCCGGGGTATCGATGCAGTATCGCTCACCGACGAGGACGGATTCACAGGTGTAAACGGCCTTTTCCGGTTTCGCGAAGATGGCAGGACGGAGCGGAGCCTCGCCGTCTACGAAATCGACCTCAGGGAAGGTGCAGTCCTGGTAGAGCGCGGCCCAGCCGCTTTCGAAACCGTGTTCGACCCGATCGGCTAGGCGCTCGCAGCCCCTGCTTCCGCAGCCGGTGTTTCATCGGGCGCATTGGACGCAGTCACATCGGCATGGGCTCCGCCCTGATCCGATGCCGTCGACCCTTTGGACCGCTTCCGAACCAAGCCGAAAGCACCCATGCGCTGCATCCTCTGCTCGGCCTGGCGCAAGCCCTTATCGAGTGCGGACATGGTTTTCGCGAACCCGGGATCGGTCTCACGGCGCCAGGCATCCTCTGCCCGCGCCAGCACCCAGGCAAGGCCGATGGCCTTGATCCCCATCGGCACCTGACCGCTGCCGTCGAGCCCAGCGGAGATGAAGGCCCATTCTGCCGAAGCCCTCCGCGCCGGAAGTCGCTGCAGGCGAAGCGCCGCCGACCGATCCAACGCACGGTACAGCGAGAGAAGCCCCTCCCGGTGCGGCTCCATCGCCTCGTATCGGAGCATGATGACGTCGAACAGGCGCTCGCGTGCGAGATCATCCTCGTCCACGGTTTCTGCCGACATGGCACGGTCGAAATAGGTATCAGCGTGCAAGGCAAGCCCGTCGCGGTCTGCAACGCCCTGGAAGCTCGACAGGGGGAGGCCCGCTTCCTCAGCGATGTCGCGCAAGCTCAGACTGTTCCACGGGCGCGTTGCCGCAAGTTTCAGCGCAGCTTCGAACCCCCGATCCAGAACATCTTGCCCTGAGCCTTTGCCAGCGCCAGAACTCGTCCCCATTTCCGTCCCTGTGGCCGCAGCCTCCATAACCCTATCCCTCGTCCAGCGCGGCCGACAGTGCCGCATCTCGCGCCACCGCCGCTGCGATGGCCTCTCTCAGGGAAGATGGCCATTGGTCCCGCGCCATCAAGACCCTGAGCGCCGCATCGGTCACACCGTTCGGCGACGTCACAGCCGCTCGAAGCGCCGCCGGCGGCTCTCCACTTTCAGATATAAGTGCTGCTGCTCCCGTGACCGTCGCCTGGGCGATCCTCGACGCCATGTCAGGATCCAGACCCGCTTCAGCGCCCGCTGCACCGAGCAATTCCGCCAGGAGAAAGACGTATGCAGGGCCGCACCCCGAGAGCGACGTGGCGATCGTCAGCGCCTCTTCGGTCATCGGGCCTTCCACATGTCCCAACGGCGACAGGAGATCGACGGCGGAGCGTACGTCGTCTTCGCTCGCTCCAGGACCAGCGGACACAAGGGACACCCCCTTGCCAATCGCACCAGGCGTATTGGGCATAACCCGGATAATGCGATCCACTCCGAGCTTTTCCGAAAGCTGGTGGATACGGATGCCGGCCATGATCGAAAGCACGACCGTATCCGGTCCAACCCAGGCCCTCAGCGTGTCCAACACCGAACCAAATACCTGGGGTTTGACGCAGATGGCCAAGAAGCCTGCGGGTTCAGGCGCACAGTTCAGTGCCAGAGCACCGCTTGTCTCCTGGTCGCGCAGGGCCTCGCCAGGGTTTGGCGTGACAACGACGAGGGGCCTATCCGAGGGCGCCGAAACCCAGCCATTGATCAGCGCCGTGCCCATGCGGCCTGCGCCGAAGAGGACGAGTGGCGCCTTGCCCATGCTAAGGGCTCCGATCAGGCTTCGCCCTTGGTTTCGAACATCGCGGCATCCATCGCTTCCCGCGCGGATTTCCCCGCCCAGATCACGAAATTGAAGGCTGGAACAAACCGGTCCACCGCATCGACGGCAGCCGCCATCAACGAACGAATTTCACCACCGGAGGGACAATCTCGATCAAGCATCGGCAGAGCGTGGCGGAACAGGATCACCCCTTCCTCGGCCCAGTAGTCGAAATGGCCGAGCCATAGCCGCTCATTCATCATCATCACTAACTCGGCGATGGCCGCTTTCTTTGCGATCTGTGGTTTCGTGTCGAGCGTCACCGAAAAATGCAGCGCAGGCGGATCATGGCGCAGGGCGAACAGTCCGCCCATATCGCCCCAGCGGGACGGAACAATGCACTGGACGGCGTCATCTTCTTCGCGCTCGTGGGGCCAACTGTTGGTTTCCAGAAAATCCTCGATCAGGTCGAGCGTGTCGCCTGCCGCTTCGATGGAGTGGGACTGACTGAGACTCATTCTTGAGACCCTCCGAACTCGACGCGACCCCCCGGCCGCCGTCTTACTTAGCTAAAGGTGCCCGGATTCGCCCGCAAGTTACGATCGCTGTCCTTGGCAAAATGCTGTTAACTGCTGCGGCTTTCTCCGGCTTTTACCTCAAGCTGTTGGACGCGGGTCTCAAGGGCCTCGACCTTTTCGAGGGCCGATGCTGCGAGCGCCTTCAGAATGTCGACCTCTTCCTGGTTCGCCAGGTCCATATCGGCGATCAGCTCACGCATTCGGGCCTGGGCTGCTGTTCGGACCTCATCGCTGGCGGCACGGGCAGCACCCATGGCGCCGGTCATCAAGCCGGCAAGATCATCAAGCAGTGGATTTGTACTGGCCATAGGGCTACTCCTTCGCGCGAGGGCCTGTCGCTGGCTCGTTGATGCGCACTCCCACCACATGGGAGCCCGGCTGCAAAGGTAAAGTCCAAATGCTCACAATGACTGCGACCATCATGGCGTCCGCCGCCCTTGCCTTCCCCGAATTCAGCCCGGCGCTTGTGACCATAGACATCGGGCCCGTCTATTTTCCCCTCCGCTGGTACGCGTTGGCCTATCTCGTGGGGTTGTTGCTCGCTTGGCGATACGCTCTGTCCCTTGTGGCGAGACCAGCGCTGTTCGGCGGCGTTGCACCGGGCACTCGGGACGATATCGACGACCTCCTGTTTTACGTCACGCTTGGTGTCATCCTTGGCGGACGGTTGGGCTACATCTTTTTCTATCAGATCCCGTTCGAGCCAGACCGGATCGCCGGTGATCCGATGATGCTGCTCAGGGTCTGGGAAGGGGGAATGAGCTTCCATGGCGGTCTGATCGGCGTGGCGCTCGCGATCGTCTGGTGCGCCCGGCAGAAGGGGATGAGCCTTCTCTCGATCGGCGATATTGCCGGCGTCGTGACCCCGATCGGCCTCTTCTTCGGGCGCATGGCAAACTTCATCAACGCAGAGCTCTACGGCCGCCATACCGAAGGCCCCTTCGGCATGGTGTTCCCGGAAGCCAATCTGGGTGCGGCACCCGGAGCCTACGACTGGGCGAACCAGACGTGGGTCTATTGCCGCGATCTGGCGATCAGCCAGTACCGGGATTTCGGTTGCCGAGCGGCGGAAATGCCGCGTCACCCGAGCCAGCTTTATGAGGCCCTCCTGGAAGGTTTGGTCCCGCTCCTTGTCTTGTCGGTCCTGGCCTGGCGGTTCAGGCTGCTGCATCGGCCAGGTCTCAGTGCAGGCCTGTTCCTCCTGTTCTATGGGATCGGCCGATCGGTCGCCGAGAATTTCCGGGAGCCCGATGCGCATATCGGTTTTCTGGGTTTCCTGCCCGGCGATATCACCATGGGTATGCTGCTGTCCTTGCCCATGTGGATCGGTGGCGCATACCTCGTGTACCGCGGTCTCAGCACACCTCCGCAATCGGTGAAGGCGCAAGCCTGACAGTTCCCCATGGCGGCACCTGGAACGGCCCTTTCCGAGACCCTCAAAGCACTGATCGCGGCCGACGGGCCGATCCCTGTTTCCGTTTTCATGTCCATGTGTCTCCACGATCCTGTTCGGGGCTATTACGCCAAGGGCGGCGGGCTCGGCCGGGACTTCACGACCGCGCCAGAGACGAGCCAGGCATTCGGCGAACTCATCGGCCTTTGGTGCGCCCATGAGTGGGCGGCGCTTGGCGCGCCAGACCCGTTCCACCTGGTGGAGTTGGGACCGGGGCGCGGCACCTTGATGAACGATGCGCTCCGGGCAACGCGGGCGCGGGCTGACTTCCATGGGTCGCTTGCGCTTTCGCTGGTGGAGGCCAGCCCCGTCTTGCGCACAGAACAGAGAAGCCGGCTCCAGCCCCATGGTGCCCCCGTCCAGTTCGCCGCCGATCTGCAGGCCGTTCCGGTGGGTCCGATGCTGCTCATCGCGAACGAGTTCCTCGACTGTCTCCCGGCCCGGCAATTCGTCAAGGACGGGGACGGCGCCTGGCGGGAACGCGTCATCGGCCTCTCCAGCGCGGGCGATTTCATCTTCGGCCTCGCGACCGAGCAGGCACCGCCACCAGCGTCCCAGCCAGCCACGAAGCCAGCGCCTACGATCGAACAGGCGGTCGAGATCCAACCCGCCCTTGAAACGTTGGTCCACACCCTGGCCGCCCGAGCCGATCCTTTCCGCGCCCTGTTCATCGACTATGGCCCTGCCGATCACACCCCATCCGACACACTCCGCGCCTTCCGGTCGGGCCAGCAGGTCGACCCGCTCGAGGCGCCTGGCGACAGCGATCTCACCGTCGATGTCGACTTCCGCCGCCTCCGAACCCTCGCCGAAGCCGCCGGCCTGTCCGTCCATGGGCCCATTCCCCAGGGCCAGTTCCTTATGGCGCTCGGGCTCCAGGCGCGCCTCGACAGATTGATCAAGGCCAATCCGCAAGAGGCACAATCCATCTTCGACCAGGCCCAGCGGCTGGTGGATCCCGATGGGATGGGAACCCGATTCCAGGTGATCTGCCTCTCCAGGTCTGGCGGGGATACCGATCAAGCCACCCTGCCCGTCCCCGCCGGTTTCTGATACGCGAAGGCCATGGCTGAACCCACCGCCCCGATTCCCCACGCCACCAGCGCTGTGCTCGACCGAGGACCAAGTCCAGCGGAAGGCACAGCCTTGACCCACGGTTTTTACGGCCGAGCGGGCGGCGTATCGACCGGACTTTATGCCAGCCTCAATGCCGGGCCAGGCTCGAACGATGACCCAGGCGCCGTCGCGACCAACCGCGCGTGCATAGCAAGCGATATTGGCGCGGCCGGCCCAAACCGCCTTGTCTCCCTCTATCAGATCCACAGCGCGGACTCCCTCATTCTGGCAGCACCGCCGGACGACCGGCCCAAGGGCGATGCCATGGTGACCCGAACACCGGGCCTTGCCCTTTGCATCCTGACCGCCGACTGCGCGCCGGTCCTCTTCGCAGACCCGGTCGCGGGCGTGATCGGCGCGGCCCATGCGGGGTGGAAGGGCGCGCTCGGCGGTGTTCTCGAAGCCTGCATCGGCGCCATGGAAGCGGCCGGTGCGTCCGCGGCCGACATCAGCGCCGCCATCGGTCCCTGTATTCACCAACCCAGCTATGAGGTCGGCCCGGAATTCCGAGGCACATTCCTTTCCGCCGACCCCAAGACGGAACGCTTCTTCCAGGTCGGCGAGGGCGACCGCTTCCATTTCGACCTGCCCGGCTATGTGGCCCACCGGCTCCATTGGTCTTGCGGGATCACCCGTATCGATACGATCGCCCACGACACCTGCGCACTGGAGCGGCAGTACTTCTCCAACCGTCGCCGCAACCTGGCTGGCGCGCCCGACTATGGCCGAAATGCATCGGTCATCATGATACAGCCCTAGCAGGGCGCACGCCCGCGAAGAGAATCGTTGCGTCTCCGTAAGCCTTGGGGGAGAAGCGAGCCGATGCAAGGTCTCTAGTCTCGTCTTCAACGGATGCCCGCCGCCATGAAGCTCATCTCCTGCAACGCCAATCTGCCGCTCGCCGAAGCCATTGCCGACTATCTCGATGTGCCGCTGACCGAGCGGCGGATCGACCGCTTTGCTGACAATGAGATCTTCGTCCAGATCGCCGAAAACGTGCGCGGCGAGGATGTGTACGTCATCCAGTCGACGTCCTATCCGGCGAATGACCACCTCATGGAACTCCTGATCTGCTGCGATGCCCTGGCCCGCGCTTCCGCCCAGAGGATTACCGCCGTGATCCCCTATTTCGGCTACGCTCGGCAGGACCGAAAAACCGACGGCCGCACACCGATTTCGGCAAAGCTGGTGGCTAATCTGATCTCCACTGCCGGGGCAGACCGGGTGCTGACGATGGATCTGCATGCGGGCCAGATCCAGGGTTTCTTCGACGTGCCGACCGACAATCTCGTCGCCGCGCCAGTGATGGAGGCCGACATCCGCGAGCGCAATGGCATCGACACGCTGATGATCGTCTCCCCCGACGTGGGCGGCGTTGTCAGGGCCCGGGCCCTGGCCGACCGGATCGGATGCGAACTCGCCATCGTGGACAAGCGCAGACCCAAGGCCGGCGAGAGCGAGGTGATGAACATCATCGGCGATGTCGATGGCCGCGATCTCGTCATGGTCGACGATATCTGCGACAGCGGCGGCACGCTCTCCAACGCCGCGGCGGCCTTGAAAGCCCGGGGCGCCCGCTCTGTCCGGGCCTATGTCACCCATGGCGTGTTTTCCCGCGAGGCGATCAAGCGGATTGAAGCCAGCGAGCTGGACGAGATTGTCGCCTGCGACACGATCCGGCACAGCGACGCAGATCTTGCCTCCGACCGGCTCCGCATCCTCTCCGTCGCGCCTCTCCTGGGCGAAGCCATCCGCCGCATCGCCAATAAGGAAAGCGTCTCCAAGCTCTTCGACTAGAGGGAGGTTCAGGACTGCGAAACTCTTTAAGTCTCTCCCAGCGCGCCAGCAGCAAGACGCCCAAAGGTGTAGGATAACTTCTCCCCTATCCACGCCCCGCACCCTGTAATCGTTGCAAAAACCCGGCGCTTATCCGACCGGCCGGCGCCCGTGATAAGCTCCTCCTCAAATGTCGAACATCACCGACACCATCGAAGAGCTACGCCCCTTCGGCGAACAGCTTTATACGCGCGTGATCGGCCGAGATGAC